>DATCPI010000023.1:0-128023 GCA_036570165.1 Candidatus Dormiibacterota bacterium | reverse complement strand
GTTGGGAGCCCAAATCGGCAGGTGGTAGGTCCCCTTGGACAGCTTCGTCCCCGACGTGCCCTCGGGGCGCACCTGGTAAAGATCGGTGTCGCTGCCAATGAGAATCGCGTCCTGGCTCGACCAGCTTGCCTCGCCGGCCGGTACCGTGCCCACGCTGTTGCCCAGCAGATCTGAGATGACGGTGCGGTCGCCGCTGGCGTAAAGCAGCTGCGTGCCGCTGGGTGACCAACCGTAGAACGAAGCGTTCGCCTGGCCGAGTTGCGTGCTCTTCGCCGTCGCAAAATCGAGTAGGAAGAGCTTCTGATCCTGGCGGTATACGGCGTGCATGCCGTCGGTCGCAAGCGAAAGCACGCTCACGGCGCCGGTGGTCGGAAGCGGGGCGAGCAGCGTCGGTTTGCTCTCGCCCGGCGCATACACCCCCTCAGCAGCGGCCCAGACGACTTTGTCCTTCACCCAGCCAACCATCGTTGGGGCGGGCGTCACCACGACTTCCGCGGTAGTGCCTGCCGCAAAGGTGAGGATCTCGATCTTGCCGCCGCGGATGTACGCGAGCCGGTCGCCGGCCGGGGAGATCGCAGGCGCCGAGACCCCGTCCGCGGCGACGATCTTCACGTCCCCGCCCTTTGCCGGAACCACTTCGAGCGCGCCTTTCGCGTTGACGAAATACACGGTCGAAGAATCGGCCGACCACTGCAGCGGTGAGCTGACACCGCCTCCCAGCGGGGCGAGCTGCCGCTCACCGGTCAGTACTGACGTTGGGCTCGCGGGGGCGCGAGGGGTCGGCGAGGGTGTCGGAATGGGAGGCGCCGGCGGTTGGGTGACGAAGGTGATCGTCTGTGCGCTGGGAAAGTGCTGGCCGGACGCCGTCGTTGCGCCTGGCCCGATCGTCACCTGGTACTGCGTGTTTGGCGCCAGGTTGCCGCTGGTCGGCTGGACGGCGAGCGTGTTGGTCTGCCAGGAGAACGTGACGTTGGTCGCGGGTGCGATCTGCACAGCCGCCTCGGTGGTCTGGTGGTCCATGGGCTGGTTGAACCTGACGAGGATCGGCTGCTGCAGGGCGACCCCGCTGCTGCCGTCCATCTGGCTGATGAACGAAATATCGCTAGACGTTGGCGGTTGGGTTGCCATGAAAACGACGACCGATGCGATCAACAGCAGGCCCGCGGTCGCGCCGATCCACGCCATGCCGGGAGGGGCGAATGCCCGCTTCCACAGTGAGGGCCGGCCTTCGCCCATCTCCCAGGCCTGTTGCATGAGCTGGCGCCGCAGGCCGGACTTGAAGGCGTCGTCGAGAGGCGGCTCTGGACGCACGGCCGAGCTCAGCAGCTCGCCGAGGCGGAGCAGCTCCTCGTCCTGGAGGACGTCGTCGAGCTCGGGATCGTGACGCGCGCTCACTCGACCGGCCTCAAGGCGTCAGCTTCTTCGCGGAGCCGGCTCACGCCGCGGTGGATCAAGAGCTTGACCGCGCCGGACGATTTGCCCATCGCGACCGCGATGTCCTCGATCTTCATGTCCTCCTGGAACTTGAGCACCAATGCTGTTTTCTGTTGCGCGGGCAGCGCCTCTACCAATCCCCAGATGCGGCGGATCTCGTCCCGATGGGCAGCCAGGTCCTCGAGCGCGGGCCCGGCGACGGACAGGTCGTGGAAGTCGTCGAGCGGCTGCGATGGCCGGAGCGTCCGGTAACGGTCCGCGATGGCGTTGACGGCGATCTGGTAGAGCCAGGCAGCAAAAGGACGCCCCGTGTCCTGGTATCGGGGCATGGCCTTCAGAGCCTTCATGAAGATCTCCGAAGTGACGTCTTCTGCTGCGGTTTGTTCCCTCACTCTTGAATACACGAACCGATAGATCTGCTGAAAGTGCCGGTCGTAGAGCGCCCCGAACTGTCGAGGGTCCCGCTTGGCGCGCTCAACGAGGTCTCTCTCCTCGTCGCGCAGCAGGTCGCTCACCGGCCCATCAGCCTGTGGCGTTTCAAACGAGCACCCTGGTGAGGTGGTTACGAGTTCTGGCCATAAAGGGCTTGATTATCGAGCCGGGCCGGCCATCAGGCCGGACGAAGCCCCACTCACACCGCATCTTGTGGCCGACGTGATCGCATCCCCCACATCTGCTCGGGCCACGCCTTCCGTATAATCGTGCCGTCCCCCGGTGATCATTGGGAGCCGGCACTTTTCTTGATCGAGCGATACTCTCCGCCTGCGATCCGGGCGGTCTGGTCTGACCAGCACCGATTCGAGCTGTGGCTCCGCATCGAGATCCTCGCGTGCGAAGCGTGGGCCGGTCTCGGTCGCATTCCTGCATCGGCGCTGCCGAAGATCCGCAAAGGGACTTTCGACGCCGCCAAGATCGCCGAGGTCGAGGGCCGCGTCGGACATGACGTGATCGCCTTTCTCACCGTCCTCAACGAGTCGATCGGCCAGCCGGAGGCGCGGTACGTCCATGTTGGGATGACGAGCCAGGACCTCAACGACACGGCGATGGCGGTCCAGCTCGTCGAGTCAGCACGGCTCATCGCCGCCGACCTTGCATTTGTGCGCGAGGCCGCGGCCGAGTTGGCGATCCGCCACCGCCGCACGCTCATGGCTGGGCGTACTCACGGCATCGTGGCCGAGCCGATCACGTTCGGCTTCAAGGTGGCGGGTTGGGTGGCGGAGCTCGACCGAGCACAGGAGCGGCTGGCGCGCGCTGCCGATGAGGCCGCGGTCGGGCGGGTGAGCGGGGCGGTCGGCACCCACGCCACCATCGACCCGAAGGTCGAGGAGTACGTCTGCAAAGAGATGGGCCTTCGTCCGGACATCGTTTCGACCCAGGTGGTGGCACGAGACCGGCACGCGAACTTCATGTCCGCGCTCGCGCTGGCGGCCGGCACGCTCGAGCGGATCGCGACCGAGATCCGCCATTTGCAGCGCAGCGAGGTCGGCGAAGCGTTCGAGCCTTTTGGCAAAGAGCAGAAGGGCAGTTCGGCGATGCCCCACAAGCGCAATCCGGTCCTGACCGAGCGCGTGTGCGGCCTCGCTCGCGTGGTGCGCGGACACCTGGTGACGGCGCTCGAGAACACTGCGTTGTGGCACGAGAGGGACATCAGCCACTCATCGGCGGAACGCATCATCTTTCCCGACGCGTGCGCGGCCATCGACTACATGGCCCAGGAGATGGGCAAGGTCCTCAAGGGCCTGGAGGTGCGGCCGGAGAGGATGCTGCGCAACCTGCAGTTCGGAGGCGGGGTGGTGTTTTCTGGACGGGCCCTGCTGGCGCTGGTCGACAGCGGCATGTCACGGGAGGACGCGTATCCAATCGTGCAGAAGGCAGCGATGGAAGCGATGGGTGACGACGGTGCAGGTTTTCGCACGATCCTCGAGGCGGACCCGGAAGTCATGTCGCGCATCGGCACTAAACTCGACGAGGTGTTCAATCCCTGGGCTGGTCTGGAGCACACCGACCTTGCCTTCGAAAAACTTGGATTGGGAGTGAACACCAGATGATCGCAGGGCCGGCGGTCGTCGAGACCGACCTCCCGCTCAAGCTCTTTTCGCGTGGCAAGGTCCGCGACACCTACGAGCTGGGTCCAGACCAGCTCCTCATGGTCGCCACCGATCGCCTCTCGGCGTTCGATCACATCCTGCCCAACGGGATCCCCGACCGCGGCAAGGTCCTGACGCAGCTTTCCATCTTCTGGTTCTCGCAAACCGACACGTTTCAGGAGAACCACCTCGTCTCGGGCATGGTCCCCGACCTCCCTGCGGTGCTCAAGGATCATCGCCAAGAGCTCGCCGGTCGCTTCATGATCGTTCGCAAGGCCAAGCGCATCGACTTCGAGTGCGTGGTCCGCGGATACCTGGCAGGAAGCGCATGGACGGAATACCAGGACTCGCACACGCTCGCCGGTGAGGAGATGCCTCCCGGCTTGCGGCAGAGCGAGAAGCTCGCCTACCCGATCTTCTCGCCTGCGACCAAAGCCGAGAGCGGACACGACGAGAACATCAGCATTGCGCAGCTCAAAAAGGAGCTCGGCAACGACCTCGCCACGAAGCTGCGTGACGCAAGCCTCGAGCTGTACAAGTTCGCTGCGGCCTTGGCGACGCGCCGTGGCCTGATCCTTGCCGACACGAAGTTCGAGTTCGGCCTGCTCGGCGACGACCTCATCCTCATCGACGAGGCGCTCACGCCCGACAGCTCGAGGTACTGGGACTCCACGACCTACCTGGTGGGCACGTCTCCAGATTCGTACGACAAGCAGTTCGTCCGCGATTGGCTCACGAGTGCCGGTTGGGACAAGGAGTCGGAGCCGCCTCCCCTGCCTGGAGACATCGTGGCGCAGACTCGCGAGCGGTACCTCACCGCGTACCAGCGGCTGGTCGGCAAGCCCCTGTTTCCACCCAAGCCGAGGAACGAAAAGTGATCTTGCGATCCCGTCCGGAGCCCCTCGAGCCGTGATCGCCCGCATCGTCGTGACCCCGAAGCTGGTCGTCAACGACCCGCAGGGCATCACCGTCAAGCAGGGCCTCGCAACGCTCGGCTTCCGCGAAGTCTCCGACGTGCGCGTCGGCAAGTACATCGAGGTCAGTCTGGAGGCGAGCAGCGAGCATGAGGCGAGGCAGCGCGTCGAATCGATGTGCAAACAGCTCCTGGCGAACCACGTGATCGAGGATTACCACTTCGAGATCGAAACGGACGGTCACCGCCGTTGAAATTCGGAGTCGTCGTGTTTGCACCCCACGAAATCTTCGATTTCGCGGGGACCCCGCATTGCCTTCGAGCGAGGTTGTCCTTATGAAGTTCGGCGTAGTCGTGTTTCCAGGCACGTGGTCGGACCGGGATTGCGGTTGGGTGATCGACCAGGTCCTTGGCGCAGAGCTGCAGTACCTCTGGCACAAGGACGCGGATCTCAAGGGAAGCGACTGCGTCATCCTGCCGGGCGGGTTTGCCTACGGCGACTACCTCCGCACCGGCGCCATCGCGAGGTTCGCGCCGGTGATGGGGAAGATCGAGGAGTTCGCGGATCGCGGAGGCTTGGTGTGGGGGATCTGCAACGGGTTTCAGGTTCTCTGTGAGGCGGGCCTTCTCCCAGGTGCGCTCATTCGCAACGCAGCCCTCGAATATCGCTGCCAGTGGACGAGCCTCGTCGTCGAACGCACCGACCTGCCTTTCACTTCGAAGTGCACCGAGCGTGAGGTGATCCGCGTGCCCATCTCGCACGGAGAGGGAAACTACTTCGCCGACCCGGCCACGCTCTCACGCCTCGAGCAGCGGGGTCAGGTCGTCTTTCGCTACTGCGACGAAACTGGGCGTGTTACCAACAACGCCAATCCGAATGGATCGATGCACAACATCGCCGGCATCGTCAACGCGCGCGGCAACGTGCTCGGCATGATGCCGCACCCGGAGCGCTGCTCCGAGGCGGAGCTAGGTGGAACCGACGGTCTGAAGCTGTTTCGCTCAGTGGCGGCAAGCGCCATGAAGGTTCTGGTTTCTTGAGCCTGGACATGGACATGGTTGACGAGCGCAAGCTGCGGGAGGTTGCGCTCACCCCGGAGGAGTACCGGGTCATCGTCGAGGAGCTCAAGCGAGCCCCGAACGAGGTCGAGCTGGGCATGCTCGGCGTCCTGTGGTCCGAGCACTGCTCGTACAAGAGCTCGAAGGCGTTGCTGCGGCGGCTTCCGTCCACGAGTCCTGCCGTGATCCAGGGTCCCGGCGAGAACGCCGGCGCGGTGAAAATCGGCGAGGGCTGGGCGGCCGTCTTCAAGATCGAATCCCACAACCATCCCTCTGCCATCGAGCCGTACCAGGGCGCCGCGACAGGCGTGGGCGGCATCATCCGAGACGTCATTGCGATGGGCGCCCGTCCCATTGCGCTGCTCGACTCGTTGCGCTTCGGACCGCTGCCGGCATCGAGCCATCACCTCGAAGGAGTCGTTGCCGGCATAGGCGGGTATGGCAACTGCATCGGCATCCCGACGGTCGGCGGTGAGGTCTATTTCGACGAGTGCTACACGAACAACCCGCTCGTCAACGCGATGTGCGTGGGCCTCGTCCGTGTCGACCGCCTGATGCGGGCGCGAGCGGAGGGCACAGGCAACAGCCTGATGCTCGTCGGCGCCGACACGGGTCGCGACGGCATACACGGGGCCTCGTTCGCGTCAGTGGAGCTTGATGCAACGAGCTCTGAACGAAGACCGGCGGTGCAGGTAGGCAACCCGTTCCTCGAGAAGCTGCTGCTCGAAGCTTGCATGGACCTCGCCCAGACCGACGCGGTCGTCGCCATTCAGGATCTTGGCGCCGCCGGCCTCACGTCGTCGGTGGCCGAATGCGCGGGACGGGTGCCGGGCGCCGGCGCGCACATCGACGTGGCGCGAGTGCCGAGGCGCGAGCGTGGCATGAGCCCTTACCACGTGATGCTCTCTGAATCCCAAGAGCGGATGCTCATCGTGGTGCAGCGTGGCCGCGAGGCCGAGGTGGAGGCGATCTTCCAGGCCTGGGACCTCACGTCTGCGGTGATCGGCCACGTCACCGACGACGGCTACCTGACCATCGTCGACGGCGGAGTCGACGTGGCTCGGCTCCCAGTCTCCCTGCTCACCGACGGTGCGCCGCCGCGACGTCTCGTCGGTGTTACGGCAGAGCAGCCGCCAGGCCTCGACATCGAAGCCCTTCCACCGCTCGTCGATGCCGGCGCGACGCTCTTGCGTCTCCTGGCGAGCCCGAACCTCTCCAGCCGCAGGGGCATCTTCCGCCGCTACGACCACATGGTTGGCGACGCGACGGTGATCCCGCCAGGCGGCGACGCGGCGATGCTTCGCGTCAAGGGCACGCGCATCGGCCTTGCTGTCACCACTGATTGCAACTCACGCTACTGCTATCTCGACCCGCACCTCGGCGCCCAGCTCGCCGTGGCCGAGGCCGCGCGCAACATCGTCGCCACCGGCGCGCAGCCTCTCGCAGTGACCGACTGCCTGAACTTCGCCAATCCTGACCGTCCGGAGGTCTACTGGGAGATGGAGGAGACGATCGCCGGCCTGGCTCATGTCTGCCGCGCGCTCGACCTACCCATTGTCAGCGGCAATGTGAGCCTGTACAACGACTCCTCCGGAGAGTCCGCCATCTATCCGACACCGGTCGTCGGGATGGTTGGATTGATTAGCGACTATGGGAAGCGGCTATCGGCCGGCCTGCGCGCCGAAGGCGACTTCGTGATGCTGATCGGATCGAGCCACAACGACCTCGGCGGAACCGAGTATTTGAAGGTCGAGCACGGCTATGTCGCCGGCCGGCCGCCCGCGCTCGACCTCGCGCGCGAGAAGGCGGTCGACCGCGTGGTGCTCGCGGCCGCTGAAAATGGCCTGCTGCATTCAGCGCATGACTGCGCGGAGGGGGGCATGTTGGTGGCGCTCGCGGAATGCTGCCTGCTCGGAGGTATCGGGGTGCGCTGCCCTGGGATTCGGCCCGAAGCTCCGCTGCGCATGGACGCCGCGTTCTTCGGCGAGTCTCCCAGCCGCTTCATCGTGAGCCTTCCGTCGCGCGCCATGCCGGAGCTGCAGTCGCTTGCGCGCCGTCACCACGTCGAGATCTCGCTGCTGGGCCTCGCCGGCGGAGACTCACTCGAGTTCGAAGGCCAGTTCCGGCTGACGCTGGATGACATCCGTCAGGCTTGGGAAGGCAGTTTGGTCTAATGTGCGGGGTTTTCGGGATCTGCGCGAAGCAGGGAGTCGACGTCGCCAACCTCACCTACTTCGGGCTCTTCTCACTGCAGCATCGGGGCCAGGAGTCCGCGGGCATCGCAGTCTCGGACGGCACCAACGTGCGCGTCCATCGCGCGATGGGCCTTGTCGCGCAGGTGTTCTCACCGGCGCAGATCAAAGACATGGGCCAGGGCTCGATCCTGGCCCTCGGCCATACTCGATACTCGACCACCGGCTCCAGCCGGGCCGAAAACGCACATCCGCTGCCGTTCCATCACCCATCCCTGGGGCCGGGCGCGATTGCTCACAACGGCAACCTGTTGAACGCCGAAGCGCTGCGGGCCCAGCTGATCGAGGAGGGCGCGACGTTCGATACGGAGCTCGACACCGAGGTGATGGCCCGCCTGATCGAGCACACGCACGGCCGCACGTGGGAAGACGTGATTCGCAGGACGTTCGCGCGGGTGGTCGGCGCTTACTCGTGTGGCATCATCACGCCGAACCAGCTCATCGCCCTGCGCGATCCATACGGGTTCCGTCCGCTGTGTATCGGGTTCATCCCGCTGCCTGGACAGCCCGCACACGTCATCGCCTCCGAAACGTGCGCGCTCGACACCGTCAACGCGAACTTCGTGCGCGAGGTCCAGCCTGGCGAGATGGTCGTGATGGACGAGCACGGCGTCCATAGCGTGAACTTCCAGACCTCCACCAAGCACGCCATGTGCGTGTTCGAGTTCATCTACTTCGCGCGGCCCGACTCCATCCTGAAGAACTGCGAGCTCGAGGACGCCCGCATCCGGATGGGCCACGAGCTGGCCAAGGAGGCTCCCGTCGAGGCCGACATGGTGATCCCGTTCCCCGACTCCGGTACGCCGGCCGCCATCGGCTACGCGGAGGCCGCCGGCATCCCTTTCCGCGAGGCGATGATGAAGAGCCGCTACATCAACCGCACCTTCATCCAGCCGGACCAATCGCTTCGCGAGGCCGGGGTGATGTTGAAGCTGAATCCGCTCCCGCGATCGATCAAGGGCAAGCGCCTCATCGCCGTCGACGACTCGATTGTCCGCGGCACCACGTCGAAGCGGATCATCGAGCGCCTGCGCGCGGCAGGCGCCAGCGAGATCCACATGCGGATCTCGAGCCCGCCGATGCGCTTCCCATGCTTTATGGGCGTAGACATCGGCTCGACCAAAGAGCTCATCGCGTCCGGGCGTACGGTGGAAGAGGTGCGCCAGCGCATCGGCGCCGACAGCCTGCAGTACCTTTCGATCCCCGGACTCATGCGGGCCATCGGCCGCGGCACGTCGCAGGAGTTCTGCCGCGCCTGCTTCGACGGCTCTTATCCCGTCCCGGTGCCCCAGCAGCTCGAGATGGACAAGATGCAGTTCGAGCTTCCCGTCAAGTCCGACCACGTGGCAGGCCCTCCTTCGCCGACCCTCGTGTCTTAATGAGCGCCGAGGGTCTGTCGTACGCCGCGGCCGGCGTCGACATCGCGGCTTACGAGCGTGTGCTGGAGCGGGTCAAGCCGCTGATCGCGGCCACGCACGGCAAGGAGGTTGCCGTCGGTGTCGGTCCGTTCGCGGGAATGTACGCGCTGCCGGGAGG
This sequence comes from Candidatus Dormiibacterota bacterium, assembly GCA_036570165.1. GTDB lineage: Bacteria > Chloroflexota > Dormibacteria > Dormibacterales > Dormibacteraceae > Palsa-870. Next base: position 118,742 of record DATCPI010000023.1, on the reverse strand, counting down.
CGGTCACCTCGCGGCGAGCACCGACGGCGTGGGGACGAAGATCAAGGTCGCCATCGCGGCCGGCTCGCATCGAGGCATCGGACTCGACATCGTCAACCACTGCGTCAACGACATCGCCACCGCCGGCGCCCGCCCCCTGTTCTTTCTCGACTATTTCGCCACCGGCCGGCTGGACCCCGAGGTCTTCACCCAGCTGATCGAAGGTATGACACAGGCATGCCGCGATGCGGGGTGCGCCCTGCTGGGCGGGGAAACGGCTGAGATGCCGGGCGTTTATGCGCTGGGGGACTATGACCTTGCCGGGTTCATCATCGGCCTCGTCGAAGCGGGCCGGCACCCCGACCCTGCCCGCATCAAAGCCGGGGATGTGATCCTCGGCCTGCCCGCGACCGGCCTGCACACCAACGGTTACTCGCTGGTGCGCAAGGTTTTCGAGGATGTGCCACTGAACCGCGTCTTTCCAGAGCTGGGCCGTCCGCTGGGTGAGGTGCTGCTCGAGCCACACAGGTCATATCTCGACGACCTTGGCCGCGTCCCCTGGAAAGGTGCGGCTCATATCACCGGCGGCGGCATTCTCGGCAACCTTCCGCGCTGCCTGCCGGAGAGCCTCGGGGCCCGCCTCGACCGCAAATCGTGGGAGGTGCCTTCGATCTTCGAGCTCATCCGCAAGCGCGGGCGGATCGCCGACGACGAGATGTATCGAACGTTCAACATGGGTCTGGGCATGATCCTGGTGGTCGATCGCTCCGACGTGCCCTCCGGCGCGGTGGTGGTCGGCGAGGTGGTTCGCCATTCTGGCCCAGACCGAGTGGTCATCAGCTGACGCTCAAAATCGGCGTAGCGGTATCCGGCAAGGGATCGAACCTGCGCAACCTCGTCGAGCACGGATTCAACGTGGTCGCGGTGGCGACGAACCGACCGTCCTGCGGGGGCGCCGCCTTCGCGCGTGCCAAGGGCATCCCGCTCGGGGAGCTGTCGCAAAAGGCTTTTGGTTCTTCCGACGAACGCGACGCGGCGATGCGTGACTTTTTCAGGAGACACGGAGTCGAGCTCGTCGTCGACGCGGGCTACGACCGGGTTCATTCCCAGGCCTTTTTGGAAGCGTTCGACGACCGGATCATCAACCTCCACCCCTCGCTGCTGCCTGAGTTTGGAGGCGGCATGGACGCGGTGGAGCGGGCGCTCGCTAGCGGGTCGAGAGTGACCGGGGCGACGGTGCATATCGTTACGGCGGACCTGGACGCGGGCCCGATCCTGGTCCAGGAGGCTGTTCCTATCGTGGAAGGCGATACCGTTGAAACCCTGCAGGAGCGCGTGCACGAAGCCGAGTACCGGATTCTTCCGCTGGCGATCGGTCTGATGGAGGCACGTCTTGCCCAAAGCCCTACTGTCGGTTAGCGACAAGCAAGGCCTCACCGGGTTCGCGCGCGGGCTGCGACGCCTCGGCTATGAGCTGATCGCCACCGGGAGCACGCTCAAGACCATTCAAGACGCAGCCATCGATGCGCGACCAGTCACCGAGCTGACCGGTTTCCCCGAGATGATGGACGGGCGGATCAAGACACTTCACCCCGGTGTGCACGCCGGCATCCTTGCCAGACGTGACAGGGCTGAGCACATGGAGTCGCTCAAGCAGCACGGCCTCGAGGAGATCGACCTCGTGTGCTGCAACCTCTACCCGTTCGTCGAGACCGTCACGCGCCGGGGGGCGACCTTTGACGAAGCGATCGAGCAGATCGATGTCGGTGGGCCGGCGATGATTCGCGCCGCCGCCAAGAACCACGAGTCCGTGGTCGTGGTCGTGAGGCCGGAGCGCTATGCCGAGGTGCTCGGCGCCCTCAGCGAAGGAACGGTAGACGCGTCAATGCGCCGCCGCCTGGCCGCTGAGGCCTTCGCGCACACGTCTGCTTACGACTCATGGATCGCCGCTTACCTGCGCGGGACCGAGACTGACGGATTTCCACATGAGATCTCGTTCGCCGGCTTGCTCACACAGCCGTTGAAATACGGCGAGAACGAGCACCAGAAGGCGGCGTTCTACCGATTCGGGCCCGACCCCGGCGGCCTGGGTGGCGCGGTGCAGGTCCAGGGCAAGGAGCTTGGCTTCAACAACATCCAGGACGCATCGGCGGCCTATCAGCTGGTGCGCGATTACGAGCCGCCCGCGGCGGCGATCGTCAAACACATGAACCCGTGCGGCCTGGCCGTGGCGGCGGACATCGCCATCGCATACCGGCTCGCCTACGAGTGCGACCCGGTCTCGGCGTTCGGCGGAGTCGTTGCGGTCAACCGCCCGCTCGACCGATCCACTGCCGAGCAGATCGTGCAGATCGTCACGCACGTGGTGATCGCCCCCGAGGTCCTCGACGAGGCCAAAGATGTGCTAGCGCGCCGCAAAAGCATGATCGTCCTCGTCGCCGAGCCACCGCGGGCGGGCTTGCTCGACTTCGATGTGCGCTCGGTGCCGGGAGGCTTTCTCGTACAGGAGTGGGATCGGATCGGATTCGATCGGTCGACTGCTGCCGTCGTCACCCAGCGTGCGCCGACCGAGGCGGAATGGGAGCAGCTGGGATACGCGTGGACCGCGGTCAAGCACGTGAAGTCCAACGCCATAGTTCTCTTCAAGGAAGGTGCCGCCGTGGGAGTCGGTGCCGGCCAGATGTCGCGCGTCGAGGCCGTGCAGATAGCGGTCCGGCGTGCCGCCGCGCGGGCCGTCGGGTCTGTGATGGCCTCGGATGCGTTCTTCCCGTTTGCCGACGGCCTCGAGGAAGGGATCAGGGCGGGGGTCACGGCAGCCATCCAGCCGGGCGGCTCGGTCAACGACGGAGAAGTCGTGGCCTCGGCGGACGCCGCCGGGATCGCGATGGTCATGACCGGCCGGCGCCACTTCAAGCACTAGCCAATCGCAAATGGGATCTCGATTTGGTGAGGAAGGTCGGCTACTCTCCTACGGCACCTATCTCAAGGTGCCGGAGCTCCTGGACTTGCAGCAGGGGCTCAGCCACGAACACGACGAGCTGCTCTTCATCGTGGCCCACCAGGTCTACGAGCTCTGGTTCAAGGTGGTGCTGTTCGAGCTCGAGGCAGCGCGCGACCGGATCGGCGCCGACGACATCTTCTTCGCGCGCCACTACCTCAAGCGAGTTCACGTCATCGAACGGCTCCTCGTCGAGCAGATCGAAGTCCTCGAGACGATGTCGCCGCAGGACTTCCTCGCTTTCCGGTCGCAGCTCGCGCCGGCAAGCGGGTTTCAGTCGGTGCAGTTTCGCGAGATCGAGTTCCTCTCCGGGCTGAAGGAGCCGAAGTACCTCGCGCGTCTTGAGGCGACGCCAGACGAGCTGGCCCGGCTGCGCCGGCGTCTGGACGAACCCTCCCTTGGAGACGCCTTCCGCGGCCTTGTCGAGCGACGGGGATCGCCGTCGCTGCTCCAGGTCTTCCGAGATCGCGAGCATTACGGGGATCTGTTCGACCTGTGCGAGGCGATGCTCGACCACGACCAGGCATTTGCGCATTGGCGGGCTCGACACGTGCTGATGGTGGAGCGCCAGATCGGCGGCAAGACGGGGACCGGCGGCAGCAGCGGCGCGGAATATTTGCGCACGACCCTGGACAAGCGGTTTTTTCCCGCGCTGTGGGAAGTCCGGTCACAGCTGTGAAAGACGGCTTCTCCGGTGAGCGTCCCGAACATCACATGAAGAAGACGCACGTGGAAAACCCACGCGTCACGTGCGGCACGTGCCGCATGTTCGACGGCACCGCGTGGTGCAGGCACTGGAACTTCCACACGACTGCGGAATCGCCCCCGTGCCGCTTTTATAAGAGGAAGGAGATCGCCCGGTAGGTGCCGACAGTGTCCTACCAACGAATCTTTCCCGTGGAACGTAGTCGCCTGCTCTAGTTGAGACGCTCCACGATCATCGCCATTCCTTGGCCACCGCCGACGCACATCGTCTCGAGCCCGTAGGTCTTGTCCATTGCCCGGAGCCCGTTGAGCAGCGTGCAGAGGATGCGCGCCCCCGTCATCCCGAATGGGTGCCCAAGCGCGATGGCGCCGCCGTGCGGGTTGACCTTGTCGCTGAATGGGTCGACCCCGATCGCGCGAGCTGAAGGGATGACCTGCGCGGCGAACGCCTCGTTGATCTCGACGATGTCGATGTCGTCGATAGTCATCTTGGCGCGCTTCAGCGCTTGCCTCGACGCGTCGATCGGGCCCAGGCCCATGAACTCGGGTTCGAGCGCCGAGAGCCCGGTCGAGACGATCCGTGCGATCGGCTTGAGGCCCAGCTCCTTTGCCTTGCGATCCGACATCACGACCACCGCGGCGGCACCGTCGTTGAGCGGGCACGCGTTGCCGGCCGTCACCGTGCCGTCCTCTCGGAAGGCCGGCTTCAGCGTTGCGAGCACCTCCACAGTTGTGCCCGGACGCGGTCCATCGTCCTTCGTGAACATTGCGCCGCTGGGCAGCGGGACCGGGATGATCTCGCGGTCGAAGAAGCCGTTGTTTTGCGCATCAACGGCGGCATTCTGGCTCTTGACCGCGTAGCGGTCCTGCTCCTCGCGGCTGATCTTCTCGCGCCGGGCCACGTTCTCCGCGGTCTGCCCCATCGCGATGTAGATGTCCGGATACTCGTCGGTGTTTCCCGGTACCAGCCTCGGGTTGTAGGTGTCGGGCGCGTCGGGGTAGCCGCTGCCGTACCGCGACACGCATTCGATACCGACCGAGAGGAATACATCCCCTTCACCGGCCTCGATCGAATGCTTTGCCATCCGCGTCGTCATCAGCGAGGAGGAGCAATACCGGTTCACCGTGACGCCCGGGACGTCCAGCCGAGCCAGGATCGAAACGACGCGACCGATGTTGTGACCCTGCTCGCCGCCGGGCAGGCCGCAGCCGCAAATCAGGTCTTCGATGTCGCCGCGATCGAGCTCTGGAACCTTCTCCAACACCTTGGTCACGACGTGGGCGGCGAGGTCGTCGGGCCGGACGTCGACGAGGGAACCCTTGCGCGCCCTACCGATCGGAGAACGGCCCAGAGCCACGATCACTGCTTGCGTCATGGACCTGATTATGGCCGTCGCGACGATTTGGCATCACGCTTGCCGACCAGGACGAATGCCCACAAACCCACGAAAGCCGCCGCGATCGCGACCAAGGCCGCAACCGCATCCAACTTGCCCCAACCGGCGAGAAACAGGATCAGGAAAATCGCCGGTAACCACATCGCTCCCGCCAGCTCGCGGCGCCCTACCGCCCTGTGCCGCTTTCCCTCCAGAATGAGCTCTCGCGGCAGTCGCTCCTCCTCGTTGAGCGGAGCAAAGATCGCGTACATGCTTCGTCGTTCCAGGCTCCGAAGGTCACTTTCCCGGGTATAGCGCGCCGCCATCTTGTACGCCCTTAGTTTGCCACCGGCGGAGCCGAATCAGGACCTGACCAGCAGGGCCTCCCTGGTGAAGAGCCGCAGCGCCGCGAACCAGCAAATCAGGCCGACGGCGATCAGGCTGGCGCTCGTGACACCCAGCGCAGGCCAGGCGACCGAGTTATGGACTATCGCATCCCGCAGGACCAGCACGGCGTTGAGGATCGGGATCAGGTAGTAGGCGAGGTTGGGATTGAAATCCGGGATGAACAGGATGATCGAGGCCGGGAAGATCGTGATGAAGTACAGCGGCGTGGCGTAGGCCTGGCCCTGACGGAAGTTCTTCGCCAGCGTCCCGAGCGTCAGAGTAAGGGAGCTGAACGCACCTGCGAGCAGGATCGCCAGCCACACCATCACTGTGGCGGCGAGCGGACTGAGACTTATGCCCTCACTGCCTGGCAGGGCGATTTGGGTCAGGGCCAGCAGCATCGAGGCGATCGCGGCGATCGCCGCGACGAGGCTGATGGTGCCGATCGCGAGGATCTTGCCGAGCAGGATGCGGCTTCGCGGCGCCGGGGTCAGGAGCAGGCTCTCCAGGGTCTTCCTCTCCCGTTCACCGGCTGAGCTGTCGAGCGCCGCCGAAAGCCCGCCCGTGAGCACCATCGTGATCAGGATGTAGGGCAGGAAGAAGCTCAGGAACGCGTTCCCAGCCGCCTTCGCCGGCGAGCTCAGAGGATGGACCCTCACCGGCAGCGGATGCAGGACTCCCGGGTCGACGCCGCGCGCTTGCAGCGCGGCATCCGCTTTGGCGGCTTCGTACCTGCCCAAAACGGTCTGCAAGCGTGTGTCTGCGATCTGCGCGCCCCGGCGGGTCGGGTCGTAGTACTCATCGATCTGGGCGGCTTGGAAGATGACGCCGAGATCCACCTGCTGTCTGGCTGCGGCGACGGGGTCGGCGACGCTCTCGAGCTTCAGGCCAGTCGCCGTCAAAAGGACGTCGAGACCGGCCGGGATCTCGCCGCTGTAGCCGACCGTATAGGTCTGAGTCGCCGTTTTGGTCGCGAGCTGCGAGACGACGGTCATGATGAGCGGCGTGGCCAGGGCGGCCAGCCCGATCGCAATCAAGGTGCGGCGGTCGCGCACGATCTCGCGCATCTCTTTCTGAAAGACGATCATCAGGGGCTTCACAGGACGAGCTCGAGGAATGCATCTTCCAGGTCTCGATGGGCACCCCTCACCTCCGCGGTGGAGCCGGTCGCGACAACGCTGCCCTCGTGGAGGATGGTGACCCTGTCGCACAGCCGCTCCGCGTCGTGCAGGACGTGGGTTGAGAAGATCACGCACCTGCCGCGTCCACGCGACTCGACCATGAACTCCCGGATCTCCCGCGACGCGAGGACGTCGAGGTTGGAAGTGGGCTCGTCGAACATCAGGACCTCAGGGTCGTGGACGATCGCCCGACCGATCGCTACCTTCTGCTTCTGGCCCGAGGAGAGGCTGTCCGCGCGCTGGTTGGCGAACGCCGCCATGCTCAGGCGATCGACCACTGCGTCGACTCTCTGTTTCACGTCGCGGTCCGGCACCCCGCTGAGCTGTGCGAAGTAGGTGATGTTCTCGCGCGCTGAAAGCCGCGGGTAGACGCCGATGTCGGCGGTGACCACTCCAACTCTGCGGCGTACATCTTCCGGCGCGGTCCGAGTGTCGAAGCCCAGCACATTGACCGACCCGGCGTCGGGCGACAGCAGGGTGCAGATCACCCTGAGGGTGGTTGTCTTGCCCGCGCCGTTGGGGCCAAGGAGGCCGAAGATCTCGCCGGCGTTGGCCTCGAGCGAGATGCCTCGCAGCACCTTGTTCTTGCCGAGCGTCTTTTCCAGGCGGTCAATCGTGACCGCCACCGGGCTCACTTGGACTTGCTGGTGCGAGCCTTCGTGGCTTTCGGCTTGGTGGCCGGAGGCTTGGCTTTCGTCGCGACCGTGGGCTTGGCCGGCTGGACCTTCGGCGCGGGTGTCAGTTTGGCGGCGTTGGATTCTGCCGCTTTGGCCTTGGCAGGCGCCGTTTCGCTTGCCGGCGCCTCGGCACTCGCCACGCCCATCGTGCTGGAAAGGGTCCGGTGGCAGGTCTCGCACGTCACCACAGTGCGGACGAATGTCCCGAGCTGGTGCTCCTCTCGTCGTAGGTTGCGCGGGCGGCCGCAGAAGGAGCAGACACCGACCTCCGTAGTGACGGTCACCTGTCCTGGTCTTTTGTTCATGCCTGACTAAGGTAAACTTTCGTGTGCCGGGCGCGCGCAGGGCGCACTCTGGTAGTTAGGGGATTCCCTCGGTTCCTTTAAGTCTGGTCCTGAGAGACCAGGAAGGAGGTTTTTTGATGGCCATCGGCAGTCGGCTGCGGCACGTGATCGAGAGCCAGCAGTTCTCGCGCACGTTGCTCGAAGACCTCTTCTCCCGGTCCGACGAGATCAAGCGCGAACCCCACCGGTTCATGGGGCGCCTCAACGGCCAGGTCATGGCCGCCCTCTTCTACGAACCCTCGACGCGCACCCGCCTTTCGTTCGAGGCGGCGATGATGCGGCTCGGCGGGCAGGCCATGGGCACGGACAACGCCCGCGAGTTCTCCTCCGCGGCCAAGGGCGAAACGCTCGAAGACTCGATCCGCATCGTCAGCGGTTATGCCGACGTGATCGTGCTGCGGCATAACGAGGAAGGCGCGGCCAAGAGGGCCGCCGCGATCAGCTCAGTGCCGATCATCAACGCGGGTGACGGGCCGGGACAGCACCCGACTCAAGCGCTGCTCGACCTCTACACGATCAAGGACGAGCTCAACCGGATCGACGGCATCAAGGTGGCGATGGTCGGTGACCTGGCGAACGGCCGCACCGTCCGTTCTCTCACCTACCTTCTCAGCAAGTTCAAAGACATCAAGATCTGGTTCGTCGCCCCGCCCATGGTCGGGATGCGAGACGACCTGAAAGCCCACCTCGACGAGCGCCACATCCCATGGGTCGAAACCGAGGACATGGAAGCGGTGTTGCCAGAGGTCGACGTGGTCTACATGACGCGCATCCAGAAGGAGCGGTTCTCGGATCCCGCTGCCTACGAGGCGGTGAAGGGTATTTACCGGATCGACAAGAGCACTCTCGACCTGATGCGCAAGTACGCGATAGTGATGCACCCGCTGCCGCGCGTTGACGAGATCGCGCCGGAGGTCGACGACGACGCCCGCGCCGCGTATTTCCGACAGGCTCGAAACGGCCTGCACGTCCGCATGGCCCTTCTGGATCGCCTCCTCGCATGAGCATCACCCAGGGCCGCCTCAAAGCAACGGTGATGGACGCCGAGCAGATTCGCCGGTCGCTGTCTCGGATCGCCCACGAGATTGTGGAGCGGAACCGGGGCACGCAGGATCTCGTCCTCGTCGGGATTCCCGCCAAGGGCGACCACCTGGCGGTTCGCCTCGCGGCCAAGCTGATGGAGCTCGAGGGCGGGCCGATCGCCGTCGGTTCGCTGGACATCAGCCAGCACCGCGACGACCGCCATCTGCGAGAGCCGGCGCACCGCGCGACGTCGAACATACCGGACATCAAGGGCAAGGTCGTCGTCCTCGTCGACGACGTCATCCACCACGGCCGTACCGCGCGCGCGGCGATGGATGCGCTGATGGACTTTGGGCGTCCACGCGCGATCCAGCTGGCGGTGCTGATCGATCGTGGCCACCGCGAGCTACCGATCCGCCCGGACTACGTCGGCAAGAACGTCCCCACGTCGGATGCTGAGCGGATCGACGTGCTGGTTTCCGAAGAGGACGGCATCGACCAGGCGGTGATCGTTGCCAGCTGACAGGACTTTCGCAGCGCTGGTGCTAGAGGACGGAAGGTCGTTTGTGGGCGTTGCTCTTGGCGCCGATGCCGTCGGTGAAGGGGAGGTCGTCTTCAACACGGCGATGACCGGCTACCAGGAGGTGCTCACCGACCCGTCTTATGCGGGGCAGATGGTGTGCATGACCTACCCGCTCCAGGGCAACTACGGAGTCCGAGAGGCTGACGCGGAGTCGTCAAGACCCTGGGCGCGAGCGCTCATCGTGCGGTGGGCGTGCCCGGTCCCGAGCCACCATTCGAGCCAGGCCTCCCTGGACGAATACCTGAAGCATTGGAAGGTGCCCGCGATCACCGAGATCGACACGCGAGCGCTGACGCGCCACCTGCGCACGCATGGCGCGCTGCGTGCTGTATTGACTCACGAATCAGAGGCTCCGAGCCAGGCACGACTCGCCGAGCTCGCGGAGGCGGCGCGCCGCGTGACGCCGCTGGCGGAGCAGGACCTGGTGGCTCAGACGTCGCGCACCTCGACCGAGGAATGGCTCGAGGCGCTGCCGGCGGAGCTACGGCGTGCTCACCACGCCGACGGCGCCGGGCTGTCGATCGCCGTCGTCGACTACGGCGTCAAGACCAACATCCTTCGCTCGCTTCGCGAACGTGGTTGTCGCGTCGTCGTGCTGCCGCACACGGCGACGTGGGCGGACATCGAGGCCACCGGCGCCGACGGCATGATCCTGGCGAATGGGCCGGGAGACCCCGCTGTGCTCGACGGGCCAGTGGAGCTTGCGCGCCAAGCCATCGGCCGCATCCCGATCTTCGGCATCTGTCTCGGCCACCAGATCATCGGCCGCGCCGCCGGCGCGACCACATCGCGACTCCCGTTCGGGCACCACGGCGCCAATCACCCGGTCAAAGATCTCGAGACCGGCCAGGTGCACATCACCAGCCAGAACCACGAGTTCCAGGTGGTTGCAGACTCCATCCCGGCGGGTGACTTCTTCGTCTCGCAGCGAAACCTGAACGACGGATCGGTCGAGGGCCTGAGTCACCGGAGCCTGCCCGTGTTCAGTGTCCAGTACCACCCCGAGGGCTGCCCGGGGCCGCAGGACAACCAGCACCTGTACGACCGGTTCGTCGAGATGGTTCGCGAACGTCGACCTGTTTTGAAGCCGGTCGGCGGCGCGGTTCAGCATTCGAAGCCGCGCAAGGTCCTGATCCTCGGCTCGGGGCCGATCGTGATCGGCCAGGCCGCCGAGTTCGACTACGCCGGAACGCAGGCATGCAAGGCGCTGCGCGAAGAAGGCATCACGACGGTGCTCGTGAATTCCAACCCCGCGACGATCATGACCGACGAGGACGTGGCGGACCGCGTCTATCTCGAGCCGCTGACGGTCGACGCGGTGGAGCGAGTCATCGCGCGGGAGCGGCCGGACGCGCTGCTGCCGACGCTTGGAGGACAGACGGGCTTGAACCTGGCGACCGAGCTTGCCGCTGCCGGCGTCCTCGACCGGTACCACGTCCGGCTGCTTGGCGCGGGCATCGAGACGATTCGCAAGGCGGAGGATCGCCAGGCGTTCAAGGAGATGCTCCAGCAAATCGGGGAGCCAGTCCCGATCTCCCGGGTTTGTGAGTCGCTCGACGAGGTGCGCGAGTTCGCCGGCGAGGTCGGCCTGCCGCTGGTCATTCGGCCCGCGTACACCCTGGGTGGAACGGGCGGTGGCTTTGTCACCAATGAGGCGGACCTGGTGCGCGTCGCCACCGGTGGGCTAAACGCTTCACCGATCCACCAGGTCCTCATCGAGCGCTCGCTGTGGGGATGGAAGGAGATCGAGTACGAGGTCATGCGCGACGCGTCGGACACGTGCATCACCGTGTGCAACATGGAGAACCTGGACCCGATGGGCGTGCACACCGGCGACTCCATCGTTGTGGCGCCTGCACAGACGCTGTCCGACCGCGATCACCAGATGCTGCGTTCGTCAGCGATTCGCATCATCCGTGCTCTCGGCATCGAGGGTGGGTGCAACGTCCAGTTCGCTCTCGATCCCCGGAGCTCGAAGTACTACGTGATCGAGGTCAACCCTCGCGTCAGCCGGTCATCGGCTCTGGCTTCGAAGGCCACTGGCTATCCAATCGCGCGTGTCGCGGCCAAGGTTGCAGTAGGGAGGCGGCTCGAGGAGATTCGTAACGAGGTCACCGGTCGTACGTTCGCCGCCTTCGAGCCCGCGCTGGACTACTGCGTCGTCAAGATCCCGCGCTGGCCCTTCGACAAATTTCCCGCGGGCGACCGCAGGCTCGGCACACAGATGGCATCCACCGGTGAGGTGATGGCGATCGAGCGGACATTCGAGGCCGCGCTGACGAAGGCCATGCGCTCGCTCGAGCAGAAGCCGCCTGCGACCTGGGAGCTCGGTCCGGAGACGATCGATCAGCCCAACGACCGGAGGCTCTTCGCGCTGCTCAACGCTCTGCGGAATGGTGCCGACCCGAAATCTCTCGCCGAGCGCAGCGGAATCGATCGGTGGTTCATCGACCGCATGGCGAACATCACGCGCCTCGAGGTTGAGGGCGACCTGCGCGAGCTGCGGCGCGCCGGTTTCTCCGACGCGATGATCGTTGCGCTTCGCGGCGACACGATCGAGAGCGGAACGCCGACCTACAAGCTGGTGGACACGTGCGCCGCGGAGTTCGAGGCGGCGACGCCGTATTACTACTCCTGCTGGGAGGACGAGAACGAGAGCTTCGCAGTCGAGGCCGGGCGTGCGCAGGGCGCACAAATAGTTAAGAGTGCTCTCGTGATCGGGTCCGGCCCGATACGCATCGGCCAGGGCATCGAGTTCGACTACTGCTCGGTCCACGCAGCGTGGTCTTTGCGGGAGGCGGGGGTCCGGGCGGTTTTGGTCAACTCCAACCCCGAGACGGTCTCGACGGACTTCGACACCTCAGATCGCCTGTACTTCGACCCGCTCGACCTCGATGGCGCGTTGCACGTGGCGCAGGCCGAGCACGTGGAGGGCGCACTTGTACAGTTCGGCGGCCAGACCGCGATCAACCTGGCCGAGCCGCTCAACCAGCGTGGCGTTGCGATCATGGGGTCGAGCGTCGAGGCGATCGACCTCGCCGAAGATCGGCGCGCCTTCGCCAACGCACTCGATGCAATCGGCATCCCTCAGCCGGTAGGCGGGACGACGACCACGGTCGAGGAGGCGGTCGGGATCGCAGAGCGCGCCGGTTACCCCGTGCTTGTCCGGCCCTCCTATGTCCTCGGAGGCCGGGCGATGGAGATCGTCCGCAACCGTGAGGAGCTGCGCCGCTACATGCTCTGGGCGATCAGGGCCATGCCGCGGGGCACCGTGCTGGTCGACAAGTACCTTCAGGGCACTGAGGTCGAGGTCGACGCCATCTCCGACGGCGACACTGTCGTAATCCCGGGGATCATGCAGCACGTCGAGCGTGCGGGCGTGCACTCAGGTGATTCATACGCGGTGTACCCGGCGCAAAGCCTGGAGAAAACAGAGATCGACCACGTGATCGATTACACGGTGAAGATCGCGCGGCACCTCCGCTTGCGTGGCCTGGTGAATGTCCAGTACGTCGTGCACCGCGGCCACGTGTACGTGCTCGAGGTCAACCCGCGCGCATCGCGCACGGTCCCGTTTCTCTCCAAGGTCACCGGAGTGCCGATGGTCAAGCTCGCCACGCGGGTGATGCTCGGCGAGAAGCTGGCGAACATCGGTTGGGCAACGGGGCTCATCCCCCCGCGAGACCTGGTTGCCGTCAAAGCCCCAGTGTTCTCGATGAACAAGCTGCCGGCGGTCGACTCGTACCTCGGCCCCGAGATGAAGTCCACCGGCGAAGCCATCGGCATCGCGAGCACGCTGAACGAGGCTCTCCGCAAGGCGTTCGCCGCGTCAGGCATGCCGATCGAGCGAGGTGGAACCGCGCTTCTCACCATCGCAGACGCTGACAAGCCGGAGCTGTTTCCGATCGTCTCTCGCCTGGTCCAGATGGGGTGGTCGTTGGTGGCGACCGAGGGTACTGCGAGAGCCCTCCGGCAGGCGGGCTTCTCTCCGCTAGTGGTCGCGAAGATCGGCGAGGAATCGCCGACCGTGCTCGACGTCATCACGCGCGGCGAGGTGGACCTCGTCATCAATACGATGTCGAACATCTACACAGAGCCGGAAGAAGCCGGCGGCCCTGTCTTCAAGGATGGCTTCGAGATCCGGCGCGCTGCCGTCGAGCGCCGCATTCCGTGCTTGACCTCGCTCGACACCGCCACCGCGCTGCTCGAATCCGCCGTGGCACCTTCACGCGAGATGGAGGTCAGGACCATCGACGAATGGAGGCAGGGTGTTCCTGCTTGACGCAACCGTCGCGGCGAAGCGTCACGTGGCGCGCGACATGTTCATCATCGCGATGCACGCGCCGGAGATCGCGGCCTCGGTTCGCGCAGGCCAGTTCGTCAACCTGGGCTGGTCTCCCGGACCGTTGCTGAGGCGGCCGTTTTCGGTCTATCGCATCAACGGCGAGCAGATCGAGATCGTCCTCAAGGCGGTCGGCGAGGGAACCTCCCAGCTGCTGTCCATGAATCCCGGCGATCGCTTGAGCTGCCTCGGCCCCCTGGGACATGGCTTCGGCCTGGTCGCCGGTCCGCGCAGCGTCGTGCTGATCAGCGGCGGACTTGGTGTGGCACCCATGCCGCTCGCCGCGCGGGAGGCGACATCGCTGGACATGCGGGTGACCTGGGTACATGGCGCCCGGACCAGTGACGAGCTGTGTTCGGAATTCGAGGGACACGACGTGATCTGGGCGACGGACGACGGGTCCAAAGGCTTCGCCGGTACGGTGGTGGCGGCGGCCCCCGACGCAGATCTTGTCCTGGCGTGCGGACCCAACCGGATGCTCTCTGCGGTCGCGGATCGCTGGCCCGAAGCGCTGGTGGCGGTCGAGACCTACATGGGCTGCGGCACTGGCGTCTGCCTCGGGTGCGCGGTCCCGCTCCGGCGCGGAGGTTATGACCGCGCGTGCAAGGAGGGCCCTGTCTACCGCGCCGCCGAAATCGATTGGGCAGCCCTGCCGTCCCATCTCTCGTATGTCGTGAGCAGATGAGCACCGACCTTCCTGTCGCGATTGGCGGGCTCACGCTGCGCGGACCGGTGCTCGCCGCCTCGGGCACCTTCGGCTACGGGACTGAGGTCCCGCTGGTCGAGCGGCGAGCGCTCGGCGGCATGGTCTCGAAAGGCATCTTTCTCCGGCCGCGCGAGGGCACCGCTCCGCCGCGCATCGCCGAGACGCCAAGCGGGATGCTCAACGCAATAGGGCTCCAGGGGCCCGGAGTTGAAGCGCTCATCAGCGACTACGCACCAAAGTGGGCGGAGTGGGACTTTCCAGTTTTCGTCAACATCAACGGGGAGTCGGCGGGCGAATACGGAGAGCTCGCTGCGCGACTCGATGGGGTGCCAGGAGTCGCCGGGCTCGAGATCAATATCTCGTGCCCCAACGTCGAGCAGGGCGGCCTCTACTTCGGCAACGACCCCCGCGCCGCAGCCGCGGTGACCGAAGCCGTGCGCAAGCGAACCAGCCTCCCTGTGTGGGTGAAGCTCACCCCGATGGTCAGCGACATCGGCGTCATCGCCCGCGCGGTCGAGGCGGCCGGCGCCGACGCGCTGTGCGCGATCAACACGTTTGTCGGCATGTCGATCGACCTGCACGCGTACAAACCACGGCTGAGCTTCCGCACCGGAGGTCTTTCCGGCCCCGCCATACGGCCGCTCGCGGTGCATCTCGCCCACCAGGCGGCGCGGGCGGTGAGGATCCCGGTGATCGGGATCGGAGGGATCACGCGGGCGGAGGACGCGCTCGAGTTCCTGGTCGCCGGATGCGCCGCGGTCCAGGTTGGCACGGCGACGTTCGTCAACCCACGCGCGATCGCCGACGTGCACGATGGAATCGCGGCCTTCCTTCGAGCCAGGAACCTCACTTCACTCGCCGAGCTGCCGCGCTACCTGCCTCGGGATTAGGCGCTCGGGTCGAAAAGACCTCCGGACTGAAGATGCGGATCCCGACCACGACCGCGCCGGCGATGCTCGCGCCGATTGCCATTGCCCTTGGTGCCCCGAGCCTCTCTGCGAGGAAACCCGCCTGGAGGGCTCCCAGGGGGCCGACTCCGATCAGGGCCTGGGCATAGAGCGACATGACACGGCCGCGCAGGTGATCCGGCGTGATGGTCTGAATGCGGTTGTTGGCGGCCGCCACGAAAGAGATCTGGCAGTAGCCCGCGACGAAGAGTGCGAGCATCGAAAGCACGAAGACCCGCGAGATCGAAAACTCGATGAGGGCCGCGACCCAGATCATCGCCATCCACAGCTGCCGTCCCGGATCCGCTCCGAGTCGCGGAAAGAACGCGAGCGTCAGCGCACCGACCAGCGCACCGAAGCCCATCGAGCCAAGCAGGAAACCGAAGCCGCGAGCACCGACGTGCAGTACCTGGTCGGCAAACAGGGGGATCAGCGTCAATCGGTTCATGGCAAACAGTGAGAAGACCGCGACTGCGATCAGCAGCATGCCGACCACCCTCTCGTGTCGCGCGTAGGAGGCGCCCTCCACGAGCCGCTTCATGAATGGCAGGTCTTTGTGCTGCGGCGCGACGCTCGGTAGCTCTCGCATCAGGAGCAGCGCGACGATGGCGGCCATGAAGCTGACGGAATTGACCAGGAAACAGATCGGCACGCCTACGGCAGAGATGAGCAGGCCCGCGACGGCGGGGCCGATGACCGCCGCGGCGTTGAACGTCGCTGAGTTGAGTGCGATCGCGTTCATGAGGTCCTGCCTGCCGACCATCTCGATGACGAAGGCCTGGCGCGCAGGCACGTCGAAGAGGTTGACGGTGCCTGTGAGGAAGGCCGCGACGACGATCATCCAGTACTCGGTATGCCCGGTCGCGGTGACTGCGTAAAGCGTGAACGAAGGCACCATGAATAGTGCCTGGGTGACCAACAGGACGGTTCGCTTGCGGTAGCGATCGGCGACCACTCCGCCGAGGGGGCCGCCAACCAGCACGGGCAGGAATTGCGCCGCAAGAACAAGCCCGACCAGCAAGGCGCTGTGTGTCAGCTGCAGCGCCAGCCACGGCATTGCGACGCTCTGCATCCACGTGCCTGCGGTGGAAATGACCTGACCGGTCAGGAAGAGCCGAAAATTCCTGTGGCGCAGCGCACCGAGCATTCGAGGACTTGCGATTTCCGGCACTCGTGGGATCATCGCAGGGTGACCAAGATGCGCGAGACGGTCGTCATCGACGCACCGGCGGCACGCGTCTGGGCGGTCGTCCAGGAGGATGTTGAGCACGCTCCTCGGTGGTCGTCGAACCTGGCCAAGGCCGAGAAGCTCGACGACGGACCTCCCGGCAAGGGCACGCGATATCGCTATCACCTCGAACTGCCTGGCGGGTTGAAGGAGACGCTTGAGGTGGAGCAGACGGCGTATGTCAAACCGAAAAGGTGCGCAGGCAAGTTCACACGCGGTCCGCTGAAAGGCACCTGGTCTTACGCGTATACCGAGCAGAAGGACGGCAGTACGCGTGTCGTGTACGAGATGGACTACGAGCTCGGCGGACTTCTTCGTTTCGCCGGGGGCCTACTGAATCGTCAGTACGCGGAAGGCATCCGCAAGAACATGGCGGCGCTGAAGAAATACGTGGAGTCAGGCAAGGGACCCAAGGTCAAGTAGTGCTCGCGTACGTGTTCTTTCATCGTCCTGGTTCCGGCGTCAAGGCTCCGTCTTACGAGGCGGCCCTGAAGCGATTCCACGCGTCGCTTGCGGGCGAGCCACCGCCTGGCTTCATCAGCTCGACCACGTACCGCATCGGAAATGGCTACGCCGACTGGTATCTCGTCGACAATTCGGCAGCCCTGGATCGGGTCAACGAGGCCGCGGTCAAGGGCGCGAGGTCCACGGCCCACGACGCGGTGGCGCATATGTCCGCGGACGGCGCGGGCAAGCTGCTCATGCTGCGGTCTGGAAGCGCGCGGACCGAGCCTGGTTACGAGATCCGGTTCTCCAAGCCGGCCGGCATGGGATACCCACAGCTGTACGAGAGCCTCAAGCCCTGGACCGCTCGACCCGAGGTCAGCCTGTGGCGGCGAATGATGGTGTTGGGGCCGGCGCCGGAGTTCTGTCTGGTCTCAACTTCAGAGCAGCATCTGCCTGCCGAGATGCGGCCCGAAACCCTGCGCCGCGAACCGATATAGGAAAACTCTTACGGACGGCGGAAGGGCAGCAGCTCGAGCTGCTCGAACCGATCTTGGACCGCGGTCCGCAGCTCATTCGAGAGCGCCTTCAACCGTTCCTGCGAGGCATCCTCGAGGTTCAGTGTCCGCACCTTCCTGAGCACTGACTGCAATGCGTAGAGCCCAACCGGCTCGTTGGTCGTGATCCGAGCCGCGGCGGCTCGGAGGTCGCGCGACAGATCGTCGTGACCGTGTGTGCGAAGCCAGTTGGACAGCCGGGCGGAGGCCACGAGCACCCGTTGGGTCTTTGGGTTCAAGCCTGGCGGAACCGCTTCGCGGCGCTGGTTCTGAAACACAGATGGGACTGAGGTGGGACGCCTTACCGACCGGACCCGCTTGACCATGCCTGATAGGTTCGGGCTGATCATGACCAGGATGCCCGCCAGCAGTAGGAGGCCGACAACAACCCCAATCAGTGCCTCCAGCATTTTCCCTAGGGTACGCTTTGACAGAATCTCTGTCGTGATCCGATGTCACGGGGGTATGCGGAGGTAGGGACGTGAGCAAGGCAAACCCGGTAGCGGTCATCACTGGAGCCTCGTCGGGCATTGGCGCCGCAACCGCGGTGGCGCTGGGTCGTTTGGGGTTCCAGATCGTCGTGGGCGCGCGTCGTGTGGATCGTCTGAAGCGCGTGGCCGGCGAGGATGGCATTCCAATGGCTCTCGACGTCACCGACCAGAAGAGCATCAACGCCTTCGTGCGCGAGGTGTCGAAGAAGTTCGGACGCATCGACGTATTGATCAACAACGCTGGCGGCGCTCTCGGTCTCACGCCGATTGAAACTGCGGTGGATGAGGACTGGATTGGCATGTGGAAGGTCAACGTGCTGGGCCTGATGTGGATGACTCGCGCATGTCTCCCACTTCTCCGCAAGGCAAAACACGGGCACGTCGTCAACATCGGCTCGGTCGCCGGATTTGAGACCTACAAGGGCGGCGCGGGTTACACGGCAGCCAAGCACGCGGTGCGGGCGATCACCCGTACGCTGCGTCTGGAGCTGAACGGAGAACCGATCCGCGTGACGGAGATCGCCCCTGGGATGGCCGAGACCGAGTTCAGCATCGTGCGGTTCCACGGCGACCGCAAAGCGGCCAAGGCTGTGTATGAGGGGGTGAAGCCGCTATCCGCCGAAGACGTGGCGGAGTGCGTGGTCTTCGCCGTCACACGTCCGCCGCACGTCGACATAGACGAGATCGTGGTGCGACCGGTCGCCCAGGCGACGACGTGGATGGTCGCACGAAAAGTCAAGGCGTGATGCGCTAGCACCGAGCTAGGTCTTCACTCGTAATAGGTGTTCGCGAGCTCGATCCAGCCCGGGATGGGGCAGCCGCTCGACGTATGTGAGTGAGTGCAGTGCACGCCGATCCGAGGGCCAGGGTCGATGTAGAGCTTGCCGTGGATAACCAGGTGGTCGCCTGGGTGCACGGGCACATACGTCGCGAGGCTGATGTTGTGGTCGACCTCGAGGATCTCACCGGTCGGGACCTTGACCTCGAATCGTTCATGCGATCCGGACTTCACCGGATCGTTCACCACCGTCGCGTCGAACGTCACCTCGGCGCCGTTGGCGTTGCTGACGATGTCCTGGTGAAGCGTCTGGTCGTCTGCCGCATCGCGTCCGCCGGACACGGCGCATGCGGCAAGAAAGAAAAGAACGAGAGGGACCACGGCAATCGCCGCCACGGCGCCGGTTCGCCTCAATTCCCAAGTGCCTGCTCGAGCGTGATCCGGCCTTCGTAAAGCGCCTTACCCAGGATGACGGCGTTCGCACCGGCCGCCTCCACGCGTCCGATGTCGTCAAGCGAAGTCACGCCGCCCGAGTACTGCACGGGCAAACCGGTCATCGCCCGTACCTTGAGCAGCGCGTCGAGGTCAGGCCCCGAGAGAGTGCCGTCCCTGTCGATGGACGTCACGATCACGCCGGCCAGAGGTAACCTGTCCCACCGCCCGAGCAGCGATCCGATCATGACCGGCTCGGTCTGGGTCCAACCGCTCACAGCCGCCTTGTCGTCGCGCAGGTCGAGGGCGGTCAGCACTCGTCCGGGATGCAGGCGCGCACATCTCTCGAGGAGGCGCGGATCGCGCACCGCCGCGGTACCCATCACCACTGCGTGAGCCCCGGCCCCGAGCCAGAAGTCCACCGCGTCGGAGGTCCGGACGCCGCCCGCAACCTGGACCTTGAGTTCCTTCCGGCGCAGGATCGACTCGATGATCGGCTTGTTGTCAGCAGTGCCGCGGGCGGCGTCCAGGTCCACCACGTGAAGGTGCTCGGCTCCGGCATTCGCAAACTCCGCGACAACCTCGTCAGGATCGTCCGAGTAGACGGTGGGGTGCTCGTAGTCGCCTTGAACCAGGCGAACGCAGCGCCCGCCGAAGATGTCGATGGCAGGGATGACCAGCACGGGGCTAATCGTCTTTCGCCGAGCGCTACCTGTAGTTGGTGAACTGCAGGGGTACGGGGATGTCTTCTGCTTCGCGGAGCGACTTGATCACCAGCTGAAGTGAGTCCTTGTCCTTGCCGACGACGCGCAGCTGGTCGCCCTGGATGCGTACCTGCACCTTGGGGGTCACGTTCTGGATCCGCTTGCGAAGGTCGCGGGCGATATCGTCTGTGATGCCCGCATTGAGCTGGACCTCGATCTGACCTCGACCCTTTCCGATGGTCTTGGGGTCGCCCGCTTTGAAGAGCTTGGGCGAGAGCTGTCTTCGGGCCGCCTTTTCGCGCAGAACCTGGAGTGCGGCCTTGGCCCGCTCTTCGCTGGCCGACTCGACCACGATCACATCGCCTCGATGGTCGTAAGCGGTCTCCGTGTCCTTGAAGTCGTATCGTGTTCCGACCTCGCGGCGAGCCTGGTCCAGTGCGTTTGTCAGCTCGGCGGAATCGAATTCCGAGATGACGTCGAAGGAGAACTCAGCCACTGCCGGAGTGCAAGATGGCATTCAGCCCGACCCAGACGGCGAGCACCGCAAGGGCGATACCTCCGACCGACGTGAGTGCGAGCAGGGCCCCGATGCCCAAAGTTCCCTCGTCGAGAGGCTCGGTGGGTGGCTTGTCATACGGGTCAGGACCATAGTCCAGGTCGTAGACGCCCTCCTGGCGCGCTCGCTCGACCAGCTCGTCGAGGACGGGCTTGCCACCCGGCGGGAGGGGTTTGCCGCTCAGATTGGCGACCGCCTCCTTGAGGTTGTCACGCGTCCGGCCGAGCTCGGCCACGACCATGTCGAGCGTCTCCATGGTCGCTGGGGTCGGATGCTCGCGCCGCAGGTCCGCGATGATGCCGTACAGGCTCACGTCGCGATTCATAACAGAACCCGGGTGCGCTGTGCATCCCGGTGTGTGGAACGGTCGCCCCCCACCGGTCGAGGCCTACACTTGATTCGAGATGGGAGTGGACACCAAAACCAAAGCAGGCGCGAAGAAACCGGCGACACATCCGAACACATGGGTCTTTTACGAAGGTGGGTTCGCCCGGTACAACGACGCCAGGCTTGGCTTGATGACGCACGCGCTTCATTACGGCACAGGCGTCTTCGAAGGCATCCGAGCGTACTGGAACCAGAAGCACGAGCAACTCTACCTGCTCCAGCCTGCGCCGCACTACGAGCGCATGCGCCGCTCGGCCAACGTGATGCGAATGACCCTCCCGTACTCCACCGAGGAGCTGGTCAACTTCACGCTCGACCTGCTTCGGCGCAACGAGTTCAAGTCCGACGTCTACGTGCGTCCCCTGCTCTATACCTCCAGCGAAGAGATCGGGGTTCGGCTCCACAACCTGGACCACGGCTTTTTCATCTACGCCATACCCTTCGGCAACTACGTCGACATCGAGGGTGGCATTCGCTGCATGGTCAGCACGTGGCGGAGGGTGCCGGACCAGTCGCTGCCGGCGCGGGCCAAGGTGACGGGTTCGTACGCGCAATCCGCGCTCGCGAAGTCGGAGGCGGTCGAAGCCGGGTTTGACGAGGCGATCGTCCTCACGGTCGACGGGCATGTGTCGGAAGGATCCGCCGAGAACCTGTTCATGTTCAAAGAGGGCACCTTCGTCACCCCTCCGGTCACCGACGACATCCTGGAAGGCGTGACGCGCACTCTGCTCATGCGCCTGATCAGGGACGAGCTCGGCATGCCGGTGGTCGAGCGCTCCATCGACCGCACAGAGCTGTACACGTGCGATGAGCTGCTGCTCTGCGGCACCGGCGCGCAGATCTCGCCAGTCGTCGAGGTCGATCGCCGTCCGGTGGGCGATGGCAAGGTCGGCGAGTTCACCCAGGAGCTGCAGAACATCTATTTCGGCGCAGTGCGCGGCGAGTCGGCCAAGTTCAAGGACTGGACGATCCCCGTCTATTAAGCTCGCGGCGATGAAGGTGGTCATCGCCCCCAATGCTTTCAAAGGATCGCTGCCGGCATCAGAAGCCGCGGCCGCGATCGCGCGCGGAGTCCGCCAAGCTTTTCCCGACGCAGAGGTGGTTGAAGTCCCGGTCGCGGATGGGGGTGATGGAACGGTCGAAGCGCTGGTCAGCGCCCACCGCGGCGAGTACCGGACTGTTGACGTGGAAGGACCGCTTGGGGATCCGGTGCAAGCGACCTATGGACTGATCGAGGCCGGTCGAACGGGGGTGGTTGAGCTCGCTTCCGCCAGCGGGTTGACGCTGATTCCAAGCGAATGGCGCGACCCGCGGAAGGCCTCGACGTACGGGTTCGGGCAGCTGCTGGAGGCGGTGCGGGCCGCGGGAGTCGACCAGATCATCGCCGGCATCGGCGGGTCGGCAACCAATGACGGCGGCGCAGGCATGGCGATGGCGCTCGGCTACCGACTCCTGGATGCCGCCGGCGTCGAGCTGCCGCGCGGGGGCGCGGCGCTGGCTCGCCTGGCGCGAATCGACCCCTCAGGATTTGACCCGGCCTGGCACTCCGTAAAGGTGAGAGTGGCTTGTGACGTGACCAACCCGCTGACCGGACCACTTGGGGCGAGTGCAGTCTACGGCCCACAGAAGGGAGCGGACGAAGCAGCGATCCACGAGCTGGATGCCGCGCTGGCCAACTTCGCGGCGGTGATCGAGCCCGACCTTGGAAAGCGGGTGGCGGATGTACCCGGAGCGGGAGCCGCCGGCGGCACCGGCGCGGGGCTGATTGCGTTCCTCGACGCCAAGCTTGTTCCCGGTGCGCCGCTTGTGGTCGAGGCCAGCGGCTTCGACTCGAAGCTCAAGGGCGCAGACCTCGTGATCACCGGCGAAGGGCAGGCCGATGCCCAGACCGGCTATGGCAAAGCCCCTGGCGAGGTGGCAAAGCGCGCCAAAGCGGCTAGAATCCCGGTTCTCCTCATCGCCGGAAGCAAGGGCCCCGGCTGGGAGGCGTTGAGTGGTTTAGGCGTCACCGCGGTCGTGACGCTCGACGAGGAAGGTGACAATCTGCAGCAGCTCATGCGAGATGCCGGCCAATTGCTGACCCGCACCGCGGCGCGGGCCTGCCGGGAACGCGTTTGGGAATAGAAGAACAGGATCCGCCGACAAAAGAGGGCATCGAGCCGTCGGACGTCGAGCTGGTCAGGGCGTACCGCACCGGTGACATCCATGCGTTCGAGGAGCTGCACCGTCGCTACGTCGCATCCATTTACCGGCTGGTCCGCCGCAAGCTCGGGGACGCCCTGCTGGCCGAGGACATCGCGCAGGAGACCTTCATGAAGGCGCTGCGGATGATGGATCGGGTCGACGACTCGTTCAACTTCGGCGGCTGGGTCCATACGGTCGCGCGCAACCTCTGCTTCGACGAGCTGCGGCGACGCCAGCGCGACCTGCGTGCCGACGGTATAGAGGAGGAAGAGGGAGAGCTGCTGGCCAACCTGCCCTCGACCAGCAAGAGCTTCGACCCGGTCCTCGTCCAGGAATCGAACGAGATGCGCCGCCAGGTGTGGGCGGTCGCGCAACGCCTACCCGAGAAGTACCGGCTCGTGTTGACGCTTCGTGAGCTGCAGGACCTGAGCTACCGGCAGATTGCCCGCACGCTCAAGATGTCAGAGAGCGCCGTCGAGACCCTGCTGTACCGCGCCCGTTTGCGATTCAAGGAGGAGTACGTCGCCGCGGAAGGCGAGGGCGAGCTCAACCACGCGGAGGCAGTTCCCCTCCTGGCCCCATACCTGGCCGGCAAGCTTCGCCGCAACCAGGCCGAAGCTGTCCGTAAGCACATTGCCGTCTGTATTAAATGCGCCCGTCGAATCGGGCGGCGCCGAGTGCGCAGGAGTGTCGAGACATGAGGGTTAGTACAGTAGGTATGCAATGGCCAAGGTAGTCATTCGCTTCTTCGACGACGAAACCCTGGAAGGCGTCGCCCGGGACCTTGATTTCGACGAGCCGGACTTCCTGGTCGAGGTCGACGACGCGGGGGGCCTGGAGAACAACGAAACGGCCTGGATCCCGCTCACGGCGGTCAAGTGGGTGGAGCTTCCGCGCGACAAGGACCTGGCCTCCGAGACTCCCACCAGGAAGGTCGCCATCAGGTTCCTCGACGGCGAGGTGCTTCGCGGCCACCTGGACGGCTCGCTCGAGCGTCATCGCTATGGCGTGGTCCTGAATCTCCATGCCGAGCAGAGCGACAGCCCGGTCCGCAAGCTCGGGATCCCGTTCTCAGCGGTGAAGGCGCTGTTCTTCATCCGCGAGTTCGACGCGCGCGGCGAGGAGGCCGGTACCGCCTCGGATGCCTACCTGGCGCGCCGGACCATGGCGCCGCTGCTGGACGTGCTCGAGGAGATGGACATGCTGACCCGCCTGCATCGGGACGGGCTGCTGTCCGACCACGAATACGCCTCGAAACGCACACTGGTCCTGGAGAGGCTCTAGAAGCATCGCAGCGTAGAATCTCGATCGTGGCCGAACGCAACGGTTCGCGTAATGGAAACGGCGCCGAGAGGGGTCCTCGCGAAATCACGGCGCAGCCTCCGATTTCGCGGGGTACAAAGGGCTCGTTCAAGGTCAAGTCCGGCCTTGCCCAGATGCTCAAGGGCGGCGTGATCATGGACGTCGTCACGCCCGAGCACGCTCGCATCGCGCAGGACGCTGGCGCCGCCGCTGTGATGGCCCTCGAGCGCGTGCCCGCCGACATCCGCAAAGAAGGCGGCGTGGCCCGCATGTCCGACCCCGACCTGATCAAGTCGATCATGGAGGCCGTGACCATTCCGGTTATGGCGAAGTGCCGGATCGGCCACTTCGTCGAGGCGCAGATCCTGGAAGCGTTGGGAGTCGACTACATCGACGAGTCCGAAGTTCTGACGCCGGCCGATGAGGAGAACCACATCGACAAGCACCCGTTCAAGGTGCCGTTCGTGTGCGGCTGCCGAGATCTGGGGGAGGCGACTCGCCGGATCTTTGAAGGCGCGGCGATGATCCGCACCAAGGGCGAGGCGGGCACCGGCAACGTGGTTGAGGCGGTTCGCCACGCGCGGGCGGTCAACGCCGGTATCCGCAAGCTGCGGGGTATGAACCGAGCCGAGCTGGCCCGCGAGGCGAAGCTGATCGGCGCGCCGCTGGAAGTTCTCGCGGAGTGCAAGCGGCTCGGCCGTCTCCCAGTAGTCAACTTCGCGGCGGGCGGCATCGCGACACCGGCCGACGCGGCGCTGATGATGCAGCTAGGAGTGGACGGCGTGTTCGTCGGGTCAGGCATCTTCAAGTCCGAGAACCCCTTGAAGCGTGCCAAGGCGATCGTCGCGGCCACCACATACTTCGACCGTCCGGCGCTCCTTGCCGAGGTGTCCGCGGGACTGGGAAAGGCGATGGAGGGTCTGGAGATCGCCGCCATCCCCAAGGAAGCGCTGCTCGCTGCTAGAGGCAGGTAGCTCCCGTCCGGCCGGGAGCACTTCTAGTAAAGAGCGCCCTGCGCGCGTCCGGCCCCTCATCGGGGTCCTCGCGATGCAGGGTGCTTTTGCCGAGCATATCCGTGCCCTGGAGAAGTCGGGCGCGCGCACACGATTGGTGCGGACGCGTGAAGACCTCGAGGGCCTCGATGGCATCGTGCTTCCAGGTGGTGAGAGCACGACCATGACGATGCTCATGGAGCGCAACGGCCTGCTCGAACCCCTGCGCGCCGCGATAGCTCATGGTCTAGCCACGTTCGCGACCTGCGCCGGGCTGATCGTGCTGGCCCGCGACGTTCTGGACGGCATGACCGGCCAACAAGGCCTGGGTCTGCTCGACATCGGCGTCCGCCGCAACGGGTACGGCCGCCAGGTCGACAGTTTCGAAGCCCCGCTGGACGTTATCGGATTGGGAGGCAAGTCGTTTCCCGGCGTGTTCATCCGGTCGCCGCTGGTCGAATCGACGGGAGCTGCCGAGGTGATCGCCGAGCACGAGGGGCACCCCGTAGCAGTGCGCCAGGGACGCATTGTCGCCCTGTGCTTCCATCCCGAGCTGACCGACGACCTGCGCCTTCATCGCCAGTTCGTCCGGATGGCCGCCTCGTGAAAATTCGTGCTGCCGGCCTCCTGGACCTTGCCCGGATCGAGGAGATGCATCGCTCGGCGGATATCCGCTTGAGCCAGGCTGAGCCGCCCGCCGCCAGGCTTTGGTCGCTGCTCAGCTCGACGCTCTCCGCGCTGCTGCCCCTGTCCCAGGAGACGCTGATATACGTTGCCGAAGAGAACGGCAGAGTGGTCGGTTTCATCCAGGCCTCGGGCCAGCCGCTCGGCCTGGACCTGCGGCGCGCGAGCGTGCTGCAGGTCCTGAATCTTCAGGTCGCGGAGGAATCCGATTCGGACGAGGTGGCGCCGGCGTTGGTGGAGCACCTCTCCAACCAGGCGCTCGAGAAAGGTGCGCTCCGCCTGTTTGTCCGCCTGCCCGAGCGCGATCCTTTGCTCCCGGCGTTTCGGTTGCGCGGATTCCGCCAGTACGCAACCGAGGTGGTCGTCTACGCGGACAAGCCCGCCATGTGCTCAGAGCAATTCCCCGAACAACTCAGGCCGGCCAGGCGAGGCGACAACCGGTTGCTCTTTCAGCTGTACCGCAAGGTGACGCCTCAAGAGGTGTCACAGGTCGAGGCGCCGACCTACCGTGACTGGAGGGCGATGCACGGCGCCGAGTGGACGGGTAGGCTCGCGGCACGCGGCTCGGACAAGCAGGAGTATGTCGTTGACCGTATCGAGCTGGTCGGGTGGGCCAAAGTGGAGCGAAGCACTGGCGCGCGTCCCGACACGCTGAACTTCATGGCGCTGCCCGAAGGCCCGCTGCCGGGGGAGCTCGCAGACTTTGGCCTGTCGCTGCTCAAGGACTCCGAAGCACCTGCCTGGTCGAGCTTGCGCCACTATGATTCCCACATGATCGACGCCCTTCGCGGGCGTGGGTTCAGCGTGCTGCTGACGCAGCTGCTTTTGGTCAAGGAGCTTGCGGTCCGCGTACCGTTGCGTGAGAAGGGACTGGTGCCGTCTTACGGGTGACTAAGTGTTCCCGGCCGGAGGCCCTCGACGGATCTTCGGCGCCGATGCGGCCCATCTGGGTTGTTGCGGGCTCCGCTCCTCGCTCACGCATCAACGGATGCGCTCGCTCCGGTGCTCGCCCGCGCCTACCATATGGACCACCTAGGCGCCGAATCTCTCGCCGAGGTCTCCTGCCGTGAACACTGAAAAAATAATTCCCGCGATCAACCGTGCTGCAAATTGGGACGAGGAGATCGAGCTCCTCGCGAGAGCGCTGCCGCCCGATCTTGCCCGCGCGCTGCACGAACGCACCGATCCGGGTGAGCTGCTCGAGATCGTGCTGGACCTGGGCCGTGAGCCGGAGGCTCGCGTGCCTGGACGCGAGGTGCTGCTCGACGACCATCCGGTGTCGGGTTCCGACCTCGAGCATGTCGCCGACAACGTCGGGCATTTCGGCGATGACAACCGCGCCGGCATCGAGCGCACGCTTCACCGGGTCTCGGCCATCCGCAACCGCTCGGGTCGCATCACCGGACTCACGATGCGAATTGGCCGCGCAGTCACCGGGACAGCCGAGATCATCAGAGACATCGTCGTGAGCGGCCAGAGCATCCTGTTGCTCGGTCGCCCAGGTATCGGTAAGACCACCATGCTGCGCGAGTGCGCACGGCTGCTCGCGGATGAGCTGCGCAAGCGAGTGGTGATCGTCGACACTTCAAACGAGATCGGCGGCGACGGCGACATTCCGCACCCCGGCATCGGGCGCGCCAGGCGCATGCAGGTGAGGACGCCGCTCCTCCAACACGCGGTGATGATCGAGGCGGTCGAAAACCACATGCCTGAGGTGATCGTCATCGACGAGATCGGTACGGAGCTCGAAGCAGCGGCGGCCCGCACGATCGCCGAGCGAGGCGTGCAGCTCATCGCCACCGCGCACGGCCAGACGCTCGAGAACCTGCTCGTCAACCCAACCCTGAACGACCTGCTCGGCGGCATCCAGAGCGTGACTCTTTCCGATGAAGAGGCTCGCCGCAGAGGGACGCAAAAGTCTGTGCTTGAACGCAAGGCACCGCCGACCTTCGACGTGCTGGTCGAGATCCAGGACCGCGACCGTGTCGCGATCCACATGCCTCTGGCCGATGTCGTCGACGCCGCTTTGCGCGGGCCGATGGTCTCACCCAAGATTCGCATGCGCACGCGAGAAGGACGCGTCATCTCCAATGTCGACTCGCCGGTCGTCCTCGCTCCGGAACCGCCTCCGGCGCCACCGTCTCCAACCAAGCCCCTGGGAATTTTTCCGTACGGTGTGAGCCGCCACCACGTCGAGCAAACGATCAAAGAGCTGGAGCTGCCGGTCAGGGTGCTGGGCAACCTCGACGGCGCAGGAGCTGTTCTCACTCTGAAGAACCACTACCGGCGGCGGCCCGACAGCCTGCGCCAGGCCGAGAGCCGGGGCCTCCCGATCCATATCCTGAAGAGCAACTCGGTGACGCAGGTGCGCGATGCGCTGTCCCGCATCTACGGCGTTGGCCGGCAAGACGAGGTCACCACGCGGGCGCTGGCTGAGGCGGCGGCCGCGATCAAAACGGTGAAGTCGACGCTGCGCGCCGTGGAGATTGCGCCGCAGAACGCCTACCTGCGAAGACTTCAGCACCAGCTCGTTGCCGAGAACGAGCTGTCAGCTCGAAGCATGGGCAAAGAGCCCCAACGCCGGTTGCGGATCACTCCTTCTCCCGAAACACCCGCATAAACTTTCCCGCAAACCCCAGTGCCCCGCCTCCGAAGTTCTTTGCATCTTTCCGGCCTAGGCGGCCGGGCGCCTGCGGCGCTAAAGCCGGCGTCAAGGGCCCCGGCGCTGCGAAGTCGCGCATCAACGGATGCGCTCCTTCTTGCGCCACCCTTTCCTTGGCTCCGGCCGCCGATGCCGGGAAATCTGCAGCGGACCTCGGGGTCGGGGCACTGATGACCCGGGGCATCTTCATCACGTTCGAGGGAACCGAGGGTTCCGGTAAGACAACGCAGGTCGAGATGCTGGGCGAGTGGCTGTCGGCACACGACCCGGTGGTCGTACGGGAGCCCGGCGGCACCGAGCTGGGGGAGCGCATTCGCGAGGTCGTCCTCTACGCGGG
Organism: Candidatus Dormiibacterota bacterium; assembly: GCA_036570165.1. Lineage (GTDB taxonomy): Bacteria > Chloroflexota > Dormibacteria > Dormibacterales > Dormibacteraceae > Palsa-870. The sequence continues at coordinate 89,756 of DATCPI010000023.1, read as the reverse complement.
CCTCGACATCGACGCCGAGGCCGAGATGTACCTCTTCATGGCGGCGCGCGGGCAGCTGATCGCCGAGGTGATCTTGCCCGCGCTTGCGGCCGGCCAGGTCGTGATCGCCGATCGCTACCACGACTCCACTCTCGCGTACCAGGGCGGCGCTCGCGGCGTGCCTGCGATCTGGCCACCCACGTTCCCGCGCCCGGATGTCACGTTCCTCCTGGAAGGGCCGGTTGAGGCTGGGCTGGAGCGCCACGCGACGGCGGGCAAGGCCCCAGACCGCATGGAACAGGAGTCGATCGAATTTCACCAGAAGGTGGCGGAGGCTTACGAGCAGCTGGCCGAGGCTGAGCCGGCTCGGTTCGTGCGTCTGGACGCCAGGGAGTCGCGCGAGAAGGTCCACATGGCAGTGAAAGAGCGGCTGACACCGCTCATCTCAACCCTGCTCGGAGAGAAGTGAGCGTTCCAGCTCCCCATCCGGCGCTTTGCGCCACCTTTCCCGCTCGCGGGGAAGGGACTCGTCCCTGGAAGATCTGACCGAATCAGTGATCCGGGTCGATGGCCTGCGGAAGAGCTTCGGGGACGTGCGCGCGGTCGCGGGCGTCGACCTGCACGTCGAGCGCGGCGAGATCCTGGTCTTGCTCGGACAGAACGGCGCCGGCAAGTCGACCACGCTGCGCTGCCTCGGCGGAATTCTTCGGCCTGACTCTGGCTTGATCGAGCTCGACGGGCTGAGGCTGCCCGAAAAGCTCGACGAGGTTCGCGCGCGACTTGGCGTCGTGCCGGACCAGGCACGCCTGTACGGTCGCAACACCGCGGTTGAGTACCTGGACCACTTCGGGTACCTCTACCGGGTCTCCGAAACAGTTCGCCGGGAGCGGATTGCCGGATTGCTTCAGCGTTTCGAGCTGGCCGACCGAGCGGACACCGTGCTTGCCGCTTATTCCCGAGGGATGGCCCAGAAGGTCGCGCTGATCAGGGCTACCCTCCACGAGCCCGACTGGATCTTCTGCGACGAACCGACAGCGGGACTCGACCCTGTCGCAGCGGCCGATATGCGCCACTACCTGGGCGAGCAGCGAGCTCGAGGCGCCTCCCTCATCGTCACGACCCACGTGCTTGCCGAGGCCGAGCTGATGGCGGACCGGATCGCCATCATGCGGCGGGGAGTCATCGTCACCTACGGCACCCTCGACGACTTGCGCCGTCAGGCCGGCGAGGGCAGGGTTTTCAAGGCCCGCCTCGCCGCCGCGCCATCGAGCCAGGAGTCACTGGAAAGCTGGCTGACCCAGCACACGCTCAGTCACCGGCTCGAAGCAGACAGTCTCACTTACTCCCTTCCATGGGACGCCGGAACTGGCGACCGCGCTGCATTCGCCGCGCAGCTGCAGAGCCATCTCGCGGACCATGGAGCGCCGTTTCATGAGCTCGAGGAAAAGCAGACGAGCCTCGAGGCGGTCTATCTCGACGCGATGGCCGAGCCGCTCACCAAGCAACCCGACCAGCCACGCCCGGTGGCGCAGGTCGTCTCGGGGATCGCGGCGCCGCGCATGTTCGGGTCGCTGCGCTCACAAGGCGACCTCCTTCGTCACTCGCTTCCTTTCTATGTGAGCTCGTGGTGGCGACGCGGCGACCTCAGCTGGGTCATGTACCTGAACGCATTCGTGCTGTTGCTCGTGGCTGCAACCTCGCTGTTCGGACAGCTGCCGGGAGTCGCCGGCCAGTTCGCTCAGCGATTGACCGGTGGAACCGCGCTGCAGGCCGGCCTGCTCCTGCCGCTGTTCTTCATGTCATTCGCGCTGCTCGAGTCGATCAAGAGCTCGATCGGAATCTGGTGGGAAAAGGCACAAGGGTCGCTGGAAGTCCTGCTCTATACGCCTGTCGACGACCCGTCCCTGATCTGGCTGGAGGTTCTTCCGGGCGCTGTCGTCAGCACGGTTTGGGTCACGTTCTGGATGGCCGCCGGCATGAGCTTCCTCAGCCTGTTTGGACAGCCAGCGCCCTGGGATCTGCTGCCGGTGTTCGCCTTTGTCGCCGCCGTGACGGCGTACTGGGCGGCGATGGGCCGGATGCTCGGATTCATGCTGTTTCCACGTGAGGGCGCGGCAGGTGGCGCTTGGTCCTTCCTCCTCTCGCCGGTCTCGGCGGCGGTTGCCGACCTACCTCTTGCCCTTTTCGTCTTCCGCTCGCCGTTGGCACTTGCTTCGTTGCTGCTGCCGATTACGGCTTGCTTCGCGTTGACGGTTCTATGCGGTACGACCTTCGACCGGGAGCGACTGATGGAGACCGGCCTCGGACGCACACGCCACCGCCGGATGTGGATTCCCGTCGCTATGATCCGGCGCAATGCAGCGGCCATCGCAGCCGGCCTGCTCATCGCAGGGGCTTCGGCGGGCGTCGCCGCCACGATTACAGCGAGTGCGCATTGGCACTCCTGGTCAGACGTGAGCGCGGCCGCAACGGGAGGACCGGTCGATCAGGTTCAGCCACCCGCCGCGACTGCGCGCCAGGGCGCTTCTTCCGCCAGCGGCATAACCATCGCGGCAGCCGGCCTGGCCGGCATAGTCGCCACACTCGCCTTGATGCTCGCCATGGTGATCGTGAGCTTTGCCGCGTTCTTTCTACTTGGCCTGCCGGCGCTGCTCGCCCTGGTCGGAGCCGGCGCGCTGTGGGGCATGGATGCGGGCTTCGGCGGAGCGGCGCCGCTGCAGCCGTGGCTCGCGGGCGCGGGCGGAATCGCCCTGTTTGCGCTCGCCCTCAACACCGGTGCGGCGTTGCCGATCTACTGGTCGTTGGTCTTCGGCTCAGGAAGACGTTTGGATCGCCTCCGCGAAGCGTGGTCGGGCTATTGGACTCTGTTCCGAGGCCTTGTGATCCCGGCGTGCGTGCTCTTCGGCCTGGTCGTCTTCCGCCTGCTGGCCCAAGGTTAGCCGGCGCCTCGACAGGCTACAGATCCAGGGCCTGGGCGACCAGCTCCCGGTGGTAGGTAGCGTCGCCGAGCGTGACCTCGGAAGACTTCGCGCGCTTGAAGTAAAGATGCATGTCATGTTCCCAGGTGAAACCGATTCCACCGTGCACCTGTATCCCGTCCCCGGCGACCTTGCGATAGGCGTCTGAGACATAGGCCTTCGCCATCGACGCGGCGAGCGAACGGTCTGCTGCGTCGGCGTCCACCGTCCATGCGGCGTAGTACGTCGCGGAGCGGCCGCTCTCCGACAGGACCAGCATGTCGGCGAGCTTGTGAGACACCGCCTGGTAGATGCCGATCGGCTTGCCGAACTGGTGGCGCGTCTTTGCATACTCGGTGGAGGTTTCGAGCACCTTCTGCGTGCCCCCGACCATCTCGGCGCACAAGGCCGCAGTGCCCCACTCGAGCGCTCGCTTCAAATGCGGCCAGGCCTTGTCCGCCGGACCCATCAGCGAGTCACCTTCCAGCTTCACGCCGTCGAACCGGACCTCGCTCCAGCGCCGGGTCATGTCGAGGGTCTTGAGCGGAGTGACCTTCATGCCCGCGGGCCTTCCCTTGACGAGGAAGAGGGAGATTCCATCCTCACCCTCGCCGCGCGTGCGAGCCGCGACGACCATGTAGTCGGCGGCTTCGGCGTCCGGGACGAAGAGCTTGACCCCGTCGAGCTTCCAGCTTCCGCCGCTTGGCTTGGCGGACAGCGTCACCGCGGCCGCGTCCCAGCGGCCTGAGGGTTCGGTGAGGGCAAGCGTGGCCCGCGCCGATCCTTGAGCGATGGCACCGAGGACCTCTTTCTTCTGGTCCTCCGTCCCTGCCTCGATGAGGGCCGGCACCGCAAGGCCCATGGTGGCGAAGAACGGACCTGGCATCAGAGCGCGTCCTGCTTCCTCGAGGACGACGATCAGGTCGAGGAAGGTGCCCACTCCTCCGTACTGCTCGGGTATGCCGAGCGCGGTCCAGCCGAGGCCCGCGATCTTCCGCCACAGCCCTTCGTCGTACGCGCCGGGGGCGTCCATCAGCTTGCGCACGACTTTTGAGCTGCACTCCTTGACGAGGAAGTCCCTCGTTGAGCTCCGGAGCATCTCCTGCTCCTCGGAAAAAGCGAAGTCCATCAGAAGTGTCGCGCCGCAGGCGCCCGGTCGCCTAGGCCGCGAAGATTCAAGGAGCTTCGAGGCCGAGACACTTTATGAGTCTATTCCGTGCTGGTCGAGGCCGGCGGTTCGGGCGGGGCCTTTGGCTTGCGCTGCCGCCTGGGCTGGCGTTGAGGGGCGGGCGTCGGTGCGGCTTCGCTGGCCTCGGGCGTGCGTTCGGCCACATGCGCCGGCAACTCCAGGTCCGGTTCGTGCGCCGGGAGCTCTGCCTGCGGCTCCGGCTCTGCCTCCGCCGCCTGCGGCTCCGGCTCCGGCTCTGCCACCGCCACCGCCACTGGTTCTGCGTGCGGCTGCGGCTCTGCCCGCGCTTCCGCGCCAGCAACGTCGGCTTCGGATTCCTTGGCGGCGGGCGTGGGCGTGGGAGGGGGAGTGGCCTGCGTCTCAGATCTGCTGGCCACCGGTGGGATGCGGCGGGTGGGCGGGGTCGTGGACGGGGTGTCCGCCTGCTTGCGCATCCGAAGGCGGTGGTAAAGGGTGCGCAGTCCGAAGAATCCGGTCAGGATCGCGACGATTCCCATGCCGATCGAGAAGCCCAGCGCGCTCTCTTCTGCGGTGGTCATCGGTCGCTCGAGGCCGAGTGGGCAAGGTCCCGGCCCCGGGCACGTACCGAGCACGGCGAGTCGCAGCGGCAGGGCGAGCATCGACAGGATGCCGTAGACGACCCCGAGGCTCGCGAGGAAGTACAGCAATGTTGTGATCGGCTTGCCCTGGTGGTGAAGCACGGCGCACAAGGCGAATCCAACAGCAGCCAGGGCAAACGGGAGCAGACCTCCGCTGATGCGGCTCGAACCTCCACTGAGGAGTAGCGGCGCCAACGCTGCGACCGCGGCGAGCCCGCAGGCGATCCAGAATGCCCACACCGCGCGCTGTTCGCGGCCGGGGGTCTGGTCCACCTAAAAGTCCGGGAGCAAGCTGCGAGACTGCATGGTGCGGCCTAGTTTAGAGCCGCGCGTTCGATCCTCGGCCGCTACCGGCTGCGTGGGAGTCCCAGCACCCGCTCGGCCAGGATGTTGCGGAGAACCTCGGAGGAGCCGGCCTCGATGGTGTTTGCCCTCGAGCGAAGGAACTGGTACACCCACCCGTCGCCATCCCCGACCTGGCCCGCCGGGCCCGCGATGTCGACGGCCGTTTCGGTCATGCGCTGGTTGAGCTCGGACCACATCAGCTTGAGGATCGACCCTTCCGGTCCGGGAATTCCATTGCGCTTAACCGCGGTCACGGCGCGGTAACCATTGAGCTGGAGCGCTCGCGCCTCGATCGTGAACTGGGCGATTTTCTGGCGGACCAGTGGGTCGGATCCTCGACCCAGCTTGCGGGCGTGCTCGGTCAGCTCGGCGGCGGTGATCTGCGCACGGGTCGCGAGCGCCATGCCCAGGGTGCCGCGCTCGTGCAGCAGGGTGGTCATCGCCACGGCCCAACCCTGTCCAGGCTCGCCGAGGATCTGCGACTTGGGAACTTTGACGTCTTTGAAGAAGATCTCGTTGAACTCGGCGTCGCCGGTGATCTGGACGAGCGGTCGCACCTCGACGCCAGGACTTTCCATGTCGACCAGCAGGTAAGTGAGACCGTCCCGGGGGTTGGTTTCCTTGCGTTCGCGCGTCACCAACATGCACCACTTCGCGACGTGCGCAAGCGTGGTCCACACCTTCTGTCCATTCACCAGGTAGTGGTCGCCCTTGTCCTCGGCGCGCGTCTGGAGCCCAGACAGATCGCTGCCGGCGTTCGGTTCGCTGAAGCCCTGGCACCAGATCTCCTCTGCGGAGAGAAGCGGTGCGAGGTAGCGCTTCTTCTGCTCTTCGGTGCCGTGCGAGATCACGACGGGGCCGCCCATGCCGAGCCCGATGACGTTGATCGGGTCGGGGGCCTGCGCCTGGATCATCTCGTCGTTGACGATGAGCTGCTCCATGAAACCTTCGCCGCGGCCGCCGTACTCCTTCGGCCAGGTGATGCCGAGGTAGCCCGCGTCGTACAGCTTCTTCTGCCAGGCGCGGCGGCTGGCGACAAAGGCCTTCGTGTCTGACTCGGCTGCGCCATCCTTGCGGGGAGCGTTAGCCTTCAGCCAGGTCCTCACCTCGTCCCGAAATGCCTTCTCGGTCTCACTGAGGTCGAAATCCACGCGCTTAATCTAGGGGGAAAGCTCGATGAGTGTGCAACTTGATCGTTTCAGCATCGCGCTCTTGATCCTACGACCCGACGCGCCGGTGCTCGATGACGAGGAAGCGGCACGGCTGCAGGATGCGCACATGGCCAATCTCGCCGATCTCCATGAAGCCGGCCATCTCCTGGCGACGGGCCCCCTGTTCGACGAGAAGTTTCGTGGGTTGAGCATCATGAAAGTCGAGCCGGAGCAGGCCCTTGCGCTCAAGGAACAGGACCCAGCCGTCCGGGCCGGGAGTACTCGGTGAAAGTCATCCCCTGGATGGTGCCGCGAGGAGCCGTGAGCTTCTCGCCAACTCGCTTTCCGCGATCGGTGAGCGAAGTCGGAGAGCCCTGACTCAGGCGACCGCCGGAATGACCCTCTCGGCCAGCAGCTTCAACGCGTCCGAGTCGTCGAGCAGGAAGTGCTGAAGCATGAACAGATCGACCCCCAGGCCGGCGTGGTGACGCATCTTCTCGGCGATCTCGTCCGGGGTGCCGACGAACCAGGCTCGCCTCCGGTCCTCGATCACCTCATCCGGGCTCTTGCCATGCAGCGCGCGGACGACCTCGGAGACCTGCGCCGCACGCTCCCGAAGCTCCGACCGAGTGCGCCCGATGATGTAGCTGGTCATCACCGAGTGCCGGATCGAGCGCGGGTCGCGACCGATGGCGCGGCAGCTGGCTTCCAGGACCTTGCGGCTCTCGAGGTACATGAGTTCGTCGAGGCGCGATAGGTTCCACTCGGCGGCTTCCCGCGCCACGAGCGGGAGCGTTCGTTTCTGGCCCTTGCCGCCCATCAGCAGCGGCATCGGATTGTGGACCGGCTTTGGGTTTGAGTTTTTCCACGTCTCGCGCAGCTTCTTGATGCCTTGTTCGAGCAGCTCGAACCGCTGCTTCTCGGTGTAGAAGGGGATTCCGAACACGCGGTGCTCGTTCGCGTTCCAGCCCGCGCCGATACCGAGGGTGACGCGCCCCCCAGATAGGACGTCGACCGCGGCCGCCATTTTTCCGAGGATCGCAGGTTGCCGAAACGTCATCGGACTCACCATGGGCCCGAACTGGATGCGCTTCGTCCACTCCGCTGCCAGCGCAAGCGAGCTCCAGCATTCGATGCAGTCGCGCTCGGGCGCGTCCATCAGCGAGATGAGATGGTCGCTGCGGCGCAGCGAGTCGAAGCCAAGCGTGTCGGTGTCGTGGCAGATGCGGCGCCACCTCTCCCAGGTGAGCCCTTCCTGCCCTTCGATCATGATCCCGACCTTGGCCATCTTTTTAGATCGTAACGTGGTCTTGGCGCCCCGCCTCGAGAACCCACGCTTTCGACGGAGGCTTAGTCAGTTGGCGAGCAGCGGCACCTCAGCAAATCGGCTCAGGCTTCCGGCTCAGAGAGCTGAGACACCTGTGTAACGATCCGCTCCTTGGTTGCCCCCAGGTCCTGGAGGACGTGCGCGGCGATGCCGTCATGCTCTGTCGCCAGCCCGAGCAGCAGGTGATTCGTTCCCACGCGAGGATCACCCATGGACCCGCACAGGTTGAACGCGATCTCGATGACTCGCTTCACACGCGACGTCGGAATGATCCGGCGCAGCTGCGCCGGACGCTTTTCGCCGATGGCTTTCTCAATCGCCGCGCGGACTTCTTCTTCTTTGATGCCGAGTGAGCTCAGCGTCTTGAATGAATGGAACTCGGCATTGCCGAAGCACGCGAGGAGCAAGTGCTCAGTTCCGATGTAGGAGAAGCCAGATTTTTCGGCTTCGAGCTGTGCCAGTGTGAGGAGCTCCTTGGCATGGTCCGTGAAGCGATCGAACGGGTACGTCTCCGGGTGTCGGGCGAGGGGCTTGGCGGCCAGCTCCACCGCACGCCGCAAAGTGGCCCAGCGTGGAGCCTGCTTGAAGACCGAACTCTCTCGCAACACCTCAGGCGAGAGGATGTGTGGTCCCGAGCCCGAGACCTCCGGAGTGGGAGTGTGCCGCTGCAGCCAGTCGAGGCAGGCGGCGATGACGATCGAGTTGACCGGCAGCCCGGTGCGCGCCGACGCCTGGTCCAGCCTGGCGTACATCTCTTCGGTGAACCGAACGGTGCTCGCTCTCGGCACGCCACCAATTTGACGTCACTTTGCAATCATTGTCAATGCCTCGAGCGGCCGGAAGTTGATGATTTTGTCCTCCGGGATGCCTGCCCGCCGAGCCATCCACATCCCCATCGGCACGTAGGCGAATTCGGCGGGCGCATGCGCGTCGGCGTCGAGCGAGAAGTTACATCCACACTCGAGCGCGAGTCGCGCCATCTCGGGCGAGAGGTCCATGCGCGCAGGGTCACAGTCGATCTCGAGCGCGACGTGATGGCGTGCGGCCTCCTTGAAGACCGCTTCGAAATCGTAGGTGGCGCCTTCGCGTGCGCCGGGCCGGCGTCCGGTCGGATGACCGATGACGTCGACGTGCGGGTGCGAAACAGCCCGCAGCATGCGCTCTGTCATGGCCGCCGGTTCCTGGCGCAGCTTGACGTGCGGCGACGCGATCACCACGTCGAGCAGCTCGAGGACCATGTCCGGCAGGTCCAGCGACCCATCCTCCAGGATGTCGACCTCGATGCCTTGCAGCAAGGCGAGGCCGGGCACCTGCGCCTGCACCTCGGCCAACTCGCGCGACTGTGCGAGCAGCCGGTCCGCGTCGAGTCCGTTGACGACTTTGATCCGAGGCGAGTGGTCGGTCACTCCGAGGTATCGGTAGCCCATTGCCTCGGCACCCCGGGCCATCTCGAGCATCGTCGCCTTGCCGTCGCTCCATTTGGTGTGGGCGTGGATGTCGCCCTTGTAATCCGCGAAGTCGAGCTTTGATTCGTCATCCCGCACCGGCTGCTTCATCTGTTCGCGCAGACGGTCGAGGTAGCGGCTCTTGCCCGTCTCCAGCACCTCGTCGAGCACCTTGGCGATGCCCGCGCCGACTCCCTCCAGGGAGGTGAGCTCATTGCGGGCGTGAAGCACGGCGAGGTCAGGCCGCTCCACCGCCAGCGACCAGGCCGCGGCCGAGAAAGCCTTGGCCCGGAATCTTTCCTCGGGGTCCTGGCGCAGTAGGTAACCGATCTCGGACAGAACTTGCGCCGCCTCGATCGCGTCCACCCATCAATTGTGTGAGCATTCAGAACATGGCCAAGAGCAAGCCCCGTCTGGGAGACCCGATTCCTGAGCTGGTCCAGTCGCTTCTGGCCGAGCTGGGGGAGGACCCGGACCGCCAGGGTCTGAGGGCGACGCCGGCGCGGGTTTCGAAAGCGCTGCGCGAGCTGACGGACGGCTATGGGGTGGACCCCGAGGACGTGATCTCGGACGCCGTGTTCGACCAGGACTACGACGAGATGGTCGTCGTCAAGGACATCCCGTTCTACAGCCTTTGCGAGCACCACATGCTGCCGTTCTTCGGCACCTGCCACGTCGGGTACTTGCCGAAGGGCAAGGTGGTGGGCCTCAGCAAGATCCCGCGCCTCGTAGGTGTTTTCGCGCACCGCTTGCAGCTGCAGGAGCGCATGACCAAAGAGATCGCCGAGGCGCTCAACGGAACGCTGTCGCCCAAGGGGGTGGGCGTCGTGGTCGAGGCGCGACACCTCTGCATGGAGATGCGAGGCGTCGAGAAGCCGGGCGGGCAGCTGATCACGTCCTGCATGCTCGGCACCTTCCGCAAGGACCCGCGAACACGCGCCGAGTTCCTCGATTTGGTGCGGGGTTCGTAAACACGTAGCCGCACGCGATCGCTCACTTACACTGCGCTCGACCAACATGAGGAGAGCGTGCCGAGCCGCAGCTTTCCTGGCCGCTCTCCTGCTTTCGGTCGGAGCCTGCAGCCCCAATTGCAGTCTCAAGTCGGCCAACCAGCCTCCGGCCAGTTCACCGGCGACCACGTCGACGCCTTCCCAGCAGCCCACCCCACCCACGATCAGCGGCCTCCCTCTCCACGAGGGCGAGGTTGGTGTGGCCTACCCGTCTGCCACGCTCGGCGCCGCCGGCGGCAAGACACCCTACAAGTGGTCGATCAGCGACGGAAGCATTCCTCCAGGGCTGTCCCTTTCGCCCGACGGCAGCGTCTCGGGCACACCGACCGCATCCGGCGTCTTCAACTTCACCGTGCAGGTCGCTGAAGCCGCGGGCGGCACCATGACTACATCCTCGGCAATCACCATCAGGGCGGCCCTCGCCGCCAGCCTCCTGCCAGCCTGCGCGCAGCACTGCTCGGTCGAGCAGGGCTGTGCCAATGCATGTGGGAACTTCGGCATGTTGAGCGGTGGCTCTCCGCCGTTCACTTACAGCCTCGTCCCGGGAGGATTCGTGCCGGCTGGTGTGACGCTGAACGAGCTCTCGCTGGCCGGGACGTTCACGGCGCAGGCCAAGTTCTGGCAGTTCACGGTGACCGTGACAGACGCGCTCGGGGCGACGGCGTCGATCAGCCCAACGTTTTACGTCTTCCCGCACATCTCCCTTGCCGGCGGGGCGATTCCAGCTCCTCCAACCACGTTCTGTTTCTGGACCGGCGCGGGATGTACCGCACAGTTTCCATATACAGGAGGCGCGGGCACGCCCACTTTCAAGATCACGAGCTTCACCTACTCACCACCGTGCCCGGTGCCGCCAGGCACCTGCCAGCCCCCCCCAACGCCGAATGTTTCGGTGGGCGGTGGATTCGTCACTGTCAGTGTCCCCCAACGCGTCGGTACGACGAGTGGCTACAAGGGAACTTTGACCATCGCACTGACCGACCAGAGCCTGTGCGCCCCAGGTCCAGTCAACTGCTCTTCGGCTCCCGCGACGATTACGATCACCCAGCTCGCCGGCTAGGCGGCGCGGCCAGAAACACATAACGCACCCTTTATGTATTAGAATCGTATAAAGCAAGCTTTATGTTTCTCCAGAGCCAGCGCAACGAGCTTCCGGACCACTTTCTGGCGTTCGCCAACCCAACCCGGCTCCGCATCCTGGAGCACCTCGGGAAGGTGGGCGAGGTGAGCGTTAACGACCTCGCCGCCCATCTCCACATGAGCCAGCCGCGCATCTCCTGGCACCTGCGGATGCTTCGTGTCGGCGGCGTCGTCCGGACGCGGCGCGACGGCCGTCAGGTTTACTGCTCCCTGGACGTCGAGAACATCGGGCGTGAGCGTGAGCGCCTGGATCAGCTGCTCGGAATCAAAGATCAATTGAAAGTTCGTGAGGAGGTAGGGGCGTGAAAAACGGTCAGAAGAATGGTCAGTCGAATGGTCATCGCAATGGCAACGTACGCGTCGCCATCGTGGGCGTCGGCAACTGTGCCTCATCGTTGGTGCAGGGCGTGCACTACTACCGCGACGCCTCGCCCAAGGCTTCCGTCCCGGGCCTCATGCACGTCAACCTTGGCGGCTACCACGTCAGCGACATCGAGTTCGTCGCCGCCTTCGACATCGACAAAAAGAAGGTCGGGCTCGACCTCTCTGACGCAATCTTCGCCGGCCCCAACAACACGGTGAAGTTCAGCGACGTCCCAAAAATGGGAGTCAAAGTGCAGCGCGGCATGACGCACGACGGCATCGGCAAATACCTCGCGGACGTGGTGCAGAAGGCGCCCGGCGAGACCTGCGATGTCGTCGGCATCCTCAAGAAGACGAAGGCCGACGTTCTGGTCAGCTACCTGCCGGTCGGATCGGAAGAGGCGACCAAGTGGTACGTCGAGCAGGCTCTCACGGCCGGGGTCGGGTTCGTCAACTGCATCCCGGTGTTCATCGCTCGCGAGCCTTACTGGCAGAAGCGCTTCACGGACAAGAACCTTCCGATCATCGGCGACGACATCAAGTCGCAGGTCGGCGCAACAATCATTCATCGAGTGCTGACGCGGCTCTTCCGCGATCGTGGGGTCAAGCTAGAGCGCACGTACCAGCTCAACTTCGGCGGCAACACCGACTTCCTGAACATGCTCGAGCGCGAGCGGCTGATGTCCAAGAAGATCTCCAAGACCCGGTCGGTCACCTCGCAGATGGACTACGACATCGGCGCCGACAACGTACACATCGGCCCCTCGGACTATGTGCCTTGGCTGCACGACCGCAAGTGGGCGTACATCCGTCTGGAGGGCCGCTCCTTCGGTGACGTTCCGCTGAACGTCGAGCTGAAGCTCGAGGTGCACGACTCGCCCAACTCGGCGGGCATCGTGATCGACGCCGTTCGCTGCGCCAAGCTGGCGCTCGACCGCGGCATCGGAGGAGCGCTTGAAGGGCCCAGCTCGTACTTCATGAAGTCGCCACCTGTGCAGTACAGCGACAACGAGGCTCGGCAGCTCGTGGAGGAGTTCATCGAAGGTGGCAAGGCGGGGACCAACGGCCGCGTCCGAAAAATCGCTCGCACCAAGCCCGCGACTGCCTCTGCTCGGCGCTAGTTATCGGGTCAGTGCAAAAGTCCTGCGGAATGTTCCGCCGGGACTTCGGCATGCTGCGGCTGGGCCCGGCGGCGCGGCCTGGTTCTGGCTCAGCGCCGCCCAGCGGCGCGCGGCCCTGGACAACTACGCTGCGGCCTTGGGCCGGGATCGCTCATCCCCGGAGGTCTCGCGAGTCGCTCGGCGCGCCTTCCAGAACTACGGGCGCATGCTCATGGACTTCCTTCTCCTGGGCAGCCTCACGACCGAGGAGCTGCTCCAGCGCATGACCATCGACGGCCGCGAACACCTTGACGCGGCCCTCGCCGGCGGTCGCGGCGCGATCATGGCCGTGCCCCACATGGGCTCATGGGACATGGCCGGCTCTTATGCGGGGGTTCTGGGCTATCCCATCTCGGCTGTCGCCGAGCGCTTTCCCGGGTCGCTGAACGAGGCAGTCGTGCGTACGCGTCGCCGGTTTGGACTCAACGTCATAATGCTCGGGCGCTCGGCAGTACGCGCGATCACCGAGGCCCTCTCCGCAAACCACATCGTCGCGCTGCTTTGCGACCTCGAGCAGGGGCCCGGCCTCGACGTTCGATTCTTCGGCCGCCGCGCGGTTGTGCCGGGCGGGCCCGCCGCCTTCGCGCTCAAGACCGGCGCTCCGTTGATGCCGGCCTGCCAGTACGCCGTCTCGCCCGGCCACCATCACGTGCACCTGGACCCGCCGCTTGCGATTCACGTTGAGGAAACGAAAGAGAGCCTGATGCAGCGAGTCGTCGATCGACTCGAAGGTTTCATCAAGGAGCGCCCTGAACAGTGGTACGCGTTCCGCCCTATGTTCAGGGGAGACGGATGAGCCAGTGGAGCCCAACCGCATCTTTGGCGCCGAGGCGGCCCATCTGCGTTGTTGCGGCCTCCGCTTCTCGCTCACGCATCAACGGATGCGCTCGCTCTGGTGCTCGGCTCGTCCTCTGGGGTCCCCATGGCTTTGCCATGGGAGGGACCCCTGGTCACGAAATCTTGCGGCCGGACCCCCCGGCACATCCCTGAGTGTGGCGCTACCGCGCGTTCAAGGCAGTGCAGTCGGTGGTGGAGCGGCTGCCGCACGCGTGGGCGTACGCGCTCGCGATTTTCGCGGCCCGATTCGCGTGGATGTTCTCGCCGCTGGCGCGCCCGCGACTCGAGTTCAACCTGAAGGTCGCCTGTCCAGAGCTGGAGAAGGACACCCGCGAGCTGCGACGCCTCTCGTGGCTCAACTTCCGGAACCACGCCAAGGCTTACGCCGACCTGATGATGCTTCCGCGCACCAACGCGGAGACGATGCGTTCTCGGCTCCACGTCCAGGGGATGGAAAACCTGGAGCAGGCGCGAGCCCTTGGCAAGGGCGTGCTGGCAGTGTCATGCCATATGGGTTCGTACGAGATCGCGTCGGCCATCTGGTCGGCGACGCTCACCCCGGTCAGCTTCTTTGCCGAGGAGCTGGAGCCGCGCGCACTCTTCGAGTGGTATCGCGACACGCGAGCCCGCCTCGGCATCAGCGTGCTGACGCTCAATCATGGCGGCCTTCGCAAGGTCCTTCAGGCGCTGCGCGACGAGGAGATGGTGATCACCGCGATCGACCGCGACATCGCCGGTACTGGTTATCCGATGCCGTTCTTCGGCAGGTTGGCGCCGATTCCCCTGGGACCGGCTGCCATCGCTCTACGCCTTGGCACGCCTCTTCTTCCCGTTTGCGTCTACCGGTTGCCGGACGACAGCTTTCAGGTCGAGGCTGCACCGCTGATCTTCGCAAAGGACACGGGGGATCCCAGGAAGGACCAGGTGCGGGCGACCGAGGAACTCCTGCGCCACATCGAGACCTTCATTCGGCGTCATCCGGAGCACTGGCATGTTCCGCATCGCATCTGGGCCAACTCCCCATGACGTCGAGTCAATGAAGGTTGGCCTCGTCTCGCCCTACGACTTCGCGTCGCCGGGCGGCGTGACCGACCACGTCAGATACCTGGCGGGTGAGCTGAGGAACAAAGGCCAGGAGGTGCGCATCTTCGCCCCCTCGAGCCGAGCCGACATCGACTTCGACACTCGTGAGTTCTACCGGATCGGCAGCCCCATCGCGGTCCCAGTCAACGACTCCGTCGCGCGCATCACTCTCAGCTTCCACCTGGCCAATCGGGTGGCCGCGATCATCGAGCAGGAAGCGTTCGACGTACTGCACTTTCACGAGCCGCTCATGCCCGCCCTGCCGATCACGATGCTGGGGGTGTCGACCACCGCCAACGTCGGCACCTTCCACGCCTTCGCACATTCCAACATCGGCTACTACTACGGACGGGGCATCCTGCAGACATACCTGGACCACATCCATCGCGGCATTGCGGTCAGCGAGCCGGCGCGCAATTTCTTCAACCGCTACTTTCCCGACTTCCCCCTTCGGGTGATCCCGAATGGAATCGACGTCAACGTGTTCAAGCCCGGCCTTGCGCCGATCCGCCACCTGCGCGACGAGTACGTGAACATCCTGTTCGTTGGGCGGCTGGAAAAGCGGAAGGGGCTTGGTGACCTGCTGCGCGCCTATGAGTTCATGCGCGAGAGAGTGCCGCAGAGCCGCCTCATCGTGGTGGGAGACGGGCCGCTCCGCGGCAGGGTCGAGTCATATATCGCCCGTCACCGACTCCCGAACGTCGTGATGGCGGGCTACGTGCCGGACTCCGTGAAGCCGCGTTACTACAACAGCGCCGACATCTTTTGCGCTCCGGCGACCGGCGCCGAGAGCTTCGGCATCGTGCTCCTGGAGGCGATGGCTTCGGGCCTTCCGGTGGTCGCGACCGAGGTCCCTGGCTATATGTCGGTCCTGGAGCCCGGCCGGGACAGCCTGACCGTCCGCCCCAAGGGGTGGGCCGAGCTCGGAGCCGCTCTGATCATCCTGGCCAGGGATGCCGAGCTGCGACGTCGCATGGGCGCCTATGGGCATGAGAAGGCGCGGCGGTATTCGTGGGACACCGTCGCGACGCAGGTGACAGAGGTTTACGAGGAAGCGCGGGAGGCAGCACGGTTCGCCTCTCGAGTGCGCGAGGAGAGGAATGTTCACCACGCGGTTTGAGGCGTGGGTCCGCCGCAGGGCGGAAGCGTTGATGTCGGCGCTCGGCCGAGTGCCTTTGACGCCGAACCAGGTCACGGTCGTTGGGCTGGTGTTGACTTTCGCCGCGGCCACGCTCATCGCCTTTGGCGAGCTGCGCTGGGCCGGCGTGGTGCTGATCGTCGCGGGCACCTGCGACATCCTCGACGGCGCGCTTGCGCGCTCGACTCATACGAGCTATCCGTACGGTGCGTTTCTCGACTCAACGCTCGACCGCTACTCGGAAGGGGCGATCTACATCGGCCTCGCCGCGTACTTCGTCAGCCCCGGTGGACCGTATCAGCGGTGGCTGGTGCTGGCGACGTTCGCGGCCCTGGCCGGGTCGTTCCTCGTGAGCTACGTTCGGGCACGGGCGCAAAGCCTTGGGTTCACCTGCGAATCCGGACTCTTCGCTCGACCTGAGCGGGTGGTTGTCACCGTGATCGGCCTCGTCTTTTCCGGAGTTTTGGGCGGATGGGTTCTCTACGCGGTTGTCCTCCTCCTGGCGGTGCTCACCAACCTGACCGCGCTGCAGCGGATCCGCGAAGTGTGGTTGCAGGGTCGCGCACAGCGTCTGGCGATTGAACGCGAGACCAAAGCCCGGCGAGCGGCGCCGCCGCAGACGCCGTGACCGATCCATTCGTTCAGGTGGTCGGCCACACGCAGGCCCTGGACCAATTGCGCTCGCAGGTCAACACGGACCGGCTGGCGCACGCGTACCTGTTCGTCGGGGAGTCGGGGCTCGGCAAGTCGATGACCGCGCGAGCGCTCGCCACCACGCTGCTGCCGGAGGCGCCGCTTGCCCGTCACCCCGATTACTGGGAAGACGATCGCATCAAGCCGCTGTCGATCAATGAGATCCGACTTCTGCCCGACAAGCCCCCGGAGTTCCACGAGCTGTCGCTCCAGGCTTTCCTCAACCTCAAGCCCGCGGTTGGCTCGCGCCGGGTGGCGCTGGTCACCAACGTCGGCCGCCTGCGCGACCAGGACCAGAGCGTCCTGCTGAAGACGCTGGAGGAACCGCATCCGCATAGGGTGATCATCCTCACCACCCCGAGCCTCAACCCGTTCGTGGTGCTGCCTACTGTCGTGTCACGCTGCCAGCGCGTGTTCTTTCATCCGGTGCCTTCACCCGAGATCGAAAACTTGCTGACGGGAAGCGGGACCGACGCCGCGCGGGCGCGGCTCATAGCCGAGCTGGCTCGCGGGCGTCCGGGCTGGGCGATGCGGGTAGCCGGCGATCAGAGCGTGATCGATCTCCACCAAGCGTGGACTCGCCGTCTCGAAGAGGTCTTCGGAGCTCCCGCGGACGTGCCGCTCCAGGTGGCGGCCGAGCTGGACGCGGGGCAGATGGCCTGGCGGCGAACTGAAGGCGAGGCCGAGGATCCTGCGCTCTTTGCAGTCGCAAGCTGGCAGATCGAGCTGCGCAAGAGGATGCTCGCGAGCCGAGGCCGTGAGCAGGGCCGGTGGGCCCGGCTGGTCGAGCTTTCATACGACACGCTTGGCTATCTCGAGCAGAACGTCAGCCCTCGTCTAGCCCTTGAAACCTTCCTGCTCGAGGCGCGCCGAGAGGGAGCGCCGTGAGATTTGGTGGCCAGGCGAGCCGAGACGAAGGAAGGGGTGGCACTAGGAGGAGCGCAATCCATTGGGGTCCCCGCGCCGTGGTTGCGCGGGGGCAGCGACGCAGGGCCGGGCCCCCTGATGCACGTATCGGCCGCATGGGCGACAAAGATCCGGCGATCCTCTCGCGGCGGGCCTCGTAAATGCCGAAAAGCTTCCTGAAGAAGAGCCTCGAGGGCTTCCACCCGTACGCACCGGGCGAGCAACCGCCTGACGGCGAGGACTGGGTCAAGCTCAACACCAATGAGTCGCCGCTGCCCCCGTCACCGAAGGTGATCGAGGCGGTTAGGGCCGCCGCAGACGACTCGCTGCGTCTCTACCCAAGTCCGACCGGTGCTCCCGCCCGGCGCGCCATCGCGAAGCATTTCGGCCTCGATCCGGCGCAGGTCGCGCTTGGAAACGGCGGGGACGAGCTGATCGAGATGTGCTTCCGCGCCTTCGTCGGCGCAGGGGACCGGGTCGCCTATCCGACTCCGACCTATCCATTGTTCGAACCCCTGTGCCAGATCCACGAGGTAGTGCCGGCGCCGCACCCGAGCGCGGAGGCCTTCACCTGGTCCAGCGACCTCGTCGACGACCCGGCTCCGCTGAAGTTCCTCGTCAATCCCAACTCGCCGACGGGTACCTGGCACGGGCGTGTATCGGTCGAGCGCATTCTCGTTAGGTCGCCAGGCGTAGTCGTCCTGGACGAGGCGTACGTCGACTTCGCCATCGAGTCGCAGGTCGCGCTGCTGGCGAAGCATCAGAACCTCCTCATCCTGCGGACGATGTCCAAGTCCTACGCGCTGGCCGGCATGCGTATCGGCTTCGCGCTGGGAAGCCCGGAGCTCATCGTCGCCCTCGATGCGGTGAAGGATTCGTACAACCTGGACCGCCTCGCCATAGTCGCGGCTTCAGCGGCAATCGAGGACGACGAACACCACCGCAAGATCGTCGACTACGTGGTCGCCGAGCGCGGATGGCTGGAAGACCAGCTGCTCGAGCTTGGATTCGAGAGCTATTCGCCGTCTGCCGCCAACTTCGTTTTCGTCAAGCCCACCCTCGGCAACTCGGCCGCGGCGGTTGCTGATGCGCTTCGCGAGCGAAAGATCCTTGTCCGCCACTACGATCGTGACCCGATCGCCGGCTGGTTCCGCATCACGGTCGGCACGCGCGTTCAACACGAGAGCCTCTTGGGGGCTCTGAAGGAAATCTTGATTTGATACCGACACGTGACGAAGCGTGGGAGCTCGTGACCTCGATGACCAAGGGCGACCAGCTGCGCCGGCACATGCGCAGCGTGGAGGCGGCGATGCGCGCGTATGCGCGGCGATTTGGCGAGGACGAGGAGCGCTGGGCGGTCCTGGGTTTGATCCACGACTGGGACTACGAGTCAGGTCCGACCATGGACCTTCATCCGATGCGCGGGATCCAGATGCTGCGCGAGCGAGGCTGGCCCGAAGACATCCTCGACGACATCGCGTCCCACGCCGACTACCTGGACGTCCCGCGTGACTCGACGATCCGCAAGGCGCTCAACGCGGTGGACGAGATGTGTGGCTTCATCATCGCCTGCGCGCTGGTCAAGCCCGACAAGTCGTTGAGCGCAGTCGAGCCAAGCACTGTGCGCAAGAAGATGAAGGACAAGGCGTTTGCTCGCGGCGTGCACCGTGAGGAGCTCGTCGCGGGGGCGGAGTCGCTCGGTATACCCTTCGACGAGCACGTGGAGATCGTCCGCGACGCCCTGAAGCCGATTGCAGAGGAGCTGGGGTTGAACCCATGAGCGCCGCCGGCCGACCCCGCATCCTCTTGATGCATCCGATTCTCGACCCGGGCCCCGCCATCCTCGCGGAGGCGGGCGAAGTCGTCGCGTATCCCGCCAACGGTCCGCTGGATGAGGCGAGCATCCGGCAGGCGGCCGAAGGTTGTATCGGGATCGTGAGCCAGCTCATGGACCCGATTCGCGAGACCGTGCTCTCGACGCCGGGACTGAAGATCGTCAGCAACGTCGCCGTCGGGTTCGACAACATCGACCTCGACGCCGCCACCGCGCACAAGGTCATGGTGACCAACACGCCGGGAGTCCTCGACGATGCGACCGCCGATTTCGCGTTCACGCTGCTCATGGCGACGGCGCGCAGGATCGTCGAGGCCGACAGCTTCACCCGCCAGGGCCGGTTCAGGGGCTGGGCGATCGACATGATGCTTGGCGCGGACGTGTTCGGGGCCACGCTCGGCCTGATCGGTGTCGGCCGGATCGGCCGCGGCGTCGCCCATCGCGCCAAGGGATTCAACATGCGCGTGCTGTACTACGACCCGAATCCGCTGCCGCCTGATGCCGAGCAGCAGTTCGGCGCGACGAGGGTCGAGATGGGCCGGCTGCTCGCGGAGTCCGACTTCGTGTCGGTCCACGTGCCCCTGACCGAGGACACGCATCACCTGTTGAGCACGCCTCAGTTCGCCCAGATGAAGAACAGCGCGATCCTCATCAACACCTCACGTGGCCCGGTGGTGGACGAGGCGGCGCTGGTCGAGGCCTTGAATGCGAAGAAGATCGCGGGCGCCGGGCTCGACGTGTACGAGCGCGAGCCGGCGGTTCACCCAGGCTTGATCCCGATGCCGAACGTCGTGCTCGCGCCTCACATCTCGAGCGGCACCGTCCGCACTCGGTCGGAGATGTCCGCCATGGCCGCGCGCAACATGGCGACCGCGGTGCGTGGGGGCCGGCCGCCGAACCTCCTCAACACCGAGGTCAAGAAATAGCCCTCGCTACGAAGTACAAGTTGATGGCTCTAGACCTCGACGGCACCATCCTCGATCTGAAGTTGAACCTCGACCCGAGAGACGTCGAAGCGCTCCGCCGGATCATGGGTGCGGGGGTGACGGTCGTCGCCTGCACCGGGCGGCCGTTTCCCGGCGCTCTTCCATGGGTCCAAAGGCTTGGCCTCGATGGTCCGATCATCTGCTACCAGGGCGCCGAGGTCCGGATGCCGGACGGAAGCACCATCCTCGACCACGGCGTACCGCATGACCTCGCCATGGAAGTCATCAATTTCGCTCGCGACCGAGGCCTGCACGTCCAGGCTTATCGAGACGATCGTCTGATCGTCGAACGCGACCGCCCCGAGGCTCACGAGTACGCGGACCACGCCGGGATGGAGATCCACGTCGTGGGCGACCTGGATGCCGCTATGGGGCCCACCACGCCGAAGCTGGTGATCGTTTCGACCGCGGAGACCCTTGAGGCGCTGCTGCCCGAAACGCGAAAACGGTGGGAAGGCAGGCTGAATGTCGCCACCTCTGTACCGACGTACCTGGAGTTCACGAGCGTCGAAAGCGACAAGGCTTCGGCGCTTGCGTTCCTGTGCGAGCGGCTTGGCATCAGGCAAGATCAATCCGTGGCAGTGGGCGACGGGCGCAACGATGCATCGATGATCGCGTGGGCCGGCCTTGGCGTCGCGGTCCAGGGCTCTGCGCCCGAGGTGGTCGCCGCGGCCGACCGGACGATTCCTGGACCGGGCCACGGCGGCATCAAGGAACTGGCTGACGCACTGATCGGAGCGGAAAGATAGGTGGGAACGCTGATGCTCGTTCACGCCCATCCGGACGACGAGGCGATCTCTACGGGCGGGGTGATGATGAAGGCGAAGGCGCATGGCCACCGGGTAGTTCTTGTCACGGCAACGCGAGGTGAGGTAGGGGAGATCCACAACATGGATCCGGAGGCAAGCCGGCCTCGTCTAGGCGAGATCAGGACCGAAGAGCTGAAAGCTGCGGGTGAGATTCTCGGAGTCGACAGGATCGAGTTTCTCGGCTACCGCGACTCAGGCATGGTCGACGCCGCGGACAACAAGGACCCGCGCTCGTTTCACCAGGCGCGGCTTGACGAAGCCGCCGCCAAGCTCGCTGTGTTCATTCGGGAAGAGCGACCCGACGTGGTCGTCACATACGCCGAAGATGGCGTGTACGGGCACCCTGATCACATCAAGGCTTTTCACGTCACCAACGCCGCGCTGGATTTGCTCGAGCGCGAAGGTTGGGCGCCGAAGAAGCTCTACTACACGGCGATTCCACGATCGCTGATGGAGGCGTTCGCGAGCCAGATGCCGGAAGAGGCTCAGCGCCAGAACTCCAACATGCGCATCGCCGGCACGCCCGATGAGCTGGTGACGACTCGCATCGACGTCCACGACTACGTCGACCAGAAACGCAAAGCTTTCAGTGCGCACGTGAGCCAGAACGATCCCAACTCGTGGTTCACGACGATGGCGAGCCAGATCTACGAGCTCGCGTTTGGCACGGAGTACTACCAGCTGGCGCGAGGAAAGCTAGGGGCGGAGCCGCCAGAGCCGGACCTCTTCGCGGGTATCAGTTAGGGTCGGCAGCTCCACTCCCCGGCGCCTTGCTGCCACCCGAACGCACCCCATTCAAGTGCGATTGAGCCCTGGCATCGGATTCCCGACCTGGTCAGAACCCCTGAGACCGGATAGGTGACTCGGCCCCAAGACCACTCGGGCGAACCGAAGGTTACAGACGACACATCCGACCCCATCAGCCGGTGTTCGTTGTTAAGACCTTCGAGCACAAGGGCCGGGCGTCCGAAGTAGTCGAACGCGAGAGTGAACAAGAACGCGGCGACCAGAGCGATGCCTGCGATTCGCTTCGCCGCAGGGCTGGAGCTTCGCGTAGCGCCCAGTTGCAGGGCGTGATCGCGCCGAACCACTGTCGTTCCCGCAACCCGGTCCCCAAGCCGCTGACTATTGGCGGTCAATAGAACCGACAGTCCGCCGAGGAGGTAAAGGACCGGCAGATAGTCGATGAGTCGCATCACATTCCGAATGAGCACGGAGCCCAAGCTCAACGCTCTTCCATCGACGCTGACCACTCGCAAATGCGCCCACCACTTGCCCGGGGTCGCCCCAAAAAGGGCTTCGGGCACGGTGAAATACAGCAGTCCAACAACGGTCAGGACGTACCAAGGCACGGCTGTGCTAGTCGAGTAACTCGAGAATCCAACTGAGCCTGAAATTGGCGATCCCGACGTGATTTGCGTCACACCGTAGACGCTGTTCACCACGAAGCTCAGCACACCGAACACGACCATGTCGCCGAGAAGTGCAATGGCGCGTGCGAAGCGGGCGATGCGTGCTTGTTCGGCCCGCTCAGATCGAATCCCTCCCGCCGCGGCGACGGCCATGGTGCCCCGGATCATCTCACGTAAACTCGGGATCAGATGGAAGTCCTGAAGATCACACCACGCGGCTACTGCCACGGCGTGGTGGACGCGTTCCGGATCGCCAAGCGGGTGCGAGAAGAAACCCAGGGGCCGGTGCACATGCTTGGCATGCTCGTCCACAACACGCACGCGACCGACGACCTCCAGCAGCAGGGCATCGCCCTGGTCGACCAGCCCGACCGGTTCGCGGGCTTGAGCCAAATCAAAGAGGGGACGGTGATCTTCACCGCGCACGGCGTGTCGCCACAGGTCAAGCAGCGCGCGGTCGAGTTGGGCCTGAAGCCGGTCGATGCCACGTGCTCGGACGTCGTGCGTACCCACGAGCTCGTCGCCGACCTCGCCAACAAAGGCTACGAGGTCGTCTACATCGGGCGCAAGGGGCACCCCGAGCCGGAAGGTGTGATGGGTGAGGCGCCGGGCAAGGTCCACCTGGTCCAGGATCCCGAGGACATCGACGCGCTCGACCTCAAGGGTGACCGGATCGCGGTCACATGCCAGACGACGCTCTCTGTCTGGGACACGGAGGACCTGATCGGTCGCGTCACTGCGCGCTACCCGCAGGCCGAGGTGCACAACGAGATCTGCCGGGCGACGCAGGAGCGCCAGGAGGCGGCGGTCGAGGCGGCGCAGCACGTCGACCTCGTGATCGTGGTCGGCAGCCCACGCTCCTCCAACTCTCTGCGGCTGGTCGAAGTGGTCAAGAAGCTAGGTAAGAAGCCGGCCTATCTCGTCGACAACCTCGAGGACCTGGACCTCAAATGGTTCGCGGGCGCCAAGAAGGTGGGCGTGACGAGCGGGGCCTCCACGCCGACGCAGCTCACCCGAAGGGTGATCGAGTACCTGGAGGTGCTGGAAGTCCCGGCCTAGCTTTTACGTGCGGCGTAGGCGCCGGATGACCCGGCTCAGGCCGCCACGCTCGGTGGCGGCGGAGGGGCCTGGCGAGGCTGGAGCTGGAGCAGGAACCGGTTCCGGTGCGGGAGCCGCGGCAGGCTCCCCTTGGGGAACCGGCGTTCCGCCCGCAGGCCGCCGCCGCCGCCTTCGCCTCGCGGGGCCGGCCGCCCGCTCCGGCTTGGCCACTGAAGCGGGTGGTGCCGCGATCGCGGCGGTCTCCGGCACCGGCCCGTTCGTCTGCGCACCAGGTCGCCGCCTTCCCCGCCGCCTGCGAGTTACGGCGGCGGCGGCGGCGGGTTCCTGGGGGCGGTGCTCCCTCGCCACCACGTGGCGCCTCACCTTGGCCCCGACCTCGCCCTCGGCGCACAGGGCGCCGTCTGCGGTGTGCAGGTCCACGCGCCAGACGACGATCGAGGTCGGCGCCCCGCCGACTGGCGGGCGCTTCTGGGTCAGCGTCCAGCGGGCGTAGATCGTGTCGCCGGCATGGACCGGGCGGGGAAACTTCCAGTTGAGCCATTCCCACTCTTCGACTGAGGGGACGGGCATGTCGATCGTGCCAAGACCGATGGCCACCGCCACGAGGAGGGTGGGAGGTGCAACGCGTGCCTGTCCCGGGCCTGTTTCGATCGAGAGGGGCGAGAAGTCTCCGGAGAGGCCCGCGAACAGCGCGATCTCTGATTCAGAAATGGTCCGACGGCGGGTAGTCCATTCGCCGCCTAGTGGGAGGTCGTCGAAAGAGAGGGGCTCCAGATCGGCGCGAGTATAGCCCGAACCAACTCAAAGGCTCGAGCGTTAACCTATGACGACTTCAGCGCCGGGAGGATTAGACTTTGGATCTCGCGGGCGTTCTGCTCATCACCTCGGTGCTGCTCATTCCGGTGTTGCTCCTTCTCGTCTTCTCGCTGATGCGGCTCCGAGGCACGACGCGTGAGCTTCAGGCCGCCCTAGACGACGAGAGCGGAGCGCGAGACCGCGCTGCCCTCCTGCTCGCGATCGCGTCCGCGGTCAACTCTTCGCTGGCGCTCGAGGAGGTCCTGAATGTCGCCCTCACTCACGCCGGCAGGATCATGGGCGCCGTCGCCGGGGCCATGTACCTAGTCCAGCCGACCAAGGCGCAACTCCACAGGGAAGCCGAGTACAACCTCTCGCACCGCGCCCGCGGCTCGATCCGCAAGCTCGACGAGGAGCCGGTCCGCACCGCCATCGGCGCCATGCGTCCGCTCGTGGTGAAGCTTGACGAGCGTACGGCCCCCGGCATCGAGGGAGGCGGCCACCCGCTTTACGTGCTTGTCGTCCCGGTGCAGCGCTCGGGCCAGCTGATGGGCGCGATGGAGCTTTACCTGAACGCGTGGCGAGAGCTCACTGAGGACCACGCCGATCTGCTCAACGGTGTCGCGTCGCAGGCCGCGATCGCCATCCGGCACGCCCAGCTGTTCCAGGCGCAGGAGGAGAACGCCCTCACCGACGAGCTGACAAAGCTCCCGAATCGGCGCGCGCTCGCCCAACGCTTCCTGCAGGAGATGCAGCGAGCCCGGCGTCACCAAAAGGCGATTTCCTTCCTGATGATCGACCTCGACCAGTTCAAGCAGGTCAACGACACGTACGGCCATCTGAACGGCGACGCAGTCCTGGCGGAGCTGGCTTCGATCCTGGTCACCGGCGCCCGCGAATCCGACGTGTGCGCTCGCTACGGGGGCGAGGAGTTTGGAATGATCCTCAGCGAAACCACCGAGCCCGGTGCCCGGACCCTCGCCGAGCGCATCCGGGCCAAGGTTGCGGCGGCGACGTTTCCTGGCGGGCTCAAGCTCACCATCAGCATCGGTGTCGCCGCCACCGACCAACCCGCTTTGTTCACC
Organism: Candidatus Dormiibacterota bacterium; assembly: GCA_036570165.1. GTDB lineage: Bacteria > Chloroflexota > Dormibacteria > Dormibacterales > Dormibacteraceae > Palsa-870. The sequence goes on along the minus strand of DATCPI010000023.1, from coordinate 64,454 downwards.
TCGCTGATGGAGCGCGCCGACCAGGCGCTCTACGCCGCCAAGCACGGTGGCCGGAACCAGGTTCGCGTGGCGGACATGAAGGCGCCGGCGAAACAGCAGCAGCACGCGTAGGTAGTGGCCACTGGTCGTAACCTCGGTCCTGTTGGGTCATTTCTGCGTGAACTGCGGAACCGCGTTGGTGACGCGTGTCATCGAAGGACGCGAGGTGGAAGCGTGCCCGAACGACAACTTCGTCCTCTGGCATGACCCCAAGGTCTCGACCGCGGTGGTCGTGGAAGCCGACGGTGGGATTGTCTTAGGACGCCGGGCGATCGAGCCCGGCTACGGCCTGTGGTGCCTGCCTGGTGGATTCGTCAATGACGACGAGGACCCTGCCGCCGCCGCGGCGCGCGAGTGCATGGAAGAGATCAACGCGCCGGTCGAGCTGACGGGGCTGATCGGCGTGTATCACATCCCCAAGACGGGTGCGCCCAGCATGGTGGGAATCGCGTACCGCGGCCGGCTGCTCAACGGCGCAGGATATTCGGCTGGAACGGAGATGCTCGAAGTCGGCGTCTTTCCGCTCGACGCGCTCCCGTCGCTTGCTTTTCCCAGTCACCGGACCGTGCTTGCCGAATACCTCAAGTCCCCGGCGCGGGCGGAGGCAGCGGCGCCTCGCCTCGGCGGCGCAGCGGCTCCGCGTGGAACGCGGCCATCACGAGGGCAAGCAGTACAGAGACCACGGCGCACGCGGTAAAACCGACCGTATAGCCGAATCCCTGCACCAGAGGACCGAAGGCGAGCGGGCCCATCGCCAACCCGAGGAACAGGATCGTCCCGTACACCCCCATCGTGACGCCTCGCGTGGAAGTTGCCGAGAGGTCGGCGAACACGACGCCGATGGCTACGAAGGCAGTCGCCATGAATGGCGTCGCCACCACAAGGACGATTGCCGGCCCGACAAAGCCCGTCAGGTGACCGAGGACAACGACGGCGGCGGACCAAACTATTGCCCCGACGAAAACGATCGGCCAACGATGCCGTGAGCGATCCACCAGCCGGCCGCCGGGCAGCCGTGAAAAGCCATTGACGACGGCCTGGATTGCGAGCAGGTATCCCACCTGCTCACTTGGCAGCCCAAGCCCTTCCTTCCCGAACACCGGCAGGAACGCGCCGATGGTGCCCCAGCCCAGTGTCATCGCGGCGAGCCCGATCGTGACCGGCACGAATAAGCGCTGCCGGAACAGCGCTTGCAGCGGCGCGCGCAACAAGAAGCCTTGACCAATATGCTGCCGTGTCCCGCTTGCCACCATCGCCCCAGGAATTGCAGCCAGCAGAAGTGTGGTCGTCACGGCGATATCGGTCCTGACGTCGATAAAGCGGAGGGCGACGCCCGCGATCGACGGCCCAAGAAAGAACCCCGCTTGCATGGAAAACGTCAACCATCCCAGGGCGCGTCCCAGGCGGCCGCCCGAGGTGGATTCGGTGACGGCGCTGAACAGCGCAGCTTGCTGCGCACCTGAGGCCAATCCACCGACCACCTGCCAGATGAACAGCGGCGCGACGCTTGGTGTGGCGGCGGTTGCCAGCTGCGACGCCGCGGCGAGCAGAAATGAGACGCCCAGCAGGGCGCGTGCGCCGAAGCGATCGACCAGGATGCCGGATGGAAGCGACAACACCGCAGCTGCGAGGGTGGAAACCGAGAACAGCGCTCCGACCTCGAATCGGCTCGCGCCGAGGTCGTGCGCGTAAAGCGGTACCGTGAGTCCACGCGCCGAAAGCGCGGCAAACGAGGCACCGGCGGCAACGTAAAGCGCAACCATCCGGCGCGATTCCGGGACGGTCACGCGCACGGTTCCTAACATAGCTGCGCAATGGTTCGCGACGCGGCCGACCTGCTTTCGACGGCTCAGCGAGGCCTTGCCTTGACTGGCGCCGGGGTCTCGGCGGAAAGCGGAATCCCAACGTTCCGTGGCGATGGTGGCCTGTGGACCAAATACGACCCGGTCAAGGTCGCTTCGATCGAGTATTTCATGGCCGACCCGAGCGCTTACTGGAAGGTTTCGAAAGACCGGGGCCGCGTCGCGCTCGCGGCCCGCCCCAATGCCGGCCACCACGCGCTGGCGGCCCTCGAGGCCAACGGTCACCTCGTCGCAGTCGCGACGCAGAACACCGATGGGCTCCATCAGGACGCCGGGAGCCGGCGGGTCATAGAGCTCCACGGATCCGGCCGAACCGTTCAGTGCCTCGACTGCGGAAATCGAGAACCACGGAGCGAGGTCCAGGCACGGCTGGAGGTGGAGATGCCCCCGCGATGCCGCGTCTGCGGTGGGATCTTTCTCAAGCCGACGGTGGTGCTGTTTGGAGAACCGATGCCGCAGACGGCGGTCCAAGAAGCCTTCGCCCTCGCGCGCGAGGCGGACGTGATGCTCGTCGTGGGATCTTCGCTGGTGGTCTACCCTGCGGCGGATATCCCGGTGGCCGCCGTCCGGTCGGGCGCCCATCTGATCGTGATCAACGCGGAACCGACACCGCTCGACGAGCTCGCCACCGTGGTCATTCGCGGCAGATCCGGAGAGGTGCTGCCGGCAATCAACCATTTCATAGGTGAATGACGCTGCCGAATGTAACCGGGGTGCCTTCGACGATGAGCTGTCCCTCGCTTCCGATGTCCTGCGCAATGCCCTCGACGACTTTTCCCGCCATCTCGACGCGAACCTTGCGGCCCAGGGTGTCCGACAGCTCTCGCCAGCGTGCGAGTACCACCTCTGGCTTCGCGAAAGACCATTGCTTGAGCTCAACCCGCAGCGTGTCCAAAAGCTGATCGCGATCCTGGTTGAGCATGGCGGCGCCCTCCGGCGCCCAGGTCAAGTTGATTCCGATTCCACAGATCGCTTTGGCGGCCATGACTTCGACCAGGATTCCACCCACCTTGGCACCACGAAGCAAGAGGTCGTTCGGCCACTTGAGGCGGACCTCGCCGCCGCACGCTTGGGCTGCAGCAACCCCGGCGGCCAGGCTCAAGAGCGGATTCGGCGGCAGGACGAACGAGGCGAGCAGAGCAGTGCCTGGCGGAGATTCCCAGCGACGGTCGAGGCGCCCGCGGCCGGCCGTCTGATGCTCTGCCACCACGACTGAGCCGATCGGCAGCTCGCGAGCGAGGTCCTGTGTCGACGTGACCGACTTGACCCGCACGACGTTCGGCCTAGGCTGTCCCACGCGCCGGTAAGCTAACAGGACCATGCGGCTCCACCGCGCCGTCACCCTCGTCGTCATGATGCTGCTGGCAATCGGCCTGATCGTGCTGATGACGGCCGGCGCGATCCGCAGCTTGGACAATCACAGCCTCATCGCCCTGGGCGTCGTGGTCATCGCCGCGGCCGCAAGCGGGATCGCTTTCAGCTGGAAGCGCTACTACCGACGCGTCCCTCGCACGGATCGCTGAGTGGCCTACTAGTGCTAAGGCTCGGCTACAAGGCTTCCGCCGAGCAGTTTGGCCCGCGCGAGCTGCTCGATTTCGCCATCGCGGCCGAAGACAATGGTTTTGAAAGCGTCTTCGTCAGCGACCACTTCCAACCGTGGCGCCATTCCGACGGCCATGCCCCATTCGCGATCGCATGGCTTGCGGCCACCGGCGAGCGAACGAAGAAGGTTGCGCTCGGCACGTCGGTCGCGACGCCGACCTTTCGATATCACCCGGCGATCGTGGCTCAGGCCTTCGGGACGCTTGGCACGCTGTTTCCGGATCGCGTCATCCTCGGAGTCGGTACTGGCGAGCACCTGAACGAAGGCGCTCTCGGCATTCCATGGCCAGACAACAAAGAGCGTTTTGCGCGCCTGCGCGAAGCGGTCAAGCTGATCCGGCTGCTGTGGACCGAGCAGTCGGTCACGTTCGACGGCGAGTACTACCAGACGCGCAACGCGACGATTTACGACCGTCCTGACAAACCGGTACCCATCTATGTAGGGGCGGGCGGCCCACAGGTGGCAAAGTACGCCGGACGTGCCGGGGACGGCCTCATCTGCACCTCTGGAAAGGGAATGGAGCTCTATTCGGAGCAGTTGCTCCCGTCGTTCGATGAGGGAGCCAAGGAGTCAGGTCGCGACCCGAACCAGCTCGATCGCATGATCGAGGTGAAGGTTTCTTACGACACGGATCGCTCGGGCGCAATGGAAGACACCAAGATTTGGGCCGCGCTCGCCCTCCCCGCGGAAACCAAGGCGGGCGTGGACGACCCTCGCGAAATGGAGCGGCTGGCGCGCGGCGTCGAAGACGTCGCCCACCGCCGCTGGCTCGTGTCGAGCGATCCCGACGAGCACCTCGAGCAGCTCCGGCCTTATCTGGAGCTTGGGTTCAATCACCTCGTCTTCCATTCCCCCACTGATGACCAGGCGCGCTTCTTGAAGCTTTATGGCTCGCAGATCCTGCCCCGCCTGCGCAAGAGGTGGAGCTGAAGTGGAGATAGCGATGTCGACGTGGGTGGTCGTCCTCATCAAGGATTTCGACTCGGCCAAGCAGCGGCTCCAACCGGCGCTCGGGCCGAAGGAGCGGCGCGCTCTCGCCCAACGCAACGCACAGCTCGCCGTCCAGGCGGCAGCCGCGGGGGATCGGATCCTGGTCGTCGCGGGCGACGATGAAGTGGCCGACCTGGCGCAAGCGTGGGGAGCCGAAGTTCTACTGGAGCCTGGTCAGGAGGGGCAGAACGTAGCTGCCGCGCGTGGCATCGCTCGAGCTGTCGAGGGTGGCGCCATAGCGGTGCTGATCCTGTCGAGTGATCTGCCGCTGGTCACCATCGACTCGGTCCGTGAAGTGCTCGAGGCCGGGTCTCGGGTCGAAGCTCCGGTGGTGGTAGCAGTACGTGCCGTCGGACGCGGAGGCACCAACGCGCTGTACCTTCGTCCTCCCGGCGCCATCACACTCCATTTCGGATCGGACTCACTCGCCAAGTTCCGCAACGAGGCGGAGCGCTGTGGCGTCACGTTCGTCGTTCATGATTCCGACGCCATGGCGCTCGACCTCGACGAACCCGGCGACCTTGCGCGGTTGCGGCGTGCGGTGTGACGCACCTCGAGCTCATCGGAGTGGAGGGCCTGCCTGAGGTCCGCCCCGGCGACGACCTCGGTGAGCTGATCGGCTCGAGATCGAAGCTCGAGCCTGGCGATGTCGTCGTCGTCGCGCAGAAGGTGGTGTCCAAGTCTGAAGGGAGGATTGTGAACCTCGACACCGTGACGGCGAGCAGCGAGGCGATTCGCATCGCCTCCAACCTGGTGGCGGGGCCGGACGCGCGGATGGTTCAGGTGATCCTCGATGAGAGCGTCCGCGTCCTCCGATCGCGACGAGTTCTGATCACGGAAACCCGGCACGGATTTGTCTGCGCGAATGGAGGAGTCGATCATTCCAACGTCCCCGGAGAGGACGAGGTGACGCTGCTGCCCGAGGACCCGGACGCAAGCGCGAACCGACTGCGCAGCCGTCTGCGAGAGCTGACTGGTGTCGATGTTGGCGTGATCGTCTCCGACACGTTCGGCCGGCCGTGGAGGCTGGGCATCGTCAACGTGGCGCTTGGCGTCGCCGGACTGCCCGCATTACTTGATCTGCGAGGGAGCCTGGACGACGCAGGCAAGCCGCTGCACGCGACGGTGCTGGCGATCGCGGACGACATGGCGGCAGCAGCCGGCATCGTCATGGGAAAGACGGCTCGAACGCCCGCGGTCATCGTCCGTGGTCTGAGGCTGGAGGGAGGCGGCAGCGGCCGCGACCTCGTCCGGCCGGCCGCAGAGGACCTCTTCCGCTGAGAGTCGTCGTCCTGGCCGGTGGTACAGGGGGCGCGAAGCTTGCCGCCGCCATCCAGGCTCTCCTTCCGCCAGGAAGTCTCACCGTCATCGCGAACACCGCGGACGACGACGAGTTCTGGGGACTCCTGGTCTCACCCGACGTTGACGCGGTGATCTACCGCCTGGCCGGCGTGTTCAACGAGGCTGCGGGTTACGGAGTGCAGGATGACTCGTTCCGAGTCCTCGAAGAGCTCGGCCGCCTGGGCGAGCCGACGTGGTTTCGCATCGGAGACAAGGACTTCGCCACGCACGTTATCCGGGCCGAGATGCTGCGGCGTGGAGCCACGCTCACCGAGAGCGCGCTCGCCCTCGGCGGCCGCTTCGAGATCGATACAGACGTGCTGCCGATGACAAACGAGCGTGTGAGGACGCGATTCATCACCGACAGCGCTGAGCTTTCGTTCCAGGAGTACTTCGTGCGTGACCGCCTCGGTCCAACACTCCGTGCGATCCAGTTCGCGGGCATCGACGCCGCGCGCCCAACCCCTGAGGTGATGGCGGCGCTGGAGGAAGCGGAGCTGGTCATCATCGGACCGTCCAACCCGTTGATCTCCATCGCGCCGATCATCAGCGTGATAGGGCCACACATGCGCCGCGAGCGCACTGTGGCGATCACGCCGATAGTCAAGGGCGCTTCACTGAAAGGCCCGACGGTGGAGATGATGCGAGCCGTCGGACCGGCACCCAACCCGATCGAGGTCGCGCGAATGTATCGCGGCGTCGCCGCGGCCTTCGTGCTCGACAGCCGCGATCAGGAACTTGCGGGCGACCTGGATGCGCTGGGTTTGCGGACCCTGGTGCTCGATACGGTGATGGCCGATGGAGGCGGCCGGCTGGCCGCGGAGATCCTCGAAGCCTTTAGGTGACGTGCGAGTTGGCGATCATGACGAAGACGCCTATGAGCACCATGACCAGGCCAACCACGAGCACCGCGTATTGAGCGATCGCGACCAAGACGCTCGGTGACTTGACCGTATCCTCTTCGGGTTCCTCTTGTCCTGGCGCATTGCCTGAGGCGAGCTGCCAGGAAGAGCCCGAAGGCTCCTGTTTGCCCTTCTTCTTCGGGTGAGCCTCGGTCGTTGCCGCTGACTCTTTCGCGGCTTCTGACACGACGGACCAGTCGCCTGGAGCGGCCGGCGGTGTCGCAGGACGCTTGGGCTCCGCCGGCGGAGCGGGTTCGGCCGGAGCTGGGGCCGGTGTCCAGACTTGCTCGCTTGGCCTCTGCGGTTCCACAGGGGCCGGTGCCCATACTTCCTCGACCGGGGCCGGTGGAGCCTCTGGGGCCGCGTACTGCGGTGGTGCCGGCGGCGGAACATCCCACGGCGACGCCGACGTTCCCTTCGCAGGGGGTGCGGCGGCGGGGGGCGGCTGGTAAGCGGACGGCTCATACGTGACTCGTGGCGCGCTCGGGCTGGGGGCGAAGATCGAAGTGGGTCCGGCTTCGGGCGGAGGTTCACGGTGCTTTTCAGCCCTACCCTGCGGGGCGATCGAGCGCTGGCGGGCGGCCCGGACCTTGTGCTCGATCTGCGAGCGTCGCGCCGAATACATAGAACGCTTGTCCACCGACTTCCGGCGCAGCACGAAGAAGACCGCAACGATGCCAAGCAGGGCCGCGAGCGGCCCGACGACAAAGGCAACTGGCATAGGCGCCGATTATCGGCGATCGGTGCATGTGTGACAATCGCCGCCGTGGCGCTCTACGAACGTATTGAGGCGGAACTCGTCGAATCCCGCAAGCGACGTGACGAAGTCGCGCTCGACACGCTTTCGCTCTTGAAGAGCGAGTTGGTGAAGGCAAGCAAGGAGGGTGGGGTGGGAGGAAGGATCGACGATGAGCTTGTGGTGCGCGCCGCCCGCAAGGAGGTGAAGAAGCGGGAGGAGGCCATCGACGTCTACCGCAAGGCTGGGCGTTTGGACTCTGCCCGCCGCGAGGAAGCGGAGATGGTCGTATTAAAGGCCTACCTTCCAGCCGCCATGAGCGACCAGGATGTGGAGACAGAGGTCGCCGCGGTCATTGCGGAGCTGAAGCCTGAAGGACCCAAGGGGTTTGGCATGGTGATGAAGGATGCGACGGCGCGACTTGCCGGGCGCGCTGAAGGTCAGCAGGTGGCCGCCGCCGCGCGCAAGCTGCTTGGTTCCTAAGATCCCCGCGAAGAAACCGGCAAACACTCGAGCCAAAGCAAAAAAGTCGTGGACGTCGCCCCCGCCCCCGCGCGGGGCGAAAAAGCGTGCTCTGCTGACCGTCGAGCGCCTGCGCCACCTGTACCCGGCGGTGGCCGAGCTCACCTATCAGGACCCCTTCCAACTCCTGATCGCGACCATCCTGTCCGCCCAGACCACGGACCGGTCGGTGAACCTTGTCACTCCGGAGCTCTTCAGGCGCTACCCGACCGCGACCGATCTGGCTGGAGCCGACCCAAGCGTCGTCGAGCAGCTGATCAAACCGACTGGATTCTTCCGCGTCAAGGCGCGCAGGATCATCGCCGCGAGCCGGACGATCGTTGAGCTGTTCGGCGGAACGGTGCCTGACTCGATGGAAGACCTGGTGAAAATCCCCGGCATCGGTCGCAAGACTGCGAACGTCATTCTTGGGGTGGGGTTTGGCGTGCCGGGCTTTGCCGTCGACACCCATGTCAGGCGGCTGACCAATCGCCTCGGGTGGGTGGTGACCCGCGACCCGGTGAAGATCGAACACCAGGTGTGCGCGATGGTCCCGAAAGAGGAGTGGAGCGGGCTGTCGCTGCGGCTGATTCTGCACGGGCGGCGGATCTGCATTGCCCGCCGGCCGAAATGCGAGGAATGCGTCCTCAACGACTTCTGTCCTTCCTCCAGTACGAGGCCCAAGCGCGGCCGCCTGACCAGGATGCCCTGACCGAAGGCCCAGGTTGTTAAGGGCGAACATATGTTCTAGGCTTGGGTTGTGGAGTCTCCCGAGGCCCGCCTGGCGGATGTCGAGTACCTCGAGGTCCAGTGCAAGTCGGCGCTGAACCGGGTCAAGGGCATGGGGTTCAGCTGGTCGCTCAATCCTTACACCGGTTGCGAGCATCGCTGCGCCTTCTGCTACGTCCGCGCCTTCGAGCAACGGGCGGACCGGCCATCCGACGATCGTTACGGCCGGGCGATCCGGATCAAAATCAACGTCGCGGCAGTCCTGCGCAGCGAGCTGTCCCGCCGGTCATGGCGGAAAGAGACCGTGGTGATCGGAGCGGCGACCGATCCTTACCAACCGGCTGAAGGGCGCTACAAGTTGACCCGTCAGTGCCTGGTGGCGCTTCGCGATTTCTCTAATCCCGCCGCGTTGATCACGCGCGGCCCGATGATCGTCCGCGACATTGACGTCCTGTCAGAGCTCGCGCGTCGCGCGAACCTACACGTCACATTCAGCATCCCAACGATCGATGAGGACATCTGGCGGCGCACCGAGCCAGGCACCGCGCATCCAAGACACCGGCTCGGCGCGATCGAGAAGCTGGTCGCGGCCGGGATCGACGTCGGCGTCGGCATGGCGCCCATCCTGCCGGGACTGACCGACCGCCCCGAGGGCATCGAAGCCGTCGTGAAAGCGGCTCGCGCGGCAGGTGCCACGGGCCTGTGGGCCGGCATGCTCTACCTCAGAGAGGGGACCAGAGAGCACTTCATGTCCGTGCTGGGCAAACACTGGGCCGAGCTGGTCCCCCGGTATGAACAGGCCTATCACGCACGAGCCTATCTGCCGCCGGCTATCGGTGCGCCGGCTATGAAAACCGTGAAGCGCCTCCGCTCCCTGTACGAAGTCTCTGACCGGCGCCGGGTCATCCTGAAGCCTCCACCCGAGCCCGAGCAGCTCTCTCTACTGAATTAGGATTTCGCTAATGCGAAGTCCGATCGACGTGCTGGCCGGAAGAGTGGGCGGATTCAAGAAGATGGAGATCGCCCGCCGGACCGTGCCGTGCTACAAGCACGTGATCGAGGAAGAGGGCGAGAAGCTGGCAGTCTGCCTGCTGGTCGATTCCGGCAAGCTCTACCGCTTTCCATACGAGGACGCCAGGGGCGTCAGAGGTCTCGAGGTCAAGGCGCGTTATTTGCGCGGTGAGATGGAGCGCCTGCGGCTGCGGGAGTTCCAGCCCGGCCTGTGCCGTTATGTCGAAAGAGCCGGCCAAGCCGTCTGAGTCGGTCGTCCAGCCGCTGCTCGCGGAGCGCCGCGAGCTGAAGGTTACAGTGGAACGTTTGCGCCTGGAGCTGGCCGAAGCCCAGGGGACGGGTGGCCCCGACCCGCGACTTCGCGAGCTGCAGGCGGAGATCGAGCGGCTGAGATATCAGCTCGCGTCGGCGAGGGCGGAGGCTGGCCTGATGCGCGAAGAACGCGACGAGCTGCGCCTGGGTGTGGAGCGGGCGATCGAGCAGCTGGCGAATCCCTATTTAAAGTAAAAAAGGCCCCACTTCGGGGCCTTTTTCAAGACTGTCTGATTACTTGACGGAGTTCGCCAGCTGGTCGACGTACTTGTTGATATAGGTGCCGATCAGGGGAGCCGGAATGCGCTGGCCGGTGCCCTGTATGGCCTGGATCATGAAGATGACCCAGTAGATAAAACCCACGATCGTGACCACTACGGCCAAGACGTTGACGACCGGAATGAAGCCCAGGATGAGGTTCACGACAGAGAGCCCGCCGAAGACGACCACCGAGTTGGCGGCGTTCCACTTGACGTCCGGGTCGTCCTTGCCGACGAACAGGAAAATGAGTCCGGTGATCCAGCCCAAAAGGTAGGCAAGGATCGTGTAAGTCTTCTTGTTGGTGCCCGCGGCGCCAGGCGAGCCTCCCATGGGAGCCGGCTGGGGAGCCGGCTGCGGCGGAGGCGGTGGCATCTGCGACATGAGCTATCTCCTTTCCTTTCCTGTTGCTGGCTTGGTGCGGGCCCGATTATCGGTTGAATGCCGCCAAAACGCCAGAGCCAGGCCAGCGTTCCTTCCGACTTGATCTGATCTTGAACCTACTCTGCTAGGCTCGCGACGAGATGACCGAGTCCGGTCAGGCCCCGGGGACGCCGCCCAGCTCGGAACCGACACCCGTCCCTCCATGGGCCCCAGCGCCGCAAGAAACAGGCCCCCAAGAAACAGCCCAAGAGGACGCGTCTCCGCCCGCACCGGTTACGCCCGCGGCTGTCCCTTACTCGGATGTCGCGGCCACCATGCGCCTCATTCCAGTACCCCCGCCGTCTACTCCTCCACCCCCGATCCCGGCGATGCCGACCACGCCGCCGCCCGCCGCCGAGCGGTACATCGGCAAGTACCGCGTCAAGAGAGAGCTGGGTCGCGGAGGCATGGGCGCGGTGTACCTCGCCGAGCAACCTGGTCTGGGGCGTGAGGTTGCGATCAAAGAGCTGATCCAGTCGGCGACCGCCGACCCTGTTGCTCTCAAGCGTTTCCTGCAGGAGGCCCAGGTGATGGCGCGGACCAGCCATCCCAACCTGGTGCAGGTTCACGACCTCGAGCTCATCGGGGACGCGAACTACATCGTTCTCGAATTTGTGCGCGGCAGATCACTGCGGGAGTGGCTGGTCCGAGGCCCGATGTCGCCGCCCCAGGTCTTCGCCGTCATGCATGGCGTGCTCCAGGCTCTCGATTACGCGCACAGGCACGCGGTCGTGCACCGCGACATGAAGCCCGAAAACGTCCTGCTCTCCGATGAGGGCATGGTCAAGGTGGCCGACTTCGGAATCGCGAGGTTGACCGACGACACCGGTGTTGGTGGCACGGCGACCAAGACTGGCACCACGGTGGGTACTCCGCAGTACATGTCCCCGGAGCAGGTCGCGTCGAGCAAGGTCGACGGGCGAAGCGACCTCTACTCGGCCGGGATCATGTTTTACGAGCTTGTCGTGGGCGACCCACCCTTTATCGCCACCGAAGCGGACGGCCCATTCACGCTGATGGCCAAGCACGTGCAGGCGCCGCCCAAGCCTCCATCGGTGCACCGGCCGGGGCTGGACATGGAGCTGGAAGCTGTGATCCTCAAGTCTCTCGCCAAGCGGCCGGAGGGCCGTTTCCAGACAGGTCAGGAATTCGATGAGGCGATCGTGAGGATCGCCGACCGTCTCTACCCCGGTTGGCGGCGCAGCCTCGAACCCGGCGCCGATCTCTCGAAGATGGTTCCCGGCGCCACATCGCCGGCGACCCCGATCGGCATGCCCGTCCAGCAAGCGGCCACGGCGGTTGCGGCGCAGGCGGCCTACAACCCGGCTCCGCCGGTCAAGCCGGTGGCCAAGTCGGCGGGATGCCTGGGCGTGATGGCCGGACTGATCTCCCTGAGCGCTGTCCTTGTATTGCTAGAAGTCGTCTATCTGCACTAGTTCGCCGGCGGCCCCTGGCCGGCAAGGGCCTCTTTCGCTTCCTCACCGACCAGGATGTCGTGTGATTCAGACTGGCCCGCGGCGATGATGGTCTGCTGCGCGTACTGCGAAGTGAAGGTGTGGTACGCCTGATCCGCCATCTCGGACGGGAACGGGACCCAGGGTGACGAGGGCGTCTCTCGGATCGCTGTGACCTGGTAGATGCGAAAGGTCTCGGCCGATTTCCCTTTCAGCTGCACGCCCGGCACCAGGTCGACGGCGATGTAGTCCTTGCACATCTCATACGTCAGTTGGCCGATCAGCACGTGGAAGCCCGACGCGTGTGCGCAGAAGCGGGCGGCGGTGTTGACGGTATCGCCCAGTGCCGTGTACTGGAGGCGGCTCCGCGAGCCCATCATGCCGACGACCGCGGGTCCGGTGTTGATTCCGATGCCCCACCGAACGGGTGGAAGCCCCTTGGCGAGCAGACCCTGCTCGAGCTCGGGAGCGCGGTTGATCAGGTCGTAAGCGCAGCGCAAAGCCAGCAGCGCATGGTTCTCGTGTCGGCGAGGTGCATTCCAGAACGCAACGATCTCGTCGCCGACGTATTTGTCGACCGTCCCATCCCAGGTGAAGATGATCCCGCTCAGGTGGTCGAGGTACATCTGGACCACCTCGGTCACATCGGGCGCCGCCATCTTCTCCGACATAGACGTGAAGCCGCGGATATCGGCGAACAGCAGCGTCAGATCGCGCCGCTCTCCGCCTCGCATGATGTCCTCGACTCCGCCGCGAGTCCTTGCCAGCTGAGCGACGATCTCAGGCTTGAGGTACTGCCCGAACAGGCGGGTCACCTTGCGCTTCTCGCGGTCCTCGTACAGGAAGCGATAAGCAGTCACCCCCGAGTAAGTCAATGCGAGGGCGAGCCAGGGATGAAATAGGTCGGGCACGATCCCGGCGTTGTCGGCGAGGATCGCCATCCCGAAGGTGAAGGCAACCAACGCGATGCCGGTGGCGAGCAAACCCCAGAGCACCGAGACCCGCGCCACCGCGAGCGCTGTCAGCAGCCCGAGGACCAGGATCACAAGAAGAACGACGAGTGGCGGCTCAGGTGCGAGGAACTTCGGGTAGGAGCCGGGGTTTGACGGAGTGAACATTTGCGCGACGTTCGCGTGCATCTCCACACCCGCCATCGGCGCGCCGGTGCCACCACCCGCGCCGGCACTGGTCGTCACCAGCACGCTGTCGTTGAAGCTGGTCAAGTAGTAAGCGCCGACCAAGACGATGTTGCCCTTGATCTTGTCGGGCGCCACGCGCCCGGCGTAGACATCACCCATCGACACGTACCGCCCGCCGGCCTTGTAGTTGCCCGGAGGACCAAAGTAGTTGATCAGCGCGGCGCCGCTGGCATCGACCTGGAGAGGTTGTTTCCAGGTGTTGCCAAAGGTCGCTTCCCCGTTGGATTGCTGCAGGTCCGGCCCGATCACACCCTGGATCAGCCACGCGCGATAGGCGGCGAAGCCGAGCGTGTTGAGGACCGAAGCAGAGCATGCGCCACCGGCCACGCAGGCGGGTTGAACGAACATCGGAATCCTTCGCAGCACGCCATCGGGGTCTGGCTTGACGTCGGTCGAGGCGAGGATGACGTTGGAATACGCCACTTTGCACGGAGCGTTTGGGTCAGAGCTGACATCCGCGCAGCGGAACATCCGGAACGGAATCTCATCCACGCCGCCTGCGCAAGGAGACGGCTGGCTACCCAAGCACTGGACCATCTTTCCGTCAGCTGGCACCACGTTGTCGCCGGCGTAACCGAGTACGACCGGGATCTTGCTGGCAGCCAGTGCCTTGCTGAACATCTCATCCGTGTCCTTGTCTCGCTTGTCGGGGAACCCGACGTCGAAGGCGACCACCGAGGCTCCGTCCTGCTCGAGCACACGCAGCACCTTGGCGTAGACCTCGCGTGGGACCGGATACCGGCCGATGTCCTTCAGGCTCTGGTCGTCGATGCCCACGATGATCACGTTGGGATCGGGGTTTGCCCCGGGGACGAAGCGATCCTCCGGGTGGACCGAGATATTGACGAGGCAGGACCCGACGTGAGTGTCACAAGCCACCTGCTGGGTGTATAGCCAGTAGATGGTGCCGCTGAGGATGACCGCGAGAATGACGGCTACCGCGGTGCGGTACGTATACCAATAGCGGATGTAGCGGCCCACGGGCGCCCGGATCATATCGCCCTGGCCTCCCCCTTTAGGGGAAGGGGAGGGTGGGGGTGGGCTTGGGGCAGGTCCGCATTACGATCGAGCGCATGGCGGTGCGCTGTGGGATTGCCGGCTGGATCGACAAGTCGCTGATCGACTCCAAGCTCTTCTATCCGATGAATGCCAAGACGTCCGAGGAGCGGCTCAACTTCTACGCCAGCCAGTTCTCGCTGGTCGAGGTGGACTCTACGTACTACGGCATGCCGAAGCCTGAGAACGCCGAGCTATGGGTCGCTCGCACACCCGAAGGCTTCACTTTCGACGTCAAGTCCTTCTCCCTGTTCACCAACCACCCGACCAAGCCCATGGCCCTGCCTAAGGACATCCGCGATGAGCTCCCGGAAAAGCTGCGCGACAAGAACATCTATCTCGAGCAGATGCCCGACGAGCTGATGGACGAGTCGTGGGAACGATTCCGGACCGCGCTCGAGCCGCTGCGCGCCGCGGGCAAGCTGGGCGCCGTCTTCTTTCAATTCCCGCCATGGTTCCTGCCGTCGTCGCGCTCACTCTCCTACATCGAGCAATGCCAGGAGCGCATGTTCGGCTTCCAGATCGCTGTCGAGTTCCGCAGACCTGAGTGGTTGGACGCGCGACACCGTGACGGTACGCTCGCCTTCCTCCGCACCCGCGATATCCCCTTCGTCGCGGTAGATGTGCCGCCAGGTCATAAGTCGAGCATGCCCATGGAATACGAAGTGACCTCGAGCAAGCTCGCTGTCATCCGGTTTCACGGCCGCAACCACGAGACCTGGGACATCAAGGGTGCACCGCCGAACCTGCGTTTTCGTTACGACTACAAGGACGAGGACCTTGCGGAATGGGTGCCTCGCATCAAAGAGATGGAACGCTCAGCGAAGCAGGTGCACGCGCTCATGAACAACAACTACTCGAACTACTCGGTCAAGAACGCCCAGCGGCTGGTGAACCTTTTGGCTGCCTGGCAGAAGTAGTCGCTAGGTCTTGGGCAGGCCGGTCCCACCGAGCTGCGGCGAAGCGAGCCGCCTGATTTCGCCCAGCGCGTGGTCCATCAGTCCGCCGAACACGGGCTCGGCCACATGAGCGACCCGAATCGGGAGCACCATCGCATCGCGGCGAGGAAACTGCGCCGTGCGGACGATCAGGTTTGCCACCCATGAGGCAGGGTATTGCGGGCCCACGGATCGCTCCGTTCGGCCGAAGAACTCGGTGCCCGCGGTCACGCCGGGATAGACGACGCAGACCTTGACGCCTGTGCCAGAGAGCTCGCCGCGCAAGGCGTGGGACATTCCGATGATCGCGTGCTTGGTCGCGGAGTACACCGCCGAATAGGGCGCGGCTCGGAAGCCGACCACCGAGGCGACGTTGATGATCACCCCCCGCCGGCGCTCCAGCATCCAGGGCAGGACGGCCTGGGTCGTAGCGATCACGCCCCGCAGGTTGGTGGCGATGAGCTCGTCGATCTTGTCCTCGGGCATCTGATGGAGGCGGCCCATCCAGCCCACGCCCGCATTGTTGACGAGCACGTCGAGGCGTTCGTGCGTGCGCAGTGTCGCCGCGATCAGCGAGTGCGCCTCACCCGGCCGTCCGACGTCGAGGTGCCGGACATTGACGTCAGGCGATCCAGCGTCGCGGCACTTCTCGGCAATTGCATTCAGCCGCTCCATTCGCCGAGCGCCAAGCTCGAGCCGCGCGCAGCGCTTCGCGAAGGCAATGGCGGTGGCCGCTCCAATCCCGCTGGAGGCCCCGGTGATCACCACCACCGCTCCCTTCAGCCGCACGCACAAACCCTAGCGCCGGGTCGGGCCTAGAATCGCCGGAGTGAGAGCTTTGACCTACCAGGCGGCAGGCGACGTGAAGGTCATCGACGTTCCGAAGCCCGCGATCAAGGGTTCAGGCGAGGCCCTGATCAAGGTGACGCTTGGGGCTGTGTGCGGCTCGGATCTGCACATCCTTCACGGCCACACACCGATGAACCAGGGCGCGGTGCTCGGCCACGAGTTCGTTGGTGTGGTCGAAGAGGTAGGCTCGGAGATCAAGAGGTTCAAGCCGGGCGACCGCGTCGTGTCGAGCTTTTTCACCTCATGCGGGGTGTGCGCGCTGTGCAGGAAAGGTTGGTTCAACCAGTGCGCCAACAAAGGCACGTTCGGCCACGGCGAGTACTTCGGCAACCTGGGCGGCGGCCAGGCGGAGTACGTCGTCGTCCCCCTCGCCGATCATTCGATGGAACTCATCCCGCAAGGCATGACCGATGAGCAGGCGATCTTCGTCGGAGACATCCTTTCCACCGGTTTCTTCGGCGCCGAGCGAGCCGAGATCAAACCCGGCGACGTCGTCGCCGTGATCGGTGCAGGCCCCGTCGGCTTGATGGCCACCATGTGCGCTCAGCTTTTCGGCCCGTCCCGCGTGTTCGTCGTCGACATGGTCGACTCTCGGCTCGAGACCGCCATGGACCTCGGAGGCATTCCCATCAACGCGAAACAGGTTCATCCGGTCGAAGCGATCCAGAGCCAGACCGGTGGCATGGGGGCCGATTCCAGCATCGAGTGCGTCGGGTTGTTGCCGGCCGTCGATACGGCGATCGAGAGCGTCCGCGGCGGCGGCACGATCTCGATGGTCGGCGTCCCGAGCGCGGTGGTCGGTGACTTCCCTTATATGAAGATGTGGCTCAAGTCACTCACGTTCCGCGCCGGGTGGTGCAACGTCCAGGCCTACATGAGGCCGCTTCTGGACTTGATCGCGGCCGGCCGGCTGCAGCCCGAAAAGATCATCAGCCACCGAATGAAGCTCGAGCAGGCCGAAGAGGCGTACCGCATGTTCGACGCGCACGAGGCCACCAAGATCGTTCTGACGCCTTAAGAGGCCCCTCTAGGTCCTGCCTACGGCGTCAATGGCCATCAGGTAGCCCTTAGCCCGCTCGCTCAACGGGTAGCGGTTTTCCAGCTCGTGAAACGCCGGCCCATGGTCGCTTTGCTCGAGATGGGCAAGCTCATGCACCAGCAGGTAGTCGAGCACCCAGTCCGGCAGAGACGCCGCGCGCCTGGCGATGCGGATGGCCCCGCTCGTGAAGGTGCAGCTCCCCCAGATGTGAGCCATTTCCACGAAGCCGATCGACGTCCACCGCAGCCGACCGCCGAAGTGGCGTTCGTTGAGCGCTCCCGCGCGCTCCGCGAGCCGCTGGTCGGAAGGCCGTGAACGCACGGCGCGCCGCTCGAGGCGCAGGCGCATCTTCTCCGCCCATTGCTGCCGTTCGGACTGCGGCATCCATGACGGGACGAGGAGCTCGAGGACGCCGGACCGAAGGCGAGCTGAGACGGTCCGCCGCCGTCTCCTCGAAGCGACGATACGCACCGGGGGGCTGAACTGATTCGAATCCTGTTCCAAGACGTGATGCTCCGTTGTTGCTGAATCGGTTGTCGCGATTGTAGGCATCGCGTGCCTGCCGGGAAAACCCAGGTTGTTAATGGTCCCGGCGGTTAGCATGGGGCCCGCAAGAAGTGCCCAGAAGCCTCGTCGTCGGAAATGGCAACGTGCTGGTCGGCTTCGACGCCAACTATTCAATTCGCGACCTCTACTTTCCGCGTGTCGGCGATGCCAACCAGACGATGGGCAACATCTGCCGAACAGGCTTCTTCATCGATGGGAAGTTCGCTTGGCTGGACGCACCCGGGTGGGAACGCACTCTGGGCTATGCCGAGGACTCGCTGGTAAGCGACGTCACGCTCACGCATCCTGGTTTGGGGATCACCGCCAAATTCGCGGACTACGTGGATCTTGCACGCAACTGGTTCATCCGTGACGTCGCGATCGAGTCGGAGGCCGGCTTCACCACGGGGCGTGTTTTCTTCCACTACGACTGGTACATCGAGGGCTCGGACATCGGCAACACGGTCGCCTTCGATCCAAGGCATCGAGGGATCATCGCCTACAAGGGGAACCGCTACTTCTTGATTGGCGGCCAGTGCGGGCCGGAGTTTGGGATCAGCACCTGGGCCAACGGCAAGAAGGGCAACGGCGCGGCCGGCACGTGGGTCGACGCAGAGGATGGAACGCTCGGCAGGAACCCCATCGAGCAGGGCTCGGTCGACTGCACCGTCGGCTTTGATTTCGGACCCGGCAAGCCCGGCGAGGCGCGGACATTGATTCATTGGGTCTGCATGGGCACACGGCTCAGCGAGGTCTCGACCTATGGCCAGGACCTGATCGTGAGCCGAGGACCTGACACGTATCACGGAAGGACCGTCACCTACTGGCAGGTCTGGTCGGAGAAGGATCACCGCCATATCGACGAGGAGCTTGGTGCCGAAGTGACCAAGCTTTACCGCCGGAGCATCCTCACCGCGCGTACTCACGCCGACAACCACGGCGCGATCATCGCGTCGACCGACTTCGACATCACCAAGTTCGCCCGCGACACCTACGCCTACGCCTGGCCGCGTGATGGCGCGCTCGTCGCCAACGCACTCGACCGCGCGGGCCACGAGGACATCACGCGCCAGTTCTTCCAGTTCTGCCAGCAGGCGCTCGTGGAGGAGGGTTTTTTCCTCCACAAGTACACGCCCTATGGCCTGCCGGGGAGCTCTTGGCTCCCCTGGATTGACGCGCGTGGGAAGCGCACCCTGCCGATCCAGGAAGACGAGACGGGTCTGGTGCTCTGGGCGCTCTGGCAGCACTACCGGATTCACCGCAATCTCGACTTCGTCGTCGGTCTCTACACGACGCTGGTGGTACCCGCCGCCGAATGGATGGTCTCGTACGTCGACCAGAGGAACGGCCTGTTGATGCCTTCCTGGGACCTATGGGAAGAGCGCTGGGGCGTCCACGCCTTCACCGTAGGCGCCGTGTGGGGTGGCCTGGACGCGGCGCGAAACTTTGCCGATCTGTTCGGCGACGTCTCTGCCTATGTTCGTTATCGCGATGCAGCCGACAGGCTCCGGAAAGCGGCGGACACTCATCTGTACAGCTCGGAGCTCGGCCGCTTTGTTCGCCGCATCGCCGTCGAAGACGACGGCACCCAGACGGTGGACGTGGTTCTCGACAGTGCGATCTACGGGCTGTGGCGCTTCGGGATGTACCCGCCCGACGACCAGCGGATCACCGCCACGATGAATGCGATTCGCGATCAGCTGGCGAACAATGGCGCCACCGGAGGCATCGCGAGGTACCAGAACGACTACTACTTCAGAGTCGAATCGGACACAAAGAAAGCCCCCGGCAACCCATGGTTCATGTGCACGCTGTGGCTTGCGCAGTGGTGCATCGCCACGGCCAAGGACATCCACGACCTGAAGCCCGCGCGCGACACCATCAACTGGGTCGTCGCGCACCAGCTGCCGGGCGGCCTGCTTTCGGAGCAGCTCGACCCCAACACCGGTGCACCGCTGTCGGTCTCGCCGCTCACGTGGTCGCACGCCGAGCTGGTCGTCACGGTGGACGAGTTCTGCCGCAAGTCCGAACGTCTGCGCCGCTCGGCGATCCCGGCCACCGTCCCACCGAAGTCGCGCACCAAGCCTTCCTAGCACGTGGCGGCCTGAATTCCGCACGTTTGTCGGGTGGCTTCCAACCACGCGTGCGCCGGCTAGGGCTACGTGTTCCCTTTTACAGCGGGATGTTTCCGTGCTTCCGCGGCGGACGTTCAACTGTCTTGCGCAGGCAGAGCTGAAGCCCGCGCACCAGCTCGCGTCTCGTCTGGCTCGGTTCTATGACGTCATCGATGTAGCCCCGCTCCGCGGCCACGTATGGGTTGGCGAAGCGCGCCGTGTACTCGGCCACGAGCTCCTTGCGCCGGGCGGTGGGATCCTTTGCAGCAGCCAGGTCGCGCTTGTAGATGATGTTCACGGCCGCATCCGGGCCCATGACCGCGATCTCGGCGGTCGGCCATGCAAGGTTCAGATCGGCGCCCATCTGCTTTGGTGACATCACCGTGTACGCGCCGCCGTAGTCCTTGCGCGTGATCACCGCGAGCTTCGGCACCGTGGCCTCGGCGTACGCGTAAAGGAGTTTTGCGCCGTGGCGAATGATCCCGCCGTGCTCCTGGTCGCGTCCAGGGAGGTATCCGGGGACGTCGACGAACGAGATGATCGGTATGCCGAAGGCATCGCAGAAGCGGATGAACCTAGCGGCTTTGACCGACGCGTTGATGTCGATCGCGCCCGCCAGCACCTTGGGTTGATTGCCGACGATTCCCACGACGTGTCCGCCGAGACGCCCGAGTCCGACCACGATGTTGGGCGCGAAAAACGGCTGCACTTCGAAGAACTCGCGATGGTCGAGGATTCGCGAGACGACCTCGCGCATGTCGTAAGGCTTGTTCGGTGATGAGGGGACGATCGTCTGCAGCTCAGGATCGGCTCGCTCGAGGTCATCGGTGGTGGGGACGAACGGCGGTCGTTCGCCGTTGGATGACGGCAGAAACGAGAGGAGCTTCCTGACGCCTTCTGCGCACGCCTGCTCGGTCTGCGGCAAAAAGTGCGCCACGCCCGACGTCGCGTTGTGGACGTCGCCGCCGCCCAGCTCGTCAAACGAGACATCCTCGCCGGTGACCACGCGGATCACCTCGGGGCCGGTGATGAACATGTATCCCTGTCCGGCCACGATGAAGATGAAATCGGTGATCGCGGGCGAATAGACGGCGCCGCCCGTGCACGGTCCGGCGATGACGCTGATCTGCGGTATCACTCCCGACGATTGCACGTTGCGGAAGAAGATGTCGGCATAACCCGCGAGCGCGACCACGCCTTCCTGGATGCGTGCGCCGCCGGAATCGTTGATGCCGATGATGGGCACGCGGTTGCGCAGCGCGAGCTCCTGCACCTTGACGATCTTCTCTGCCGTCACCTCGCCGAGCGACCCGCCGAAGACCGTCGCGTCGTATGCGTAGACCGCGACCGGACGCCGGTCGATCTCGCCGAAGCCCGCGACCACGCCATCGCCGGCGATCCGCCGGTCTTCCATGCCAAATCCATGCGCGCGATGTACGGCGAAGACGTCGAGCTCCACGAATGACCCCTCGTCGAGGAGCATCTCAATGCGGTCTCGAGCCGTCGACTTGCCCGCCGCGCGTCGCTTGTTGGCAGCTTCAGTCTCCGCGTGCAAAGCCTGATAGCGGCGCTTGCGGTACTGGTTGATCTTCTGTTCCGCGTCGGTGGTCTGAGGCCGGTGCGGGGCCTCGACTCCTTCGATCGTCGGAGTGGTGCGGCGGACTGGGGTGAGTGATTTGGGTCTCCTTGCTGCCATAGGGCATATCGTAGGACGGTGCCCGAATACGGCCCTCCGCTCGACCTCGCCCGCTCCGTGACGTTGCGTCAATTGCGAACGTTCAAGACGGTGGCCGACCTCAAGAGCTTCAGCCTCGCGGCACAGCATCTGCGTCTCAGCCAGCCTTCGGTCTCATACCAGGTGAAGGAGCTCGAGGAAGCGCTTGGCCTGCCTCTGCTCGACCGGCTCGGTAAGAGCGTGCATTTGACAGAAGCCGGCTCGATTCTCTACTCCTACACCAGGCGAACACTGGACGTCCTCGACGAGGCGGCGGTCGCGTTCGAGGAGATGCGGGGTATCAAGCGCGGAAACTTGCGCGTGGGCGCGAGCACGACCGTCGGCATCTACCTGCTGCCGGCCGCCCTTGGCGCCTTCAAGAAGCTGCATCCCGGAATCGTCATCTCGCTCGAGATCGGGACTCGTGTTCGGGTCCAGGAGCAGGTCTTGTTGAATGAGCTCGACCTCGCGGTGGTGGGGCCCGCGCTCAAGGATCCGGACCTCGCCATCCTTCCTTTTGTCAGCGATGAGCTGGTCGTCGTCGCGCCTACAGGCCACGCGCTGGCCGGGCGCCGGGGACTGGCGCTCAAGGACCTCGAAAGTCAGCCTTTCGTGATGCGGGAAGCGGCTTCGGGCAGCAGGTGGTCGCTCGAGAAGGCGGCGCGCAAGGCAGGCGCGAAGCTGAACGTGGCCATGGAGCTCGGCTCCAACGGGGCGATCAAGCACGCCGTCGAATCGGGCCTCGGGCTGGCCGTGATCTCGCGCTATGCCTGTGCGCTCGAACTGTCGAGCAGGCGCCTGGTCGTGCTGAACATCAAGGGTTTCCCGATCCGCCGCGACTGGCACATCGTCCATCTGCGCCGGCGCCGGCTCCCGGCCTCGGTGCTGGCTTTCATCGCTTTCCTGAAGGACACCAGCTGGCTCTCGCGCAACGGCGCGCCGGGCCGCGTCCGACCCCCAACCGATTGATCACACGTTTGGGCCGTGCGGCCGCCGACGTGTTGTCGCGGCCGGCCCTTTGGTGGGCGATCGCTGCCCTGTTCTGGCTTCGGGTCGCGATCCTCACCACCCTGACGCCTCGGCGTCCGGACGCCGAGCTCATGTGGCGTGGCGCCCGTGCGTACCTGACCGATCCCGCTCACATGTACGACGCGGCGGCCGACTACCTCTCGCACCTCCACGTGATCGCTCCACCTGGCGGGCTCGACTCGTTCATCGGCCCGCCCCCGCTGGCGGTGCTGGCGATTCCAATTGCGCAGCTGCCCATGGGCGTGGGCGTCCAGGTCTGGACAGGGATCGACGCTGCCGCGATGTTGATCGCGCTGGTTTTGCTGTATCGGTTGCTCGTCGGCCAGCATCCGCTCGCGCGGCCTGCTTTCTGGCTGTTGGCAGGCTACTTCCCGCCCATGTTCGCCGACGTCAGCGCGGGGCAGCGCGGGGGCGTCTTGCTGCTGGGCGCGATGGCCTCGATCTGGCTGGAGGCGACCCGCCCCGCCCTTGCCGGCGTGGCTGGGGGTCTCGTCGCAGCACTCAAGTACTACCCGGCCGCGATGGTGATCGGGGTAAGTCCCAAACATCGCATTCGGTACGTTGTCGCGCTCTCGGCAGCCTTGGTGGTGGTGACCGTCGCGAGCTTCATACCACTCGGGCTGAGCGGCGCCGTCTTCTATTACCAACATGTACTCGTGCCATCGCTGGCCTCGTACAACCCCGACTGCGCGTACGACTCGGTGCGCAGCCTGTTCATGCGCACGATCGGCGGAGAGCAGTACGCGCAGCCGTCCGGCGCCGGCTACGTGCTGGTCACCTCTCCGCTGCACCTTCCTCAAGTCGCGCTGGCGCTCTCCTCCCTGAGCGCCCTGGTCTTCGCCGGCGCGGCGGCATGGGCCGCCTGGCGCAGCGGTTGGAATCCGGCCTATGGCATGTCGGTTGGGTTTGCCCTGGGCGCGCTCATTCCCAACGAGGTCTGGCCTTATCAATGGCTCGCGCTCCTGCCGTTGGTCCTCCTGCTGGTCGTGCGTGGCATCGAACAGCGCAAGGTGGGACTTCTCGCATTGCTCGGCATCTTCCTTCTCGGTTTCTACCGGCAACCTTGCGATCTGATCTTTCCGAATCTCTGGACCCTTGCCGGGATCGCCATCTTCGCGTTGGGCGTATGGGAAAATCGCCTTTTCCGGTCGGGTACGAGTAGGGAGGGTGGGTATGGCGCTCAACAATGAGGTCAGCTTCACGTGGATCGGCCACGGCTCATGGAAGGTCCGCAGCGCGAAGGGAAAGGTTGTCTACATCGACCCTTGGGTCATGAACAACCCGGTGGCGCCGGAGGCCTTGAAGAAGGTCGAGAGCTGCGACCTCATGCTGATCACGCACGGTCATTTCGACCACGTCCATGACGCGCTCGAGATCGCGAAGCTGACCAAGCCCAAGATCGTTACGAACTACGAAATCGGCGCGTGGCTCGGCTCGAAGGGAGTCCCCGGCGACACCATCACCGGCGCCAACCTGGGTGGGACGGTCGACATGGACGGCATCAAGGTCACCCTCGTGCACGCCGAGCACAGCTGCGGAATTTCGGATGGCGACAAGATCGTCTATGGCGGGCAAGCACTTGGTTTCGTGATCGAGTTCGAAAACGGTTTCACGATCTATTTCGCCGGCGACACCGACGTGTTCGGGGACATGGCGCTGATCGCCGAGCTGAGCCAATTCGACGTCGCCTTCCTTCCGATCGGCGACCTCTACACCATGGGACCTCAGCGGGCCGCCAAAGCGGTCGAGCTGCTCGGAGTGAAGACCGTGGTGCCAATGCACTTCGGCACGTTTCCTCCGCTCATCGGCCGTCCCAAAACCCTCCAGGAGCTTGTCGACCCGGGGGTGAAAGTGCTCGACATCAACCCGGGCGCCACCGTCTAACGTTCTACTCCGCGTAATGAGGGACATCATCGGGGCGCCAGCCGGCTGGCTGGCGCGCGCCATCCGGGCCAAGAAGGTCTCGTCCCTCGAGGTCGTCCGAGCTCACCTCGAACACATCCACACGGTCAATCCCCGCCTGAACGCTGTGGTTTTCGCCACGGCCGAAAGTGCGTTGAAGCAGGCCCGGAGTGCGGATCGCCGAAATACTCGGAAGAACGTGGTCGGCCCGCTGCATGGTGTGCCCTTCACGGCCAAGGACATCTTCGACACCGAAGGCCTTCCGACCACCGCAGGGCTGCGCATGCTCCGGAGCAACATCCCGGACAGAGATGCGACCGTCATCGCCCGCATGCGTGAGGCCGGCGCGATCCTCATCGGCAAGACGAACTGCCCGCCAGGTGGCACTGGAGGCGACAGCTGGAACCCGCTGCATGGTGGAACACGCAATCCTTACGACATCACCCGCTCGCCAGGTGCGAGCAGCAGCGGGGAGGCGGCGATCATCGCGGCCGGCGGATCGCCTCTCGGGATCGGCAGCGACTCGGGAGGCAGCATTCGCATGCCGGCTCACTACTGTGGCATCGCCGCCCTGAAACCGACGACCGGGCTGGTTCCAGGAACCGGTGCGTACGGGCTTGTCGGAGGCCTCACCGACCCCCGCAGCCAGGTCGGGCCGATGGCCCGTTTCGTGTCCGACCTCGCCCTCACGCTGCCAATCCTGGTCGGGCCTGACGGGATTGACTCCGGCGTCGTCCCAGTGCCCCTCGCCAAGCGCACCCCAAAGCTCAGCGACCTCAAGGTCGCCTGGTACGCGGACGACGGTCTGACGAAGCCGACTCATGCGATCGCGGCCGTCGTCCGCTCGGCAGCGCAGGCACTTGCCGAAGCGGGCTGCGACGTGACCGAGGCGCGTCCGCCGGGCCTCAACGAGGCTCACCAGGTGACGCTCGGCTACTGGGGCGACAAGCGGATGAGCCACGAACAGCTCTTCCTTCGGTGGGACGCGTTCCGCACCGCGATGCTCGGCTTCATGGCCGATTTCGATCTTATCGTCAGCCCGGTCGGACCAGACGTCGCGCCCCTGTACCGCGCTAAGGTCGAGCCGGCTCACCTGTTCAGCTACACGAGTCCTTACAGCCTGTCCGGCAACCCATGCGTCGTGGTCCGGGCGGGCACGTCTCATGAGGGTCTGCCGATCGGCGTCCAGGTCGTCGCCCGAAACTGGCACGACGACGTGGCTCTGCGCGCCGCGCATTCGATTGAGCGGGCGCTGGGCGGCTGGCGGCCTGCTAGCGTGGTCATGTGAAGTTCCGGTACTCGCGATGGGACGGGACCCAGAAGCTGGACGACCTCGATGCGGGCGACGTGCTCGACGCGCTCTCGGACGACCTGATGAACTACGGCGACCTGAATGCGGCCCTGCAGCGGCTGCTGCGCTGGGGCACGCCCAACATGCCGGGCCTCGAGCAGCTCCTCAAACAGCTTCGCGAGGCGCGTGAGCGCGAGCTGGGCCGCTACAACCTCGATTCCACCGTCGAGCAGCTGCGCGAGCAGGTGCAGGACGTGATCGACACCGAGAGGAGCGGTATCGACCGCCGGCTGAACGAAGCGGGAACTCCCGAAGCCAGCAAGCTCATGGAGCGGATCGCCCGCCAGCGCAACGAGCAGCTCGACCGGCTGCCCGACGATCTGGGCGGTCGAGTCAAGGCCCTGCGCGACTACGAGTTCGTCGACGACGCAGCACGGCAGAAGTTCGAAGAGCTCATGCAGCAGCTGCAGAAGCAGATGGTGGACCAGATGTTCCAGGGCATGAAGGGTTCGATCGAACAGATGCAGGGACAGGACCTGTCACGGGTGCGCGACATGGTCCGCGAGCTGAACAAGATGCTCGAGCAGCGGATGGAAGGCCGCACGCCCGATTTCAACGGCTTCATGGAGCGCTTCGGCGACATGTTTCCGCCGGGAATCAACAGCCTGGACGAGCTGCTCGAACACCTGCAGCGCCAGATGGCTCAGATGCAGTCGCTGTTCCAGAGCTTGAGCCCGGAAGCGCGCGAGGAGCTGCGCCAGATGATGGACGCGCTCCTTCAGGACGACTCGCTCCGACTGGAGCTCGCGCGGCTGTCGGGCTTCATGCAGGCGATGATGCCGCCGTCGGAGCTGAGCGAGCGCTACCCGTTCTTCGGCGAGGACTCGCTCAGCATGGGCGAGGCGATGGGGCTGATGGAGCGTCTGCAGCAGATGGACCGGCTCGAGTCGCAGCTCGAGCGTGGCAGCTTCCGGCCCGACGACGTAGACCGCTCACTGGCGCAGGAGCTGCTCGGCAGCGACGCGCGGCAGGCGCTGGACCAGCTGCGGAAGCTGACGGACATTCTCGAGAAGGCCGGCTACGTCGAACGCAAGGGCCGGCGGATGGAGCTCACTCCGCGCGGCATGAGACGCATCGGACAGTCGGCGCTCCGCGACATCTTCGATCAGCTGAAGAAGACGCGAATGGGGCAGCACCAGCTGTTGCGAGGCGGAATCGGAAACGATGCGTCCGACGAGCTCAAGGAGTACGAGTACGGTGACCCATTCCTTCTCGACTTGAAGGAAACCCTCTTCAACTCGTTGGTGCGCGAGGGCCCGAAGGTTCCGGTCAAGATGGCCCCGGCCGACTTCATCGTCCACCGCACGGAGCATGTGACCCAGGCGTCAACGGTGCTGATGATCGATATGAGCCGCTCGATGTTCCTGCGCGGATGTTTCCTCGCCGCGAAGAAGGTCGCAATCGCACTCGACTCGCTGATCCGCAGCCAGTACCCCAGGGACTCGCTCTACGTAGTCGGCTTTTCCAACTACGCGGTGGAGCTGAAGCCCCAAACGCTCCCCCAGCTGGCGCTGAACGATTACGTCTACGGCACGAACATGCAGCACGGGTTTCAGCTCGCCCGTTCGCTCCTCGCCAAGCACCGCGGAAACCGTCAGATCATCATGATCACCGACGGCGAGCCGACCGCCCACATCGCAGACAACGGCAAGGCTCAATTCGCGTATCCGCCGACCTTCCAGACGATCCAGCAGACACTGCGCGAGGTCAAGCGCTGCACGCGCGATCGCATTGTCATCAACACCTTCATGCTCGAGCGCGGCCCGTACCTGACCGAGTTCATCAACCAGATGACCCGCATCAACAAGGGCCGGGCATTCTTCGTATCGCCCGACCGGCTGGGCGAGTACATCCTGGTCGACTACGTGAGCGGCAAGCAGCGCCGGCGGGCGAGCAACCGCCGGGCACGAATCGCCTAAACAGGTCCTTTCCTATCCGGGCGCGCGCAGGGCGCACACCGATATGATCGGCAGAGTGCCCGCCTGGACTAAACCCGCGTCCGAACGTCGCAACCTGAGCCCGCCGGCGCTCTATGAGCACTCGATTCTGCGCAACGAGGCGGTGATCGTCTCCACCGGAGCATTGACCGCCGAGACCGGGAAGCACACTGGACGCTCGCCGAAGGACAAGTTCTTCGTCAAGGAACCCACCAGTGACGGCGCGATCTGGTGGCACCCTGGGAATCAGCCGATTGCGAGCGCCAAATTCGATGCCCTCCTCGAACGGATGGATGAGTTCTGCGCCACGCATGAGGTCTTCACCCAGGACGTCTTCGCGTGCGCGGACCACCGCCACCGCCTGCGCGTGAGAGTCGTCACGGAGCTCGCCTGGCACAGCCTGTTCGCACGCAACCTGTTCATCAGGCCGAATGCCGATGAGCTCATGGCCTTCGAGCCGGATTTCACGGTCATCGCGTTGCCGACCGTGACGGCCGACCCGAAGGTCGACGGAACACGCAGCGAGACCTTCATCCTCGTCAACCTGGGCCGGAGGATCGTGATCATCGGCGGGACGGGATATGCAGGTGAGATCAAGAAGTCGATCTTCACGGCGCTCAACTACATTCTCCCGGCGAAGGGCGTTTTCCCGATGCACTGCTCGGCGAACGTGGGCAGCGGGGGTTCCGACGTGGCGCTGTTCTTCGGGCTCAGCGGCACGGGCAAGACCACGCTATCAGCCGACCCGTCGCGAAGGTTGATCGGAGACGACGAGCACGGATGGAGCGATACGGGAATCTTCAATTTCGAAGGCGGCTGCTACGCCAAGACCATCAACATACGCAAAGAGTCGGAGCCGGAGATCTATGCGGCGACCGAGAGCTTCGGCACGATCCTGGAAAACGTGGTTTACGACCCTCGCACGCGGATCCCCGACTACGACTCCGACGCTAAGACGGAGAACACGCGTGCCGCCTATCCGGTCGACCTCATCCCGAACGCGGTTCTGTCCGGGACCGGCAGGCACCCCAACAACGTGATCTTTCTCTCTGCGGATGCGTATGGCGTCCTTCCGCCCGTCGCCCGCCTCGACCATGAACAGATCCGGCACTACTTCTTGTCGGGGTACACAGCCAAGGTGGCCGGGACGGAGCGGGGGGTCACCGAGCCCGAACCGATCTTCAGCACGTGTTTTGCGGCGCCGTTCCTCGTGCTGCCGCCGGAGCGATACGCTGACATGCTCATCGAACGCGTCGACCGCCACAACGTTGACGTGTGGATGCTCAACACCGGTTGGGTTGGCGGACCGTACGGAGTGGGCCAGCGGATGTCGATCGCCCACACCCGCGCGATAGTGCGGGCGGTGGTCCAGGGCACGCTTCACGGCGTAACGACCCACACCGACCCGGTGTTCGGCCTGCAGATTCCGGACCAGGTGCCTGACGTCCCGACCGAGGTCCTGGATCCTCGGGCGACCTGGTCCGATCCGGAGGCGTATGACCGTCAGGCCAAAAGACTGCGCACGATGTTCGAGGAGAACCTCCACATGATCGACAAGAGCGCTTCCACCGCCGGCTAAAGTGGCCAGGCTCGGAGGTCCCTTGCATCGGTGAAGGTCGCGATTGTTGGAAGCCGCCGTTTTTCCGAACCGTCTCGGGTCAGCGACTACGTCAACTCGCTGCCGCCACGGGCGTCCATCATCACGGGCAGCGCGAGCGGGGTCGACGCCGCGGCCACCAAAGCCGCACGCGCAAAAGGGATCGCCGTCCAGGTGATGCCTGCCAGCTTCGACGAGCTGGCCGACACGAGCAGGTCCGCTGCCCGCAACCAGCGGCTCGTCGACGCGTGCGACGTGCTGGTCGCCTTCTGGGATGGAAGTTCGCGGGGTACGCGCTCCACAGTCGAACGCGCCCTTGACTCCGGCAAAGAGGTTCATGTATTCATTGGGCGAGTAAATTGAGGTCGTGCCCGTAGCGATCGCCGTCAACGTCAGGCTGTTTGCGAGGCTGCGTGAACAGGCCGGGATCGAAACAACGACGCTCGAACTTCCGGCGGGCTCGACGGTCGCCGACGTGTACGAGGCAATGCGGCGCGAGCACGGCGCACTGGACGCCGACCGCAACGCGGTGCGCGCCGCGCTCAACCAGGAGTTCAAGGATTGGAGCGCCGCAGTCGCTGACGGCGACGAGGTGGCCTTCATCCCGCCGGTAAGCGGCGGGGCTCATGGCGCCGGCATCCTCTTCGAGCTAACTCCGGACCCACTCGACGCGCGCCGCATGGAGGCGGCGGTGACTCACAAGGGTGCGGGCGCGATCTGCACTTTCACAGGAGTGGTCCGCGACAACTCTCGCGGCCGCTCGGTCACGCATCTCGACTACGAGGCCTATGCGGAGATGGCCATCGCCCAGATGCGCCGGATTGGCGACGAGATCGCCGAGCGCTGGCCCGAGGCACGCGTGGCGATGGCACACCGGACGGGCCAGCTCGATATCGGAGAGGCATCAGTCGTCGTGTCTGTCTCGTGCCCTCATCGCGAGGAGGCGATCGCGGCGTGCAAGTGGGGGATCGACCGTCTCAAGGAGTCGGTGCCGATCTGGAAGAAGGAACATGCCGCCGACGGCACGTACTGGATCGAAGGCGACGAGGCGAAGCGCGCCGAGGAACGCGGCTCGCCTACTTGACCCGAGCCGCTGACAGGCCGTCCCGGATCGGGATCACGACGCTTTCCAGGCGCGGGTGCTTCGACACCCATTCGTTGTAGGCGGCGACGTTCCTGGCCTGCTGGGTCTTGGGCTTGACCACCTCGCCCTGGCGCAACGCGTTGTCGGCCATAAGCAGCCCGCCCGCGTCAAGCCGCTCGAGGCAAAGGCTGGCGGCGCGGAGCGTCACATCCTCAGATGGAAACACGTTCAGCAGGTCGATGAAGCAGGCGTCGAATCGTTCTTCGAGCTTCTGAAGGCCTCCTACGGCGTCCTGCTCCAGCACCAGTGCCCGATTTCCCAAACCGGCCTCGGAGAAATTGGCCCGGGCCCGTTCCGCTCGTTTGTGGTCGACCTCAAACGTCGTCAGCGCACCGTCGACAGTGCCGCGCAGGAGCCAGATGCCGCTGTAGCCGGTGGCGGTGCCCAGCTCCAGCACCCGTTTGGCGCCGGCGATCTTGACGAGCAGATACAACAACACCCCCTCGTGCGCGTCGACGATGGGGATGTTCTCGCTGTGCGCCTCCTCCTCCATGCGGGCGAGCACGGGATCGCGCGGCGGCAGAAGCCCGTCCAGGTAAGCCTGCAGCTCATCGGTGACCTCGACAGTTCTCATTCCATGCACCCTAATCCTTCGCGAAGGAGTCCAGCAGAGGCTGCAGGGTGACGATATAGGCCGACATGAGCTCGACCGCTGCGTCCAGCACGCTGTCGTCCAGCTGTGGCGCCGACAATGTTTCGTACAGCCGCGACCAACCTCGGTCCCACGGTTCGAGCTCGGCATGAGGCAGAAATGCCTTGATCTCGATCATGCGCGCGCGGAAGAACTCAAAGGCCGAGTCGTTCTCAGCTTGCGATCCTTCGAAGTGGAGGCCGATCTCGAGGCGGCCGTCTCCGGTGTGATGCCAGGCCTCGTAATGACACTCGGGCCGGTCGTAGTGCAGCTTCATCAAACGACCACGGCCGCGGCCGGTGTTGAGACTGCGCATGGCCACGGGCAGCTTCGCCTTCACCCCTCTCCGCAGCCCGCTGAAGAACTCCGCCGGAGTGAGCACTGTCGCGCTTGCCAACTCTCGGATTATGGCCTGCTACATTGCCATGAAGTGGGTTACGTCCCAACCGTCACCGAGAACGAGGGCGGCAATCGCGAGCGAACCTTCGACATCTATTCTCGGCTGCTGAAGGACCGGATCATCTTGATCGGCCGGCCGATCGACGACATTGTGGCGAACCTGGTCGTAGCGCAGCTCATCTACCTGTCGGCCGATGACCCGGAAAAGGAAATCCAGATCTACGTCAACTCGCCGGGCGGCTCGGTGAGCTCGGGGTTCGCGATCTACGACACGATGCAGTACGTCCAGGCGCCCATCTCGACCGTGTGCATCGGCCGGGCGGCGAGCTTCGGGACTGTCGTACTGATGGCCGGCGCCAAGGGCCGCCGGTTCTCTCTTCCGAGCTCGAACATTCACATGCACCAGCCGCTGATCAGCGGCCGCGGCCTCCAGGGCCAGGCAAGCGACCTCGACATCCACGCGCGAGAGATCATTCGCGTCCGGGGAGTTCTGAACGAGCTGATCGCCAAGCACACGGGCCAGCCGCTCGAGCGGGTCGAGCGCGACACCGACCGGGACTTCTTCTTGACCCCTCAGGAAGCAGTCGACTACGGCCTGATCGACGGGATCATCAAGCAGACGTCGCTGCCGGTTCTGGCCGCGACGAAGGCATAGTCGGTCGGGCCGGCGACAGCGCTCGCCGATGCATCGGCCTCGATCAAAATATGCGCCCTGCGCGCGCCAGGCCCGGGCTGCGCTGATGCCTGCGTCGCTTCCTGCGCGCGTTCGGTCACGCATCTACCGCGATGCGCTCCCTCACGTGCTCGTCGTCTCCTTGGCACCGGCCGCCGAGGCCGCGCCTCGTCGAGCTGGGCCGCCTGCCCCACCGACTCCGCCGGCCCGGAGCAAGATCCAGCCGACCGTCAGTACGCCGGCCACAGTGGGAATCGGAACCGGCGTTAACGCCGCGATCGCCGCGCCCACTGACAGAATCAGCCAGTCGTACCACTGGGACTCACCCCAGATGGCGAGCGCCAGGGCGACCAGTACCAGGTCGGTGGGAAGCGCGTGCGGGGCGGCGAGCACCCCTCCGGCGACCAGGATGGCGGCAGCCGGCCGGAAATCGTCGCGACGCCGGGCGGCCAGCAGAACGACTGCGGCCATGGCGATCAACGCGAGGCCTGCCTCCGCATACGCTTGCCCTCCAGCGGGAAACAGCGTCCCGAAATGTGCGATGTCGACCTCGCGACTACCAGGCTGAACAGTGGTTCCCGCCGACTTCAGCCAGTCAACGACCCAGTGCGGGTTGAGGGCCATGGTCGATGCCAGCAATGCCAGGCCGGCAGCGGCCCAGCCGACGATGACCCGCCATGTTCGGGTGACCAGAAGCGCCAACGCGATAGGGAGAACCAGGTGCGGCTTCACCAGAGTCAGCCCGAGCGCAAGGCCCGCGAGGTAGGGTTTCGACCGCAGCGCTATCGCGGCCCCGACGCCGAGCACGACGAGCCCGTCCAGCTGGGCGTTGAGCAGCAGAAGCGCTGTGGGCACCGATGCGAAGGCCGGCAGGATCGCCGCCGGTGGGCGTGGCCGGACCACCAGCAAGAGCCCAAAAGCGAGGCAGGCCAACTCAAAGAGGATCCAGAGCCGGCCGCCTAGATTGGTCCCCAGGAGATCGAACGGAACCGCGATGAGGGCGACCCAGGCCGGGGCCAGGAAGGGAAGGATCCCGTTGATGCCGAGGGTGATCAGCGTCCGCCCGCCGGTGACCTCCAGCTGAACACGGCGCTGGACCTCGATGTCGTAGAGATGACCTGGATCGCTGGCCAGGATCCGAGCCCCGGTAGCGAAAGCCGGCCAGTCTGAGTTGATCACGTCGCCCTCGCCTTCGATCACCGGGTAGATCACAAAAGCCAAGGCGACCGCAAGCAGGGCAACCGAACCGCGCCAGCGCCAGCCCGTCAAGGCGCGGTCTCGATGCGAAGTCCATGCATGACAGGACCCATCAGTGCGCCCTGGACAAGCAGCGACAGCAGCACCACTCCGTACGCCACGATTGAGACCCGGCTGTCCACGCCGGGCAGCCTGGCGACGGAAAGCGCGAGGGCCACTGACAGGGCGCCTCGCAGACCTGCCCAGTAGGCGGCGTGCCTCCACCGCCAGGGGATGGAGTCTGACCGGTACGACACCAGGCTGAGCAAGCCATACACCGGAACCGCTCGAGTCACCAGCATGATCACGTAGGCGACCACCACGAGCCCTGCGACCGGCAGCAGAGTTGTCGCCGGCAAGGCCGCTCCGACAAGGATGAAAAGCATCGCGTTGAAGACAAATGCCAGCATGTTCCAGAACCCGAGCAGCTGGGGACCGTGCAGCCGGCCCAGCCGCGCGCCATAACGTGCGACCACGATGCCGGCGACGACGACCGCGACCACGCCGGAGGCATGGACGAGATCAGCCGCGAGGTAGCTGCCGTACGCGATGACCAGCGTCGCGAGGATTTCGAGCGGAGCGTCCGCCGCAAACCGAAGCAGCGTCAGGCCGAGGAACCCGACCGCAAGGCCGATCGCGGTCCCACCGATCATGAGCTCGAAGAAGCGGATGGTTCCATCGCCGAAGGAGGGACCGCCGCTCAGGATGGTGGCCAACACGGCCGAGAAGACTGCGACCCCGGTGCCATCGTTGAAAAGGCTCTCGCCCTCGAGGATCGCGGCCAGTCCTGGCGGTGCCTTGAGTCGTCGCAAAAGCGCGATGACAGCGATCGGATCGGTGGCCGCGAGGATCGCGCCCAGCAGAAACCCGCTTGCCCAGCTGAACCCAAGGGTCAGATGAGTGAGGGCCCCGATCAGCAATACCGTCATGGCCACTCCAATCGTCGCCAGCAGACCTATGGGGAGGATTCGCCGCCTCAGCTCGTTGAGGTCCAGAGTCAGCGCAGCCTCGAAGATCAACCCGGGCACGAAGGCGAGCAAGATCACGTTTCCCCCGAGGCGCGGGAACTGGCCACCGGGCAGCAGCCCCACCGCGATACCTGCCGCGGCAAGCACCACGGGATAAGGCAGCAGTCGCGCCCGCTTCGACACCAGGCCGAGCACCGTGGCGAGGGCGCCGACCAAGATGAGCAGGAGCAGAAAACGCTGTTCAGTTGTCAATACAAGTTAGAGCTCGATGGCCATGCCGTCGCGCGCGGCCTTGACCTCCGTTCCGATGCGCTGCGTCAGGTCGGCGGCGAGCTCCCAGGGATGCGCGCGCCACACCGTCATGCCGAAGTGCGTGAGGATGGCAAGGCGCGGCTTGGCCTCACGGATGATCCGCTCCGCATCGTCGAGGCAGAGATGGGGCAGACCGTCGCGGCATTCCATGAGCACGACATGGATCACCATTACGTCGGCCTTGTGCTGCTCGGCGATTCCGTCGTAATAGGCGGAGTCGGTCACCCAGCCGAGACGATCTCCGAAACGGAAGCCATAGGTCTCGACCTGGTGCACGTGGCGCGGGGTCGTTGTGAACGTCACGTCCTTGACCGAGTAGGTGGTCTCTGGCTCGAGCCTGACGACCTCCTCCGGAAAGCGCCGAAGGTAGCTCAGGACGACAGGGTCGACGTCGAGCGCGTCAGAGGGGCAGAACAGGCGGCCCCGTCGGGCGAAGCCACCCTCAGTCATCGCCTCGACCATGACGTTGACGTCGCCCGAGTGGTCGAGGTGCCGGTGACTGAGGACTATCGCGTCGAGCTTCGTCAGGTCGACCTTGCGCTTGGCGTACTGGACGATCGCGCCGGGGCCGGGGTCGAGGCTGATGCGAGTGCTACCTTCCTCGAGGTACAGGCCGCCAGACGCGGCCAGCTGCTTGGCGACCATGAAGCGCGCACCGGCCGTGCCCATGAAGGTGAGCCTCACGTCTTAGCCACCTCGCTCAGCGCAACCTCGGATTTCTCGCCGAAGTAGCGCTCGTAGAGCTCGGCGACACGCTCGACGGTGTCGATCTCCTCGACCGGCTTGTCGTCGCGAATGCGAACGATGCGCGGAAATCGAAGCGCGTAGCCGCTTTTGTGGCGCGCCGAATGCTGGATCGAGTCGAACGCGATCTCGAGGACGATCTCCGGCCGAACAAGGCGTACGTGGCCATGATCTTCGATGGTGATTTCGAGGAAGCGCTTGGTCATCGTGGCGATCTCCGCGTCGGTAAGCCCGGTATAGGCCTTGCCGACGTTGAACAATCGTCCCGAGGTCGTGTCCTTGACGGCGAAGGTGTAGTCGGAGAGCACGCCTTTGCGCTTGCCGTGACCCCATTCGACCGCCGTCACGACGACGTCGAGAGTCGCCAGCGGCCGTTTCAATTTCAGCCACGCAAGCCCGCGCCGCCCGGGCGTGTAGGGGCTGAACGGATCTTTCACCATCAGGCCTTCGTTGCCGCGCGCCCGAGTCTCGGCGAAGATCCGGTCAAGGTCGTCAGGGCCCGTCGACTCTTCGACCCGCGCCAGAAGGAACGGATGCTCTAGACCGAGACCTTCCAGCAGCCTGCGCCTGGTTTCGAGCGGCTCGTCCAGCAGTGTCCGGCCGTCCAGCCACAGCAGGTCAAAGATGACGAGAGCGACCGGTACCTCCTTGCGGAGCTCGGCGGACACCTTTTTGCGGCCCAGCCGTCGCTGCAGCTCGAAAAATCTCAGGACGCGGCCGTCGCGATGCGCCAGCACCTCGCCGTCGAACAGCACGTCGTGCCCGACGGCTGCAGCGTCCTCGCTCAGCTCGGGGAATGCACTGGTCGTCTCTTTGAGGTCACGCGAGAAGAGTTCAACCCGCTCGCCCTGGCGGTGGAGCTGGCACCGCACCCCATCGTATTTCTCTTCGGTCCACACGCTGTCCGCACCCATTCGCTCGAAAGCCTCGGCCGCTGTTTCAACTGGGCTCGCAAGCATGAAGCGCACGGGCTGGAACAGGGTCAGCTCGCTCGTGTCGAACTGCTTGCGCTTGCAGCGGACAGCGGTCTCACCAATGTCTCCGGTGATCAGGTGGAGGCGCTTGACCTGGGTGATGGGGACGCCGAACGCCTCGGCGATCGCGGCCTCGACCAACCCTTCGCTCAGGCCGATGCGCAGCTCGCCCGCGATGATCTTGATGAAAAAGCGCGCCGCCTCTGGGTCCAGACGGCGGAGCAGCTGCTCGAACGGTTTTGCTTTCGACGCCCCACGTGCGGTGCGTATGGCTTCGAGCGCTTCCTCGATGTCTTGTAGCGAGACTGACTCAGATTGCGTGCGGCCTTTCAGCGCTTCACCCGCCCAGTCGCCGATGTCCGAGTGCTTGCGAAAGATCCGGCCGAGCTCGTCTTCGTCGCGACCCGAGAGCGACGACACAACCTTGCTCACCGCCGACCAACCGAGTCCCAGCGTGCGTCTCTGTGAGGGGCTGAAAGCACGGCCGCTCATGAATACAGCTGCGCGGCGAAGGTCGTCTTCGTCAAGGCTGCGCAGGTACTCGGCGAGGACGCGTGTCTTCTCCAGCGTGGCGGATGTCGATCCCACCGCCGATCCAGCCCGTGCGAAGTCAAGCATGCTCGTCCCGCTGCACGGTGGCCTATCGTAGATCGCGATGCGGCGCTGCCCTTACCTCGAGGAATACTTGAAAGAGCGGCACTCGGTGCTGCGCGTCTATCGGTTCGACTGTCACGTCGACCGCCGCTCGAAACGCAAGTACGCGCTGGGCGACAGCCCGCCCATCTGCGTGCGCAACTACGAGGATTGCCCGCTTTACCAGGCGGAGAAGAGGCGCGAGGACCAGATCATCACTCGCTACACCGATTGAGTTGCCCGGTGTGCTCGGCGCCGTCGTTGCCCCTCGAGGGTGCCTGCGTCTTCTGCCACGCGCCGATCAGCGGCGAGGAGGACACCACCCAGCTTCTCGACTACCTGGTCGAGCGCATCCCCACAGCCAAGGTCAAGCGCGGGCACCTAAACCGCGGCCCGATCACCGAGCTTGTTCTCGATATCGCAGGCCGGAGTTTTCGGGCGCGCGTGAAGAACGAGCAGCTGGACTTGGTGCCGCCGGTTCACCTGACGGCGTGGGTCGATCTGCTCCTCACCAAGCTGAGCGACGCTGCAGCCGTTGACCCCGTGCTCCGCCGCGCTGTCCTTCGCTCGGGATGGGCCCTGCGCTGAGGGATAGGAGCATCTGGGCCCCAAATGGCCCCCATCCATCGCCGGGGATGCTAGAGGGCCAGCGCGAGTTGCTCTGTCGCCTCGAGGGCCGATGCCCTGATGCCTCGCTTCCGCAGGTGACGGGCGAAATCCGCCGTGTAGCCGTGCACCGTGTACACCTGGTCCGCGCCTGAGCGCTCGACGACCTCCATGAGCTCGTCGAAGTCGCAGTGGTCGGAAAGGTCGAAGGTCGCATCGGCGCCGAATAGGCGAGCGAACTCGGCGTCCTTTGCCCAGCCGGAGATGAGCGCGGTCCGGTATCGGCCCAGGCGGCGCACCTCGGCCTTGCCCGCGGGCGGGGCAATCACCACGCGGCCGGCGGGGGCATCGCTGCCGAGCTCGACCCAGTCGGGCAACGGCCGTCCCGCGGTCGCGTATTCGCGCGCACACGGAGCGCATCGCTTCTCCA
The DNA here is from genome assembly GCA_036570165.1 of Candidatus Dormiibacterota bacterium. Lineage (GTDB taxonomy): Bacteria > Chloroflexota > Dormibacteria > Dormibacterales > Dormibacteraceae > Palsa-870. The sequence goes on along the minus strand of DATCPI010000023.1, from coordinate 26,272 downwards.
GTGCAAAGCTGAAGCCGTAGGGCGCGAGCGCGAGCATCACCTCCTCGGTCTTGCCGAGCGCATGGCACAGGAGCACTGGCGTGACGCGGCTGTCCAGCGCCCGGCGGCACCACACAGCGATCGCCTCTATGGTCGAGTCCGGATCGCCGAATCGGAAATGTGGTCGCCCGTACGTGGTCTCGACGATCAGGACGTCGGCCTTGGGAATGAAGGTCGCAGGCGCACCGCCGGCCTGTCTCAGCTTGATATCGCCCGTGTAGAGAAGCGCCGTGCCGTTGTGCTCGAAGAGCAGCTGCGCCGAACCGAGCATGTGCCCAGCCGGGTACAGCGTCACCGCGGCCTCGCCGCGGCGCATCCGCTCGCGGTAGCCGAGCATCCGCCAGCCGCGCGGCCGCCGGGCCTCCGGGATGAGGGCGAGCGTCTGCGGCGTGAGCAGAGCCTCCTTGTGGCGCCGGGCGTGGTCGGTGTGCGCATGCGAGATGAACGCGAACGTCCTGACCACCAGAGGATCGAGCCAGAGACGGTGTCCCGGAAGCGACACCCCGTGGTCCCAGACGACCTCGCGGGTCATCGGATGGAGTCCAGCCGGACCCGATCCTCCAAGGCGAAGAGGTGCGGGGGAACCTGTAGGCCAAGCGCCGCGTAAGCCTCAAAGGGCACGCCAATATCGGCCACCCATACATCGCCGGCCAGCTGAGGGCCGTCGCCGGCGAGAAGCCCTGGCTTCGGAAGCCCAAGCGTGACCGTCGTGTGTGCTTGCACAGTTGGAGCGTAGGAGACCCCGGTGTCAGCGTCGAGCCCGGAGGGCACATCGATGGCGATGACCTGCTTCTGGGATGAGTTGATGGCCTCGATCCACGCCGCGAAGAGGCCTTCTGGACGCCTGGACAGTCCCGTTCCGAAGATTGCGTCGACCACAGTCTCCGCACCTTCGAGCCGGAGCTCACTCGTCACCTCGACCCCGATCCGTCGCAGCGCGACCAGCTCCTTGGCCGCCGCACCCTGGAGCCGGGCGTGGTCGATGCAGCTGACGCCGGCCAGCTTGCCCCAACGGTGGAGGTGCCTCGCCGCGGCCAGCCCGTCACCAGCGTTGTTCCCGACGCCGCATACAACCACGGTGTGCTTCGGACAGAACCGAGCCACCTGCCAGCCCGCGGCTTCCATCAGCCAGTCCACCGAGATGCCGAAGCGCTCCTGCGCGAGCGCGTCGACCTCTTTGACCTGGCGGCTGTTAAGAGCCGGGAGGCCGCTGGACGACAAACGAGCAGTAAGGGTCGTGCCGGTGGATGGAGTCGGACTGCGACACGGCAGTGCCAAGGAGCCTTGTCATGAGGTGCGGCGTGATGGTGCAGACCTGAGGGAACTTCAACGCGGTGTTCCGAAACGGGCAGTTGTGGATGATGACCTTCACGCCCTCCGCGGTCTCCGTCTGCTCCGCCAGCGTGCCGGCCCGGCCGATCCAGGCCACCACCCGTTGCAGCCTTTTGTCGAAGCCTAGACCCTCGAGATCCGGCTCAATGGCGCCGGCATGACGGGCCGCTACACGGGAGAAGACCTCATCCAGCGCCTCTGGGCCCCCCATCGCCTCTACCTCCTGGAGCACCATGGTCGCGAGCTGGCCGTAGCGCTTGGGGAATACGGAATCGGCGCGTTCGGTTAGGGAGAACAGTAGCGCCGGCCGGCCGCGGCCGCCGCGTTCGGGATGGCTGACAACGAAGCCGTCCCGCTCGAGGTTGGTGAGGTGCTGCCGGACCGCGTTGGGCGTGACGCCGAGGTCGCTGGCGATGGTTTCCGCGCTGCAGCGGCCCTTGCGCCGCAGCAGCTCCAGGACTTCCATGCGGGTCGAGCGGCCGGCAATCATTTTGGGCTCATCCGGGACGCTAGCCGGCGATGCTAGCACAGCGCGGAACCATTTATTACAGGTCATCCTTGACAAATTAGAGGGGGGCCGTAAAATATTTTCCGGGAGAAAGAGAATTGACAATGATCAAGCAGGCGAGCCGCGCCATCGAGCACATGACCGCCCGGGAAAAGCGCATCCAGCGCGCCAAGTACGCGCGCCGGAACAAGATGCATCACATCGACCGGCTCTTGAACGAGCTCGAGATGCTTAACCTGGCCGACCAGCGGCAGATGCCGCCTGTGCTCTCGGTCGCGATCAACAAGGTCATCGAGGAGTCGCCCGAGGTGACCGTCCTGGCACAGGCGAAGCCGGGCTCCGTGATGGAAGCCATGGACGCTCTGTACGAGATCCAGGACAGCTTGATGTACAACCAAATTGAAGACGAGTAACTAGCTCTCGTAGCTTCTTAAGGCCGGTTTCGAATATGATTCCGGCCTTTTCTTTGCCTTGGCCTGGTTCGCGCAACCAGTTGCAACCAGATCGGGTATGCGAACTCGGACCTTATGCGGTCATGTAGTAACCAGATCGGTCTGTAGCAGGTCTGTTGACAACCAGATCGAGGACGAGTACGGCCCCAGGGCTCCCTTCTTTAGCTTTCCAAGGCCGGCTTCGACTACGGAGTCGGCCGTTTCATTGCCTCGAGTGGGTTGTCAAGAGCCCGGCTGAACCAGGCCCGACTCATAGGCCGCCACTACAGCCTGAACCCTGGAGCGTGCCTGGAGCTTGGCCAGGATGTGGCCGACGTGCGTCCTGATCGTGGCCTCGCTGAGATGAAGGCGATCGCCCATTTCGCCGTTGTCAAGGCCTCGAGCTAGCAGCACGAGAACTTCGGTCTCGCGCGGTGTCAGCTCTTCGATCCCGAGCGGCTTTCCGACGGCTCCCGGCCGTGCGTGGCGCTCGATCAGGGCCCGCGTCCGCAGTGGTGTGACCAGGGCGTCGCCGAGGACCGCGAGTCGAAGTGTCGCGACCAGCTGCTCGGGCGCGGAGTCCTTGAGCATGAATCCGCTCGCACCTGCTCGCAGGGCTCCATACACGTACTCATCGGCATCGAAGGTCGTCAGCACGATGACCGCCGGGGATGGATCCTGTGAGCAGATCCGCCGGGTAGCCTCGATTCCGTCCAGCCTCGGCATGCGGATGTCCATGAGGACGACGTCAGGCGAGAGCCGCCGCGCGGCGGCGACTGCCTCCTCGCCGTCCGACGCCTCTCCGACCACGTCGATGTCGGGCTGGCTTTCGAGGATGAGGCGGATGCCGGCGCGCACCATCGCTTGGTCGTCGCAGACCAGCGCCCGCATCGTCAGGATCTCTCGAAGGGAATACGCGCCTTCAGCCGAAAGCCGCGTCCGGGCGCTGGCCCAGCATCCAACTCCCCGCCGTAAACTGCCACCCGCTCCCGCATGCCGATCAGGCCGTGGCCATGGCTACCCGGCAGTACGGGGCGAGGGCTGCCGTCGTCCTCGACCTCGATCTCAATGGCCTGTTCCAGCACCCGGATGGTGACTTGCACACAAGAGGGGTTGGCATGCTTGAGGACGTTGGTGAGGCCCTCCTGCACGATCCGGTAAGCCGTGAGGTCGACGCCCCTCGGCATAGAGGTGGGGATGTCGTCCGCCGAAAGCAGGACGGGCAGGCCGGCTTCTTTCATTCGTTCCACCAGGAGATCGAGGTGGCGGAGGCTGGGCTGAGGTTCGAGCGCGAGCCCGTCGGGCGCCTCCCTGAGCAGGCCGAGCAGCCGCCGCATCTCGACCATCGCTTCGCGGCCGGTCGACTCGATGCCAAGCAGCTGCTGGCGCGCACGCTGCGGATGAACGTCCAGGGCCTGGCGCGCGGCACCTGCCTGCAGGGTCATCAGGCTGACGCTATGGCTAACCACGTCGTGCAGCTCGCGAGCCATTCTCGATCGCTCATCGCCGACGGCCTGCTCGACCTCGGCGTCACGGGTCTGCTCGAGCGTGGCGGCCCGATCGGCAAGACGCCTGCTCAGCTCGTTCCGATGCTGGATCGTCTTGCCGAGAAACCACGCGAGGGCGTAGAAGAAATAGCTGCCTACTTGGGGGCCGACCCCGACTGTGAGAATCGCCGTCAAGCTTCCGACGACCTGGCCGGTCACGATAATTCCGGCTCCGATCCATGTTCTACGCCCGGTGGTGTTGGCGGCGGTCGAGTAGACGATCAGCACCAACGCCAAGAAGGCTTCGAAGAGGTTCAGGTTCGCGCGACCGAATGGCCCGTCAGTGAGGAAGGTATGCGCGGCGAAGTCGGCCATGACGACGGTCACCGCGAACAAGGGCCAGCGGCGACGGATGGCCAGAGGGGCAGTGAGGCCGAGGGCGACCACCGTCAGTAGGGGTTTGGGGCCGCTGACAGGGCCGTCGCCGATTTGAGTGATCGGGCCGATCCAGATCTGGAACTGCACGAGCGCCGTTAAGACGCCTGAAACGGCTATGTCGACGAACTGATCGCGCCTCGCCAGCCTCACGGTGGTCTCCAACTGTAGGCCTGTCGAATCAGATTGAAATCGGCCGATGCGATGACCTCGCCTACGTCAGACGGATGAAGCCGCTGAGAGATCGCCTTTTTGACGCAACCGAGAATCGGCCGCTGGGCCGACGACGGGCGGTCGGCCGGCTGCCACGGTGAGCGTCATCACACAAGGAGGTGTCATTCAATGGCACATCGATGGCTTCCGCGTATCGCCGCTTCGAGCGGCCTGCTCTTTGTTGTCCTGGCCGACTACCGCATGCTCCGGGGAAGTGACCCCGCCTCACCCGACCTCACGTCGTCGGGCCAAAGCGTCGTCGGGTACGCCGCCGGCCACCCTCCCGGCCCGGTTTGGATCGAGCTGCTCGCCCTGATCCTGCTGCTCGTATTCGCCATCGTCCTCTATGGGCGGCTGAGGACTGCTGAGCCGGCGCCAGGCGCGATCGCAGCCGGCGTGCTGGTGGGCGGGGTGCTCGCGGTCAGCCTCAAGATCGGCTCGTTCCCTGCCGCGATGGTCCTCTACAGCCGGGGCGGCGAGACCGATCCGGCGACGGCCTACGCCCTGATGGCCATGAACGACTATGCGTTCATGTTCAGCCTGGTCGGCCAATCCCTCATGCTCGGCGCAGTCGGCGTGGGCGGCCTCCTGTACGGCGGAATGCCACGTTGGCTGGCGGCGTCTGGCGGCGTGGTCGGAGTGGCGCTTTTCATCAATGCGGCGGCCGACCTTTCGACCGGCAATACATTCTTCGTGGGCGAGTTGCTCTTCCTACTTTGGGTGGTGGTAGGGAGTATCACGCTCATGATCCGCACGGGAGCGCCGTCGTCGTCACCCGTGCGCGCGGAGGTCGCAGTTGCGACGGCGTAGGGCCCTGAGCCCGGCCTGGCGGCACTTTGTCGGCGATTTTCACTAATGCACTCAAGCCGCGCCATGGTTGCCCTTCTGACAACCAGATGGAGGACACCAATACAAAATGCTCTGCCAGCAGGCCGTCCACAATCGGCATGATGTACAACCAGATCGAGGACGAGTAATAACCTTTAGGTAGTCTCCGAGGCCGGTTCGAATACGATTCCGGCCTTTTTCGTTGCCTGCCGGGTTTGCGCCCCCGGTGGCAATCAGATCGGTCTACGAGGTTCGCACGGTTTCTGTCCATGTAGTAACCAGATCGGTCTGTGACCCTTGATTTGGCAACCAGATAGGTCTGTGCGCTTTTGGCATGTACGGGGCATCCTGGGCCTCTACTGAACCGACCGGTTCCGACTTTTAGCTCCGAGTTGTGCCAGACGAGGGCGTGCGCTCAGCCGAGCTCCTGGAATTGAGCAACCAGGAAAACGGCACCGTACCTTTGGCTAGGCGGGAGAGATAGCGGTCGCTGAAGAGGTACGTAGGACGGCCAACAGGTTAGGTCGAATCGGCTCCGGGCGGGAGATAATCGGCCCCCCGTACTGCGCGAACTGCTCTGAGCCAACTGGGGCCGTTTAGAACACGACATCACTATAGATAACAATGTTGCGTTCTTGGCGGTGGTCCCGCTAGAATCACGGTATCACTATGGAACTTGATAACGTGCAGCTGACGGAGGAATTGACGAGGCAGCCTGTGCTTGAGCAGTCGATGCGCTGGCTCGTGGAGCACGGCCCCGTCGTCACTGCGCCCCCTCTGCCGTACTGGGCCCTCAACAGCCTGGTTCGCGCCGGACGGATCGCTCGCTTAAAGCGGGATGTATATCTGGCGCCGCGGCCTAACGGCCACATGCCTTCGCTGCCCGCCGTGGCGACGATGCTGGCGCCCGACGGCTACCTGAGCTTCTACGGCGCCCTCACCCTGCACGGCCTAACCGACCAGGATACGAGCCGGTTTGTCATGGTGACCCCCAAGCGCCAGCGACGTGCGCGGTACGGCGATCGGTTCATCGAGTTTTACTTTTCGCCCAGACTGCTCCGAACTGCTCGGACGATCACGGTCGACCACGATGGTATGCCGGCACGGCCGGCGACGCCTGGCCAAGCGCTGATCGACTCGCTCGACGTTCGCCAACTAGGCGGGAGCGTGCGGGAACTGTTCAACATCTTGAAGGTCGGTCTGGCTTCCAATCGGATCAGCGTCGAAGAGCTCATCGAGATCGTGGAAACGCGAGAATCGGCGGCGGTGGCGCGCCGCCTGGGTTTCCTCTTGGACTTGGTTGGCGTTGGCACGTCTGCTGAGCTCAAGCGGTTGTCCTCCCGGATTCACGAGCGGACGAGTCTGAACCCGCACCAACCAGACCGAGCAGAGGACGCGGCCTGGAGGCTGGTTCTCCCCGCAACACGAGAAGAGATCATCCGTTCTGCGCGAGAGCTGTGATGACTCGGCGGCGACGTGTGGTCATCACCCAGCGGCAGCAATTGATTCGTGCAGCGCAAGAGGTCCGTGTTGGTGCAGACGACATGAACCGAGCCAAGATCCTCGGTCAGATCGCGTACCACCTCAGCCTGCATCGCGAGATCGGGCGCAAGGTCGCCTATAAGGGCGGCGCGGTGCTGAAGATGATCGAGGGTAGCCCGCGGTTCTCGCGTGACCTCGATGGCGTGGCCGTGACAGCCAAGCCGATCCAACTCGACTGGATTCTGGAGGCCCTCACCACGGAAGCGGCCAGGCGAGTAGTCATCCAGAGGCCCACGATCATCAATTCGAGCGATCGGAGCCTGAGCTTCCCGGTGGTTGAGTGTCGGGCGATCGCCGGACGATCGCCGATCACCGTCAAGCTCAGCATCAACTGGCGGGAACCGTTGCTGCTTCCTCCCGAGCTACTGCAGGTCGAGGTCTTCGGAGTAGGCGATGCGGAGCTTCCGATCGTACATAGGCGGGAACGCGTGGCCGAAAAGGTGCGGGCCTTCCTTGAGCGGGCCGACTCCAACGACGCCTTCGATCTGCATTTCTTCGCCGGCATCCTGCGCCAGCCAGATTGGGCAGCGCTTCCGGGACTCGTGCGACGGAAACTCGAATTGGCAGGTCACAACATGGAGGGGAACTTTCGGGAGGAGTTCGAGGCGACGGTCGAGGTGGCCAGGGCGGGTTGGCCGGGCGAGCTGATTATCGGCGGCGGTCCGCCGACCTGGGAAACCGTCGAGCCGGGCGTGAGGCGATTCTCAGTGACGTTGCCGTAGGTGGCCGCCGCCTGAACCTCCAAGGCATCTGCCAGCAAGTCGCACCAAAAACGGCGGTCTTGACCACCGACCGGCGCGAACCGGCAGTAGTTTGTCGGCGATTTTCACCAATGCAGCGAATGTCGACGAGAGTTATCCGAAGAGCAACCATTGCACGGCTTGACAGCCTCTGAATGCCGCACCCGGCCTCGAACATAAGACTCTAGAAAGCATCAGCTTCCCTTGTGAGTCGTGTTACTGGACTTGAGCCAGGCATCTGAGAGACTGTCCGGTCCGAAGGACGCTTTGGCGATGAAGGCGCTGGCTCCAGATCCGGCGATCCGGGTCGCGAAATCCTCCCGGTCGTAAGTAGATAGAAGTAGGACGACAACCTCCGCCTGTTCCGCCTTGATTCGGCGGCTTGCCTCGAGCCCATCGATACCGGGCAAGTGGACATCCATGAGAACCAGGTTTGGACGCAGGCGGCTGGCAGCCACAACGGACTCCTCGCCAGTCTCTGTTTCGCCCACGACCTCGAAGCCATCCGTCGCGTTGACGACCTCGCGCGCGGCCTTGCGAAAGGCTTCCTGGTCATCGCAGATCAAGACTTGCACATGCATGCTTTAACCGCAGCTTAGTCTCCAATGCTGCGCATGCCAAAGGTGCCTGCACCATGGCGGAGGTGGGGCCAGCCCTATCCTGTGCGCGATGCCGATCAGGGTTGTGCTCGCCGACGACAGCTTTATCGTCCGCGAGGGGGTACGAGAGCTACTCCAGTCCGTAAGCGAGCTCGACCTCGTGGCGACCTGTAGCGATCTGGACTCACTGCAGGCGGCGATTGACCGAGAACATCCCGACGTTGTGCTGACGGATATCCGAATGCCCCCAACCAACACGGATGAAGGCATCCGGATCGCGGAATCGCTGAGAACCAGCGCACCGTCAATTGGCGTCGTAGTGCTCAGCCAGTACGCCGACGCCGAGTACGCGCTAGCGCTGCTCGACAAAGGCGCCGCCGGCCGCGCCTACTTGTTGAAGGAGCGCGTCTCGGATCTGGACCAGCTTGTCAACGCCATTCGGGAGGTCGCGCGTGGCGGTTCCGTGGTCGACGCCAAGGTGATCGAGAACCTCATCTCATCCCGCTCCCGTAACAAACGCTCAGCGCTCGCCGATCTGACGCCGCGGGAAGAAGAGGTCCTTGCCGCCGTAGCGGAGGGGAAAAACAATGCCGCCATCGCAGAGGCACTCCACCTCACCGGTGGGGCGGTCGAGAAGCACATCAGCTCGATCTTCTCCAAGCTCGGGCTGAGCGAGGAGCCAGACGTCCACCGCCGGGTCAAGGCAACTCTCATCTACCTGGCGGACGAGCGGCAACCCGAAAGGCCGTAACGAGCTCCTGGCGGCCTTTAACCGGCGCGGGGCCGACCTGCTCAGCCTGAGGCCTGCGGCCAAGGGCTGCATACGTCGCCTCGCTGAGCACGGTCTCCCCGCACGATGCGAACTGCTGTAGGCGCTGCGCGAGGTTGACCGCGTCACCCACCACTGAATACTCGGCGCGCTCCTCGCTGCCGATCAGCGCCGCCGCGACCAAGCCGGTCGACAGACCGACGCCGAGCTCAAAAGCCGGCAGTCCGGCCGACTCCCACCGGCCGTTCAGCTCCAGCTGCGCTTTGTGCATCGCATTGGCGGTGCGCAGTGCACAGTCGGCATCGTCGGCGAGCGGCTCGGGTGCGCCGAACACGGCCATCACGGAATCGCCTACAAACTGCATGACAGTGCCGTGCTCGGCGAGGACTGCATCGCTCGCTACAGTGCGATGCTCCTTCAGCTGACCCGCCAGCCGGCTCGGGTCGGAAACCTCTGCAATCCCCGAGTAACCGCGCACATCGGAGATCAGGATCGTCACGACCAGTCGCTGGATTTCACCTGTCGCGTGACCACCCTGTCGGAGCCGCTCTGCGATACCGCCCGGCAGCAGGCGGCTGAGCATCGCGCCCTGCTCCTCGCGATCCACGATGGCTTGGTGCAGGCGGCGCAGGTTGCGAAGTCCAGCTTCGCCGCCGCCGGTGGCCTGCTTCGCAAGTTTGAAGAAAAGTTGCTCGACCGACGCAGCGATGTCAGCGCCGGTGGCCCTACGTTTGATCGCGATCGCTTTGATGGGCCGACCCTCGGCCACCCATGCGAGCAGCTCTTCCTCCGCCGGCGACAGGTCCGCCTCGCCGAGGGGCCGGACCATGGCTTCAACAATTTTGGGATCGAGAACCGAGCCGCCACCGCTCACAGTGCGGATGGCTCTGGCCAGCTGATCGCCCGCGGCGACGCCGTCCTTCAGAAGGTAGGCACAGCCCGATGCACCCTCGCTGAGCAAGGCGACTGCGTATTCGGGGTCGTCGAATTGAGAGAGGATGACGATCCCCGTGCCAGGGTGACGCTTTCGCACCAGCTGCGCGCCGTCGATTCCCTCGCGCTGGAACGTAGGGGGCATCCGGATGTCGGTAACGATCACATGTGGCGCGAGCTCCTCCGCGCGCGCGATTAGCTCGGCGTAATCGCCGGCGACGCCGACGATGTCCACATCATCAGTCGTGGCCAGTAATGCGCGCAGCCCCTCGCGCACGATGAGACTGTCGTCGGCCAGCAGAACGCTGATCCGCCCCATGTCGGTATTGGACGTGCCGATTCAGGTTCGGGCAAGGCAGCCAGCGTCATAGACGGAGGGCGGCTGGCCCCAGGCAAAGACGCCAGCCGGCACCATCGACCACGCCGACCCGCGGCCTTACGTTGCGGGACGGAGGTTGACTAAATGAAATTTGAAAGTTCGGTTACGGCGGTTTCCTGGATTCCCTTCGAAGCAGTGAATGGATTCCTGGCTGTGCCCTTCGGTATGGGTCTGGCCCACTACGACGAGCCTCTGCCGGCCCGGCTCGACGACCTGGACGAGTGGCACCGCAAGGATCTTTTCCGCGAGTGCAACGAGTTGAAGGCCTGGATCGAGGTCGAAGATGGAAAGATTGCCGCGTGGGGCCAACACGGCGGCGGGCGCATTGGCGTGACTCGCTTGAAGATCGGCCCAAAAACATTGACGGTCAAAGCCAAGGCGATGCCTGACATCCGGCCCGAGCCTGTCGTGACAGAAACCTATGTCCGCTTCACCCAGACATGTGGCGGCCGCACCGGCGTACCGGCTCCACGGCCAGTCAGCCGCAAGCCATTGTTCCAGATCGATTCCGCGGTGGCGTGGACGACTCTCTCTTTGACGATCCATGCCGACGGCCATTCCGAGCGCGAGCTCGTCGGCGCCAGCTGCTTTCCGCGTCACTGGATTTATGACGATGGCGGGAAGCTCATCACGCAGACGGGGCTGACCGACTTCACCACCTGGATCAACGATGCATTCGGCGAGCGCACGCCATGGGGCACGTACGACTCGCCCGCCATGGTTCAGGCAGTGGAAAGCGGGCTCGAGCGCGAGCTCGGAGCAATAATCGTCGGCGGGGCCAAGGAGAAGAGCCGCGCGATCCAGCGGGGCAACACCCTGATCGAGCAGGGCGCGGAAGGCGACGAGATGTTCTTGGTGCTCGACGGAATGTTTGCTGTCGAGGTCGACGGCCAGCCGGTCGCGCAGGTGGGCCCAGGCGCGATCGTCGGGGAACGGGCGGTGGTCGAAAGGGGCTCGCGGACCGCAACGCTCAGAGCACTCACCGCCTGCCGAGTGGTTTCAGTTCCACGCCGCTACGCCGACGACAGCGAGCTGTCGGAGATCGCGCGTGGCCACCGGCGGGAGGAGGCGTGATAATGCGGCAATCCATGGACGGCCCGATCGTCCAGGCCGTTCGCCTCCGCAAGGTCTACCGTGGTGCGAACGAGGTCGAGGCCCTGCGTGGCATCGACCTCGAGATCGAGCGTGGCGAGATGGTCGCCATCGTCGGCCCCTCCGGCTCTGGCAAGACGACACTTCTCAACTGCCTTTCCGGCCTTGACGCTTTTGACGGCGGCAAGGTGATTGTTGACGGGCAGGACCTCTCTGCCATGTCCGACCGCGCCCGCACCGCTTACCGCCGCGACCACATGGGCTTTGTCTTCCAGGCCTTTAACCTGCTGCCCGTTCTTTCGGCAGTCGAGAACGTGGAGATTCCCCTACTCCTCCAGAACCTCAACTCGCGTGACTCCCGCCGGCGCGCGCTGGAGATGCTGGAGACATTGGGGCTGGCCCACCGCGCGAATCACCGTCCGGACCAGCTCTCCGGAGGGGAGCAGCAACGGGTTGCTGTTGCGCGGGCATTAGTTCACAAGCCCGCGGTAGTCTGGGCTGACGAACCGACCGGCAACCTCGATACCGAAGTCACGCAGGTCATCGTCGAGCTCCTTGTGCGTATGAACAAGGATGGCCAGACGATCGTTCTCGTCACCCACAACCCTCAGGTCGCCGAGCGGGCGCGACGCACGCTGCGAATGCGCGACGGCCGTATCGAGGTCGGTAGCACAGAGCGGGCAGTAGCAGTAGCTCGATGAACCTCGCCGCAGTCGTAATCGGACTTTTCGTGCTCGTGTACGCCGCGCTCCTTATCCTCGCAATACGCCGGCCACTATTGGCCAGGCTGGCGCTGCGCGAGGCGGTGCGTCGGCCTGGGCAGTCGGCTGTGGTCGTGCTCGGTCTGATGATCGGGACGATGGCCATCTTCGCGGTGCAAGTGCTTGGCGACTCCTTCCTCGAATCCCAGACACGCGGCGCTTTCCTTGCCTGGGGCCGCGTCGATCTGCTTGCGGCCAACGGTGGCCGTTTCTTCGATCCGGCTCTGGCTGCCGAGCTTGCAAGCGATCCGGGCCTGCAGACGTCGCTGGCCGGGGTGCAGGCGGGTGTCGAGCTGCCCAGCTCGGTGACCGACATCGATCGTGCCAACGTCAAGCCGCTGGTCGTGCTCGTAGGGTTCGACCCGGCGACCCAGGCCGCCTTCGGCAGCTACCTGCTTACCGATGGTAAGGCGACGAATGGACAGGATTTGGCTCCAGGCGAAGTGCTGATCTCAGCCTCATTGGCTAACGCCCTGGAGGCCCGCTCGGGTGACCGGCTAAGCGTTTCCGTTGGTCCCCAGCAGGTGACGGAGCTTCGTGTTGCGGGCATCGCCAAGGCGACCGGCCCCGGCGCTTACACGCTCCGGCCGGCTCTCTTCTCTCCACTTGCCAACCTGCGGCCGTTGATTGGAGACCAGGGCATCAACGTCATCCGGCTGGCGGCTCCTGGAGGTGGGCGTGTCGAGCTGGACCGGGCCCACCAGCTGGCGCCAAGGGTGCGGACGGCCCTGCAAACCCTACCCGGCGGGCCGGCCCTCACCGTCCGCGAGTCAAAGCGCGAGGACCTGGACGCCCAGGTGAAGCATGTCGAGGTAACTCGAGGCCTTTACACATCACTCAGCTTCTTCGTCGCCCTCACCGGAATAGCCTTGGTTGTCAACCTCAGCCTCGCCCTGGCTGAGGAGCGGCGCCCGCGGCACGCCGTGCTCCGAGCCCTCGGACTCGGCCGGGCCGGCATGGTCGCCCTGTCCATGCTGGAGGGAGCCCTCTACAGCGTGGCTGCCGCCGTGATCGCTCTTATTCCGGGCGCCCTATTCGGCATAGCGCTGGTTTCCCTGGTGTACGTCCGCGTCCAGAGCGTGGCGGTGGAGAACCGCGCCGCGCCTCTGCAGTACGCCGTCACACCCGAAGCGGTGGCCCTCTCAATAGCGATTGGCTCTTTGATCGTCCTGGCAACGCTCTTCGCCACCTCCGTTCGGACATCCCGCATGCAGATCTCTTCGGCCATCAGGAACCTCCCCGAACCAACCCGTCGCCGCAAACGATCAGTCTGGATGTCCGCGCTCCTGGCCACTGTCGCCCTGGGGTCGCTCGCGGCGCTGGTCATGGGCAGCCTGCCGGTCCGGATGGCGGGCGGAGTTGGCCTTGTGATCCTGGCGGCGGCGCTGATCGGTGGCCGGGTTTCAGACCGCTTGCGGGCGACCTTGACCGGAGCTGCCCTGACAGCGTGGGCGGCGGCCAACGTGGCCACGATCAAGGACGTTGCGACGCCGGAATCAGGCATCGCGATCATTCTCGGCGTCGTCGCGGCAGTCTTCGGGCTCAGCCTGGTCGTGGCTTCAAACCTGCGTGTTCTGGAGATTCCCGTGGGCTGGCTTCAGGGCGGGGCCCGGGCCACACTCAGACCCTCCTTCGCCTATTTGACTCGGCGGCCTCTCCGAGCAGGCCTGGGCACCGGCGCGTTCGCGCTTGTGCTGACCCTGTTGACCATGACCTCAGTGCTGATCCCGACCTTCAACAGCCAATTCCGCAATGGCCTGAACGAGTACGACATTCGCGTCAATGCACCGACCCAGCCAGGCTTGTCGCTTCCAGATTCGGTGCGCCCCCGCATCGCGCGCGAGATTGCGATGCCGACCCGGCCCTATCGCGGGGAGGTGACCGCCCAAGGTCTTACTACCAAGGATGAATACGTGCCCCTCTATTCGCTCAGCCGCGCCCAGTTGGCAGCCGGACCTTTCCAGCTCACTGCCAGGGATACCCACTTCAAGAGCGACGCTGCGGTCTGGCAAGCCCTCGCCGACGACCCGCACCTGGTGGTCACGCCCAGCTACGCGACTCCCGGCCTGACGGTCAGATTGGTCGGACCTGACGGACCAGTGCAGTTTCGCGTGGCCGGCGTCGTGAGAACCATCGGGCTATGGGGCCTGGCCGGCTCCGAGGCCGCTATGTCACCTTTCGCGACGCTGCCGATCGGAACTACCATCCTGGCCAAGGCTGCGCCAGGCGCCAATGCGGCTGATGTAGCTCGGCAAATCCAGCGGGAAGTCTTCAGCCAAGGGGCGGAAGCGACGACCGTCAAGGAGATGTACGACTCCTCCTCCAGTGCCGGGCAGGCGTTCACGGACATGATCCGGCTGGTGATGGGGGTCGGACTCTTGGTGGGGGTGCTGAGCCTCGGTATTCTCGCCCTGCGCGCGGTCGTCGAGCGCCGCCGCGCGATCGGGATGCTCCGCGCTCTGGGCTACCGGCCGGGCCAGGTCCTGGCCGGCATGGTCTCGGAGGCGCTGATCACGGCCACCTGCGGTGCGCTCGTCGGGATCGTAGTCGGGGTGGCGATCAGTATGGTCATGACAAACGGGTACCAGCCCGGAGCCCGCCTCGTCGTCGATGGTTCATCGTTGGCGCTCATCGTCGGCCTCCTCTTTGTGGCAGTGCTGGCGGTTACGGTCGCCCCGGCCTTGCGGGCTGCGCGACTGCCGGCTGTCGAAGCTCTGCGCTTGGGGGACTGAGATGCGCCCAGCTATGGACGGCTCGATCGTCCAGGCCAGCCGCCTCCGCAAGGTCTACCACGGCGCCAACGAGGTCGAGGCCCTGCGCGGTATCGATATCGAGGTCGAGCGAGGCGAGATGATTGCCATCGTCGGGCCTTCTGGCTCCGGCAAGACGACACTTCTCAACTGCCTTTCCGGCCTCGATGCTTTTGATGGCGGCCAGGTTGTAGTGGATGGGCAGGACCTCTCCACCATGACGGACCGCGCTCGCACCGCATACCGCCGCGACCACATGGGCTTCGTCTTCCAGGCCTTCAACCTATTGCCCGTGCTTTCCGCGGTCGAGAACGTCGAGATACCGCTCCTGCTCCAGAACGTCAACTCGCGTGACTCCCGGCGGCGAGCGCTGGAGTTGCTCGAGACGTTGGGCCTCGCCCATCGGGCCAACCACCGGCCGGATCAGCTGTCAGGCGGCGAGCAGCAGCGCGTGGCAGTAGCCCGTGCGCTGGTCCACAAACCGGCGGTGGTGTGGGCGGACGAACCGACCGGCAACCTCGACACCGAGGTCACGCAGGTCATCGTGGAGCTGCTGGTGCGGATGAACAAGGACGGCCAGACGATCGTGCTTGTGACGCACAACCCGCAGGTTGCCGAGCGCGCCCGCCGCACACTGCACATGCGTGACGGCCGCATCGAAGTAACCAGCGCCCTGCGCGTGGGAGCGATGGGATGAGCGTGGGCGCAGTCGTGATCGGGCTGTTCGTGCTGGCGTACGCGGCGCTCGTCGTGATCGCCATGCGCCGGCCACTTCTCGCTCGGCTGGCGCTGCGGGAGGCGGTCCGGCGTCCCTGGCAGTCAGCCGTGGTCGTGCTGGGCCTGATGGTCGGAACCGTGTCCATCTTCGCCATGCAGGTCTTCAGCGATTCCGCGCTCGAATCGCAAACGCGCGGAGCCTACCAGGCTTGGGGTCACGTCGACCTGGTCGTCGCCGATGGAGGCCGTTTCTTCGACCCGGCGCTGGCCGCAGCGCTGGCCGCCGATCCGAAGCTGCGGTCTTCGCTCGCCGGGGTGCAGGCAGGCATCGAGCTGCCGAGCTCGGTAGTCGACCTCGATCGAAACAATGCCAAGCCGCTGGTCATGCTGGTCGGGTTCGACCCGGCGACTCAGGCCCCCTTCGGCAGCTACCGGCTGAAGGACGGAACGACGACGATGGGAAAGGACCTCGCCATTGACCAGGTGCTGATCACGGCTTCGCTGGCCGAAGCCCTGGAGGCGCGCACCGGCGACCGGCTTCGCGTCTCCATCGGTCCCGGTCAGGTGGTGGAGCTCCGTTTGGCGGGCATCGCCGAGCCCGCGGGCCCAGGCGCTTACACGCTCCATCCTGCAGTCTTCTCTCCTCTGGCCAATCTTCGTTCCCTGATCGGGGACCAGGGCATCAATGTCATCCGGCTCGCGGCTCCTGGCGAAAGCAGGGCCGAGCTGGACCGGGCCGACGAGCTGGCACCCCAGGTCCGGTCGGCACTCCAGACACTAAGCGGCGGACCGAGCCTGAAGGTGCGGGAAGCGAAGCGAGACGACCTCGAAGCCCAGATCAGGCAGATCGACGCGGTTCGAGGGGTCTTCACCGGCCTCAGCCTCTTTGTCACCCTGGCCGGCGCGGCTCTGGTAGTGAACCTCGGCCTTGCCCTGGCCGAGGAGAGGCGGCCGAGGCATGCCGTGCTCCGAGCGCTCGGACTCGGCAGGTCCGGCATGATCACCCTTTCGGTGCTGGAGGGAGCCCTCTACAGCGTGATCGCCGCCGTGGCGGCCCTTGTGCCAGGTGCCGTAGTCGGCCTCGCCCTGGTCCCGCTGGTGTACAGCCAGTTCGCGACCGGGGGGGAGGAGAACCGCGCTGGGCTGGTGCTGTACTCGATCAGGCCTTCGTCGGTGGCCCTCTCCATAGCGATCGGCGCCTTGATCGTGCTGGTGACGCTTTTCGCGACGTCGGTCCAGAGCTCCCGAATGCAGATCTCGTCGGCGATCAAGAACCTGCCCGAGCCCGCCGGCCGGCGGAACCGGTCCGTCTGGCGAACAGGACTGATCGGCGGCTTCGGCCTGGCGTCTCTCGCGGCCGTTGTCGCAGGCAACCTCCCGGTCCGGCTCGCGGGCGGAGTGGGCCTTGTGATCCTGGCGGCGACGCTAGTGGGCGGCCGGATCTCAGGCCGTTTGCGGGCGAGCTTGTCCGGAGCAGCCCTCACGGTGTGGGCAGCGGCCAACCTCGCAGCGATCGAGAACATCGCGAGCTGGGAATCGGGCGTCGCGATCGCGCTCGGCGCGGTCACCGCCGTCTTCGGACTCAGCCTGCTCGTCGCTGCCAACCTGCAGGTTCTTGAGATTCCGGCGGGCTGGCTTGAGGGCGGGGCCCGGGCAACGCTGAGGCCTTCCCTCGCCTACCTCACGCGGCGGCCGTTGAGGGCCGGACTGGGCATTGGCGCGTTCGCTCTCGTCCTGACCCTGTTGACCATGTCATCGGTGTTCATCCCCACCTTCGCCGGCCAGGGCTCGACCGGCCTGGACGAATACGACATCCGCGTCAACGCGCCGACCACCCAAGGGTTGGCGCTGCCCGATTCGGTACGCCCCCAGATCTCTCGGGCGATCACGATGGCGACCCGGCCCTACCGCGGCGAGCTGAACAACGGGACACGCCAGCAGGACGTTTACGAGCCCCTCTACGCGCTCACACCCTCCCAGCTCATGTCCAGACCCTTCGAGCTCACCGATCGAGAGAGCCGATTCAAGAGTGACGCCGAGGTCTGGCAGGCTCTGGCGGATGACCCGCGTCTCGTCGTTTCACCCACCTTCTCCTCCGGCGCGACGGTCATCCTTGCGGGACCGGACGGGCCCGTGAAGTTTCAAGTGGCGGGCGTCGTGAGGAGCTTCGGGCCATGGGGCCTGGCCGGCTCGGAAGCGGCGATGGCACCCTTCGCCACTCTGCCAGTAGGCACCACCATCCTGGCCAAGACGGCGCCCGGCGCCGACGCCAAGACCGTGGCCCGCCAGATCCAGCGCGAAGTCTTCACCCAGGGGGCGGAGGTGATGACCCTCAAGGAGTTGAACGACTCCACTCTCGGTTGGACCGCGGCGCTCGTCAACCTCATTCGGCTCGTGATGGGGATCGGACTCCTGGTCGGGGTCCTGAGCCTGGGCATCCTCGCTTTGAGGGCGGTCATCGAACGCCGCCGCGGGATCGGCATGCTGCGGGCTCTCGGCTACCGGCCGGGCCAGGTGCTGGCCGGGATCGTCTCGGAGGCGCTGCTCACAGCGACCAGCGGCGCGCTGGTTGGGATTGCGGTCGGTTTGCTGGTCAGTGTCATCGTCAGGAATGTCACCATCCCCACCGCCAAACTCGCGATCGACAGCGTATCGCTGGCGGTCACCGTCGGCCTCATCTACCTCGCGGTGCTGGTGGTCACGATCCCGCCTGCGCTGCGCGCCGCCCGCCTGCCCGCCGTTGAAGCCCTGCGTATGGAGGACTGAGCGAAAAGCCTGACGTGCCCGACCTGAGCCAGCTCGATCGCCCGAACATTCTCCTGGGGGCGCTGGTGGCGGCGATCCTGGTGATCGCCCTGGCCACCTCCGCGGCCTCGGCCGTGGCGCGCCGGCGCAAGGAGACGGCCAGCCTGTCGGCCATTGACTTCGTGCGCAGCTCCTTCGCAAGCCAACTGAGTCGTGGCGTGCCGATGGACGAGCTCCTGCTCCAGATGGTGGAGGCACTCCGAGACGGATTCAAGCTGGACACCGCAGAGCTCTGGCTATGCAAGGGGGGCCACCTACAACTCGCGGCCTCAGAACCTCGCGCGCAGATGAAGGCCATCCCGATAACGCCCGCAGAAGAGACGATCGCCGCCAACGCTCGCGTCTCGAGCGCCGCCTGGGCCAAGGTCTGGCTGCCGGCATTGCTGGAGGGCAGGGAACAGGCAACCCTGCGAGTGGCACCAGTCAGCAACGGTGGCCAGCTCTTCGGCCTGTTAGTGGCCCAGCGCGCTCGCAAGAGCGAAAGCCTCGCAGCCGAAATCGACGTCACGCTGGACGAGGTCGCGCGCGAGCTAGGCGTGGCGCTGAAGAAAGCGCACCTGGACTCGTCGCTGCAAGACTCTCTCGAGCAGCTGCGCCACCAGGCCGCCGAGCTTCAGGCGTCGCGCGGACGATTGGTCGCGGCCGCGGACGCCGAGCGAAGACGCATCGAGCGCAACCTGCACGACGGTGCGCAGCAGCACCTCGTCGCTCTGTCTGTAAAGGTGCGGCTTCTCGAGCAATTCGCCGAGCGCGACCCCGAACGTGCCAGGTCGCTGCTGAACCAGCTCCAGGAAGATGTCGGGTCGGCCATCGAAGAGCTGAGGTCGCTGGCGCACGGAATCTACCCGCCACTGCTCTCGAGCGCCGGGCTCGGCGTGGCGATGAGTGCCGCCTGTCGGCGAGCGCCGCTTCCGGCCAGTCTCGAGGCAGATGGCGTCGGCAGATATCCGCCCGAGATCGAAGCGGCTGTGTACTTCTGTTGCCTGGAAGCTATGCAGAACGCCGCCAAGCACGCAGGCCCTGGGGCCACCGCCCGAGTAAAGATTTGGGAGGACGCTGGCGGCCTTTTATTCGAGGTTTGCGACGACGGCGCGGGTTTTCAAACCAACCCGGATTCTGATGGTGCCGGCCTCACCAACATGCGCGACCGCCTGGGAGCGGTCGGGGGCACGCTGCGAGTGCAATCAGACGGACATGGAACGCGGATCCACGGCGTCGTGCCGGCAAGCGCCAGCAGCGTCGACCCGACCACCGCCGAACTAAAGGCGTGAAGGCACTCATTGCCGGTGCTGGAATCGGGGGCCTGGCCGCTGGCATCGCCCTGCGCCAGGCGGGCTTGGACGTGCAGGTCTTCGAGCGCTCGCGAGAGCTACGGGAGATCGGCGCCGGACTGATGATCTGGCCTAACGGCACGCGCTCTCTGCAAGCGCTCGGCGTCGAGATCAGAGCATCGACGGTCCAGCGGATCTCGTTCTGTAGCTGGCGAGGCCGCCAGCTCACGGAGACTCCGATCGATGCGATTTCCAAGCGCTATGGCTCGGAAGTGGCCTTCGTTCACCGCGCCGATCTGCAGGCCGCGCTGGCGAGGAGCTTCGGCCGGGATGGACTACGTCTCGGCGCTGACGTCTGTGGCTTCGAGGAGGACGGAGCCCAAGTGCAGGTCAAGCTGCGCGACGGGAGCGTCGCTACAGGCGATTTACTCGTGGGAGCGGACGGCCTGCGCTCGGCGGTGCGCCGCCAGCTGCTGGGAGATGGCGATCCTGTCTATTTGGGATCGACTAGTTGGCGTGGGATCGTGGGCAGCGAGGGGATAGCGTTCGAGCGAGGGCACGGCTTCAATTGGGTCGGTCGCGGCTCCGAGTTCCTTGCCTTCAATCTCGCTGACGATCGCATCTATTGGGCATGTGTGACCAAGGAGGCCCCGGGCGGAAAGGCAGGGCCCGGGGGGCACAAGCAGGATGTGGTGGAGCGCTTCGGCAATTGGCCGGAGCCGATACCTGCGTTGATTGCCGGGACGGAAGAGGCAGCGATCCTGCGCAGCGACATACATGACCGGCCTCCGGCTCGGCGCTGGAGCCAGGGACGCCTGACGCTGGTTGGCGATGCCGCACACCCGATGACGCCCAACATGGGCCAGGGCGCCTGTCAGGCGCTGGAAGACGCGGTCGCTCTTGGCGAGAGCCTCAAGAGTGCATCCGATTTGACCGAAGCATTCGATCTGTATGAGCGGCGGCGATTGCGGCGCGCAAATCGGGTCGTGGCCATGTCGCGGCAAGCAAGTCGCGTTGTGCAGATTGATAACCCGCTGCTATGCCGCGTTCGTGATGGCTTTGCAAGTCTGCTGCCGCCCAGGGTGCTGCTGAGAATGCTGGACGCGACTCTGGCTGCACAGCCCTCGGGGGCTAGTTAACCCTCGCGCCGGGGGTCTGCCAACCCCTGGCGATCACAGCCTTGTGGACGGTCTGCGCGTAGTCTCGGACGTGTCGGAGGGTCGGCGCGGGGCACGTGCGAGAACGGCGCGCTTCGACGCACTTTCACTGTCGCTATCAAGTCGTTCAATGGTGGCCCTTCGAGCAACCAGATGGAGGACGCCAATACGAAGGTTCGCTGTCAAGAGCCCCGTGGTCAGTCAGCGTGATGTACAACCAGATCGAGGACGAGTAGCTCCCAGGAAGACGCAAAACCAGGCCGGGTCCCTAGTGGGCCCGGCCTCTTTTTTAGCCCTTGCCCGAAGGGCCTGACCTACTCCCCCGAAGTGGGCGCTTATCGGTTGCTTTCCGCCTGACGCACCCGCTGGCTCAAGACTTGAAGCAGTCGGTAAGTGACCTCGGGGTGCTCCTTCAGGAACGGCTTGAAGTTCCACTCCGGAATCGTCGCCAGGGTGACATCGGTGTCTGCCTTGATCGACGCGCTGCGGCCCTCTTGGTCGAGCAGGGCCATCTCGCCGAACGAGTCGCCGGGCCCGAGCTTTCGCGCCTTGCCCTGGATCGTGGCCACGGTCACTGTGCCGTCGAGGATGACCATGAAACCGACGCCGTTGTCGCCTCGCACGACGATCTCGTGGCCGGCCGGGTGTTTCACGGTCTTCATCTGCTTTTCGATGACACGGAGCTCTGACTCGGGCAGTCCCTTGAAAAGCTTCGCCTGCTTGACGTCGACCACGTGCAGATACTATCTCCTACCTGCCTGCCTTCTTTTCGTCCAGGAACTCCTGGTACCGGCGGTACGCGTCCTGCTTGCGGCTGTCGACGATCTTCGTGTAGCCCTGCAGAGTGTTCAAGTTGGCGTGGCCCAGGACCTCTTGGACCAGGCGCACGTCGCCCCCCGTCACCTCGAGCAGCGTCGTGGCAGCGGTGTGACGAGCCACATGAGGTGACTTGAAAGACCATGCCCCAAGCTGCCGTCGAATCTTGCGCACGATGAAACGCGCTCCTGCGGAAGTCAGTCGGCGGCTGCGATCGTCCGCGGCGGAGCGGTCGAAGTTGACGAACAAAGCCATGCAGGCATCCTCGCGCGAGCCCAGATAGTCCTCCAGCGCACCTCTGGCGTCGGTCGTCAGATACACGGAGCGTTGTTTGGAGCCCTTACCAGTCACCACCAGGCGGTTCCCTGATCGCGGGAAATCTGTCCGATCGAGCGCAAGGGCTTCAGAGATGCGGCAGCCGGTGCTGATGAGGAACTGGACCAACGCCCGGTCGCGTTTGTCGTGCATGGTCTTGGTGGGCAGCGCGCCGAGCAGCCGGGTGAGCTCGTCCGGATCGATCGGCTTGGGGAGGCGCTGCTCGAGCTTTGGCAGCGTGATCCCGTTGGAGAGATCGCGTTCGATCAAACCTTCTTTTGCGATCCAGCGCAGCCACGAGCGGATCGCCACGAGCGCCCGCGCGCGTGAGGCGGGACTCTTCAGCCGGCCGGTGAGGTGTCGTTGATACGCGCGAAGGTCATCGTGGCGCAAGTCTTCCGTCGAGAGCGAGTGGCCGTTGGCGGCGAGAAAAGTGATCAGCTTGCGAAGTTCGGACTCATAGGCACGGACCGTGTTCGGGCTCCGGTTCGCTTCGAGCTGAAGCCAGCCGAGATATTCGGTTGCGGCGGCCTGTAAATCGAGTGGCATGTCGAGGCCCGACTGGATGTTGCCATACTCGATGCGAGATGAGTGCTCTTCGCGTGTTGAATCCGGACGAAGCGCCACGGCACCGCGGTGACGACTTCGGCTTTGATCCGGAATTCACGGAGCGACTGCAAGGCTTCGCCCTCTGGGTCTTTCGTAAGTACTGGCGAGTCGAGGTCGAGGGGATCGACAATGTACCGGCTCGAGGCCGCGCGCTGTTGGTGGCCAACCATGCGGGCATCATTCCCTACGACGGGGCGATGATCCGCACCGCGATCCTCGCCGAGCATCCGCAGCCTCGACATGCCCGCATGCTCGTCGTCGACTGGGCTTTCGCGGTGCCCTTCACCAACATGCTCCTGACCAAGACGGGAAACGTGCTCGCTCATCCGGACAATGCAACGACCTTGCTCGAGCGCGATGAGCTGGTCGGCGTTTTCCCGGAAGGAGTCAAGGGCGCCGCGAAGCGCTATCGAGATCGGTATCAGGTCCGGCGCCTCGGACGAGGTGGTTTCGTCCAGGTGGCCTTGCGAACAGGGTCGCCGATCATCCCGGTCGCGGTCGTCGGATCGGAAGAGATACATCCGGTCATGCTCGACCTCGAGCCGCTGGCGAGGCTATTAGGGCTTCCCACGATTCCCATCACGCCGACGTTCCCGTGGCTTGGTCTGGCAGGCTTGATTCCCCTGCCCTCGAAGTGGTTCATCGCGTTTGGAAAGCCAATCGACGTTTCGCATTTCGGGCCGGATGCGGCCGACGACCCTCGGCTGGTGCTCGAATTGAGCGAGGAGGTGCGTAGCTGGATTCAGGCTACGTTGCACCGGCTGCTGGCGCGGCGCCGGACGATTTTCTTTTAGGCGGCATGCAACCGCGCGCCCGCTGTCAAACTGTGCCGATGCTGCGGCGCTCGCTGGCCGGCCTGAGTGTTCTTCTGATGCTCGTCGCGTGCGGTGGTTCAACTCCGTCGATCTTCTCCAAAGGTCCGACAGCGTCCAGCGTTGCCATGCAACCCGGCGACCTTCCCAGCGACATGAAGAAGTGCGATCTGTCGGGTGACATCGACGCGTTTCTGAACAAGGCCAAGACCAAGGATCCGAACACCTACAACTCGACCAAGACTGAGTGGGACGCTGCGAAGAAGCAGGGCGGGACGGCGGCATACACCGCCTTCTACACCGACAGCACCGCGCATTGCGCCAGCATCGAGTCCAACTCGGCTGACGTCAGCTCGGCGACGTACAAGCTGGTGGTCAACTTCGTCATTCAGTTCAAGGACGAGGCCAGCGCCAGCAAGGGCTACACGAGCGAATCGATCTTCGGCTTCAGCACGGCTTCGCTGAAAAGCGGCGGGGCCCCGGTGGTGGAAGGGACCAAGACGGGGCTGACCGCAAACTCAATCGTGTTGAGCGTCGCCGTCTCCACTCAGTCCTTCTACATCGCCGTGTGGCAAAACAAGGTCTTCATGATCATCCTCGCGATCCTCAACATCGACGCCGCAACCTGCAAGAAGGCCGCTCTCGCGGAGAACAGCCGCATCAAGTAAGGGACCGAAGGCCGCCCGAGGTGGTGGGGCCTCGGCTAAACTGGCCGCGCCGATCGCAAACGCTCGTCACGTCCCAACACGCACTCGGCGCCGGCAGGGCTCTCCGATCCTGCTTCGCACAGCGCTCGTACTGGCGCTCGTCATCACGCTTGCCTTCGGAGTCTTCCGGTTGGTGGGTCGGCCGGACGCGCCGGTAGCGATCGCGGGGACCATCATCCAGTCGCCAGTTCCCACTGCGGCGGCGAGCCACGTTTTGCTGCCTGGCCTGGAGGCCGGCGCTTGCATGAGCTTTGGCCCAACTCGTGCCGGCTCAGGCCAGACGGTGTTCATCGATCCTGGTCATGGAGGCATGGATCCCGGGGTCGTGGGCGGAACCTCCGGCCGCCGGGTGCTGGAAAAGGAAGCCACGCTCGCCGTCGGCATGCGGCTGAGCGCCCTCCTCCGAGCGGACGGCTACCGCGTGGTCATGGCCCGGACTCAGGACTCAACGGTTGTCAAGCTGGCGCCCGCCGATTCGGTGCTGGGATCTCTCACCGCCAGCGCCGAGCATCGGGACCTTGCGACGCGGGCAGCCTGCGCCAACGCCGCCGCGGCGGCCGCGCTCGTTTCCATACATTTCGACGCGTACAGCGACCCGGCGGTCGGCGGGACGGGCACGTTCTATGACGCCGCCAGGACGTTTGCAGCCGCGAGTCACCGGCTTGCCGCCAACCTGCAGGCTGCACTGGTCGCCGCGTTGGGCACCGCCGATCGCGGTGTGTGGACCGACGACCAGCTTGCCGCGCCGACGCTCACGAGCTCCGGCAGCACGTACGGTCACCTAATCGAGCTCGGCCCGATGGCATCGGGCTGGGTGGATGACCCCAGCCAGATGCCGGGCGCTCTGGTCGAGCCGCTGTTCCTGACCAATCCCGCCGAGGCCCAAATGGCCGGCGACTCCGCCGGGCAGCAGCGGATCGCGGCGGCGCTGGAGACCGGCCTCGTGAAGTTCCTGAGCGGCGGCTGACGGGCGCGCTGGTGCGCCTGGCAAGAATCGAACTTGCTGCCTCTTGCTCCGCAGGCAAGTGCATTAACTTGGCGGCCGCTCTCGAACTTGGATGTGGCGCTTCTCATGCGGTTTACGCCACACACTGACGCTTAAGTCGGGCGAGTCAAACAGGCCTCATCAGGGCCGCTTCCGCCTACGCTCGGCCCTCGCGTCCCAGTCCCCCTCTCTCTCTTAATCCTGAAAGTTGAAGAAGAAGTAGCGTCACTAGCGTCACTAGCGTCACTGACCCAGTGTCAATCCAAGATCGTGGTGATCTTGAGGTGAGGGGGTAGATTCGGCGCCGGTCTAGCGTCACCTAGCGTCACCAGGCGTCACCCGCCGGGTTTGGGGTGACGCTAGTCGTGGCAAATGTGACGACTGGGTGACGCTACTTCCGCGGCCTCGAAGGGCTCGGTCCTGAGATCAAAAAGGGGGCCTACGTGACGCTGGTGACGCTAGTGACGCTAGTTAGGGCAAAACTTTTCTACCGGCAGGATGTGTAGGCGAGCGTCTCTTGGGGGTCCGGCCCCCGTCCCAGTACCGGGCAGTGTTCCAAGCTCTCTTCACATCGCGGTAGTTGTGCGCCGAGCAGGATTGGCAGTAGTGGTTCCGATCCCGCACCGACGGCCGGCGCCGGCGATTCGTGGAGAACGGTTGCTGGCACAAGTCGCAGATGTAGACATCGCCATGGGCCAAGGCGTCGACCAGCTGCATAGCCAACGCACCCGCGAGGCCGGACCATCCTAATGCGAGGGTCAGGGGGGGCTTGCGGCCTAGCCCGCTATACAGGCGAGGGTGGACGCCCGAAACTCCAAGCCAGGCGGTAGCAACTTCAGCCACAGTCCGCCAGTTCATCTCTTCAGCCAGCCGGCCGCGTCGCGGATCGTCGCTTGCGTGGGCCCTGTCCTCGAGACTTGCAGGGCCGAGCTCGCCGAGCTCCAGGTCAAGGAGCCGCTCGACGGTCGCGGCTGGCGGTATCCAAGCCGGCCTAGGGCCACGCTCTTTCCAGCTACCCGGCAGGACCGAGCCCTCAATGGCCTCGGCTTGTTCCGTTGTCAGCGGGGTGGGCCAGTCTTGCATCAGCGCCCAATCGCCTTGGGGTAGCTGGCGGCTCGCGCGCAGCTGCGCGGCGACATTGAGGGTTGCTGTGACCTTTGACGCCAGAAAGCGCCAGGCCGCGACTGGCTCAACCATCAAGGGGCCACAGCGATATGAGTGCGAATCCGGCGACATGTGC
>DATCPI010000022.1:0-19323 GCA_036570165.1 Candidatus Dormiibacterota bacterium | reverse complement strand
TTACTTTGCTTTAAGCGTCTGAGCCCCGGCCCTCGCCGTGACGCGCGTCAAACGGACGCAGGAACTGGCCAGGCTTGAAGTCGATGAAGCTAGCGGTCACTGGGAACACGGTCACGTTCGGCGGGTTCCCAAGGAAGATGATGTTGAAGCTGGCACCCAGAGCCGTTGCCTGGGAGTTCAGCGCCTCAGAGTCGGTGCCCTGCCAGTGGCCCGTGTTGATCCGGTGGACCAGAGTCTGGAACGCGGTGATGGTCTCGGCCGGCGAGAAGGTGCAGTGGCCGGCGCGATGCACGAACGCCTGGCGCAGAAGGCTGGTGTCGCCGGCGCTCGCGACCACGCTGGCGTAGGCCTGCTCGTCTGTCACCTCGACGAGGCCGTCTCCGGTCGTGTGCAGCGTCAGCACCGGCATGTCGATGTCGCCGTTGTAGATGATGTACGTCTTGAGGTAGTCGACCGCCGAGGCTTTGGCGGAGATTCGGGGAGCGTCATTGAGCTTATCCAGGTCCGCCTCTAGGTCGAGGCCGGCTGCCTCGTAGAGCGCTTTGACCTCAGCCCGTTGGGTGGAGTGAGCCAGCTGAACGCGGTAGTCGACGCCGGTGTTCCAGGAGACGTTGCCACCCGCCCGCTGCTCGAGCTCAAAGCGCCCGAAGAACCCGAAATACAGGTCGGGGTTGTTATCCCAAGCGAGTTGGTTGACCTCCCGCGTGGCGTAGTCGGTGGCCGCGGGTTCCGGGCTCGTCGGATCAAACCAACCGGGTACATCCGCCAGGGCGGAGGAGAGCGCGATCCGCGCACGACCATCCGCGGTCGCCTGAGCCGTATTGAACGCGGTGTACGCGGCCACGAAATTGGCACCGACGTCGGCAGCCGTAAAGTCCACGAGTTTGAAGGCGCCCCCCTGAAGGGTCTTGAATGCGAACTCGGAATCCAGGCCCTGGTTCCAGACTCCAACTCCGCCCGCCAGGACCCCACACATCGGGAGCGCGGCGGTGAAGCGGCCAGGGTTGCGCTGGACCAGTCCGGCGGTGATCATCCCGCCGAGTGAGTGGCCCCACGCGATGGTGCGCTTCGGGGCGCCGAACTTGGCTTTGAACGTGTCGAGCACGTCGATCTGGTCCTCGAAGGCCTGCTGCAGCGCCCATCCCGATCTTGCATAGGACGATCCGGCCAGTGCGTATCCGTGGCCGAGCAGCCATGCCCCAGTCACAGGATCGCCGACGTCTCTCAGCTCACTGGCACCGAAGGCGTAGCCGTGGCTGTAGAGCACCAGCGTCCCGTTCCAGCTGGCGGGTTTCTCCATCATGAAAGCTGCATTCAGCCCTGAGATCTCCGTCGTTTGGCCGGTGCACAGCACCACCGCAGTCCCGCTGCAGGTGATGGTTGGTGCCGCCGACGCGGTGGCCGGCAGAAGAGCTAATCCAAGTCCCAGGATCGATCCGGCGCACAGCCGGCGCAGCCACGCTGCAGGTGCTTTCATGGTCCACTTCCCTCCAACCCGATGCGGCCTGTTGAACCCCGATCTAATCACGGGTCAGGGAGGGCGTCAACATCCCGGCCCACTGTCCTCGCCCGGCCGCACATCACTAGGCTTTTGGGCGGCGATGCGAGAAGGGGGGTTCAACGTCCGGCTGCTGTCGGCCGGGCCGTTCATGACGATGATGGATCGTTTTGCTTTCGCCCCCGTCCTGATCCCCATCGCGGTCGAGTTCCGCGCTCCGGTCGGAGCGGTCGCCATCGCAGCCACCGCGTACTACTTTGCGTATGGATTGGCCCAGCCGTTCTGGGGCTTCGCCTCCGACCGCGCCGGCCGGATCAAGATCATCCGGGTCAGCCTCAGCGCCGCCGCCGTCGCATGCGCGCTTTCGGCGCTCGCCCCCAACCTCAACTTCCTGATCGCCGCGCGAATCCTCGCCGGCGCGTCGGTGTGCGCAGTTCTTCCGACGGCGCTGGTCTACGTGGGCGACATGGTTCCGTTCAAGGCCCGCCATTCCGTCATCGCGGACCTGCTCGCCGCGGTTGCCTTTGGCACCGCGGCCGGCAGCCTGGGTTCCGGGTTTTTCGGCCACTACTTGAGCTGGCGGGTGATCTTTGGCATCACCGCCGTGATCGCGGTCGGGCTCGCGATCGCTCTGGGCCGGCTGCCTGAGTCGAGCGCTCCGCCCACCACGGGAGGCCCGGTCGAGCAGCTCCGTCAGGTGTTCCGGCGCCCATGGGCGAGATTCCTGATCCTCTTCGCAATTCCGGAGGGCGCGATGGTCATTGGGTTTCTGGTCTATTTCGCTCCTGCCCTCGAGGCGACCGGGACCAACTCGGCAGTGGCCGGCCTCGTGGTCGCGACCTACGGAGGTGCGGTTCTTGCCGGTACACGGGTGGTCAAATGGATCGCTCCGCGGACGCCCGCCTGGGTCCCGATCAGCGTCGGCGGCGCCATGAGCATCGCGGGCTACCTGGTGGCGGCACTGGACCAGCACGCGATCGCCATCCTCATCGCCAGCGTGTTGATCGGCGGCTGCTACGCGATCTTCCATTCGACGATGCAGAACTGGGCGACCGACATCGCGCCTGAGGTGCGGGGCACTGCCACCGCCCTCTTCGTCACCGGGGCGTTCACCGGGGGTGCGATCGGGTCTGGGCTCGGCGCCTTGTTCGTCCAGCAGCACCTGTACGGGCCGCTTTTCCTGGTCGCGGCGGCGCTCAGCTCGCTGGTCGTGATCACGGCCGCCTTCACCCGAGCGCGCTACCCGGGCTCTGGGCTGGCCATCCCGGTCGAGGAGCTGGCGGGGAGTTAATCCGCGAATAACCTAGACTGTCCACGCTGATACCGGCCTGAATTGGGGGGGAAGTGGAGCCCATGCCAGTGCGTAAGTTTGCTTTGCTCGCGGTTGCCGTCGTGGCTGCGTTCGCGTGCGGAGGCACGGCCGCCCCCGCCACCGGCTCGACCATCGTCCTCGGAGCCCCGCTCGGACTCACTGGATCTCTGACCAAGGAGTCCGAGCTCACCAAGCAGGGCTACGACCTGTGGCTCGACTGGATCAACGCGCGAGGGGGCATCGTCGTGAACGGGGTCAAGCACCCCGTCACCATCAAGTACTACGACGACACCAGCAACGCCAACCAGTCCGCGGTGCTGATGCAGAAGCTCATCAGCGAAGACAAGGCGAATTTCCTCCTCGGCCCCTACGGCAGCGCCGCGACTGCGACCGACGCTGTCATCGCCGATCAGAACCAGATCCCAATGGTCGAGGCCAACGGCGCGGCGGAGTCGATCTTCAACCAGAACTACAAGTACACCTTCGGAGTTTTGAGCCCGGCCAAGAAATATCTCCAGGGCGTGCTCGACATGGCGGCGACGCTCAAGCCGATGCCCACGACCATCGCGTTGCTCAGCGCTGATGACAACTTCAGCCTCGAGGTCTCCACCGGGATCACCTCCTACGCGCCGACCAAAGGCATGAACGTCGTCCTGTACAAGAAATACAAGAACGGCGCCACCAACCTCTCGGCCGAAGTTCAGGCGGCGAAGGCGGCGAACGCCGACATAGTGCTCAACTCAGGCCACCTGCAGGAGGCGATCGCCATCAACAAGGCGGCGAAGGAACAGAAGCTGAACGCGAAGATCTTCGCCTACTCGGTGGGGCCCTCCACGCCGGACTTCATCACCTCGTTGGGCAAGGACGCGGACTATGTGTACGACGGCTCGCAGTGGACGCCCCAGGTCAAGTACACGCCGGCGTTCTACCTGACGGTTCCCCAGTACGTCGCCGCGTACAAGACGAAATACCCGACGTTCGGCGATCCCGACTACCACGTCGCTGAGTCGACCGCCGCGTGCCTGGCTCTGCAGCGCGCGATCGAGAATGCAAAGTCGCTCGATCCGAAGAAGGTTCGCGACGCGCTCGCCGCGCTAGACGTGACCACGTTCTTCGGCCAGATCAAATTCGACAGCCGCGGGCTCAACATCTACAAGCCGATGGTGGTGGAGCAGATCCAGAGCGGCGTGCACCACACGGTCTACCCGCCGGAAGTCGCGGACGCCCAGGCGAAATTCCCAACCCCTGCGTGGGACCAGCGCTGATCCGGGCTCACTAGCCACCTTGGCCGGATTCGTCCAGCTGGTCATCCTCGGCCTGCTGGCAGGGGGCGTCTACGTCGCGGTCGGGGTCGGCTTCGGCCTTGTGTGGGGCGTGCTCAACATCGTCAATCTCGCGCACGGGGCGCTGGTGATCGTCGGTGGCTACATCACGTGGAAGCTGTTTACGGGGCTGGGCCTCGATCCGTTCCTGACGCTGCCGGTCGATGCGGTGCTGCTGTTCGTGCTGGGCTATGGCGTCCAGCGAGGGGTGATCAACCGGATCATCCGCGCGCCGCTGCTGTTCACCTTCCTGCTCACGTTCGGCGTGAACCTGGTGATCGTGAACATCCTGCTGCTGCTCTTCGGCTCTGACTTTCGCTCGGTCTCGCCTTCGTACTCAGGTCAGGGTTTCGAGTTCGGCAGCATCGTCATCCCGTACGTGCGGCTCATGTCCCTCGCTGCAGCCATCGTCCTTGCTGCAGGCCTGGCGTTTGTGCTGAACCGGACGCGCATCGGCCTTGCGATCAACGCGATCGCGTCCGACCGCGACGCGGCGCAGCTGGTCGGCATCGACCTGCGCCACGCGTATGCGGTGACGTACGGGCTCGGTGCTGCATGCGCCGGAGTGGCCGGCGGCCTCATCGCCTTGATCCAGGCGATCACGCCAACCGCGGGTGAGCCGTACACGCTGCAGGCGTTCGTGGTCGTGATCCTGGGAGGACTCGGCCGGGTCAGCGCGACGGTGGTGGGAGGCCTTGCGTTCGGCCTGATAGAAGCCTTCGGGCAGTCGATCCCGGGCTCGGGTTCGGTGTTCGCGAACGCGATCGCCTTCGGCCTCATGGTGCTCGTTCTCGTGACTCGACCGCAGGGTTTGATGGGCCGGCTGAAGTGATCGCGACGGCCGCCTCGAAACAGCGCTGGCGGCGCATCTTCATGGTCGTCGGCGCGATTGTCGCCGCCTACGCGCTGCTCGCCCCGCTGACCTCGCTGGACGTTGCGCAGTCCGCCAACATTCCGCTCCTGGCGGACAAGTTCTGGTTCCGGATCGCCACTTACATCGTGATGTTCATCGTGATGTCGACGGCCTGGAACATCATCGGCGGGATCACGGGATACTCCGCCTTTGGCAACGTCGCGTTCTTCGGCATCGGCGCGTACACGACGGGCATGCTGATCGCGAAGGCGAAGTGGCCGTTCCTGCTCGCGCTGCCGTTCGCGCCGGTGCTGGCCGCTGCGTTTGCGGCTCTGGTCGGACTTCCTTTGCTCCGGCTTCGCGGGCACTACTTCGCGGTCGCGAGCCTGGGAGTGGGCGTGGCGCTCGGCGAGCTGGTGCAGAACATCGACTACAACGGCCAACCGGTGTTCGGCGGCGCCAGCGGCCTGTTTCTCCCGATCCTCTCGATCGACAATCGGGACCTCTTCTTCTTCTATTTAATGTGTGGGGCGGCGGCGATCGCGATTGGGGTCACCTGGTGGGTGCTGCGCAGCCGGTTCGGCTACGGCCTGATCGCCATCCGCGAGAACGAAGAGGCGGCTTCTGTTCTCGGTGTCAACACCACCGCCTACAAGGTCGCGGCCTACGCGCTTTCGGCGGCCCTGACTGGGCTGGCGGGCGGGATCTTCTCGCAGTGGAACGTCTTCATCAACCAGGACAATGCGTTCCCGATCGAATACAACGTCCAGATGATCTTGATGGCGCTGCTCGGCGGCACGGGCACGGTGTTCGGGCCGGCGGTTGGCGCCGTTTTGCTGCAGTTGCTGATCCAGTTTCTTATTGGCAGTCTACCGATCACGATCGAGATTCCCTTTGTCTCGACGCAGGCGCACCCGATCGTCGCGCAGATCATCCTCGGCCTGCTGCTGATCGTGGTCGTGATCTTCATTCCGCGCGGCGTGATCGACTTCTTCGGCGGCCGCACGCGCCTGAGCTGGGCATATTTGCGCCGGTCACTGCGGGAGACGTCGCTGTGAGCGCGACGGCTGTGCAGATCCAGCTCGAGCTTCGCGGCGTGACGAAGCGCTTCGGCGGCGTGGCCGCGGTGGACGGCGTGACGTTCGAGGTGGGGAAGGGCGAGATCGTCGGCATCATTGGTCCGAACGGCGCGGGCAAGACGACGCTGCTCAATTGCATCAGCGGAGTCCATCGCCTCGACGGCGGGGACATCCGGTGGCAGGGAGCCTCGATCTCTGGCATGGCGCCGCATCGGGTCGCAAAGCTTGGAATCGGGCGCACATTCCAGATCGTGAAGCCGTTCGGTTCCATGACAGTGCGGGAGAACGCCGCCATCGGCGCGCTGTTCGGCAACGCTGAAGGGCGCGGCGGACTGAAGGCGGCTTTCGAGAAGGCTGACCAGGTGCTGGAGCTGGTCGGCCTCAAGAACAAGGCAAGTCAACTGGTGACGTCACTCACGATCCCGGACCGCAAGCGCCTCGAGGTCGCCCGCGCGGTCGCGACCAGGCCGCACCTTCTGCTCCTGGACGAGGTGATGGCGGGACTCAATAACGTCGAGATCGACGAGGCGCTCGAGATGGTTCGGGCGGTGCATGCGACGGGCGTGACGGTGCTGCTGATCGAGCACGTAATGCGCGTGATCATCGGGGTTTGCCGGCGGGCGATAGTCCTTGACTTCGGCCGCGTGCTGGCGCAAGGCGAGCCGGAGGAAGTGCTGCGTGACGAGCGGGTGATCGAGGCCTATCTGGGTGAGCGGTATGCGAAACGGCTTAAGTCCTGAGCCGCTGCTCCAGGTCCGGGGGCTGAACGCCGGATACGACGCCGGACCCGTGCTGTTCGGGATCGATCTCGAGGTCGCTCCTTCCGAGCTCATCGCGCTTGTCGGTGCGAACGGTGCGGGGAAGTCCACGCTGCTCGGCGTGCTGAGCGGCCTGGTTCGCGCGACGTCCGGGACGATCACGCTCGCCGGCGAGGACGTCACGAACGCACGCCCGGAACTCCTGGTGCGTAAAGGCGTCGCCCACGTGCCGCAGGGGCGCCGCCTGTTCGGCACGATCTCGGTCGAGAAGAACCTGCTCCTGGGCGCGTACCTGCGGCGCGATCGGGAGATCCGCGCCGACCTGGTGCGCGTGCTCGACCGCTTCCCCGCGCTCAAAGACAAGCTGACGCGCGAGGCAGCGACGCTGTCGGGCGGAGAGCAGCAGATGGTGGCGATCGGGCGCGGCATGATGGCGCGCCCGAAGCTGCTGATGATCGACGAGCTGTCGCTGGGCCTCGCCCCGAAAGTCGTCGATCGATTGATCGAGGTCATTCAGGAGATCAATCGCGAGGGGATGGCGCTCCTGCTCGTCGAGCAGGACGTGCTCGTGGCGCTGGACGCGGCGAACCGGGCGTACGTGCTGGAGAACGGGCGGGTGGCGTTGAGCGGACCGGCGGCCGAGGTTCGCGACGACCCGGGAGTGCGTAAGGCCTACCTGGGCCTGTGACGGGATCAAGATAGGAACGAAGTGACGGTCAAAGAGGGCTGGCGAGGGCGGTTCTTCGAGGACTTCACGGTGGGTGACGTCTACGAGCACGCGCTCGGCCGGACGATCACTACCGCCGACAACATCTGGTTCACGCTGCTGACCCAGAACACCGCACCCATCCACTTCGACCATCACTACTCGGCGCAAACCGAGTTCGGAAAGCCGCTCGTCAACAGCTGCCTCACTCTGGCACTGGTCACGGGGCAGAGCGTCAGCGACGTGTCCCAGAATGGGTTGGCCAACCTCGGCTGGGACGAGGTGCGCCTGCCGCATCCGGTGTTTGAGGGCGACACCGTGTACTCGCGCTCCGAGGTGCTGGAGATTCGCGAGTCGAAATCGCGCAAGAACGTCGGCATCGTCACCGTGCGAACGACAGGTTTCAACCAGGACAAGACCGAGGTGATCTCGTTCAAGCGCACCGCGATGATCTACCGGCGTGGCCAGGGTCCGAGCGCGAAAGCGCCGAAGCCTTAGCGCGATGGACTTCGATCTCTCAGAACAGCAGGCAGCCTTCCGCGACTTGATGCGCGATTTCGCGCGCAAGAGCATCAGCCCGGTCGCCCGCGAGTGGGAGCTGGCCGGCCGCTACCCGGAAGAGATCGTGGACGAGATGAAGGCGATGGGCCTTTTCGGGATGCTGGTGCCCGAGGAGTACGGGGGCATCGCCATCGACGCGGTCTCCTACTCGATCGTCTTCGAGGAGATCTCCAAGGCGTGGATGGGCGTGGCCGGAATCATCGGCTCTCATTCGCTGGCCACGATGCTGCTGTGGAAATTCGGAACGCCCGAGCAGCGCGCGCGGTGGCTGCCCGATCTCGCCACCGGCAAGCGGCGCTCAGGGATTGCGCTCACCGAACCACAGGCGGGCAGCGACCTGCAGGGCATCGCGACAGTCGCGCGGCGTGACGGCGACCACTACGTGGTCAACGGCGCCAAGACGTGGATCACAAACGCCCGTCATGCGGACCCACTGCCGGTTCTCGTCAAGACCGATCCGAATGCGCAGCCCCGCCATCGGGGCATGACGATCTTGATGATCGAGCAGGGGACGCCGGGCTTCACCGTGGGGAAGGACCTCGACAAGATCGGCTACAAAGGCCCGGAGTCGTCCGAGGTGTTCTTGAGCGACTGTCAGGTGCCGGTCGAGAACATGCTGGGCGGGGAGGAAGGTCACGGGCTGCAGCAGGCGCTGTCGGTGCTGGAGTTCGGGCGGGTCAACATCGCCGGGCGGGCGGTGGGTGTCGCGCAGGCGAGCCTCGATCGGGCGCTTGCCTACGCGCGAGAGCGCCACGCGTTCGGCCGGCCAATCGCCGAGTTCCAGGCCATCCAGCTCAAGCTCGCGGACATGGCGACCGAGGTGCAAGCAGCGCGTCTGTTGACGTGGTGGGCGGCGTCGGCGCTCGACTCGGGCCGGCGGGCGGACCTCGAGACAGGGATGGCGAAGCTCTATGCCTCTGAGGTTTGCATCAAAGCGTCGCTCGAGGCGATGCGCATCCACGGTGGCTACGGCTACTCGACCGAGTACGAGATCGAGCGGTTCTATCGGGATGCGCCGCTGATGGCGATCGGCGAGGGCACCAACGACATCCTCAGAACAGTGATCGCGCGCCAGCTCGTTCGTGAAGACGTTCCCTAACCCGGCCGGCGGTGGGGTGACGCGATCGCCACGAAGCTGGCTCTTCGCCCCCGGACACAACGAGAAGATTTTGGGCCAGGTGTTCGACGCTGGCGCCGACGTGGTTCTGCTCGACCTCGAGGACGCCGTCCCGCCTGACATTAAGGCTCGCGCGCGCGAGATGGTCGTGAGCGTGGCGGCCACGCGACCGTGCTGGGTGCGGGTCAACAAGGCCAGAAGCGAGTGGTGCGAGCGAGATCTGGAGAAGCTGGCCGGCTCGGTGCTGGGTCTCCGTATTCCCAAAGTGGAGTCCGCGGCGGACGTGGCGTGGGTGGCGGACCGTGCACCGGGCGTGCCGCTCGACTGCACGATCGAGTCGGCGCGCGGAGTGCTCGCGGCCTTCGACATCGCCTCCGCCCCTGCGTGCGCACTCCTCTCCTATGGTGGGCTGGACCTGGCGGCGGACCTGGGCATTCCGGAGGGCGCGCAGGAGACGCTGTATGCGCGCTCCTACCTCGTCGTCGCCGCGCGCGCGGCCGGCAAGCCGCAGCCCAGCGACGGGGTATATCCCATGCTCAACGACGACGACGGCCTGCGCAAGGAGGTCGAGGCAGCCAAGCGGCTGGGGTTCTTCGGCAAGTCGGCCATCCACCCGCGCCAGGTGCCGATCATCCACGAGGTCTTCGCGCCGACCCCGGAAGAGGTGGCATGGGCGACGGGCGTGCTGGCGGCTTTTGAGCAGTCGGGGGGCGCCGCGACACGAACCGCAGGCGGTGAGTTCGTGGATAAGCCTGTTGCAGAGCGCGCTCGCCAAATCCTGGGCTCGTGAGCGTGGCGGCTCCCATCCTCGACGGTCTGCGGGTCGTCGAGCTGTCCGCGTTCGTCGCGGCGCCGCTGGGTGGCGCGACCCTGGCGGCGCTGGGTGCGGACGTCATCCGCGTCGACCCGCCAGGTGGCGGAATCGACATCGACCGGTGGCCGCTGCATAAAGGACGCAGTCTCTACTGGGCCGGCCTCAATCAGGGCAAGCGCTCGGTCACCATCGACACCCGCAGCGAGGCGGGGCAGCGCCAGGTCAGCAAGCTCATCGCGGCGCCGGGGGAGGGAGGCGGGATCGTGCTCACCAACCTGCCGGTGAGAGGTTGGAACTCGTACGGCGAGCTCTCGAAGTTGCGGCCCGACCTGATCATGGTGGTCATCACCGGCGATCGCGATGGCGGGACGGCAGTCGACTACACGGTCAACGCCGCCGTGGGTTTTCCGTGGCTGACCGGTCCCGAGAAGCATGACGGCCCCGTCAACCATGTGCTGCCCGCCTGGGATGGCATGACCGGGTTCCTCGCGGCGCTCGCCATTCTTGCTGCCGAGCGTCACCGCCGGCTGCATGGCGAGGGCCAGCTCGTCGAGCTGAGCCTGGCCGACGTGGCGATGGCGATTGCCGGTCATCTGGGTCTGATCGGCGAGGCAGTCCTCGAGCCCGAGCCGCGTGGCCGGTTCGGCAACGATGTCTACGGTACGTTCGGTCGCGACTTCGGCACTCGCGATGGCCGCCACGTGATGGTGCTGGCGCTGACGCCCCGGCAGTGGCTCAGCCTCGGTGAGGCCACCGGTCTGAGTCGCAACTTCTCCGAGCTGGAGTCACGCGTGGGCGCCGACTTTCGGCAGGAGGGTGATCGCTGGACCCATCGGAAGGAGCTGTTCGAGCTGTTGGATCCATGGATCGCGCAGCGCGACCTTGCCGATGTGCGCAATGCATTTGATCAACACGGCGTTCTATGGAGCCCATACCAAACGGTGAAGCAGCTAGTCGCCGAAGATCCGCGCGCTTCAACCGCCAACCCGATGTTCTCGGACGTGGCTCACCCGGGCCTGGGACGATTCTTGACCACCGGATCGCCCCTGCGCTTCGGTGCGACAGCTACTGTTCCGCCGCGTCCAACTCCAACGTTGGGCGAGCACACCGAAGAAGTGCTGCGGGAGTTCGGCCTGGAGCCCTAGCGGATCGGTACCACCTAGAATCAACGGCGCCGTTCCGGGATAGCTCAACGGTAGAGCAGGCGGCTGTTAACCGCAAGGTTCAGGGTTCGAATCCCTGTCCCGGAGCCAAATCTGAACTCGAAACCGCTCTTAGCGCTGCCTGTTCGTGTGGTCGGTGCAGCAACAGTGCAGCAACGGTGCAGCAAGCAACGACGGTCCGACCGATTCGGTGAGGACAACGAAACGTAGTGATCCCTACTAATCAGGCTTGGGAGTCAGTCCCGCTCCGCCAGCAGCGACTCCCAGCAGCGACTCGATTCGATCGGCCGCGTCCTTTCGCAGTTCTGGAATCACGTGGGTGTATGTGTTCATCGTGATTCCAATCTGCGAGTGACCGAGGATTTCCATGACTACCCGGGCAGCAACGCCTTGAGCCAGCCACTAGCAGTTCGCGATTTGATGAATTCCAACGTGAATTCGCCAAATGGCGTAACCTTGTAGGATGATTACCCGAACCGAGATGGTCTGGCGCCATCTTCTCGTCGCCGCCTTTGACCAGGGCATCCGGCGCAGCTCGCTCACTAAGTTGAGCGCTGAACTGGACTTACCTGTGTCCACGATCCACAAGGCTCTCGAGCGACCTCGAGCCATCGGTGCCGTGCGCGGCAGCGCCAGCGGCCTCCGAGTGTTGGATCCCAAGCGCCTCCAGCTCATGTGGGCCGCGGTGCGTAACCTCAGTGCAGACATCGTTTACACAACCAGAGTCCCAATGGCCGTCAGCGAGATTGAGGCTCGACTTCCGGTGTACGCCATCCCAACCGCGTACACGGCTTTCGTCCAGCACCAGGGACGAAATCTGGTCGCCGATTACGAGCAGGTAGTCGTTTACGCGGATGCGAGTGAAGTCAGGCGACGATTTCCGCCACGGAGTGGGCACGCCAACCTGCTGGTTCTTGAGCCCGATCCTCTCCTGAGCCGGTATGGAAAAGTCGCGCCTCGCTGCCAGGTTTACGCGGACCTCTTCAACCTTCCTACCTGGCAGGCGCAGCGATTCCTTGAGGCCTTGGACCGCGAACTGCTGAGCGATGTCGCCTGAGCGTCGATCTCGGCCGGACGAGGATCGCGTACAGGAGGTGATGCGGAGATTCGTTCGGGAGTTTCCCGATGCCGTCCTCGTCGGCGGCTGGGCGACCTATCTAAGGACAGGGGTCGCCAAGAGCCACGACATCGACATCATCGTCGATCACGCGACGTTGGCCAAACTGGGGGCAAAGTTCCAGCTATCCCCTAGCCAGCACATCAGCGGCCGGAAATTCGAGATCCAGGTCGAGGGCGTCGGAGTTGACGTCTATCCGGTCTACCAATCCAAGCTCGGTCGTCGTTTGCAAGTCCCGGTCGAGATATTGATCAACCACACAGAGAAGATCGACCGCACCAGGGTGCTTACCGCAGAGGCTCAGTTCGTGGCTAAGATGGCCGCCCTGCTCGACCGACCGGACACGCTGCCAGGAGAAAAGGATCGGCGCGAAATGTGGGAACTCATCAACTCGGGCCGAGATCTCGATTTCACGGCCGTGGTTGGAATCCTGCAGCGGGCTGGCTGGGAGGGCACGCGTCAAACAGAGCTCCTAATCCAGACGTTTGACCTTCTCGGGGAAACGGCCGATTTGAGCAAGCACGATCGGGCGATGCTAAGGCTCAACCGAGCTCATGCTCTGGAGGCCACGCGGTCGGTCGAAGGCCGCGATCTGGACCTCGAAAGGTGAATCGGGTATAGATTTCCAGCTGGCATGGCTCAGCGCGTAACCGTCCGCGAGCGAATCGACCCTGCCATCACCGCCTCGCTATTTGCCAACTACCGCTCTTCCGCCGACGCGGTCATGGAACTGGTCGACAACGCCATCGACTCGCGTCTCAAGGACAGCCCGCTCGAAGTCCTGCTTCAAGTCCATCCCTCGTACTTTGTCATCGAAACTCGAGGTGGTGAGGGGATGGGGCCGGCCGAGCTCGAGCGCAACTATCTGCGCTGGGGCGGATCACCCAAACGCGGCCGAAAACTGCTCGGCCAGTACGGTCAGGGCGGCAAAGCGGCGATCGGCCACCTCGGTAACAGCTTCACCGTGGAAGCAAGCCGGCCAGATGACCAAGCCGCCTGGCGCTTCGCCGACCCGGATTATCGCGACCGCTCCAAGCTCAAGACCTACGAGCTGAAGGTGGTGAGCAAGCGCGTTCCGGCGGAACAGGGCTACGTCCGAATTCGCATCGATGGCGTCGACAAGCGTCTTGATCCTCGCCGTCTGGGCGCACGACTCGGTGACACTTACCGCCCGCTTATTCTGCGTGCCGAGCTGAAGATGTCCGTCAACGGCGTCCGGATCGAGCCGCCGTCGATCAACTTCCAGGAGGAGCACCGCTTTGCCGTCCGCGCCGCAGGCACGACCATCCGCGGTTGGTATGGTCTCGCCGAGCCCGAAGGCCGCGGCGTCGACTACGTGCCCGGCTTGCGTTGTTACAAGCTCGGCCGCCTGATCGCTAGTGGCGAGTTCTTCGGCCATCCCAACGCGGTCCAGGTCTCTGGCATGGCCCGCCTGGTCGGCGAGATCGACTTGACACCCGTCCCGCTGACGATGAACAAGAGCGATTTTGCTCGGGATGGGCCGGAGTGGGTCGCTGCGGAGCAACGGATGCACGCATTGCTCGCACCCATCGCAAAGCGACTCGCCCAAGATGAGCTGGCGCCGCCTCCAGCGTCCGCTCTCAAGACCGCGGAGCAGGTACGTCGGCTTCTGAGCCAGGTGCTCAAGCTCGCCGAGCGCGAGGAAATGTTCCCGGGTCTGGCGGCTGCGCGCGCCTACCTCAAGGTTGGGACGCGAGCTAACGGACAGCCGGCTGGCAATCCCAAGAGCCCTCGAGCGCCGGACCGGTTGCCAGCCGAGAACGAGCAGAAGCGTCGTGGCTTCGGGCAGATCGTTGTGCGCCCACTCGATCCTGCCATTCGAAGCCAGACCGTCATCGAGCGCGAGGCCACCACGGTAGTGATCAACTCGCGCCATCCGCTTTTCCTGAAGCGCGGGGGTGACATCTGGTACCAGCTCGAGACAGCGGCGCGCGAAGTCTTCAAGTCGCTTGAGGGTGCGAGCGTCGGTGACTACGAGCGGCGCGTCAACGAGGTGATCCTGCTCGCGTTCCAACTTCGAGCGCGGCGCCGCGAGACTAGGTCGCGGAAGGCAACAGTCCAGTTGCCGCTGATCAGCTGAGGAGACCCTGTGCCCGGGCGGCCGCACCCTCTACGGACAAGGCTGACAGCTACCTCTGGGCCTTGCTGTCCCGACGCCGTTTGTACAGCAACGCCGGTGGTAAACGGTGGCAATTGGCGGCACTCAGTGATACTCAATGAATTCGAGGCTGCATTTCTGAACGGGGTGCAGCGATCTGTTAACCGCAAGGTTCAGGGTTCGAATCCCTGTCCCGGAGCCAATTTCGAATTTGGAATTTAGCCCGCTGTCGAGCAATGGTTGACAGCGGTACAGCATTCATGTCTTTCGCGCCGTCTGGCGCGCAGGTCCCCGTTTGGTGGATGCTGCGCCGCATGAAACACAAGCTGGTCCGTAACAACGACGTGCATCCCCACAGGGGGTTCAACAAGTGGCTCGCCTTA
The DNA here is from genome assembly GCA_036570165.1 of Candidatus Dormiibacterota bacterium. Classification (GTDB taxonomy): domain Bacteria; phylum Chloroflexota; class Dormibacteria; order Dormibacterales; family Dormibacteraceae; genus Palsa-870. Next base: position 4,521 of record DATCPI010000022.1, on the reverse strand, counting down.
TTGATCACCAACGGCGTCGGCAACATGTGGTTCTTCTACGTCCTGATCGTATTCATCGGAGGCTGGATGTTGCTCTCGAAGCTGGGTCCGCTCAACTTCGACCCCTACCCGTTCGCGCTCATGCTGCTTATCGTCGGCGGCATCTTCCAGGCCCTGGCGATGGTCGCCATCATGGTCGGCCAGAACGTCCAGGCAGCCGCGAGCGACGCTCGCGCAGAAACCGATCACGAAACACTGGAGGCCATCCACACGCTGGCAGCGCAGTCAATCCAGATCCTCGAGGGTCAGAACAAGATCCTCGCCCTACTCCAGGGGCATGCCAAGAACAGCTAGCTGACTTCGTCCACGAGCTTGACCCCAAGAGTCCAGCCGCCGCTCTAGTGCGCAGGCTGAAGCATCCTGCTCCCCTTGCGCCCGTCACTTTTAAGTGGGCCGGTGGCGTGAGGTCACCCGCTAAACGCAGTCGATGGCAGGACAAAGATGACGATCGCCGCCATCGCGTATAGGACGACCAACTGGAGACCCTCCAACCAGTTGCTCTCTCCGTCGTGGGCGATGTAGTTGAAGACCAGGACCATCAGCCCGAGGATGGCGATCTCGACCCACCCGAAGACGAGCGTCATCGGGTTGAAGAACAGGCTCAACAGGACGACCAGTGGCAGGATGAAGGTGGCGATCTGGATCGAGGAGGCGGAGGCGATGCCGAGGGCAAGATCGAGACCCGAGTCCTCTCCCACACCACCAGGGCTCCCGCGACGCCGGATGGCGGCGCTGATCGCCGCGTAGGCCTCGGCCGCATTCCCGGCGTTCGCGACGATCACGATGCCGACGAAGACGTCCGTCCACCCGAGCACCTTGGTCACCGCGCCGACCGTGCCGGTCAGGATGTCCACGATTGGGATCAGAAGCACCGTCGCGGCTACCAGCACGGATACCGAAAGCCAGGTCGGCCATGTCCCTGAAGCCACCTTCCGAGGGGTCGCCGCGGCCTTCGGGCGCCGCCAGGATTCGACACCGAAGACGGAGAAGACGATGTACCCGACATATGCAACGAGAAGGGCAGCTGAAATGCCGATGCTCAGGACCTGGACCTGCTGGGCGGCGCCGCCCTCAGTGCATCGCGTCCCGCCACAGATGGCCATCGCCCCGGACGAGGGAAAGAGCACGGCAGCAACCGTTAGAAGCATCAGGACGGAGTGGTGGCCGGCCTCGGCGCGGCGGAACTTAGGCTTGCCGTGGATGAGCCCGGCGGAGATATAGCAGAGACCCATGATCAGGGCGGAGTTGCTGATGAGAGCACCGATTAGAGTCGCTTTGACAAGGGGGATCAGGCCGCGCTGGACGCCGAAGAAGCCGACCAGGAAGTCGGGCGCGTTGCCGAACGTGGCGTTGAGCAGGCCGCCGGTTCGGGCGCCGAGACGGTTGGCCAGTTCCTCGGTCGCGGAGCCGATCAAGCCGGCAAGCGGGATGACAGCCGCAACGGCGAGAAAGAACTGAACGGAGAGAGGCCACTTGAGCCAACTACTGACCAGTGTTGCCGGGACGAAGACTACGAGAATGGCGAACACGCGGTTTTCGCCCGAGAGTCTCATTGCGATAAATTTAGATTCTCAGTCGGAGGGCCGCCTTGAGGTAGGCTAGGGGAGAATCAGCCGCGACCCATCGCCATGACGTTCTCAGCAGCCTCTGACACCTCGCTCACCGCGTGTTTGGTGGCCTCCTGGACGCTACGAAATCCCCCCTCAAAAGCGTCCTGCTTTCCCGCCAAGAACGTAAGGACGCGCTGCCGCCGAACGAGCCCACTCTTTTGGTCTAGAAAATAGACAAGGGCAGCACCAATCGCGGTGGCAACGGCAATGCCCGTCACGGCAGGCGCCCAGCTCGCGCCGGCGTCTTCGGCCCAGTTCCTCTGCTGGAGGCCGCGCCTCATACGCCGGGCCAATGGCCGCATCGACTCAGCAGCCTTAGACACTCCACCTCCAACCTCGCGGGCGGTGTCACGATTCTCGCGCCAAAGCGATTGCACGCGCTGTCGCCGATCTTCACCTTGTTGAGGATCGAAGAAGTAAACTGCCGCACTACCCAGTACGACGCCGATCTTGAATCGACTCATCTGAATACATCTCCTTTCTCATCCCGACGCGGGGACGGAACCCGGTCAACTCCTGCAGTCGCTGGCGCGTAAAGCGGCCAACGAACAGGGGGACAAACTGCGGAACTCTCGAATCGGCGAGGTTTTGGAGCGATTCCCGTGCGACGAGATCAACGGACTCCTCCGAAACCACGCCGCGATACTCGACCTTGATGTTGCGTATCTCGGTGGCGACGTGCTTGAGAACAGTGGCATTGAATGCAGCCTGCACGCCACCGAGCGTGGACCACGTGCCATAACAACGTCAGCAATAGCCTCGCACTTCGTCGTTCAAAACTCGAATGTGCGTGTGAACGCAAATCCGGCGAAGCTTGGGTCGCGGCGTGTGAGTCCCTCCCACTCTGGTGTTGCTGCAAATGTTTTGGGACCCGACGGATCGTGGCGGGAGTGCGAACGACTCTACGGTGGTGCGAACGAGCAAAGGCGACGTCCGCAAGTTGCACGCCGACGGCACGGCCGTGCGGCGTTAGATTTCAGACTGGAGTGTCAAGAATCACCCGAAGTAGATCTGTCAAGCATCAACCGAAGGTCGACACCGGGGCCAAATCGCCATTCTGCCTTGCGGAGGGCCAAGGCCGGCCGCTCCCGAATTGGAAATCGGTCGCTTGGGTGAGTTCGAACTGGTTCGACAGTTGCCTCCCGTCGACTGACACTTCAGTGAGTTGACTGGCTGATCAGCACCATGCCGGCGATGCCGGCGCCATAAAGAATCAGGACTAGCAGAGAGTCCGGGCCCAGCCGCAGGTATTGCCGCTTGGGGCGGATGACCAGCCCGGCGACGTACACCGCGGTCAGCAGGATTCCCAGAACGGCGAGGAAGGCGTCGGTCTTGGCCGCGCTGCCGAGCACCGACTGGCCCGCGAGCAGGGTGGCAGGAAAGAAGAGCACTGGCAGGAAAGCGTTGCCGCCGAAGATGTCGCTGACCGCGAGCTCGAAATCCTCGATGTGGACGGCGGCCAGGCCGGTGGAGAGCTCTGGGAGGGCCGTCGCGGCCGCGAGCACGGTCCCGCCGAAGACCGCCCCGTTGAGGTGGATCTGTGTGGCGATGGCGCTACCGCTTTCCTCGATGAAAACTCCGGCAGCAAGCGTCACCAGTCCCGCGGCGGCAAAGATGCCAAGGGTCACCCCGGTCGATCGCGGCTTGCGCGCTTTCGCCCGACGTCGGGCGCCGGCGTCCGGTCCGGCGCCGCCGGTGGCCTTCCAGGGGAGGCTCTTGCTGGCGCGCCACACGAGGTAGAGGCCGCCGGCCCAGAGCAGGACGATCAGTAACGCGCTGGGGTCGATGCGGCCGACGACCACACTTTTGGGGAGCAGGATCGCCCCGATCGCCACCGCCAGCACGGCGATCACCAGCGTTCCTTCGAGCACCTGCACCAAGGACTCGGTGGCGTTGGTCAGCGGGCGGCGGGGGACGCCAAACCCGTCGAGTGCCACCAATACGAGGGTCTGGATGGCGATGCCGCCCAGGATGTTGCCGGTGGCGATGTCGAAGTTGTGCTGTACCGCCGCCGCACTGACGATCGCGATCTCGGGCAGGTTGGTGGCGAATGCCAACAGGATCAACCCGCCCAGGGCTTGCCCGAGCCCGAAGCGAGAGTCGATCTCGTCGGTGGTCCTTGAAAGCTGGATGCCGGCGAACCAGATGGCACACGCCGAGGCGATGAACACCGCTCCGAGGACCGGGAGGGAGGGGTGCCCCATCACCCGGACCGCGGCGCGGTTGCGTCAATGGCTGTCACCGTCCAGTCGCTCCGACGTTGGTGTTTATTTCCTGAGCCCTCACGCGATGCATTTCTAGAGGCAGGGGGTCCGCGGTCCGCAAGAGTCCGGGTCCCGGCCGAGTCAGAAACGACACGGAGGCACCACTATGCGCTTCATGATCCTAGCCCTCTCGTGCGTGGAAGGGAAATCCCGGCTGTCCACCAAGGCGAAGATCGACGATCGCCTCGCGCAGCGCGGGCGTGGGCGCCATTAGGAGAGTTCGAAGAGCGGAGTGCCCAGCAAAGGGCCAAACGATCGGCGGGTGTGAGTCCCGCCCGGGCAAGCCACCAGAGGAGCCCGGAAGTCAACCTCCAACGTCAGGTGAGAGCCGAGCGTTGAAGCGAGGAGAAGCGAAGCTGCAGGCCGCAACGTAGGTGAACTCTGCCGCGTCGAAAGAACAACCCGTGAGGGACCGAGTGGGCCGAGCCCTGCGCTTTTGGGCGAAGGCAGTAGTCCGGGCCGTGGATTCTGGAGCAGCCCGGAACCGCTCCGGCGTAAGGGAGGTGGCATGCAGCGAAGGTCGTTCGGTCAACTGGGGAGGCCCTACCGCACCCGTCCGCGAAGTTGATAGCGGCGGAAGCATGTCCCGGTATAAGCCCAAAGCGAAA
>DATCPI010000021.1:0-34449 GCA_036570165.1 Candidatus Dormiibacterota bacterium | reverse complement strand
GTCGGAGGCCGCCTCTAGGGTTTCGCCAACGCCCAGTTGGTTTTGCCGACACCTGTGACGTCGCCGACCTTTACATCCGTGATGAAGAAATAGAGGGGCATGCCCTTATAGGTGACCTGCGTCAGGCCCTCAGCCCGGGTGAGGGTGGACAGCTGACCCGTGATGCCGGATCCTGCGGCGATCGCTGTACCCGGCGGGACGGATAACGCGGGCCAATTCTTCAGGCATCCCCCGCTGCAATTGCTGACACCTGTCGTGTCCTTGGCGAATACGTAAAGGGTCATCTGGTTGGATGCCGCAATCAGGAACGTGCCATTCATCGCGTCGGTCTTCGTCACCACGACGACGGTTCCCTTCGGACTTGGCGAAGAAGCCGCTGTCGTGGAGGGCGAGCTGCCACACGCCACCAGGAGGCCGCCGAGAATTCCGTATACAGCGAACCGCAGTGCTTTCATGGGCACCTCCGTCCAGAGTCCGATACCAGCCAGAGCCCGATACCGGATCGGGTTACCTACTCGGGACGGGATGCCCCTCCCGGGTCCGCGCGGCCGAGCGAAAAACCACTACGATTGAAGGACCTGATTGCAGTCGTCCGGGATCCGAAATCACCGTACGAGGTCGCGTTTGAGGACGACGGTCGTGTGGCCTACGCCTACCTGCGCCATGACGCAAAGATCGTGTCCGACGTGTGGTTGTACAACTCCGCACCCACGCCGGCGCAGCCAGAATGGAGGGACCGGTCAAAGATGCCCTTTCTGAACCCGCAGGGCTTTGTCACGGACAAGCGGCCGCCGGTTCCTTCCCGCCCGGAAGACGTGTCCGCGCGATGGGTTTACGACGGAGACGAATTGAAAGAGGTGGAGATTTTCTTGAAGGGCGAGCTGTGGGCCAAGCTCGCGCCCGGCGTCAAGCCGGGCTGGTCGAAGGCGGCAGCAAAGGTCGGGCCGCTTGCAAAGCCATTGGTCTAGGTCACCGTGAATTTCGACTGGTCGGCAACGCTGAACCACGCCCGCTTTTCTGGTCGTCGAGCCTCTTCCGAAGAACTCGCGCTGTTGAAAGGTCAGTTGCCAACCTTGATCGACGATTGGTGCATCCGGCTGATGAGCACCTACGACCTCATCGGGTATGAGGTTGTACTTGACTCGAGCAGCGATCCTTCAGGACTGGGAGTCGAATTTCGCTGGATGACGCCCGAGCAAATCATCAGCGAAGCGACCGAAGCTCAGCCCGGGATTGCGGCAAGTCAGCACGGCTTTGCTCCGATTGGCTTGTGTCTGTCGGGATCGGGTGACCCGTATTTCATCAACACCTTCGAGTCCGACAACCCCGCAGTGGTGCGCATCCCCCATGATGCCGTGCACCACACCGAACTCGACCTTGCCGCCATCGAAGTCGTCAGTCCGTCGCTGAGCGCCTTCCTGATCGGTAGCCACAGCGCAACGCAGTGACAGAGTTCGATGCCGGCACTGTCGCCTTCAGTCGAGATGAGGAAGTCGGAGCACGCTTCTGGGCCACGGATTGAGTTGCAGCGTGCGTTGATTGTCACAGACGATGATCGACGTCTCGGCACCGACAGGTATTGCCTCGTCAACGAAGGGGGCGTGACCCACTACGGCGGACTTGAAATTGGTCGGTCGAAGACGGCATGCTTGAGCTCAAACTCGACGAGAAAGCGGCCCAGGTCCTCGGTGCTGAAGGTGGCGCTGAGGAGGATGGCCGGCATGAGAACCGTTGTCATCCTCGCCACGCTTTCGTTCGGCGCCCTGCGCATCATGTTGCGAGCATTGAACCCGGCCGACCCACGGGGCTCGGGTATGGAGTGGACCGCGGACGAGTAGCGTGCCGATAGTTTCGGCGCGGTAGCGCCATTGCCGCCGCCGCGAGCGGTTAGATTCAGTCGCGCACGTGTCGACGACCAATGGCAAACGTCCGGTGGCGCTCATCCTCGCCCTCGAGGTGGAGGCGGCGGCTTTCGTGGGGCAGCTCGCTCCATCTACGGTTTCGTCTCCGCAGCTCTCCATTTGGGAGGGAATGATCGAGGGCAAACCTGTGGTGCTCGTCATCACCGGAGTCGGCAAGGTGGCGGCGGCCCTCGCAACGCAGTTCGTCTGCGACGCCTACAAACCACGATGTGTGATTGCGCTCGGCCTCGCCGGTGCGACAGACAGCGATGCACCCGCCGGCCGGCTGATCATCGCTTCCGGTGCATCGCAGCACGACATGGACGCGCGGCCTTTCGCCGCGGCCAGAGGCACGATTCCATCGCTCGGGATGGCGATGATCCCTGCCGACCCGGCGCTGTCCGAAAGGCTCCGCCTCGCGACCGAGAGTGTGGTGGACCAGGCCGTTCGATCGGGCGTCATCCTCACCGGCGACCAGATCGTCGCGTCACGCGAGATCCGAGACCGCATCCTGATCGACTTTCCATACGGAGCTTGTTTTGACATGGAGACCGCCGCGATTGCTCAGGTGGCTCGCCAGAACGGAGTTCCATGGGCAGCTTTGCGCGTGACCTCCGATGCCGCGGACGAAACCTTCGACATCGAGGAGGTCGTCGGGTTTGGGGTCAGCACCGCGGCCGGCACGTTCGAGCGGGTCGTTGTAGCCCTCCTCAAAGAGCTCTGAATTTCGACCCTTCTGTGGATTCAGCGCGGAAACAGCCGCTCGACAGGAAACACGAGTTTGGGGCGCGTTCGACAAGGGGACGTATAGCTAGAAGAAATGAGTGAGCCCACGATAGTCACCTGTCCGAATTGCGGGCAGAAAACGCGCATCCGGCCCGCGGCGGAAGGGGTTCCCCACTGCCCGAAATGCGGCCGGCCACTGCCGTGGCTCACCGAAGCCGGCGTGTCCGATTTCAGCGCGGTGGCTGAGAAAAGCCCGATCCCGGTCCTGGTCGACTTCTGGGCTCCCTGGTGTGGCCCGTGCCGGATCGTCGCTCCCGCAGTCGAACAGCTGTCTCGAGAGCTTGCCGGTCAGATGAAGGTGGTCAAGGTCAATACCGACCTGGCGCCGGGGCTGCAGGAGAGGTTCGCGATCCGCGGCATCCCCACCCTGGTCCTGCTGGACGGGGGCAAAGAGCGCGACCGCGTCACGGGCGCACTGAATGTCAACGCCTTGCGCCACTGGGTCGAGCAGCGACTTCCGGCGCCCGCGAAAAGTCATCCGAACGCCAAATAACCGCCCCCAGGTTAGCTCCGGCCGGTGAATGTGGTCGTGCGGTGGCTGCCGGCTTCCAGTCTTCTGGCGGTCGTGGCAATGTCTTTGACCGGGCTCATCTCACCTCCTCCCCCGCTGGCAGGTGCGCCAGCCGCTGAGATCGCCGCTTATTACGCTCACCACCACATCGGTCTCGAGATCGAGAGCCTCGCAGACTGTTTTGGCGCGACGTTCCTGGTCAGCGCGGACTTCTTCGGTCCCTATGCCAGCGCCATGGGTGGGTGCTCCTCTTTCACATACGCTTGAGCGGTGACTTCTAGAACCGAGGACTCCATGACCTGGCTGCAGGCGGTCGAGATCACCCGCCGGGTCACGTCCCGCGAGCTGGATCCGCAGACAACGGTGCGTGCTCACCTCGCCGCCATCGACCGTCTCGACTCGCGCATCAACGCGTACATCTATGTCGATCGCGACGCGCAGGCTTCAAAAGGCCCTCTCAGCGGCGTGACCATGGCGGTCAAGGACAACATCCCGGTGGCCGGTATGCCCTGGACCGACGGCACCTCGATGTTTCGCGATCGAATCGCCGGCGAGGACGCCGTCCCAGTCGCGTGGGCCAGAGCGGCCGGGACGGCCATCCTCGGCAAGACCAACCTCCCCGAGCTGGCGGCCTCAGTAGGCACTGTCAACACCCTATTTCCCGCGACTCAGAATCCTTGGCGTGAAGGCGTCACACCAGGGGGATCGAGCGGTGGTAGCGCCGCGGCGGTCGCGGCGGGCATGGCCACTGTCTCGATGGGTACGGACATGGGCGGCTCGATCCGCATTCCTTCTTCGTGCTGTGGCGTCGTCGGCCTCCGGCCATCACCCGAGCGCGTGCCGTGTGAGCTGATCGACGCCGCCGGGCTCTCCTCACGCGGAGTGATGGCGCGAAGCGTCGCCGACATAAGACTTACGTTCTCGATCGTTTCGGCGACTCAGCCGACTCCAGCGCGGAATCCCGGCGAGCGCTTTCGGATCGGGGTGGCCGATTCGAGCCCGCTCGGAGCGGAGCCGGCATGCCGCGAGGCCTGCCGGCGCGCGGCCGATGCGCTGGAGAATGCAGGCCATCGCGTCGAGAGCATCGGCTGGGATCCGGAGCCGGTTGGCTTGGGCTATGGGGTCGTGCGGCGGGCCAGCATGGCGGGCTTTCCTGCCGATCCGGAAAGGCTTGGGCCCGGCATCCGTCAGCTCGTGGAACAGGGTCGCCGCCTGACTGCAATCGACTATTTCCACGCGTTCGAAAGCGCGACCCTGGCCGCGAACCAGGCCGTCGCCACGCGGCTTCAAACCGGCTTTGATTTCCTGCTCACCCCCACCTTGGGCACACTTCCGATGCCGATCGACAAGGTGCCTTCATTTCTGGCGGAGGAATGGGCCCGCTACGTGCAGTTCGTGCTCCCGGTCAGCTTCGCTCGGGTGCCCGCGGTTTCCATCCCAGCTGGGCTGCACGATGGCTTGCCGGTCGGCGTGCAGCTGGTCGGGCAGTTCTGCCAGGAATATGAGCTGCTCGACTTTGCGGAGCAACTCGAAGGAATGCCCGGCTTTGGCTTTCAGCGGCCGCCTGGCCTCGAATGAGAATCGCACGGAGGTAGTCAGATGAAGGCTCAGAGGGTGGAACTGTTCGTGTGTCCCATGGCGACACCGGCGGACACGTCAGGGCTGCAGCAGCTTGCCGACTCTGGAAAGATCAAACCCGACACCCTCGTCGCCCTGGTCGGCAAGACCGAAGGGACCGGAGCGCACGATGACTGGGGTCGTGTGTGGGCCGACGTGGTGCTGCGCGAATGGACGGGCAAGTTTCTCGGCATTCCCGCAAGCGAGGTGGCGAAGCAGGTCATCTTCGTCCTGTCGGGCGGATGCCCTGGCGTGATCACGCCGCACATCGCGGCTATCACACGAGAATGGGTCGAGGTCGCGGACAAAGATGTCGACCCCGAGCGAGACAAGCGACTGGTCGTCGGCCGAGCCGGCTCGGATCCGATGCCGCCGGAGGAAGTCGGCCGCATGGGCCAGATTCGCAAGGTGGCCGAAGCCACCCACCGAGCGATGACGGACGCCGGCCTGACCAACCCGAAGGACGTCCACCTGGTCATGGTCAAGGTGCCAGGGCTGACCACGGCCAGCATCAAGGACGCCGAGTCCCGCGGGAAGACGGTGGTTTCGCACGACCTCACGTTCGGCCCCGAGGGCGCTGGGGTTTACGCGAACGACGCCGCAGCACTTGGGGTTGCGATGGCCCTCGGCGAGGTGCCCGAATCGTCTTTGTCGGACGGCGTGGTACGCCGCGACTGGAGCCTGTACTCGGAGGTCGCGATGACCTCTTCCGGCGGCGAGAAGCGCCACGGCGAGGTGGTCGTTTTCGGCAACTCGAGCACATCGCGAAGCCATTTGCGGATCGGTCACGCGATCACTCGCGACTTCATCGACGCCGAGGGTGTGAGGAACGCGTTGCGGTCTGCGGGCCTCCACTTCAAGGACGGATTGCCGGATGAGGCCGACCTGTCACGCCTCGTTCATGTCTTCGCCAAATCGGTGATCCCGGGCAGCGACCAGATCCGCGGCCAGCGAATCACCCTTCTCGATGACGCCGACGCCTATCAGATCGGGAAGGCGCTAGGAGGGATGCTCGTCGCGTCGGTGACCGGCCGCACGACCAACTATGTGAGCGGAGGCGAGCGCAACTCCCACCAGGGCCCACCAGGAGGAAACATCATCGCAGCGGTTGTCAGGGCCGAAGGCTAGACAACTGCCGCCCACCCCCTCCCTACCCTCCCCCTGAAGGGGGAGGAGAAAGGCGAGAGAGCTCGTAGAGCTTCAGGGGCGAGAGCGGCATCTCTGTGATCGCGACTCCCAGCGCTTCCTCAATCGCGGACGCAAGGACGGCGCCTACCGGGATCACGCCCGCCTCTCCCGCTCCCTTGACGCCAAGCGGGTTGAGCGGCGACGGCGTTTCGATGTGGTCGATCTCGATCTCAGGGATCTCGGTCGAGTACGGGATCAGGAACTCCATGAAGGATGCGTTGCGAAGCTGGCCATCCTCGCCGTAGGCGAGCCGTTCGTAGAACGCGCCACCGATACCCTGCGCCACACCGCCCTCGATCTGACCCTGCACCACCAGCGGGTTGATGACCCTGCCGCAGTCGTGCACGACAACGTATTTGAGAATCTCCAGTCGGTAGGTCTGCGGGTCGACCCGGACGTAAGCGGCGTGGCATCCGGAAGCCCACGTAGAGCCAGGGGGGCTGTAGTACCCGGTTGCTTCGAGTCCGGGCTGCTCACCGCCCTGGAGCGGTGGCCCTTCGCGTTTGGAGGAGAACTGCGTGGCCGCTTCGGTGCCGCCTCCGAAGGCGTAGCGGACTGGGTTGGCAAGCACGCTCACGGCGGCCAGCGGCATGCCCCTGTTCGGAGAACCCTTGACGCGCACCTGGCCGCCGGCCAGCTCTAAGTCCGCGGGATCAGCCTCGAGGTGCTCCGCGGCAATTCGCTTGGCTTTTTCGGCCACCATGCCCGCGGCGATCGACATCGCGTTGCCCGCGGTGACAGCACCTCTCGAGGCGAAGGTACCGACGCCCCATGGGAAACGGCGCGTGTCTCCCCCGGTCACCTGAACGTCGGCGATGTCGACGCCGAGCTGGTCGGCGACGACCTGGGCCCAGACCGTCGCGTGGGCCTGGCCCTGGCTGGGGATTCCGGTCGCGGCCACCACCTTGCCTGAAACCAGCACCTGGACGTGAGCGCCCTCGTACGGTCCGACCCCAGTGCCTTCGACATAGATCGCGATGCCCATCCCGATGTGGTCGCCCGCCGGTCGCGGTCCTAGCAATTCCACTGCCCGATCGAGCAGAGCCGGGTAGTTGCCGCTGTCGTAGATGACCTGGTTGCCGTCCTGCCAGGCGATGCCAAGCGGATACGGAAACTCATCGGTCTGGATGAGGTTGCGGCGGCGAACCTCGACCCGGTCGAGGCCCAGCTCGGCGGCGATCGCATCCAGCGTGCGTTCCATCACGAAACATGCGTGCGGGCGGCCGGCACCGCGATAGGGCGAAGTGGGCGTGGCGTTCGTGTACACGTCGCGAAAGCGGACGCGGTAATTCGGCACGCGGTACGGTCCCGGGACCTGGGCCGCCGTGATGATGGGCAGGATGATTCCGTAGGGCGTGTAGGCGCCCGCGTCGTGAATGAAGTCGTCGCTCAGCACGAGGATCTTGCCGTCGCCGTCGAACCCAACCTCTACCTCGTGCACCTGGCCCCGCTCGTGGTTCACCGCAAGGAAGTGCTCGCTGCGGTCCTCCGTCCACTTGACCGGCCGGCCGAGATGCATGGCCGCGTACGGCACCAACAGCTCGTCCGGGTAGAACAGCATGATCTTCGGCCCAAAGCCGCCGCCCACATCGGGCGCGATGACGTCCACGCTCGATTCGGGCAGGCCGAACAACACCGCAAGCCCGCCGCGAATCGAAGTTGGGGATTGCGTCGAGTCGTACACAGTCAGCCGTCGCTCCAGCTCTGACCATCGCGCCCAGACGGCGCGCGCCTCCATCGGGTTCGCGGCGCCGCGCTCGTAGCGGAGGCGAAGGCGCTTGCGATGCGGTGCCTCGGCGAGAGCCCTTTTTATATCGCCAACCTCCTGCGTCAGCTCCGCGGCCACGTTGCCGGGCACGTCGTCGTGCACCAGATGCTTGGCAGCCTCGCCGGATTCCGGCGTGATCACGACGGGGAGCTGCTCGTAGTCCACCTCGACCAGCTCGGCCGCGTCCTCGGCGATGGAGCGGCTGTCGGCGACGACGAAAGCAACAGCCTCGCCGGCGTACCGCACGACGCTCGAGGCCAGACACTTCTGCGTCCGGCCGTGCGTGAGGTTGGGGTGCGGGATGAGAAGGGGAAGGTCGATGGTGCCGAAGGGGAGGTTCGCGGCGGTGTAGACCGCGGCAACGCCCGGCATGGCTCTAGCCGCGCTCACGTCGATCGACTTGATGCGTGCGTGCGCGTAGGGCGAGCGAACGAGACACGACTCGAGCGCTCCTTCGTCGATGTCGTCCGTGAAGCGACCCTGGCCCCGAAGCAGCCTGTCATCTTCAACTCGCGGGACCCTGGCACCGAACCAGCGCGTGGTCATTTCTGAGCGAGCTCAGCAGCGCGATGCACTGCCCGGCGGATCGACGCGTAGCCCGTGCAGCGGCATAGATTGCCCGAGATCCCTTCATCGATCTGCTCAGCTGATGGGTTTGGGTTCTCTTTGAGGAATCCGACGACGGACATCACGAAGCCCGGTGTGCAGAAGCCGCATTGCAGGCCGTGGCACTCGTGAAAGGCCTGCTGCACAGGATGGAGCGGCGCGCCGGGCGCGGCGAGACCTTCGATTGTCGTCACCTCGTGGCCCTCGGCCTGCACGGCCAGCATCAAACACGATCTGACCGGAGCCCCGTCGAACAGGATGGTGCAGCAGCCGCATACGCCGTGCTCGCAGCCGACGTGGGTTCCGGTGAGCCCTAGGTCGTGGCGCAGGTGATCAGACAGGAGTCGGCGCGGATCGTCCGCCGCGGGACGCTCGACGCCATTGACCTTCACGCGGCCATGACCCGCTCGGTCAGGACCTTCACCAGGTGAAGCCGGAACTCGGGCGTGGCTTCGAGGTCGCCGCTCGGGTTCAGACCTCTGGTCGGGTCGTTGGGATCAGCAAGCACCGGAGTGGCCGCAACCCCGAATAGCGCCAGCCGGTCCGCGACGCGCACCACGCCGGCGAGGGCGAAGTCGCCGTGGCGGCGGGACTCCTCGGCGATCGCGAAAGCGCCGGTCGGCGCCGGGAACCAGGCTTCGACAAGGAGCTCGTCCGGAGCAAGCGATGTCTCGAAAACGCTCCTGAAAAGATCCGCTGCGGGAATCACCCGCTCACCGCGTGCCGATCGGGCGACGACGTGACCGCCGAGCGCGAGCAATGCGGCCGGCAGCTCCGAGGCAGGGTCGGAATGAGCCAGGCTGCCGCACACCGTTCCGCGGTTGCGGATCACGCGGTGCGCGACCAGGCGCACTGCATCAGTCAGCAGCGGACAGACGCGCGCCACCACGTCTGAGTCCTCGACCGCGGCCTGGCGAGCCAGCGCGCCCACCGCTACGCCCCCGTCACGTTCGTAGATTCGGGCCAGTCCCGGCAGGCGGTTGATGTCGACCAGGTGCGCCGGGCGCGCCAGCCGGAAGTTCAGCAGAGGGACGAGCGACTGGCCGCCCGCAAGCACCTTCGCATCGTCCAAAGAGCTCAGCAGCGCGCACGCCTCCTCGATCGACGTCGGAGCGTGGTATTCGAACGGCGGCGGCTTCACTCGACGATCGCAACCGCGCGGCATGGCGACGCCTCGCCGCCCTGGAAGCGCCACGGGAAGCAGCCGAACGTGATCTTCTGGTCGAGCACGTCATCGATATGCCCACCGAGATTCTCGATGTGAATCACGTCGTGCGGAAAGAGCAGCGTGTGCATGATCTGGTAGTCGGCCTTCGGGAAGACCTCGTCCAGGCTCCGGCCCAGCTTCTTCTCCGCCTCCTCAGCCTCATCGGCCCTGATCCGACGGATGACAGTGTTCATGGGATGGTCGGCGCTGCCGGCGTCGACGGCGATCCACCGCACGCCACGCTTCAGCACCCACTCGGCGAAGGCCCGGGTCGGTCCGGGGTGGCGGATGAAGTACCTGGTCTCGTCGACCTGCGAGCGGTCGACCCAGTTCTCGGGGTAATAGCGGTGGTAGCCGGTGTGGATGGCGAGGATGTCGCCCTGCTCGATGTGGTGGCCGGTTTCCTTCTCCCAGCGCTCGAAATGCTCCGGCCCGTAGAGGTCATAGTCGCCGAGGCCCATGCGCTCGAGGTCCACCACGCACGCCGGGCCCGTGAGGAATTCGAGCGGAAGGTCGCCGATGAACTTGCCGCCGGAGAGGAAGTGAGCCGGCGCATCCAGGTGGGTGCTGACGTGCAGCGTCATGGTGATCTCCTGGCCGCCTGCCTTGTCGAAGGCCAGCCGCTTGATCCAGCGGATCGCCGGTCCGGCGTATCCGGCAAACGCCGGCGTGTGCAGCGAGAAGTCCTGGGTGAGGTCGAGGAATCTCAGGCTAGAGCCAGCCTTCTTGGGTCGCCTTTCGTGCCAGCTCGGTTCGATTCGTGACTCCAGCCTGGCGCAGGATCCGGTGGACGTGGAACTTGATGGTGTGCTGGCTCAGATGCACCTTGTCGGCGATAGCCGCATTGGACAACCTCTCCACCACCAAACCCAGGATCTGACCCTCCAGCCGGTTGAAATCCGGCGGGGCGATTCGTGCTTTGGAAGCAGATCTTGGCGTGTCTGGCCAGGGTGGCCCGCAGGACCGACTCAGGGTCGAGGCGGGCGCCCGCAAATGCATCCGTGACGGCGGCAACGGCCTCTTCCGCACTCGCGATGCGCGTCCTTAGCTTTGTTCCGATCTCTCTTCCCCTTCCCAGTGTTGAAACCTGTGGCTCCGGTTGGCTCCGACTATTGTCGCCAACTTAACGGGAGGCTGACAAGAAAGGCTCCCGGGAAGGCGGGTTGTGCCGGACGGACAAAGTTTCACCCGGTTGGCGAGCGAATTCATCCCTTCAGACACCCCGAAGGCCGTCCCGCCGGGCTTGCTTGTAAGGGTGCTGCCTCAATTGATTGAATCCTCTGCTGGAAGCCCGCAGTTGGAGGTGCTCCCGGTGCTTGTCGTGCAGGACCACATCATGCTCGACTCGGCGATCGCGAGGGTCCTGGATGTCGAAGCGGATATGAACGTGATTGCGATCGCGCGGAGCGGGGCCGAAGCCACACGAGTCGCCTCGCGTGCAACTCCCGCCGTGGGCTTGATCGATCTGGGAGAGGACTAAGCGGTGCCCTTTCCAGATCAGACCGGAGTCAGATCGGCGATCCGGCACGGGATGTCGGCGTCCTCGTCGAGGTGGTAGCTCGCGCAGATCCTGTGATAGCCGTCGGCGACGATCAGCGGGACTTCGGGCCGCAGCGTGCCGCGCACCAGCAGCACGGGGGAAAGCAACTTACCTTCCGTAACTTTTTTCAGATCCTTCGACACGTGGAAGTTGTCAGGCGGGAGCAGAGGCAAGCGGCTGGCGCGCAGCAGGTCTTTCGCTTTTCGGTGCTCAATCGGCGTGGTGCGCAGCCGGCGGGCCAACCTCTTGGCCGCCGCCGCGGACGTGACCAGGCTCAGGTAGTTCTCCGCGGCCGGGTAGTCATGATCGTCCGGCAGCTCCTTCCAGCGCCTCTTGGTTTTGGAAGTCGTGGCCACGGGACGGAGCGTACTACCTTCGGTTGCCGGACCTAGACTGAGCGGCAAGGAGAAATCGCCAAATGACAGCCTCGCTCGAATACCTGTCGGTGGAGGATGCGCCTCCGGCCGCGATCATCACGCTTAACCGCCCTAAGCAGCTGAACCCTCTGTCGACTGGACTGATGAAGGAGCTCACCGGTGAGCTCGAGCGCCAGGCGGCCCGGCCTGAGGTGCGCGCGATAGTGCTGAAAGGCGCCGGCCGGGCATTCTCCGCTGGGCACGACCTCAAAGAGCTGCTGAATCGAAACCTGGACGAGGAGCGGGAGATCTTCGCTGTTTGCAACAAGCTGATGGCCACCGTGCAGTCGGTCCAGGTCCCGGTCATCGCGGCGCCCCACGGGATCGCCACCGCGGCGGGATGCCAGCTCGTCGCCACCTGCGACCTCGCGATTGCAAGCGACGACTGCCGCTTTGCCACCTCGGGGGTTCGCTATGGCCTGTTCTGCTCGACGCCGGGTGTGGCGGTGGCCCGCAACGTCGGCCGCAAGAACGCGATGGAGATGCTGCTGACGGGGCGATTCGTCGACGCGGCAACGGCCGAGAAATGGGGCCTCATCAACCGGGCGGTCCCGCTCGCCAAGCTGGACGCGGAGGTCATGGCTCTAGTCAATGAGCTCGCCAAGCTCAGCCCGTATGCGTTGAGGATCGGCAAGGAAGGCTTCTACCAGCAGGTCGAGGAGAAGCAGGCGGAGGCTTACCGCTTGATGGCGGAGGCGATCTCCTGTAACGCGGTCGCTCCCGACGGCCAGGAGGGCTTCGCCGCCTTCGTCGAGAAGCGCACTCCCGTTTGGAAGGAACGCTCCTAGGCCACGACAGGCGATAGGTTGGCGCGCCTACTTGAGACGCTGCCCCAACAAATTCTCAGGTTTCTCCCACCCGACTCTCAGGTTGCGACCTCACGGTTTGCGTCATGCAAAGGGGCACCCTTCAGCTCCTGACCTCAGCCGGCCAACTCCTGGGCGAGGTCATGTCCGGGCTGGTCGCGGGCGGCGCCGGCATCCTCGCGTACCGGTCGGTGGCGGCTGCCCTCAAACAGCGCGGAGCAGTGGCTGTCCGCTTGGTTCGAAGGAGGCGGTGATGCGGGAGCGCTGGCTTGGAAACCTGATGCGCCGGAGGGTCCTGGTCGCGCTGGTGCTCGTTGCGGCCGCCCTCGGCAGCACCATCGTGTACACGCAGGCCTCGAAGGCCACGACGACCTACAGGACGGCGGTTGTCACCTACGGAACCATCACCCAGACCATCGGCATGGCCGGCAACCTGGCGCCTGTCAGCGAAGCCGACCTCAACTTCGTCTCCTCCGGAACGGTCCAGACCGTGTACGTGCAGGTGGGCCAGTCAGTGGGCGTTGGAGCTCCGCTCGCCACGCTGGACTCGACGCAGCTGTCAGCGCAGCTGCAGCAGGCGCAGGCGACTATGGCGAGCGCTCAAGCCAAGCGGTCGCAGGACCTGGCGGGGCCCACGGCGCAGAACCTGACCCCGGCTCAGAACTCGGTTGCCTCGGCGCAGGTCTCCGTAAACAACGCTCAGACGAGCCTGACCGACACACAGGCGATCAACGCCCAGTCGGTGAGCACGGCGCAGGCCGCTGTGAACGACGCCCAGAAAGCCGTTGATGCGGACCAGCTGCTGGTGAACCAGGACAACCTGGCCGTGACCGCCGACTGCCTCAGTCCTTCGACGACCTGCACCAATGACAAGGCCAAGCTGGCCGCTGACGAGCAGACTCTCGCCCGCGACCAGGCTGCGCTTGCCGTGGCCAAGAACTCGCTCGCCATGACGACCGCCAAGGCCCAGCAGAGCAACAACCAGGCCGCGGCTTCGCTGGCCGCGATGCAGCAGCAATATGCCGCGGCCAAGAGCTCGCTCGCCGCGCTCGCGACTGGCGCGACGTGGCAGACGATTCAGATGGACGACGCACAGATCCAGATCAACCAGATCAGCGTGAACACGCTTCAGCACCAGCTCGACAGCACAACGCTGGCCGCGCCGATCGCCGGCATCGTGGCGCAGGTGAATGTCAAGGCGGGTCAGGCCGTCTCCACCGCCTCGGCTACCAACGCGATAGTGATCTTCACGCCGGGCGCGTATGCGGTGACCGGGACTGTCAGCGACTCACAGGTGAACCTGGTCGCGCTCGGCCAGGCCGCGGACATAACGCCCGCGGGATCGACGCAGGCGGTGCAGGGCAAGATCACCTCAATCGCGCCGGCAGCCACGATCTCATCGGGTGTGGCGACGTTCGCCGTCACCGCTCAGCTGACGGACGCCAGCAACTCGATCCGGCCGGGCATGTCGGCGACCGTGAACATCGTCCTCAACCAGGTGGTGCACGTGCTCACCGTTCCCACAAGCGCCGTTCACACCAGCGCCGCGGGCAGCACCGTGCAGGTTCTGGTCAACGGCGTGCCGAAGACGGTCGCCGTGCAGACTGGCGCCTCGGATCCAACCCGGATTCAGATCGTGTCGGGACTCCAGCTCAACCAGGTGGTCGTCATCGCGGTTGTCACGAGCTCCGTGCCGAGTGGCAACGGGAGCAGCGTCCTGGGCGGCGGCGGTCGTGGAGGTGGCAGCTTCCGTGGAGGTGGCTAGCGACTTGATCCGCCTCGAGTCGGTCAACAAGGTCTACGGCTCAGGCGACGCCGCGGTTCTGGCGCTGCAGGATTTCTCCCTTTCGGTCTCGGTCGGTGAATCGCTCGCTGTGATGGGGCCGTCCGGATCGGGGAAGTCGACGCTGATGAACATCCTCGGCTGCCTGGACACGCCGTCGTCGGGCCGCTACTGGTTTGCCGGCGAGGACGTCAGCCGGCTGAACGAGACTGCGCTTGCGCACGTTCGAAATCGTCGGATCGGCTTCGTCTTCCAGCAATTCCAGCTGCTGCCAAAGCTATCGGCGTGGCGGAATGTCGAGCTGCCCCTCCTTTACAGGAACGTAGACGACCGGCGCCGGCTGGCTCTGCACGCTCTCGACCAGGTTGGCCTTGGCAATCGGATCGACCACCGTCCCAATCAACTCTCCGGTGGGCAGCAGCAGAGAGTGGCCATCGCGCGGGCGCTGGTCACCGACCCCGACCTCATCCTCGCCGACGAGCCGACAGGCAACCTCGACACCGCGTCGAGCCGTGACGTGCTCGCGGTACTCCACGACCTCAACGAGCAGGGCCGAACGATCATCGTCATCACGCACGACCCCGAGGTGGCACCGGTGGCTAAGCGCACGGTCCACATGCGAGATGGCCGGTTGGTCGAAGAGGTCGCCGCATGAGCCTGTTCCACACCATCGAGACCGGAATGCGCAGTCTTCTGGGTCACCGTCTCCGATCGGTGCTCACGACACTCGGCATCCTGTTTGGAGTGGCGGCGGTGATCGCCACGGTTGGAATCGGCCAGGCATCGTCGGACAGCGTCGCCGCGCGGATCACGTCGCTCGGCACGAACCTCTTGACGGTCTCGTCCGGGACCACCTTCTCTGGAGGGGTTTTCGGCGGGTCGGGTAGCGGGAACTCACTGACCATGGCCGACGTCACCGGGTTGCAGGATCGCCAGAACGCGCCCGACATCGCGGCGGTCGCACCTGTTTCGCAAGGACGCGCGTCGATGGTCAGCGCATCAGGCAACTGGAACACGACAGTCAACGGCAGCACCGCCGGCTGGCTCATCACCAACACACGAACGATGGACAGCGGGAGCTTCATCACCGCCCACGATGTCGCGACCCGGGCGCAGGTCATCGTCCTGGGCTCGACCACAGCCTCGAATCTCGGGGCGGGCATCGGTGACCTTGTGAAGGTGAAGCAGATTCCGTTCGAGGTGATCGGCGTGCTTGCGCCGGCCGGCAGCCAGGGATTCGGCAACCAGGACGATCTCGCCGTGGTCCCGATCACGACTGCCCAGGACGAGCTTTTCGGCGGCGCAGGCACCGTGCAGCGCATCCTGCTCAGTGCGACCAGTCCCGGGACTATCGGTTCGGCGTACCTGGAGGCTAGCCAGGTGCTCCTGCAGACCCATCACATCACGGACGCGTCTCAAACCGACTTCACGATCACGACCCAGACCCAGGTGCTGAGCACTGCGCAAGCGGTGACGCAGACCTTGACGATCTTGCTCGCGAGCGTGGCCGCCATCTCGCTCCTCGTCGGAGGAATTGGAGTGATGAACATCATGCTGGTGTCGGTCACGGAGCGGACCAGTGAGATCGGCCTGCGCAAGGCGCTGGGCGCGACCCCGGGCGACCTGTTCCGGCAATTCGTGATCGAGGCCGGAACCCTGACGGCCGTCGGCGGGTTGCTGGGCGTCGGCTTGGGGTTGTCCGCGGGCTATATCGTGCCTCGCGTCGCGAACATCGCGGTGACCATCACACCCCTGCCGGTCCTGGTCGCGGTGAGCGTGGCAGTGGCGGTCGGATTGATCTTCGGTGTCTACCCGGCCCTGCGAGCCGCCCGGCTCGCCCCGATCGACGCGCTGAGGGCTCAATGAACCGAATCTTCGTTGTCGTCGCCGTCGCGGCGGGGCTCGCGGTTGCCTCCTGCGGGAATGCAGCGACCGCCAAGTCGTCGACGTCGCCGAGCCCAGGCCGGGGCGTAGCCCAGGCGCGCAACGGCGCGGCAGGTCAGCTGGTGCAGGTCAGCGGGCAGACATTGATCCTGACGGGAGCGAGTGGCGATATCACCGTCACCTACACGACCACCACCACGTTCACTCGAACGTCGACGGCGGTGCTCGCCGACATTGTGCCGGGCGCGTGCCTTGTCGCCACCGGGCAGAAGGATTCCGCCGGCGTGTTGACCGCGTCCACCGTGCGCCTGTCGCCGAAGACAGGTTCTGGTTGTGGAGCAGGCCAGTTTGGGCCGAACCCCGGGCCGGGAGCCTCACCGAGGCCGACGCCTTCCGATCAGCCGGCACAGCCTTCGATGGCTTTCGTCGCCGGAGAGGTGCAGTCCGCCACGGGCACCTCGATCACAGTCCTGACAGCCGGCTCCGGGAGCCAAACCATAAAAGTCCCCACCACCGCAAGTGTCACCAAGACTTCGACCGCGTCCGCGGCCGACCTGCGCACCGGTGAGTGCTTGCGCGCCAACGGGCAGCGGGACGCCGCGGGCGCGGTCCAGGCGACGTCCATCACGATCTCGCCAGCCGGTCCTTCAGGCACGTGCGCAGTCGGCATCGGCGGCCGTGGGCGACCGGGCGCGTTCCCGGGAGGGGGCCCGCCCAACAACTGATCTAGGCTGCCGGCTCCTAGCGGCGAGAGTATGGTTCCATTCGTATCGGTTCGAACGATGGAGGGCGGTATGCCAGACGAGCTCGAGCGCTATTTCAACTGGACGCGGATCGACCGACGAGATTTTCTGAAGCTTGGTCTCACGACCGCCGGCATGGCCGCGGTGGCCGCTTGCGGTGGCACCCCCACCGGACCAAGCGGCCCGACCGGACCCGAGTTCAAGCTCGGCGTCGTCCTGCCCTACTCGGGGGTGTATGCCGAGCTCGGCACCAGCATCACCAACGGCATGCGCATGTACTTCGACTCGGTCGGAAACCAGGCGGGCAACCGGAAGATCACGATGGTCACCGCCGACGAGCAGGTCGCCCTCGCCGATGCGGCGGCGGCGACCAAAAAGGTGGTCGAGCAGGACGGGGTCGACATGGTTGCGGGCTACGTTTCCAGCCCCAACGCCGCGGGCAACAGAAACTACCTCGACGGTTTGAAGATGCCGACTCTGATCGCAAACGCCGGCGTGAACTCGCTGTCGCGGGCGGCCAAGTCGCCCTACATCTATCGGACGTCGTTCAGCAATTGGCAGCCCGCGCACCCGATGGGAACCTATGTCGCCGAGAAGCTGGGCAAGAAGAGGATCCAGCTCGTCTACGCCAAGTACGGGGCCGGCCTGGAGTCCGTTGCGTCCTTCAAGGAGACGTTCACGGCGAGCGGCGGAACGATCGTCGGGCCGGACGTGGCGACGCCCTTTCCAAACAACGGAGACCAGACGCCGTTCGTGCAGGCGATCCAGACAGACAAGATCGACGGCATCTTCAGCTTCATGTCCGGCACCGACGCCGTGACCTTCTTGAAGAAAGCCGCAGAGCTCGGAACACTCAAGAAGCTCAGCCTCGTCTCGGGCGCCGGCTTTTTCGTGGAGCAGGACGTGCTGGCCGCGATCACCGACGCCGCGCCGGACGGCGCCATCACGGGACTCCACTGGGCGCTGACGCTGACCAACAAGGAGAACCAGGATTTCATCTCCAAGTACTCCAAGAGGTTCAACGGCCGGCAGGCGGATGTATTCGCGGTGCAGGGCTTCGACACGGCTCGAGTGATCGTCGAAGCGCTGAACGCGACGAAGGGAAACACGAGCAGCAAGGATGCCTTCATGTCGGCGATCGCCGCCGTGTCGTTCAAGAGCCCGCGCGGGGACTTCAAATTCGACCCTGTCACCCACAACGTCGTGCAGACGATCTACATCCGCAAGACAGTCAAAGACCCAAAGCTGGGTTGGACGAACCAGGTGATCGACCAATACCCGGGAGTGGCCGACCCAGGGAAGTAGATATGAGCGGAAACCTCGCGGTTTCCGCTCATCGGCGCGTTGGCTTCGCCAAGGCGCCTGCTCACCTTCCCTGGGGATGGGATTATTTGAATGTGCTGACGCACACGCCAGGTCAGCGGTGCGGAGGCGTCTGGGACGGCCGGAATAAATCCGGCCTTCACAGTGACGCTGGGTAACGTCGCCATCGGCAACACCCTTCAGCTGATCGTCAACGGCCTCGCCTTTGGAGGCCTCGTCTTCCTGCTCGCGGCTGGCCTCTCGATCATCTTCGGGCTGATGGATGTCTTGAACCTCGCGCACGGGTCCTTCTACATGATCGGGGCCTATATCGCCTACACGGTCGTGATGGCGACCCACAACTTCTGGCTTGCGTTGTTGGTGGCGCCTGCGCTGCTAGCCGTGCTCGGGGCGCTGCTCGAGCTGGTGTTCTTCAGGCGCCTCTACCGGCACGGGCACCTCACCCAGGTCCTGATGACGTTCGGCTTCACGCTCGTGTTCGTCGACCTGATCCGCTCTCGCTTCGGGCCAACGACCAGGTCGATCCCCCCACCGCCAGGGCTTGACGGAGCAGTCCAGGTGCTGGGCGCGACCTTCAGCTCGTACAGCCTTTTCGTGCTCGGCGTTGCAGTCGTCATCGGCGCGGTGCTGGTGATCGGGTGGCGAGTCTCCCGGCTTGGAATGGTGCTTCGCGCGGGCGTCGCGGACAAAGAGATGGCGGGCCTGTTGGGCATCGATCTCCCGCGCGCCTTCACACTCACGTTTGCCTTCGGCGCGGCGCTCGCGGGCCTTGCCGGTGTCATCGCAGCGCCGGAATTCGCGATCTATCCGGGGATGGACGCCAACGTCCTGATCCTGGCCCTGGTCGTGGTGGTCATCGGGGGCCTCGGATCGATAGAGGGGGCGCTGCTGGGCGCTGCGGTGATCGGGCTCGGCTATGTGGTCGGGAGCACGGTCTTTCCGCAGTTTGCGATCGGGCTGATCTTCGCGGTGATGGCGGCCGTGCTGGTGATTCGGCCCAGCGGGCTCCTCGGCCGCCGGTCGTGATGCCGGGCCGGTTGCCCTCGCGTCTCTTCTTTCTCCTGGGTCTCGTCTTGGTGCTGGCGTCGGTCCCGCTCTGGGCGCCGCGCTTCTGGATCTACATCGCGACACAGGCGCTGATCTTCGCCATCTTCGCCATGTCGCTCGACCTGCTCGTGGGTTACGCGGGGCTTCCTTCCTTCGGGCATGCCGCGTTCTATGGCGTGGGCGCGTATGGGTGCGCTTTGCTGGCGTTGGGCCACGTCGATGGTCTCCTTCCACTGCTGCTTGCAGGGGCAGTTGTCGCCGGCTTGGCGGCCCTGCCGATCGGTGCGCTGTCACTGCGCACCAGCGGGATCTACTTCCTGATGCTCACCCTTGCTTTCGCCCAGATGCTGTGGGGGCTGGCCGTCAACTGGACTTCGTTGACACGGGGCACCGATGGTCTGATCGGCATCCCGCGGCCGACGCTGCCGGGGCTCGACGCGTTTAACATCTCGCTCTACGACAGAGGCCCCTTCTTCATCCTCTGCCTGCTGGTCGCAATCGCCGTCTTTGTTTTCTTGGAGGCACTCGTGCGCTCGCCGTTTGGCAAGACCCTCGAGGGCATCCGAGAGAACGACCGCCGGATGCGCGCGCTTGGGTTTCCGACGTTCCGTTACCGATTGGCGGCCTTCGTTGTCGCTGGAGCGGTGGCCGGCATCTCCGGCTCGCTAGCGGCGATGTCCAACGGGTTTGCCACCCCCGAACTTCTCTATTGGACGGTTTCGGGCCTGGGGCTGATTGCGGTAGTAGTCGGCGGCTCCCGTTCATTGGTGGGCCCATTGCTCGGAGCGTTCGTGGTGCTTTTCGCACAGCTCGGCCTCTCGACGTACCTGGATCGTTGGGAGCTCGTGTTGGGAGCTCTGTTCATCGTTTTCGTCCTGTTCCTGCCGCGCGGCCTGGTCGGATTGGTGCGGAGGGACTGAATGGAGCTCGCCGTCGCGGGCCTGACCGTTCGATTCGGCGCGGTGGCGGCACTCGAACGCGTCGATCTGGAGGTCGCATCCGGTGAGAGACGTGCGCTGATCGGACCCAACGGGGCGGGCAAAACGACACTGCTCAATGTGATCGCCGGGGAGCTTCGCCCCGATGCGGGCTCGGTCCGGCTCGGCACGCGCGATGCGACTTCCCTGCCGCCCTGGCGGCGAGCACGGCTGGGGCTGGGACGCACTTTCCAGCGTTCGACTCTTTTCGGTCAGCTCACGGTCGCCGAGAACGTCGCCCTCGCGGTGCGAGCCCGGATCCGCAGCAGCTGGCGGTTCTGGCCGGCGCGGGAACAGGTGGTCGGCGAAGAGGTGGAGCGCAGGCTCCAGGCTGTGGGTCTTCCCCACCTCGCTGGGCGACGAGTTGCCACGCTGGGTCATGGCGAACAGCGGATCCTCGAGCTCGAGCTCGCGCTTGCGGCAGCGCCGTCGGCGCTGCTCCTGGATGAACCGATGGCCGGGCTTTCCGGTATGGAGCGTCAGGCCGCGCTGAATCGGTTGCTCGCTCTTCCGCGCGAGGTGACGCTGGTGATTGTGGAGCACGACCTCGATGCTGTCTTCGCGCTCGCTGAGCGGATCTCGGTGCTCGACCACGGTGTCAAGATCGCGGATGGCACTCCGGCCGCGATTCGCGCAGACCCGCGCGTGCAGGAGGCCTATCTTGGCTGACCGCCTCGCCGTGGAGCGCCTGAGCGCCAGCTATGGAGCAAGCGTCGTCGTGCGCGACGTCTCGCTACGGATTGCGCCCGGTGAGGCGGTCGCTCTGCTCGGGCGGAATGGAGCGGGCAAGACGACAACGTTGATGGCGATCGCCGGGGCCCTACGACCGGCTGCGGGATCGGTCTCTATCGACGGCCTGCCGGTCGCCGGCCTGCCTTCGTTCCGGATCGCGCGCCACGGGCTCTCGCTGGTTCCGCAGGGCCGCCGGATCTTCGCCACGTTGAGCGTCCGGGAAAACCTGAGGCTGGGCTCCCGCGGCGGCAACCTGGAAGAGGTGCACGCGCTGTTCCCTGTCCTCGCCGAACGCGCGGCGGTATCGGGGACTGCGCTTTCCGGCGGCGAGCAGCAGATGCTCGCGATCGGTCGAGCGCTGATGACGCGCCCTCGACTGTTGCTCATGGATGAGCCGTCAGAAGGTTTGGCGCCACAGGTCGTTCGCGAGATCGGTGAGCTGGTAGCGCGCTTGCGTCAGGAGATGGCGTTGTCAGTGCTGATTGCAGAGCAAAATCTGGCACTCGCTTTCGCGGTCGCCGACCGCGTTTACGTGATGGAGAGGGGCGAAATAGTTCACGAGAGCTCAGTCGGTGAGTTCCGCGCCGACCCGGCGCTTCAGAAAAAGTATCTCGGCATCTAGCGTCCGCTCCACGCCGGGCGGCCGATGGCGCGATGCGAGCGACCGCCCGGAAGTGGATTCAGAACGCGAGTCGCTCAGAGGGTCGCTGTGACCTTCACGTCGTGGTGGATCACTTCGCCGTCGTTCCATTCCGGCTCACCGACCAGCAGCTCGCTCATCTGACGGAAGCGCTTGTCCTGCTCCGGTGAATCCGCGAACTTCCTGTATGCGGCTCTGCTCTCGAAGATCGTGGTGACGATGTGAACGTTCGGGTCGGCGTCGGACTTGAAGACGTAAGTCGCGACGTGCCCCTCGCGCCGGACATCAGACCCCTCCATCGCCTTCATCATTTTGTCTTCGGCGCCTGGCTTCAGCTTCATCTTGGCTACGGTTCCGTACACGGCAACCTCCTCGCCCACAGGGCGACCCCAGCGGGGGCGCGGCGTCTGATCACAGACCTTGGGCAGCAGCCGGCCGCCCGGACTTCGACTGTACGCGCGCAGGTCGCTGCGTGCCAAGACGGATTGCGGGACAGAGACCGGAAATCCGGGTCGTTGGCTAGACGGCTCGGGCTCGCGTCACCTTAACAGGCTGAGTTCCCAAGGCAAGCTTGGCGGCGTCCTTCCAGTGCCGGCTGGCGCCTCGGTGGTCACCCCGGGCCTCGAGGAGGTCCGCGTACGAGGCGTGAGATTCGGCTAGACGGTCACTCCGGCCTTCCTTCTTGAGCAGTCGCAACGCAACGCCGAACTCCTTGTCTGCCATCTGGTGCCGGTTCTTGCGCTCATAAAGCTGGCCGAGCAGAACATGTCCGGTGGCCTGAGCTAGCCTCTCGTCGAGCCGCTTCCCAAGATCGATCGCCTCCTTGACGATCTGGATGCCGTCGTTGACCTTGCCGGTTTTGAGCTGCAACTCGCCGAGGCTCAGCAGCACGTGGCTCTTCGCCACTTCGGAGCCCACCTCATCGAGATGCGCGAGGGCGGCCCGAAATGCAGCCCCCGCTCGATCCATCTGGCCTTGTCGCATCAGCAGCAGGCCGAGCTCGTTCTCGCCGCGAGCCACCAAGGCGGTGTCGTGTTCTAGTGCGTAGAGCGCCAGTGCCTTGTACGTGTACTCGATCGCCCTGCCGAGCTCGCCTCGCTCCTGGTACGCCATGCTGAGCCCGTGATAGGTCCTACCCAATCGGGACAGATCCCGCATCGAGCCCGCTACCTCCAGCGCTTCTTCATAGAAGGCGACGGCACGGTCGTACGCGTGGTTCTTGACGTGGATCGTGGCGATGTGCTCGAGAATCCGCGCCTCAGTTCCAGGAAGGCGAGGATCGGTGGTGCGACACAGGTTGAGCGCTTTCTCGGCCACGGCGAGTGCCCGACTATCCTCCTTCAGGTAGAGAGCGCACGCCTCCCAGTCGGCACACTCAACAGCCAGCCACGGATCTGGGTCTTTTTCCAAGAGCACCTGAGCTCGGCGTAATTGCTCCAGGCCTTCGTCGGGCCGGTTTGAGCGCACCAATGCCTGGCCCACGTAGTGCCTCACGAGGGCTTCAAACCTCGGCGCCATCGTGTGCTCGAGCATCGGGACACCGAGCGTGATCACATCGTCGAATCGCTGCTGAACGCACAGCGCCTGGAGCTCCCCTACACGAGCGTCGGCGGCCCGGGGACCACCCGGCAGAGGATTGTTCAAAAGAAAAGTTTGGACCGACTTCCCGGTCCGACTCGCGATGAGCTCGAGCGTTCGCATCGAGGGCCGGGTCTTGCCGGCCTCGACCAGGAAGATGGCTTGCCGGGTGAGGTCGGTACCGGCCATCTGCGACATGCTGAGCCCGGCGTCAAGTCGCGCCTGCCTGATGAGGGCCCGATCGACGTCGACGCCGAGTTGGCGCCCGCGTGGCTTCGTCTGGCGATTGCTGATTCCCGGGTTATATCACGTCAAGCGAACGGAGGCTATGAGTAAAGCCACGCGGGCCGACCTTAGCGACTAGACGCCTGGCCCGGTGCTGTCGGCCAAGACGTTGACTGCCATCAGTACGAACGCGGCGAGGGTCAGGACGGACGAGAGGATGAACCTGCGCATGGCTGCGTCTCCCTTGAATGAGCCGGACGGCGCCGGCACCTGGGCGCCATATACCAGCCCCAGACTCCACCGTCAAGTCAACTGGCAAGTCATCACTCCAAAGCACCTCGAGATGACCAGCTTTTTGACACGTGGCCTGAGTACGGCAGCCACGGCTCTTGGACGAGGCTCGCCGTACCACCAGAGGTCGCAGGAACCGGCACTTCGGTCTTGTAGCCAGGCAACCCCGCGCACTTCAATCACCGCCAACCGAGGTGTTGAGTTGACAGTGGTCGTCAACTCAGACCAGACTCGCCCCATCCCTTCAAAGGAGGTACTCAATGCGCAAGCTATTTCTGTCCCTTTTGCTGACGGTCGTGGCCATCGCGATCTCAGTCGCCCCGGCGGCGGCGGACTGGATCGGCCCCACTCCGTAAAGCCATTCGTTAATTTAATACGCGATCCTGCCGGGTGTGGCGGTATATGCTCACCGCCATGCTCGGCAGCAGATACAAAGGTCGCCGCAAAGGGGTCGCCGTCCGGGAGGGCTCGGTCCGTCAAGCAAGACTTGAGGCCAGGCTCAGCCTGGCCCAGGTCGCCGTGGACCAGGTCAGCCGCACCGCCATCCACCTGATCGAGAACGACAGGGTGAAACCATCTCTCGAAACGCTCAGGCTGATCGCACGGAAGACTCAGAAGCCGCTCGAGTTCTTCCTGCTCGATCCGGACGGCCATCCAGACCTGACCGAACCGCAGCGGGAGCTGCGTGAGCTGGAAAGGCTGACCCTGGTCCGCGATTTCGACGCGGTAGTCAAGCTCGGTCTGGCACTGCTCGCAAAGAAGTGGAGCGACGACGACGCTGCCCTGGTTCATTTTTATCTGGGCCAGGCGTACTGCAGGCTGGTCAAACCACAAGAGGCACTGATGCACCTGCCTATGGCACGGGAGCAGTTCGAGCGTCAGGATGACGAGTGGTCGGCTGTTGACGCCCTCGACTGGGAAGCGAGCGCCTGGGGGCTGTTGGATGATCCGATGGCGATTGGCCTTGCGAACCAGGCCCTGGAGCGGTGTCGCAAGCTCACTCCGCGGCCGCCGCAACTCGAAGCTCGGATCCTCGGCCACATCGCGAACATGTTCGTGGCGGCTCAATCGTGGGCCCTGGCGATAAGCCACTACGAAGCCGCTGTCGAAGCGGCGAGCGCCGTCAAAGACCTTCTGCAGATGGCCAAGATGAACCACGGCCTGGGCGCCGCATTTCAGGAGTTGCACCAGCCGACCAAGGCTCGACAGCACCTCGACAAAGCGCTGGCCCTGTACTCAATCGAGTCGGACCTCAGCGCCGTCTACCGGGTCGAGAGCGATCTCGGCTACTTGCTTTTGCAAGAGGGCCAGGTCGACTCCGCGGAACAACATTTTCTGAAAGCCTTCGCCGGAACTGAAGAGCTGAGCATCGACCGGCGAGGTCGCGGTTACGTCTTGGCCAATCTCGCCGATGTCAACCTGAGGAAGGGCCGGCTCGACGAGGCTCGGCGCTATCTAACCCAAGCAGCGCAAGCGGGCGAGGCCTCCGGCGAGCGAGCCTGTCTCGCGCAGGTTCACGTTCTCCAGGGCCAACTAGAGGAGAGGCTGGTTAGGACGCAGGCTGCGGACCATCATTTCGAAGCGGCGCTAGAGATTCTCGGCGAGCTCGAGATGCCTAATCGACTGCGCGACTGCCACATGGAGTATGCGCAACTGCTCGAGGCCCGCGGCGACCTCAGCGCAGCGGCGCGCCACTGGAAGCTGGCGGCGGAAATCGGGAAAGCGGCGGCGCTTGGGCTCGCGATCAAACGCCAGGAGAGCGAAGCGCAGTCAGCGTCCTAGACTCCGGCAGGTCATCGCGTCGTGCTATAGCTGACGCATGAATCGATTTTTCGATGAGCTTGGAGTCCGGTGGGTGGCGGCCGCGGAACGCCGTTCGGCAACGATCGAGGCGCCCGCGCTAGACACGAAGGTGGCACTCGAGCTGCTGGAGCTTGCGCGAGTCGCAGCCCATACGCAGGAGCGGCGTTTTGCCCCTCTTTCCTGCTACATGGCCGGGATAGCGGCTGAGCGCCTACGCGCCACGAAGGGCAGCCTCGATGAAGCAGCGGTGGCGGCCTTCATCCTCGAGGTCAGGCAGGAGCTGGAGAGGGATACGCCCGCCTCGCCTAGCGAACGTTGATCACCGGCAGCTGGCGGAAGCTCTGAACCGAGATTCGCGCGGCGACTGCTGACGCGACGTCGCGAAATGCTTTCGCGCCCGCCGTATCTGGTTGCGAGACGACCACGGGGGCGCCCGCGTCAGCCTCCTCGCGAATCACCTTCTCCAGCGGTATGCCGCCGAGGTAAGGGACCCCCAGGCGCCGGGCGGCGCGCTCCGCCCCGCCGTGGTCGAAGATGTAGTGCTGCTCGTTGCATTTCCCGCAGACGAACCAGCTCATGTTCTCGATCAGGCCAAGCGGGGGCACGTTGAGCCCGCGGAACATCTGCAGCGCCTTGACCGCGATGCTGAGCGCGGCGGCCTGCGGAGTGCAGACGATCGCGACCCCGGTCAGCGGCACCGCCTGGGCGAGGGTTAGTGACGCGTCGCCCGTGCCCGGTGGGAGATCGATGACGAGGTAGTCGAGCTCACCCCAGTGAACGTCGCTGAGCATCTGCTCGATCGCCTTTGAGACCATCGGTCCTCGCCAGACCATTGCCTTGTCGGCGCCGGTCAGGAAACCAATCGACATCAGCTTGACGCCGAAGGCCTCGAGCGGCACGAGCTTCTGGTCCACGACCTTCGGCTCGTCCTGGACGCCCATCATGCCGGGGATCGATGGACCGTAGATGTCCGCGTCGAGCAGTCCGACCCTGGCCCCGCTGATGCCAAGGGCGCAGGCCAGGTTGATCGCCACCGTGGACTTGCCCACGCCACCCTTTCCGGACGCGACCGCGATCGCATGCTTGACGCCGGGAATGACCTGATTCGGCTTCCGCCCGTTGAAGGCAGAGCGCACGTTGGAAGTCATCTTCAGATCCACCGCGGTCACGCCTGGAAGGTCCGCGACCAGCTTGTGCGCCATCGTCTGGAAACGATCCTTGACCGGGCAAGCCGGCGTTGTCAGCTCGAACGTGAAGCCCACGCGGCCGTCGGCGCCGATGACCAGGTCTTTGATCATGCCGAGGCTGACCACGTCACGACCTAGGTCGGGATCCTGGATCGCGGCCAGTACGGCCAGTACCTGGTCCGAGCTTGGTGGCGCGCTACTGGGCACTGAAGATCACCGCCGCGCGCAACGCCAGCACCCCGAGGAGAACGAGGACGGACACGAGCAGGGTGTCGGTACCTGCACGGGCGATGACCGCCGAGCCGCCGGCGGCGGGGCGGATGCGCATGTGTCCCCTCGCCGCCACCAGAGACGACCCGATGCCGACGAGCGCCAGCACCCACAACGGGAGGAAGGGCAGGGTTCTCCCGGCCGTCCCTGCCGCGGCGATCGTGACGAAGAACACGACCAGCACGACGAGCTCCAGGATCGAGAAATATCCGTCTGCCTCGTGGAGACGCCCAACGCTGAACACGGCGTCAGGGCGGTATCGCGTAAGCAGCGCCATCAAGGCCGCCGAGCCGCTGAGACCGGAGGCGAGGAACAGGCCGCCGAGCATCCACGTGTCGCTCCAGATCGGCTGGTTGGTCACGCTGAGTAGGACGCCGGTGTACGAGGCGAAGAACAGCGCGAGGATTCCGCCAACGATGTTGAAGGCTCGGCCAACCACTCCGCCAAACGGCTGGGCACGTTTCCGCCTGTCGAGCACAAACGCCTCAAAGGCCGACACTGTCACGAAGAGTCCGAGGATGAACAGCGCCCACGCACCGACCGACATCGGTGACCACAACTTGAAGCTGAGACCTGTTTCTCCTGGGGTGACGTTGATGAGCATGTGCCAGAACTTCAGCCAGCTCACTCCAAGGTCGGCGGTGAGCAGGATGGGACAGAACACCAGGGCGGCGAAGCTCGCGTAGAACCCGAGACGAGCAGCCGGCTCGTCGCGGTGGTCGCCCACCACGCGAAGAAGTGTCGCGAGGGCATAGCTGCCGCCACAGAGACCGGCAAAGAAGAAGTAAGCGAGGATGTACCAGGTCCACGCGGGTGCGCGCACGAAGTGCTCTGCAGCCAGGTACATCACGATTCTGTCCGCCGCCTCAAGGCGACTACTCCCGCCACCACTCCCAGTACCGCGGTCACGAGCGCGCCGAGGTAACCACCCACGTTGTTGCGAGACGGCAGCTTGGCGTTATCGGCGTTGGGGAGCCCATAGGCCTCTGGCTTATCCATCAGTAGGAAGAAGGCGTTCAGCCCCCCATAAACACTGTCGTCGCGACCGTACAGCTCAGCCTGCGTGATCCCCTGCGAGTGCAGCGCCGCGAGCCTGACGTCGGCCGCCTGCTGGAGTTCGGCGAGCGGCCCGAACGTGATCGACTGGGTGGGGCACGCCTTGGAGCACGCAGGTTGGAGTCCGCCCTGGAGCCGGTCGTAGCAAAGCGTGCACTTGTGCGCGGTGCCCGTCGCCGGATTGATGGCGATGACGCTGTACGGGCAGGCAGCGATGCAGTTACGGCATCCGTTGCACACGTCCTGCTGGATGAAGACGGTGTCGAACTCGGTGCGAATGATCGCGCCGGTCGGGCAGACCTCCATGCAGCTCGCGTGCTTGCAGTGCTTGCAAACGTCGGACATCATCAGCCAGGCCTTTCCGTTGCCGGCGTCGAGCGACTGGCCAGGCACCTGATCGATGAACTTCACGTGACGCCAGTTCTGGTCGTCGAGCTGGCCGGTGTTGTCGTAGCTGTCGGCGAGGAACTTCGGCTCGTTGCCCTGGAGCTGGTTCCACTCCTTGCAGGCCACCTCGCAAGCCTTGCAACCGATGCAGATGCTGGTGTCGGTGAAGAAGCCGTACGACTCGCCGGGCTTGATAGCTGATGCCACTCTAGAAGCCCATCAGGTTGGGAATGATTTTCGAAAAGCCCTGGTCCCTGGCGTAGAGGTCGAGCGGGAGGGCGGCCAGCTCGTCCACCTCGGGCACCGCATTCGGGTCGGCCGCCAGATCGATGTTGAGCAGGTAGTGGCGGCAGGATTCGCAGGCTTCGATGCGAATGTGAGGAAACACGGCTCGTTGCTGAGCCTGGAAAGAATCTCCGAGCTTCCCCTGGAGGCCCCGCACAAGACTGCCTCGCTCGCCAGACGTGGTTCCTTCTTCGCTGAAGATCGGCAGCCGAGCGCTCGAGTCCTCGCCGCATCCCGGACACGTCATGCGCGCATAGCCCCAACTGGCCTGACAGCGCGCGCACACGAGAAAACGGCCGCCGGCAGCGAGGTCTTCGCTTGCGATCGCGAAGTAACTGACCTGTGGAGGTCCTCCGCAGGCGGGGCAATGGCGCTTGTCGTGCACGCCGACACACGATCCCGCTGCGTCGGGCCCTAGTGCTTCAAGGACGGGTGTCACGGACGCACGCGCGATGTAGCGGTCCACCATGCCCTGCTCTTCGCCGCCGATCCAGGCGGCGACGAGCTCGCGCGGGTCGGTGGCCTCCAGGCGGCGAGCCACAGCCTCGCGAAGTTTCAGAGGACCGGCGGCGATGGTCACATCCGCCACGGTGGGCGTCACCATCTCAGCCACGTAAGCGACGAGGTCGCCCGCTGGGGGTCTTGCCTTGCTTGCCTCCTCAAAAGCCTGCTCCTGAACTCCAACCAAGGCGGCGTAAAAATCCAGCAGCTCCCGAGCGAAGGAGTGCTGGGCACGGAGCTCCGTAGCCCGGTCGCGTCGCGACGTCCATGGGTTTGCGGCGACGGCTGCCTTCGCCATCAGATCCTCTCCAGGTTGACGAGGAAGGCCTTGAACTCGGGGGTGCGTGAATTCGCGTCACCGACAAAAGGCGTCAGCGCGTTGGCCAGCCAGTACCGGCCGTGGTTCGGATCACGATCCGCCGGGATGCCGACCGGGCCCCAGTGGATGGGGATGCCGATCTGGTACACCGTCTGCCCCGCGACCTTCAAGGGGCCGAGGCGCTTGGTCACCAACGCGTGCACCTCCACCTTGCCTCGTTTGGACGAAACGCGAACCTTGTCGCCCGTCTTGATGCCCTTCGTCTGGGCCAGCTCCACCGGTATTTCGACAAAGGGCTCGGGCTGCAGCTGAACGAGGTGCGGAACGTGCTGCGTGACGTAGTGCTCGTGCTCGGTGAGCCGGTAGCTGGTGGCGATGTACGGGTAATCGGCCGCGGTGCCGAACCTGTTGCCGCGTCCCGCGGCCTGGTCGTATAAGAAGGCTACGGGCGACGCGGAGTTGGCGGAGTGCAGAGGGTTTGTCACCGGTGACTCCACCGGTTCGTAGTGCTCGGGGAAGGGGCCGTCGATCATGCTGTTGCTGAAGAGCCGGCCGACTCCCTCGCCGTTCATGATGAAAGGCAGCCACGCCTTCGGATCTTTGGGGTTCATTGTTGGCGGGTAGTCAGGTACGTCGCCGACCCATTTGGCGCCATCCCACGTGATACCGGGACGTGCCGGATCCCATGGCTTGCCGGCGAGATCCGCCGAAGCCCGGTTGTACAGCACTCGACGGTTCAGCGGCCAGCTCCACGCCCAGTTGGGATAAAAGCCCATTCCTGTGGGGTCGTTCGCTTTGGGGTCCTGGATCCCGGCGCGCCGCTTCATCAGATTTCCGGAGTCGGGGTAGGCGCCCGTATAGATCCAGTCGCCGGCCGTGGTCGTGCCATCGTCCCTCAGGAGCGCGAACGAGGTCATCTGCTTGCCGGTGGAGAGATCCTTGCCGTTGATCTCCTTGGCGATCTCGTCCAGATCCGGCTTCAGCGGGTCCTTATAGTCGAAGGTGAGAGCCAGGATCGGGTCGCCGAACTTTCCGCCCTGCTGCTTGTACATGTCCTTCACGCGGTTGAAGATGTCGCTCAAAATCCAGTGGTCGTGCCGGGCGTTACCCTGCGGCGGCAGGACCTGGTCCTTCCACTGCGCCCAACGCCCGCTGTTGGTGAACGAGCCGTCCTTCTCGATCCAGTGCGTGGTCGGCAGCATGAAGACCTCGGTCTTGACCTTGCCGGGGTCGGCACCCGGTGCGTGCCAGAACTCGGAGCTCGTCGTGGGCAAGGGATCCATGACAACGAGCCACTTGAGGTTGGAAAGCGCCTGCTGCACCTGATTGGAGTCAGGGCCGATGCTGGCGGCTGTCATGCCCGACAGGATTACGCCCTCCATCTTGCCCTTGAGGGCCTGGTCGAAGATCGACATCCATGACGCGTTCTGGCCGGGCTTGGGGATGTAGTCGAAGGCGAACTCGTTGTCCTTCGTAGCGGAGGACCCGTACCAGCCCTTCAGCATGCTGACCATGAACTTCTTGTAGTTGGTGCCGAAGAAGTTCCACGAGTTGGGGTCTGACTTCTTGGACGCGCTCTGGGCGACGTAGTCGTCGAGAGTCTTGTGGCCCGGTGCCGGAATCCTCAAGTATCCGGGCAGGATCTCCCAGGAGATGGCGTGGTCGGTGTTGCCCTGAATGTTGGCGTGGCCGCGCTCGGCGTTCATGCCGCCTCCGGGCCGTCCCATATTGCCCAGCAGCAATTGCAGCACAGCTCCCGATCGGATCAGCTGGCCGCCGGTTGTGTGGTGAGTCAGGCCGACGGCATAGACGATGGTCATCACCTTGTCGGGCTTGCCCATCTGTCCGACCAGGTCCGCCACCTTCTTGAACTGGTCGACCGGAATGCCGGTGATGCTTGACACCACCTCCGGCGTGTAGCGGGAGTAGTGGGCCTTCATCAGCTGGAAGACCGACCGGGGGTGCTGCAAAGTCATGTCCCGGTTGGCAAACCCGCTGCCGCTGGTTGCCGGGCCCTCGCGATTGGAGTTGGTCTCGCCGGGGTTCGGAGGAGGCGTTGTCAACTCGTACGCCCACGTCGATATGTCATATGTGCGCTTGTCGGGGTTATAGCCCGAAAAGAGCCCGTCCTTGAAGTCGAATCCCTGCTTGATGATGAAGGAGGCGTTCGTGTAGTTACGTACGTACTCGTCCGGGTAAAGGTTGTTCTGCAGGACGTGGTTGATCAACCCGCCGAAGTACGCCACGTCGGAACCAGTACGGATGCGGAGGTACATGTCGGCCACGGCCGAGGTGCGGGTGAACCGGGGATCGGCGTGGATCATCTTGGCTCCTCGGTCGAGCTTTGCCCTCATGAACCACTGAAAGCCGACTGGGTGCGCCTCGGCGGGGTTGGCACCATTGATGAGGATCAGGTCAGCGTTCTTGATGTCGCGCCAGTGGTTTGTCATCGCTCCCCTGCCGAAGCTGGCGGCCAAACTGACCACCGTGGGGCCGTGTCAAACCCTGGCCTGTTGTTCTAGGTGTACCAGTCCCAGGCTTCGCATCAGCTTGGTGGCGAAATAGCCTTCCTCCGAGCTGAATGCGGCGCCTCCCGCGAAGGCTATGCCTTCGGTGCGGTTGACGGTGTTGCCGTTCCCATCTGTGGCGACGAACGTGGCATCGCGCGAAGCCTTGAGGTTCTGCGCGATCTTGTTGAGCGCGAAGTCCCAAGAGACTGTCTTCCAGCCGGCCGCGCCGGCGGCGCGGTACTGCGGTGATTCGACGCGACGGGGCGAGGTCGCCAGCTGCATAGCAGTGGCGCCCTTCGGGCAAAGGCGGCCTTCGTTGATCGGGCTGTCGGGGTCGCCTTCGATCTGCAGGAGCTGGACCTTGCCATCGCTGGTCTGGCGCGTGTAGGCGACCAGCGAGCAGCCGACCGCGCAGTAGGGGCAGATCGAGTGCGATTCCTTGGCACCCGCAATCCTCAGGTTGAGCTTGACCTTGGTCGACTCGGCCACCGCGACGTCAAAGCCCAGACCCGACGCGACCAGCGCGCCGGCGCCCGCTATGCCGAACTTCAGGACGTCACGACGGGTGACCGTCTGCACTCAACAACCCTCCGCTATTGCCAGTGGGAAGCAGGCGGAAGCTAGCGCACCGCATGCGATTAGTCAAGGATCGCGCTCGCTTTGGTGCAATTACCGGGCGCCGCGCGGCACTTGCAGTATCAGCCGGTGGCGATGAGCAGGTCGGTGCGATCGTCCGGCTCGCCCGCGCCACGCAGCAAGTCGATGAGTCGCGGGTCCCACGGGACGATGACACCGGTCGCCCCTGCGGCTTCCAGGGTGGAGATCAAGTGCACCCAGCTTGCTTTGTCGGCTGGGACCAGTGCGCTTACCCATAGCTGGGAGTCCGTTTCCTTGGAGCGCAGCCCTTGCACTTCGTCCTCGCCCCCGGGCAAGATGACGCCGTCCGCCAGACGTGCCGACCGTCTGGCCTCGCCCGCGTTGCGGCAGAGGAAGAGGATCGAGGGCGGACTCGGGGCTGAGCGCGGGCTCTTCAGCTTCTCGACAAGCGTTTTGGGGTCGCGCCCAGGCGGCACGCCGACCACGACCCGGCCGCTGCTGAGCCGTCCGAGCGTGTCCACCGCGTCCAGCCAGCCGGCGGAACCGCCGGTTGCGCCGACAGTTGTGCCAAGCCGGATGCGATGCGTGACAGCGGCAATCGCGCCGAGAAGGATCCAGGGCTCGGTCGATGCCGAGGTGCCGGCTTCGGGCCAGATCGAGTCCGCGCCGGCCGCCTCGAGGGCGGTCACGTCCGGCAGGTAGTCGCCGATCCGGCCGGAGGGCGCCGGCAGCCTGACCGCAACCCGGAGCATTGGCTCACTGTAAGCGTTGTACTAGTGAGACTATTGGCGGCTGATGTGAAGATTCCGTCCGGCATTCACGAACACGTCGAATGGTTCGAGGACCCGGCGCGCTATCCGGTCGATTGGAATCTGGTCTTCAGCTGGCGAACGTTGCTTGCGGTCATCGCTGCGCTGGCTGCCGTGGGGGTTCTTTATCTCGCTCAGAGGCTCATCCGCGACCCGCACTGGCCACGCCTCCCCTTCCTTCCGCGGATGGCGATCGGAGCACCCACGCTGCTCGCCGTCCAGGCCGCCATCCCGCTCATCTACTCCGGAGTGCAGCCAGTGCTGTTTGCCCCACAACTCCGTCTCGGAGCCAATCCTGGCGGACTGCTGTTGGGGGCGGTTGAGGTGCTGATCGGGTTTTCCTTCCTCACCGGAATCTGGGATCGAATCGCCGCTGCCGGCCTGGTCGGATTGGTGCTGCTCGCCTTTGTCCTGTTCCCCCCGCTCGACGTCCTCTCACAGCTGCACTGGGTCGGGATCGCAGTCGTGATCTACGCCATCGGGCGTCAGGCCCCGGAGGCGGGCCGCCCACGCCGAGCGGCTGGCTGGTGGCGCGTGCGGGTATCTCCGGAAAGAGCCGTGATCTCGCTTCGAGTCTTGACCGGGGTGGCGATCATGGCGCCCGCCCTGGCCGAGAAAGTCTGGAATCCACGGATCGCCGAGGCGTTTCTGCACCAGCACCCCGGGTTCAACTTCCCGCACGCATTCCTGGGCATGACGTGGATGTCAGATGACCTGTTCATCCTCGCCGCAGGCGTCTTCGAGTTCGTCATCGGCGCACTTTTGATCAGCGGGTTCCTGACTCGGGTGGTGATCATCGCGATGTGGCTGCCCTTCAACCTGACGATTCCATTCCTGCCGCCTCAGGAGCTGCTCTGGCACCTGCCGTTCTTCGGGATCATGTATTTCCTACTGGTCCACGGAGCCGATCTCGCGCCGGACAGCGATCGAGTCGGAGCGGTGGCCGCACCAGCACATACACAAAGTAGACGCGCGCGCGCGGGCTGAGTGATCAGCTCTGCGCTCAGAGGGGCGAGGTCAGCTCCAGCTGGATATTGTCGGGGTCGCGAAACGGCAGCACGCAGATGCCAAATGACGCAAGCTCCCGAACTTCGCCGTGGGGCACGCCTCGCTCGTCAAGGAACCCGATCGCTTCGTTGAGCGCGGCTCGGCTCTC
>DATCPI010000020.1:0-2269 GCA_036570165.1 Candidatus Dormiibacterota bacterium | reverse complement strand
GGATTCGCAAAGCGATCACCGACGGCCGTCGGAACGAAATCATGTACCACGTCGGCCGGCCCGGTGAGGATGGCTTCACGGAACGTGTGCTGGCCGCCTGGGGCGTTGATGGCCACAACTCCCACACCAACATCTGCTCCTCGGGGGGCCGGGCCGGCTACCACTTCTGGATGGGGCTCGACCGCCCCAGCCCCGATCACGCCAACGCGCGCGTCATCTTATTGATCAGCTCTCATCTCGAGGCCGGCCACTACTTCAACCCCCACGCCCAGCGCGTCATGGAGGCTAAGGAGAGGGGCGCGAAGCTGATCGTGATGGACACCCGACTCTCCAACACCGCCACGCACGCCGACCACTGGCTGCCCACGTATCCAGGCTCGGAAGCTGCGGTGTGCCTGGCCATCGCCCGCGACATCATCGAGAAGCGCCTATTCAACCGCGAGTTCGTGCGCCGCTGGTGGAACTGGCAGGAGTACCTGAGCCGCGAGCATCCAGACGAGCCACAGACGTTCGAGCACTTCGAAGAGGTGCTCGCCGAGATCTACAAGGACTTCACCTTCGATTACGCCGCCGCCGAGTCGGGGATCCCGGCCGCAACCCTGAGCGAGGTCGCTGACCTGGTGGCCGGCGCGGGCACGCGGCTCTCGACTCACACGTGGCGCGCGGCCGCGGCCGGCAACCTCGGGGGCTGGCAGGTCTCCCGCGCCCTTTTCCTGCTCAATGCCCTGATGGGGGCCGTGGCGACCGAGGGCGGGGTCTATCCAAACGCCTGGAACAAGTTCGTGCCCCGGCCCATGTACGTGCCGCCCCACCCCGAGGAATGGAACGAACTGACCTGGCCGCGCGAGTACCCGCTGGCGCTGATGGAGATGTCCTTCCTCCTCCCTCACTTCCTGGAGGAAGGCCGGGAGCGACTCGAGGTCTACTTCACCCGGGTCTACAACCCGGTCTGGACCAACCCCAACGGTTTCGCCTGGATCCAGGCGCTGACGGACGAGTCCAAGGTCGGGCTCCACGCCGCTCTCACGCCGACTTGGAACGAGAGCGCGTACTTCGCCGACTATGTGCTGCCGATGGGGCACGGCTCCGAGCGTCACGACCTCCACTCCTACGAGACCCACGACGCCCAATGGCTCGGCTTCCGCCAGCCCGTGCTGCGCGCAGCACGGGAGCGGCTCGGCGAAACGATCAGCGACACCCGCGAGGTCAATCCAGGGGAGGTCTGGGAGGAGAACGAGTTCTGGATCGAGCTCTCCTGGCGCATCGACCCCGAGGGGTCGCTCGGGATCCGCAAGTACTTCGAGTCCAAGCAGGAGCCCGGCACCAAGCTCGGCGTGGATGAGTACTACGCGTACATCTTCGAGAACTCGGTGCCCGGCCTTCCCGAGAAGGCGGCAAGTGAGGGCCTGACCCCGCTGCAATACATGCGCCGCTACGGCGCGTTCGAAGTGCGTCGCAAGGTGGGCCCGCTACATCAAGAGGTGGTCCCCGATGACGAGCTCGATGACGTGAACATCGATCCCACGGGCCGTGCCTACACCCGCGCGCTCAGGCCCGCTGGGCCGAACATCGTTCCTCTGCCGACACCAGAGCCGGACGCGGACGGCCGCCGCGCGGTCGGTGTCGAGGTCGACGGCATAATCTTGCGCGGCTTCCCCACCCCCAGCGGGAGGCTCGAGTTCTATTCCTCCACCCTTGCTGATTGGGGCTGGGCGGAGCATGCCATCCCCGGCTATATCAAGAGTCACGTCCATCCTGAGCAGCTGGACAAGGACCAGATGGTCCTCATCGCCACTTTCCGCGTGCCCATCCAGATACACACGCGCAGCGCCAATTCGAAATGGCTCGACGAGATCGCCCATACCAATCCGCTCTGGATTCATCCGCGTGATGCGGTGCGTCTCGGCGGCGTTCGCACGGGTGATCTGCTGCGGGTCGAGACCGATATCGGCCACTTCGTAGTCAAAGCCTGGGTCACCGAGGGCATCCGCCCGGGAGTGGTCGCGTGCAGTCACCACATGGGCCGCTGGAAACTGGCCGAGCAAGGCCAGCGGCAGCTCATGGCGACGGTGGGCCTAGACAATAAGGACGAGCGCTGGTCCATGGTGCGCAAGCGAGGTGCGGGGCCCTACGCGTCTGCCGATTCCGACACGGCCCGGATCTGGTGGACCGATGTCGGTGTCCATCAAAACCTCACTTTCGCGGTGCACCCAGACCCCATCTCCGGCATGCACTGCTGGCACCAGGCGGTCAGGGTGCGGCGCGCCGA
>DATCPI010000019.1:0-20114 GCA_036570165.1 Candidatus Dormiibacterota bacterium | reverse complement strand
GTCAGCATCGCCGGCAAGACCCCACGGGCCTCAGCGCAGCCTTTTCAAACGTAGAAGCGGACATCGTGGTCGAGGCACTTGTCGAGCAGGTCGCGCAGCGGCGGTATGCCGAGACCGACCACGTTGGCGATGACGTCGGGTTTGACCAGCTCGGCAGCGTCGCCGGCCAACGCGATCGCGACCTCGGTCCCATTCGGTTTGGCTCCGTTGACCGCGATGTGGAAAGGAATGCTGGCTCGTGTGGGGTCTTCAGGTCCTGTTGAGGTGACGATGAGGAGGCCTGGCACGCGCACAAGTATGGGGCCAAATCAAACCCCACCCCAAAAAGTGGGGACGTGAAAGCATGAGGCTCACGCGCGCGGACTGGGTGAGGCTCCTGCTGCTGTGGCTTGGCGGCATCGACCTCCGGCTGACGATGCTGGCGGTGCCGCCGCTGATCCCGCTGATCCATCGCGAGCTGCACCTCGACGAGAAGGCGATCGGCACGCTCGTCTCGCTGCCGGTGCTGCTGCTGGCCGTCGCTTCCGTGGCCGGGTCGCTGCTCATCGCGAAACTCGGCGTGCGC
Source organism: Candidatus Dormiibacterota bacterium (assembly GCA_036570165.1). GTDB lineage: Bacteria > Chloroflexota > Dormibacteria > Dormibacterales > Dormibacteraceae > Palsa-870. The sequence goes on along the minus strand of DATCPI010000019.1, from coordinate 19,549 downwards.
GGAGCGCTGGCGGTGGGGCTGGGTTTCATCGCCGTTTTCGGAGGGTTGCGGGGATTCGGCCCGAGCACGCCGGTGCTGTTCACCGCGACGTTCCTGATGGGCGTCGGCGTGGCGGTGAGCCAGCCCGCGTTTCCCTCGCTCGTTCGCGAATGGTTTCCGCGCCGTATCGCCATCGCCACCGCCGTGTACAGCAACGGCATCCTGATCGGCGAGACGCTGCCGACCGTGCTTACCACCCCGGTCGGTGTGCTGCCGCTGGCCCACGGCGACTGGCGCTGGGCCCTGGCGACGTGGTCCCTGCTGGTCGTCGCCAGCGGTGTGGCCATCGCGATCGCCGCGCCGGCGGGCCGGCAGGACGGCAAGGGCATCGCGCCGCGCTGGTGGCCGAACTGGAGGGAGGGTCAGGCCACGCGGATCGGGCTCGTCATGGGGATGGCGTCAGCCGTGTACTTCGGCACCAACGCATTCATCCCGGACTTCCTCGACCAGACCGGACGCCATGCGCTGATCACCCCCACCCTCGCGGTGCTGAACGGGTCGCAGCTGTTGACCGCGCCGGCCGTTGCGATCTGGCAGCGACTCCTCACCGGACGTGCCGGCTTCATCGGCTCGAGCGCGGTGATGGTGGTAGCGCAGCTTGGGATCGTTCTCACGCCCGGCGCAGGAGTGATTTTCTGGGCGTTCCTGCTCGGCTTTGCGGCAGCGCTGGCGTTCATCGTCGTCCTCACGCTCCCGCCGAGGCTCGCCGCCGCGGGCGACGTCCACCGCATGAGCGCAGCGATCTTCACCGTTCAGTACACGGTGGCTTTCACGGTGCCGCTGCTCGCGGGCGCGCTGTGGGACGCGAGCGGTCGGGCGGTGCTGGCGTTCGTGCCAGGGGTGGCGGCAGCGGCAGCGATGGCGTGGCTGACGCTGCCCCTGCGGATCCCCTCCCCCGATCGGCCAGGAGGCTCGGCCGAAGACCCTCGGCGAGAGATTCGGTGATCCAGGGGTCCCTCCCGTGGCTCGCCACGGGGACCCCAGAGGAAAGCGACGAGCAGCGCAGCGAGCGCATCGTGTATTCGTAAGCGAGCATCACAGTCGCTAAACCCGGAGATGGGCCGCATGGGCGCCGAAGATCCGTCGAGGGCTCTTCCGGCCGAGACTCTATGGCAGGGCCTTGAGCAGGCGCTCGAAGTCGGATTCCGAGAACGCTCGCATCGTCTCGGTGGAGACGTTGCCCTGGGCCCCGGTGATCAGCGCGAACTTCGCCGCCGCCTCGTCATCTGGTGCCTCGACGATCGCGACGAAGTCGTAGCGGCCCATCGTCAGGTACGTGTGGAGCAGCTTTCCACCAAGGCTCTCGATCGCCTTGGCCGCAGCTTCACGCCGCTTGGGGCTGTCCTTGAGCGCCTTGGCTCCCTGGGACGTGAAACGAAGCAGGCTGATGTAGGTCGGCATGGCGGCGCCCTCCTTGTCGGTGTGGTCGGTCGCTAAATGTTAGAGGGGCCCGGGAGATCCGGGCCCCTCTCAGCTCGCGCGATTACGAAATCTTCAGGCTTGCAACCAACTGCTGCTGGTAGTGAGCAGTGTTGGTGCCGTCGTCGTAGGTGCTGACGAAGCTCGAGTAGCTGGTGGAGCCCGCGAAAGTGTTGCCGAAGTAGTCGCCTATGAAGGTCCGCCTGCAGCTCGCGCAACGCGTGTGCGGAGAGTTCAGCTGCGGATCGAAGGCGTGCTGTGAGATGCGAATGTTGTGACTGATCGGCGTCAGGCTCGGGTGGTAGAACTGGATGCTGGCGTTGACGCAGTAGTTGGTCGCCCCATACGGGGGAAGCGCGCCGACGTATGCGGGATTGACCTGGTCGAGGGCGAGACCAGCTGCGGTCGCCTCCGTCCCCTGTGCCGGACACGCCAGGCGCCGGTCGTAGAAGTTGACGCTGACGGTGCCGTCGGCAGCCACCGCCAGGTTGGGCTGGAACTCGTCCACGGTCGAGGTCACGTTGTCGTTGACCTTGATCGGAGTGCTCCAGATCTGGCCGCCGTCAATCGAGGAGGTCAGCATCACGTTTGCGTTACCGGTGCCGTAGTCCTCGTACGCGACGTAGAGCGGGTACTTGCCGTTGACCAGTTGGTTCCCAACGGCGAAGCTGTTGCTAATTCCCTGCCGGAAGGTCGTGTTCGTGTAGGCGATGGTCTCGGGGATGTTCTGGGCGGCGAGCGCGCTCGGACCCTGCCAGGTCACACCGCCGTCGGTCGACCAGTCGACCGAGATCGTGACGCAGCAGAACGCGTCCTTGCCCGGGAAGTTGGTGACCGACGTGTAGACGGTGCCATTGGGAGCCACGTGCGGCAGCAGGTAGCTGTCGCCGGCGGTGCTGTTGATGGTCGGCAGCTGCTGCGGAGCTGACCAGTCCGTGTGGTGGCCGTTCCCCAGCGCCTTCGCCGTCGAGACAAACGCCTTGCTGTTGAAGCCGTCGAACACCGCCCACATCGCGTAGATCGTGTTTTTGAACGGGCTGCGTGGGTTGGTGTCGATGGTGAGCCACTGCTTGTCCGGCTCCTGGCCCTTCGCGTCGTACGGAGCCACGAAGTCGGGATGGCCGTTGCGGGTGGAGATCCAGTCGGTGGCCGTGCTGGCGCCATGGGGGCGGACAGCGATTGAGATCACCTCTGCCGGCTGGGTCGGGTTGGGCTCTTCATTCGGATTGATCTGGAAGTTGTGGGTGCCGTCGCTGTTGTAAAAGAACTGGTACGGCAGGATCAGCGAGTAGTAGTCGCCGTGGGTGTCGAACGCGCCGACCGGGTCGGTGTTGTCGGTCCAGCCTTCGTAGCCGGGGATGTGACCCTGCACGGGCCAGGTCACGCCGCCATCGGTCGACTCATAGAAGCCGAGCAGATGGTTGTAGCCCTCGGCGCTGACGAACCACTTCGAGGACCCGATCAGATGCAGCGGATTGGTGGGGTCGACCCGGATGTCCGACTCGGAGTGGTCCTTGACCAGCATGGGAGCCGACGCGGGATAGCCGGGGTTGCTGCCGGCCTGGGTCGGGTAAGACCCGAGCGCTTCGCCTGTGTTGGCGCGCCCGGTGCAGGCTTCCATGCCTGTGTACCCGTCGTTCGGGCCGTCGCTGGTGAAGTAGGGCACCTCCGGCGTGTAGCAGCTTGTCTTTTGCGTGGTCGCGAAGACATTCGTCACGCTGTGGGCCGCGTAGCTTGCGATATATGCAGCGTCGGACTGAGTACGCGGTGGGAGGCTGCCGACCGCCGCCACCGGCGGGCTGGCGAACAGCCAGGCGAGCAGGAGAACGGGCGCGGCAAGCACGAGCAGTCGGTGTCTTCGCAAAGCAATCACCCCCAACGCAACACGGACGACGTCTTCACGACACTAAATCAAGACGGCTTAAGAAATCAAATTTGAACGACGCGTCCACGACCAGGTTTCAGGCGTAGCCTTGCGGCATGGAGCTCCTGCTGATACTCGGAGCCTTTATCGGGCTAGCCGTCGCCTCGCACTTTTGGGGTGTCGATTCGCGGCCGGGCTTCTCAGATGGGCGTGTCGATCGCGTCGAACGCTGGTTCCCGCACTAGTCGAGATTCCACGCCTAGCGCGTGTTTAGCGGCACTGAATTCCACGCTTTTGGCGCGGAATCCGCGCCCGAAGGATTGGAGCGGGCGACCGGTCTCGAACCGGCTACCTCAACCTTGGGAAGGTTGCGCTCTACCAGGTGAGCTACGCCCGCGCCACAGGAATCTTACGTTTCGACCACAGCCTCGGCCTGCGGCGCGGCTTCGGTGACGACCGAGCGCACAAGCTGGGAGTACTCGCTGACGAGACGGTCGGCCTGGACCGGGTCCAGGGTCGAGGCGATGATGTGGTATTCGGGCCGGTCGGCGTCCGGCACCACCAGCACCCAACCTCCGTCGACGAACACCTTCACGCCGTCCGTGAGGTCGACGCGGTCCTTCATGTGCCGCTCCATCATGGTTCGCATGACGCGGCCCTTGACCTCCCAGGGGCAGAACTCGACCGCGGTCCTGTGCGACACCGGCGGGATCTGCACGCGCAGCGCGCCCAGCGACGAGCCCGTCTGCGCCAGCAGCTCCAGCACGCGCACGATCGTGAAGATCGCGTCGAACGACACCGCAAAGTCCGGCCAGCAGTAGCCGCCCGCACCGTCTGACGCCACCACGGTGTCGGCATGCTGAGCCGCCCGGAGCACCGCGCCCGGAGTGATCTTGGTCGGCACGAACCTGCTCTGCATCCGCTCCGCGATCATCGAGTACTCGAGCGATGCCGACGCAGGTCCGAGCACCATGCCGGTCCGCCTAGACAGGGCCAGCTGCGTCAGGACCGCAAACGCCGCCTCGTGGTTGAGCACGGTGCCTGTCTCGTCGACCAGGAAACACCGCTCGCCGGGCGTGTCGACGAACACGCCGATCTTGGCTTTCACCGCCGACACGATCAAACCCATCTCCTGCAGGTGATCGCGAAACGTGTGCTCGTCCTGCTCGATGACGACTTCGGCGGGCGAGGCGTTGAGCGGGATGACGGTGCAGTTCATCTCCTGGAAGACTCTTGGCAGCACCATCGCCGCGGCGCCGTTGTTGTAGTCGATGAGCACCTTGAACGCCGCGCCTCGCAGTGTCTCGAGGTCGAGCTTCGCGATCATGTCCTCGGTGTAGCGTTCGGTCTGGCTGTCTCTCCGCACGATGCGGCCGATCTCGTAGTGCGAGACCCGCCGGATGTCCTCGCGGAAGAAAAGACCTTCGAGACGGCGCTCGCTGCGCTTGTCCAGCTCCAACCCATGGTCGTCGAACAGGCGAATGTCCGCTGAACGCGGATCGACCGGCGAGGTCTGGACGTGAACCGCGGCGACGTGGTTGTGCCGAGCCCAGTAGCGCGACACCGGAGCAGGCAGCACCGACAGGTCCGTGACGGCGGTGCCCGAGGAGATCATCCCCGACATCAGGGCGCGGCTGATCATGCGCGCCGACCTGGTGTAGTCGCGCGAGATCGCGATCTCAGTCCCCTTGGGGGCGAGGGCGCCAACGGCTGCGCCGAGCCGCGACGCGAACTCCGGCGTGAACTCCACATTGATCAACCCGTTCAGGCCATAGGAGCTGAACAGCCCCCGCTTCCAGGAACCGGCCCAGATGATCGATTCGTGAACCACTGCGCCGGGCTCCACCTCTTTGTTGGGCCAGATGCGCACGTTCGGGTTGACGGTCGAGCCAGATCCGATGACGACGTCGCTGCCGATCACGCTGCCCTCTTCGAGCAGGCAGCCGTTCTTGATCGTCACCGACCTGCATACGACTGAACCTCGCAGCCGCGAGTTGAGCCCGATGTAGGAGTGGTCCCAGGTGATCGAGTTCGAGATCTTGACCCCGGAATCGATGGTGGTGTAGCCGCCGATGACGCACGGTCCGTTGACCCACGCACCGGCCCGCACCTTCGCCCCGGCGCCGATGAGCGCGGGACCGTCGATGCGAGCGCCCGGCGATACCTCCGCGTCCTTGTGGATCCAGATGGAATCGCCGGTGCGATCGCCAGGGATCTGCACCTTCACCTTCCCCTCGAGGCAGTCGAAGTTCGCCTTGACGTAGGCGGCGTGGCTTCCGACGTCCTCCCAATAACCGGACGCCACCCAGCCGAAGACGTGCTCGCCCTCTTTCAATAGCTTGGGGAAGACGTCGCCCGACCAGTCCGCCACCTCACCCGGGCGGAAGAAGTCGAACACCGCAGGGTCGAGGATGTAGATCCCGGTGTTGGCGAGGTCCGAGATCACCTCACCCCAGCTCGGCTTTTCGATGAAGCGCTGGACTGCGCCGCCCTCGTCCATCACGACCACGCCGTACTCGAGCGGGTTGGGCACGGGCTTGAGGACGATCGTGGCAATAGCCTTGCGCTCCCTGTGGAAGCGAGCCGCGGCGGCGAGGTCGATGTCGGTGAGCGAGTCACCGGAGATGACAACGAACGGTTCGGTCAGCTGCTGCCGCGCAAGCATGACGGAGCCCGCGGTGCCCAGAGGCGAGTCCTCGACCGAGTAGGTGAGCGCGATGCCCTGCTCGGAGCCGTCGCCGAAATAGTTGCGGATCGAGGCGCCGAGATACTGCACGGTGGCGACCACGTCGCGCATCTGGTGGCGACGCAGGTGCAAGAGGATGTGCTCCATGATCGGCCGCCCGGCGACCGGCACCAGCGGCTTGGGCATCCGGCTCGTGAGCGGCCGGAGACGCGAGCCCTCCCCTCCCGCCATGACCACCGCCTTCATCTCGCTACCGCATACCATCCTAGGGTGACGTATGGGGTTCGGTCGAGAGATTCGGCGATCCAGGTGGCCGCAGTGCTAGGCGCCTCCGAGCACGCGAGGGCGCGCATCCCGTGGATGCGTAACCGAGCGCGCGCAGGAGGCAACAACGCAATGCGGCCGCATAGGCGCCGAAGATCCGACCGAAATCCCGGACGGCACCCCTAAGTCCTGGTGGAAGAACTGGACGAATTCGCTCACGATCTGCTGTGGACCTGGCAGCCCCGCATCGAGAATCTCTTTCGCACGATCGACCCTGAGCTGTGGGAATCGACGCGGCAAAATCCCGTCCTGCTGCTCAAGCAGCTCGGCGAGGAGGGAGTGGCCCGCGCATCGGAGCGCGACGACGTGAAAGCCGCGCTCGAGGACGCGCGCGCGGCCCTCCGCGAGTACTACGAGCACCATCCGCGCTTCATGGACGCGCACGCCCCGCTCGTCGTCGCCTACTTCTCGCTGGAGTTCGGCCTGGCCGAATGCCTGCCCATCTACTCCGGCGGGCTTGGCGTGCTGGCCGGCGACCACCTGAAGGCGACCAGCGACCTCGGGCTTCCACTGATCGCGGTCGGTCTTCTCTACAAGCAGGGGATCGGACGCCAGGACATCGACTCCGGCGGCCACCAGGTCGAGGTGTACGCCGAGAATCGTGGCACCGACCTGCCTGTGCGCCGCGTCGAAGGCGTCGAGGTCGAAGCGCCCATCGGCTCCCGCTCGGTTCGCATCGGCGTGTGGCGAGCGCAGGTCGGGCGCGTGCAGCTGTACCTGCTCGACACGGACCTCGAGGCCAACCCACCTGACCTGCGCGGGATCACCGACCGCCTGTACGTGCCGGAACCCGACCGCCGACTTCGCCAGGAGATCGTGCTCGGCATCGGCGGCGTTCGCGCGCTGCGCGCGCTTGGCGTGACGGCCGGCGTCTTCCACCTCAACGAGGGCCACAGCTTTCTATGCGCCATCGAGCGCATCCGCGAGCTGAGGGCCTCCCGCCAGATGACACTCGAAGAGGCGCGGCTCGTCGCGCGTGCCGGAATCGTCTTCACCACGCACACGCCGGTCGCGGCCGGAAGCGACTACTTCGAATCCGGCCTCGTGTGGGACCTCCTCGGCCCCTACCTGACCGAGGTCGGCCTGTCGTTCGACCGCTTCATGGACCTCGGTCGACAGCGTCCCGGCGACCCGCGTGAGCGATTCACCACGACATATGCCGCCCTTCGGCTCGCCGACCAGTCGGTCGGAGTGAGCCGCCTGCACGGCGCGGTCTCGCGACGGCTGTGGAAGGACGCGTGGCGCGGCCTGCCCGAAAACCAGATCCCAATTGGATCCGTGACGAACGGCGTCCACATGCCGACGTGGATCGCGCCGGAGATCGCCGACCTGCTGCGCCGCTACGTCGGACCTGACTGGTGGGACCTCGACGGCAGGGATGGACGCTGGCATGCGGTGTTCGAGATCCCCGCCGCCGAGCTGTGGGCGATCCATCTCAACCTGAAGCGACAGCTGCTCGAATTCGCCAGGAGACGTTCCGAAGACTCGAACGAGCTGGACGTCGATGCCTTGACCTTCGGGTTCGCCCGCCGCTTCGCGCCGTACAAGCGCGCCAATCTCTTGCTCCAGGATCGGCCGCGGCTGGTCAAGCTCCTGCACAACTCCAAGCGCCCGGTGCAGCTCTTGTTCGCGGGCAAGTCACATCCGGCGGACCAGCCAGGCAAGGACATCGTCGCCGGCGTCGTCGCGCTCGCGCGAGAAGAACCGCGCGTCGTCTTTCTCAAGGACTACGACATCGAGCTTGCGCGCTTCCTAGTGCACGGCAGCGACGTGTGGCTGAACAACCCGCGACGGTTCCTCGAGGCGAGCGGCACCAGCGGGATGAAGGCGGGTGCCAACGGAGCGCTCAACGTGAGCATCCTCGACGGCTGGTGGGACGAGGCCTACCGTCCGGAACTCGGCTGGGCGATCCCTTCGGGGGCGACCCTGGACCGCCCGTCGACCGACGATCGCGCAGAAGCCGAAGGCCTTTACCGCCTGCTCGAGCGAGAGGTGGTGCCGGCGTTTTTCGACCGCGACAAGGACGGCATCCCGCAGCGATGGATCGAGATGATGCGAGCTTCGATCCGCCACACGGCCACGGCCTTCGCCGCGCGCCGGATGGTGATCGACTACTTCAACCTCGCCTACGCGCCGGGTGCGCGCCGGGTCGAGCAGCTGCGCCTGCTCCCGGACTGGGGCGGCTAGCGCGGCCAGTAATCGGTCAGATTGACGGTTACAGGCAGCGGCGTTTCCACGTTGGTCCGAAGGTCGAACACGAAGTAGCGGCCGGTCTGGACGTAAGGCGGGCCCGGCCCCTGCTGGCCGAGCACGTATTCCGCCTGGAAAAACATGCTGCCGCCGACGAAGAGCGGCGCTCCGCGGACCCCAGGGATGACCTGCACCTTGTTCGAGACCAGGTCGCGGACCTCCACGTGGGGCTGATCGCCCATGTTGACCGCGTACGCGACAAATCGCCCATCGGGCGACACCGAGGGTGAGAACCAGCTCAGCCCCGCGACCAGCGTCCCGACGGAGCTTGGTGGATCCCACGTGTGGACTCCGGTCTGGTCGCGGTAGTAAAGGCGGTCGCTCGTTCGCGACCATGCCGCCATCGTGACGAAGGAGAAGCCGATCTTGTCGCCGGTTGTGAGCGCGCTGGGCGGCACCCACAGCAAGTTTCCCGCCGGCATCGAACGGACCTGGAAGTGCGCCAGGTCTGGTGAAGCGGGCGCCGGACCGTCGACGAAGGTATCGACCATCAACAGGTACTTTCCATCGCGTGAGAAAAGAACGATGGTCTCGTCGCTGGTCGAGCCACCCCGCCCGAAGAGCGGCATCAGCGGCGTGATCGCTCGAGGTTCGGCGTCGCCGGCCTTGAGCCAGAGCTGGTTGGCGCTCCCCGAGCCGAGACCCGTAGCGTTCACCAGCACTAGGTAGGCGACGCTCGAGCCATCGGGGCTCCAGGCCAGGTCCATGACATAGCCCTGAACCGCCACGACGAAGACTGGCTTGAGGTCGGCGAGGTTCATCCGCGAGATCACGCTCGTGCCCTCAGTCAGGTTGTTCAACGACAAGGTCACGTAACCAATCTCCGTGCCGGAGATGAACCTGACGTTGTACGCGCCGGCAAGCGTGCAAAGCGTGTTCGGATGCGCCGGGTCGTGGAAGCTGTCGAGCAAGACTTGGAGCGGGCCGGGGGCCCAGGTGAGGACAAGCGGCTCGGAGACTGCGCTCGGCGTCGTGGAGCAAGAGATCGACAGCGGAACCGGGCTGGGCTCTGGACTGGGCGAAGGAGTCTGGGGTGAGGGCGAGGCTTCCTGACTCGGTGTCACGGTTGGTTGCGGGTGCGAAGGCGAGACAGCCGCGCGCACCAGAGGGCCGTTTGCTGTGCAGGCCGACCCGACGAATAGGAGCACCATCGCGACGCCAAGCCAAGCGTGTCGTGCCATTACCTCTCCCCCAACGCGATCAAACGCGTTTGGTTACCACAGGACGCGGTTCAGTCGGCCAGGGCTGTCACTCCCCGGCGCTCACGCCGCTCGGTGATCGCGGCTACGTAGAGCTGCACGTACCGATGCGCCGAGCGCGACCACGAAACGTCCTCCATCATCGCCCGACGGATGAGCCACGCCCACAGCGTGGGGTGCCGGAAGGTCTCCGCCGCACGCACGACGGCGGCGAAGAACTGCCATGGATCGTAAGTGTCGAACATGAATCCAGTGCCTGTCAGAGCCACGGGGTCGTAATCCCTGATGGTGTCGGCGAGTCCACCCGTCTCGCGTACGACGGGGATCGTGCCGTAGCGCAGGGCAATCAGCTGCGCGAGGCCGCACGGCTCGAAGCGCGACGGCATCCACAGCATGTCGGCGCCGGCGTAGACGCGTTGGGCGAGGGCCGAGTCGAAACCGATCGACGCCGACACCTGATGCGGCCTCTCGGCGGCCCACCGCCGGAACATGTCCTCGTAGCGGCGATCGCCTGTTCCGATCACCACGACCTGCAGGCCGAGATGCAGCACCTGCGCCATCGCCTGCTCGACGAGGTCCAGCCCCTTCACGTCGTAGAACCTCGACACGATCGCGCACAGCGGTTTGTTCACGTCATCGAGACCTAGCTCGGCTCGAAGCTCAGCGCGGCACAGCGCCTTGTTCTCGGGCGCCTCTGCCGAGTAGTGATGCGGGAGGTTGGGATCACGGGCCGGGTCGAAGATCTCGTAGTCGATGCCGTTGACCACGCCGTGGAGCTTGTGGGCGTTGCGGCGCAGCAGCTCGTCCAACCCCTCGCCGAATTCGGGTGTCTGCATCTCTGTCGCGTAGCGCTCGCTCACGGTGTTCACGACGTCGGCGAACTCGATCCCACGACCCATCACGTTGACCACGTTGTCGAGCCCCGGGATCCCGACCCGGATCAAGCCCCACTCTTCCAGGCCGGCAAGGACCAGTGCACCAAATCCGAACACGCCCTGGGCGGCGAGGTTGTGGATGGTGAGGTTGGTGGCGATCTCCGAGTACTTGCCCTGCGTGTAGACGCGCTCGAGGAGGTTCGGCACAAGCGCCGCGAACCAGTCGTGAACGTGGATGACGTCCGGCCAGAAATCCAGCGCCGGCAGCATCTCCAGGAGTGCGCGCGAAAAGAAAACCGACCGCGCGTCGTCGTCTCCGAAGCCGATGATGCCGTCCCGGTCGTAGAGGGGCGGGCAGTCGACGCAGTAGACGACCATGTCGCCGAGGCGACCCTCGTAGATCGTCGCTTCCAGCTTCTGACCGCCGAGCGGTATGTGCAGGCCTGTCACGACCGGCCGCAGGTTGTACTTGCCGATGTCCACCTGCCGGTATCGGGGCAGCACGACCCTGACGTCGTGGCCCAGGCGGCTCAGCTCCTTCGAGAGCGCGGAGGCGACGTCGGCGACGCCGCCCAGCTTGGCAAATGGCGCCAGCTCCGCGGTCGCCACCAACACCTTGAGATGCTGCGAGTGAGGGACCTCGGCCGCCGGCGCCTCGCCCGGGATGCGGATGCCCAGCGAACCGGAGGGCGGCACCTCCTCGATGTCGTGCCCTTCCCTGGCCACGACCAGCGCCATCTCCACCGTGTCCCCAGGTCCTTTGCCGAGCAGCTGCAAGGGAACCGAGACGAAGAATGGATCGGGGATCTCCCATCCGGTCTGGGCCACCGCCCTCGTCAGGGGCTCCACGATCTTCGCCACGGTGACCGAGCCGCCGCGCAGGCGCGGGACGATCCTGATCGCATACGCGGGCTCGAAGCCAAGGTCGGCCATCGCGGTCACCTGCAAGGGGAGGTCCATGTCGCTCACTCCGTCGCCTGCCGGCGCGCCCGAGCAGTAGAGCCAGAAGTCGATGTGCTGAGCTTCGAGCTCGGCCGGCGAGCGCGGCGTGTCGATGCGGAAGTGCAGGTGCTCGTCGTCGTTGCCGTAGAAGACCTTCTCGACGATTCCCGCCGGACGGTGCAGGGCGCCAAATCCTGAGCCCACCAGGTAGTGGCCCGCCTTGCTCCAATCGGGATCGTCGCGTGAGAGCGGCGTGATCTCGTCCGCAGGAACACCTCGCTCAGGCGTCGGCGCGCGCTTGATGATCGGCTGGAACAGGCGCGCGGGGGCGCGAGTGCCCATGAGCTTGTAGACGTTGCGCAGGTGCAGCCGGAACTGGTTGTCCCAGATCAGGTCCATGCCGGAATCGTGCTTGCGGCTGAACCACCAGAACCAGTCGCTGCCCTCGGTGATGAGGATCTCCCGCCAGGCAAGCGCGATTTGTTCCGAGTCCTTCGGCCGCAACCGTGACTGCTCCTCCAGCCAGTCGCGAGTCTCGGCGAGCAGGTCCCAGGCGACGTTGTGCTCCGGATCGCCGATCCAGGTGTCCAGACTCGCGCCGATCCAGCTGCCCGTGTGCAGGTGGTGCAGCTGCTGGTCGGGCGGGTGCTCCGCGATGAAGTCGGAGACTGTGGTGGTCACGACGCCTGGGCTCGCCTCGAGCTCCGTGTACAGCGCGTTCAGGAAGTCATGGCCGTCGCGCGGATAGAACTCCCATGCGTTTTCGCCGTCGAGCGCGATCACCACGAGCTGGTCTCCGTCGCCCTGTTGCTCGCCGATTTTCTTTACGCGGCCGACGAGGCTTCGCGCGGCATCGAGCGAAGACATCTTCTGGTAGTCGAAACCGATGGCGTTCGAGATCTGAGCGTCACGGAAAACCATCGCCACGCCCTGACCCTCCCGCTCGATGCGCTTGGGGCTGTACAGCTGGGCGTCCCGTGAGAACTGGTTGTCCATCGACCGCGCCAGCACCTCTTCGTCGCTGATCATCCAATCCAACTTGGCCTCGGTGGCAAGGCCGATCACGCTCTCCCCCACCGCCATCTCCGACGGCCACATCCCCTTCGGCCTGCGTCCGAGCAATCGCTCGAAGAGCCCGAACCCGAGCTCGATCTGGCGCTCGGCGTCCTCGCGATGGGAGAAGTGGCGCTGAGGGAGCTGGATGTTGAGATTGGCGCTGCGCGCGGAGTCGACGTGACACAGGAGCGGGAGGATCGGGTGGTAGTAGGGCGAGAAGGTCAGCTCAGCCTGGCCTCGATCGGCAAGCTCGCGATACTTCGGAATGACCTTCGCCATCATGTCCAGCTGCGCGGTGAACAGCGGCTGCTTGTCGGCTTCCGAAAAGTCACGGTCCTTGCGCTTCAGTTCGGCAAGCCTTGGGTCTGACTCCATCCAGACGGGGTCGCACCACGCGAGGTTGAACCACACCTGGAGATCGCGGATGTCGCCGGTCGTGAACTGCCCGTCGACGGGGCGCGAGGCGAGCTCGAGATAGCGAGGCGACTGCTGCACGCGCAGCGCTCGCGGCGACTCGCGCATCCACCGCAGCAGGAAATCGCGCTCCTCAGCAGAGAGCTCGCCGGCGTCACGACGGCTCAAGTTGAGGAAGAGGTCGACCGACTCCGCCTTGCCATAGTCCTCGATCTGCGCCAGGAGCGATGGGACGAGATTGAAGGTGGCGCGGATCTTCGGATAGCCGTCGAGCAGCGCCGGCATCTTGTAGTAGTCCTTGGCGCAGCGCAGCCGCACCCACGGCAAGAGATAGGTCGAGGTGAGGTCGTCCTTGTAGTACGGCTGGTGCATGTGCCAGACGAAAGCGACGTGGATGGGCTTCATTTGCTACTCAAACTCGTGGCACGTCGCCTGGGCGGCCGAGTTTACCTCGGCCGCGACTCTGCGCCGCTGTCGTCACCCAAGCGTGGCCGGGAGAAATCATTCAGTAAATCCGATCACGGGGAAGGTGAGCAGGGCCTCGAATCCGGCCGAGATTGCGATTGGAGTGATACCGCCGTGAGCGGCCGTTGAGAGGCCCGATGAGCGGAAACCGCCGAGGTTTCCGCTCATATACGGCTGGTGCATGTGCCAGACGAAAGCGACGTGGATGGGCTTCATTTGCTAACCACAATCATCGCAACGTGGGCGGGGCACCATCTCCAGCGTGGCAGGGCGGCCGAGTTCACCTCGGCCGCAACTCCGCATCGCTTTTGGGCTCCCAGGCATTGCGGGGTGAAATATTCTGTAAATCCAATCCCGGGGAAGGTGAGCAGGCACTTTGGCGAAGCCAAACTGCCGATGCATTCAGCAAGTCACAACCTTATCGCCGCTTGCGCGCAGCGGAAACCTTCGAGGTTTCCGCTCATATCATTTCGCGTATTCGTCAAGGGCGCGGATGAAGTTTAAGTAGGCGCGCTGGTGCTCCCGGATGATGCCGTGCGCGCCGAGCTCCCACCACTCGTCAGGAGTGAAGTACGCGCTCACCTCCGCCGCCGGTCCCGACTTGCCATACCACTGGATGAGATGCAAGTTGTCGGACTGCAGCAGCCACCGGGCGATCTCGATGAGCCTGGGGTCACCGGTGAGCCGGGCCTTCGAGTACGCGTGGTGCATCAGGCGAAACACGCCCTGCTGGGCGGAGTTGCCGAGGAAGAACTCCATGCCGCCCTCACCCGCCCAGGTCGTCCCGTACTCGTTGATCGGGACCTCATGCCGCGACTCCTCCGGCTCCGCCACCGCTTCCGAGGGCAGCAGCATGCGCACCTTTCGCTTCTTGATCTGCGCGTTGAGGGCTCGCATGAAGCCGAAGATTCCCGATTCTTTCGGGTGATGCTCGCCGAACGTCTCGAAGTCCCAGCCGAGCGTCACGACTTCGCCTCCCGTGTCGCTCAGCCAGCCTGCGTACGTTTCGGCCGTCAAAGGCCACATGCTCCAGGCGCGGTCGGAGTACCGGTACCCGACGTCGTCGGAGAGCTCGTGGTGGCGGGCAAGGAGGGCCAGCCTCTGTTGTGAGTATCGATAGACATGCGTCGGCTCGCGCCAGCCGAGCTGCCATGACCTCCCTTCCATGAACGCGCCGCTGAACCCGCACTGCTGAAGAGCGAAGTAAACGTCGTTCGACATAAACATCTCGGTGGTGTCAGTCATTGACACCGGTTTCTGAAAGAGGTCTTCGAGGCGCCGGCGGGCCCACAGCATCGACTCCTTGAACGCGACGATGTCGAAGTAGAAGAGCCACGAGTGGTAGGGCTCGACGCACACGACCTCGACGTTGGGGCTCGCGCACAGTCGCTGGAACGAATCCAGCACCTTCGGCCCCCACTGTTCCGCCTGGACGAGAAACGAGTTGCTGAAACCGATCGACATGCGCCAGCCGCGCTTTGTGAGGTCGCGGAACAGCGCGGTCGCGGGCAGGTAGGCGAACTGCGCCACCTTCTCGAAGTAGCGGCGGTCCATCGCTTCGTCGAACAGGAAGGTCGCGAAGTCGTCCGGCGGCGTTCCCGACGGGATCACCTGCGCCGGCAGCTTCAACCTTCTCGGCTGGTGGACCACCGTGTAGACGACCAGGTTCTCAGCCAAGCGAGGGCGGTTTCCGCAAGAACTGACGCGCAACCTTCGGCTCCGGTGCCGGCGGCTGCTTCACAGCCTGCAGCGCGGCCGCGAACTCCGCGCGCAGCAGGAGCTGATCGATCACCTTCTCCCAGACATACTCGCGCGCCGTGGTCCGGCCGCGCTTGCGCATTCGCGCCGCGAGACCAGGCCGCTCTTTGAGCAGCATGAGCTCGGTGACCAGCTCGACGGGATCGCTCGTCTCCACGACCAGCGCGTTGCGGTACGCCTCCGCGTAGTCCTCGCCCGTGGAGCCTGTCACCGCCAGCCCGCCCGCGGCCATCACCTCGAGGCCGACAAGACCGAACGGCTCGTGTCCCGAGTTGGCCAGCACCGCGTCGCACGCGGGGTAGATCACCGCGAGGAGCGCATCGCTGACAAAGGTGGTGAGGTTGATCACGTCGGCATCAGCGCTTGCGCGCAGTAGTGCGGCCAACCCGGCCACGTCGGGAGGCGCGGCGGCGTCGATCACGACCAGGCCCTGGTGACGCGCGTGGTTGAGCACCTCGCCGCCATGCGGCTCCTTTCCGCCGCGCATCAAGAGCTTGACCCGGCTTCCATGGCGCTTGAGGTAGGCCGCGGCCGACACCGCCATCAGCCAGCGCTTGTCCGGGTCGAAACGGCCGATCTTGAAGCACAGGTAGTCCGCAGCCGCCGCCGCCCTCAGCTCAGCTATGGCCGCCGGGTCCGCGTCGGCGATGGACTCGCGCGGGATGCCGTTCGGGATGACGATCGCGTTCTGGTGCCAGTCCCACATCTCGAACTTCATGTAGCGGCTCACCGTGGTGAGGGTCGCCGCCAACGTCAGGGCGCCCCAGTCGATGCGGTGGAAGCCGAATGTGTTGTTGGCGTTCCAAAGCATCACGACGTGGTCGCGAAGGCCGCGGAGGTAGAGCGTGTCGGAGATCAGGCTCATCGACCACGACGTATGCCACTCCTCGCCGAGCACGACCACGTAGCTCCCGGCGGCGACGGCCGGCGCGATGACGCTGTCGATCACGCTCGGCGGCAGGCTCAAGTTCCAGTCGCGGATCTTGCCCTCCTCGCCGTCGTAGACGCCGCCGCGGTGCTGCGCCGAGATCCACTGGCCCCAGCGCCGGTGATGGAGCTTTCCACCTTCGAGGGTTTCCTCGCCCGGCAGGTCCGGATCGCCGACGAAGTAGAGGTGCGTGTCGAAGCCGAGCCTCGCGAGCGAGCGGGTCAAGCCCTTCACGCGAACCCCAAGGCCCCCCGCCTGGCTGTATAGGTCAGGACCTTCGAAGCTGAGCACGACGAAGACGGTGCGGTCGGGCGTGAAGATCATTCCGGCGGACCGAGAAACTCCAGCGCTTCGTCGTGCAGCTCCCTGGTCGGCGCGCAGAGCAGCGTGGTTCGGTTGTCGAGCGAGGCCTCCAGCGGTCCGATGGGGTTGCCCCGCAGGTCCGTCGCGACCCCGCCCACCTCGGCGAGCAGGAGCAGGCTCGCCGCCATGTCAAAAACGCGGACCGGCATCGGCGCGCAGAAGACATCGAACCCGCCCGCAGCCGTGTGCGCTATCGAGAGCGCCATCGAGCCCAGTATGCGGATCTTGTTCGAGCGCTCCACGAGCGGTCGCGCGGCGGTGATCGCCTTGGGCGAGCTCTCGAGCCCGAGGATCTGGATCCGCTTCCGATCCTGTCGGGGGATGACCAGAAGAGGCTCGCCGGCGCGCCACGCCCCTTGCTTGCGGATCGCGGACCATGCCTCGCCGTTGTTCATGTTCAGCACGTAGCCGGCGAGCGTGTCGTCGATGGTCGGGCCGTCGAGCACCGCGAGCATGAGCCCGAACACCGGGACGCCCTGCTTGGCGTTCAGGCTGCCGTCCACCGGATCGACAAGGATCAGCGGGTAGTCGGAGCCGAAGCTGCGGCGCCCCGATTCCTCGGAGAGAACCGAGAACACCTCACCACGCCCAGCGACGGCGACGAGCTGGGTGAAGACGACCGCCTCCGCCGCGCGGTCGAGCTCCAGCGTCCTGTCACCGCCGGCGCCGACCTCGAAGCGCACGCGTCCCGCGTCCGTGCCCGCAAGTGGAAGAACCGCCTCGCGCACGCCGGCCCCGATGCGATGGAAGACGTCGAGCCAGTCGCGCGGTTTCAGCGGGATTCAGCCGGTCTCAGGCAACCCGGGGTCGGTCGTCACCTTGCGGCGCCGGCGGCGGCGGCGCTCGACGACGATCGTGATGAGGTAGGGCTGCTGCATCGCCCACACCTTTTCGATGAGCTGCGGGACGGGGATGCTGTGGGGCCCGTCGATGCCCAGCAGGACAAGCGCCTCCGCCACGTGGTCGGGCAACTCCGTCTTGTCGTGAAGATTGAGCTGCTCGAGCGTTTCGAGAATGTCATCGAGACGGCGCAAACCCTGCCGCCGATTCTGATCGGACCGGTCAAGCACCGCCGCTAGCTTAATAATCTTTGGCGGCGCGCGTGAGCGCGCGGCTCACCTCGTCCGGGCGTTCGAACTGCAGCCAGTGGCCGGCGCCCTTGAGGACCTCGAGCCTGTATGGGCCCTCGACGTGCTGAGCGGTGGCCTCAACGGCCCGCCGACCAAGCGCAGGATCCTCGTCGCCCCACAGCAGAGTGGTGGGCGTCGTTATCTTGAGCTCGCTAGTCAGAGACGCCCAGGCGCCTCCGCCGGCGCCGAGGTTGGCGCGGTAGTAGTCGAGGCCGGCGGTGAGGCGGCCGGGCCGGCTGAGCGAGTGGGTGAAATGCTCGACGATGCCGCGCGGCACCGCGTCGGGATTCGGTCCGAGCTTGAACATCCCGCGGAGGCGCTTGTAGTCCTCATCCGCCAGCACGCGCTCCGCCTTGCCCTCCAATAGGAAGAGGGCTACGTAGCGGGACTTCTCGCGCTGCTCCTCGTCGACGCGACTGGCCTCGGCCAGGGCGGCGGGGTGCGCGACCGACAGCGCGGTCAGCGTCTTCGTCATCTCCGGATGGCGCCCCGCGAAGAACCACGCGACCAGAGCGCCCCAGTCATGCCCGGCGACATGAGCTGTTGAGCGCCCGAAGGACTTGATGATCCCGGCAACGTCCTCGACGAGGTGATCGATCGCGTAGTTATCCACACCCTCCGGCGCGTCGCTCAGCCCGTACCCGCGAAGATCCGGCGCGACGGTGAGGCATCCTGCTTTCGCCAGCGCGTCGACCTGTTTCGTCCACGACTCGGCGCCCTCAGGGAATCCGTGAAGCAGGATGAACATCTCTCCATCGGCCGGCCCGTCGACCATGGCGCGAAAACGGAGGCCGTTCGCCTGGATCATGTGCTGTGAGGCTGTCACTTGCAGTTCGTAAGGATGAACTCAGACGCCACGTCGAGTGCCTGGTCGAGCACGGCGAGGAGTCCATGGCCCTGGCCCTTGAAAATTTCGAGCCGCGCGTTGGGCACGAGCTTCACCGCCTCTTTGAGGAGCTCGATGCGAGCAAATGGATCGCGATCGCCGCTCAAGAAGAGGGTCGGACAGCGAATCGAGGGCAGGTGCTCGGTGCGGAGCTGGTCGGTGAAGCCCGGACGATGAAGCGGATATGAAAAAAGCACGAGTCCGCCGAAGTCCGCCTCGACCGCGGCCATGCTCGCGACCCTTCCGCCGAATGATTGACCACCGCCGATGACCTCATGGCCTCGACCAGAGGTCTTGATGAAGACCGGAACCGCTCGCTCCGCGTTTCCTTTCGGCAAATCCACGGCGGCTGCATTGATTCCACGACGCGTGAAGCCCACGACGTAGGGCTTCATCGAGGCTGAGTTGCCCGACGCACCATGACCGAGTACCACTCGCATTTTTTTCTATCGTCTCAGTTTTTTTCCGGTCGTGTGGGCGTTCGATGGACCCTCATCGCGAAAATTTTGCGATGACTCGCAAAAAATATTTCTTCCGAACCATTGACGTGAGTGGGTGCATTCAGGTATCACAGCACCTGTATGGCGATGCTGCTCGTGGTTGCCACCACAGAGGCGACGGACCCGACGCGAGTCAGCGTGTCATTTCGAACAACCGCCAACGTCTCGGAGTTCTCGTCAGTGAGACTTCGCGGCGAAACCCGTGGGGTTGCAGAGGAGGTACGTGTAGGAGAGATCGTTAATCACGTCTCACCAAACGCGGACACCAACAAACCAATGGAACCTCGGGTCCGTATCAACTGGAGAAGGAGGTAGCAACATGGCAGCGAAGAAGAAGGCCGCGAAGAAGCCTGCAGCCAAGAAGGCCACCAAGAAGAAGAAGTAGTAACTTCTTCAATCGTTTCCTAGTCGTAGTTTCTGCGCCGGGGTTCTGTGGAGCCCCGGCGCTCTT
>DATCPI010000018.1:0-10725 GCA_036570165.1 Candidatus Dormiibacterota bacterium | reverse complement strand
GGGCGAGGCCGCGACGGCCGGGATCACGCGCTGGCGTTCGGTGAGGCGAATCTTGATCGCCACGCCTTCCCCATCCGGCTGCTGCCCGGGGTCGATGTAGGCGGCGATCCATTCCCCGTCGCGGAAGCGAAGGATCGCTTTCCGAGACTGGCTCCTGTCGCCGGGGTCGGGCTCGAGGTTAGCGTCGTCGACCGAGCCGAAGACGACGTACTTGATGTCGCGAGCGGGGATCCAGCGCGGGCGGTCGGCGTCCGGCGGGTTGAAGATGGGGAAGCCGTCCGGACCCAGTCTGCTGGCGTCCGAATCGCCTTCCTCCAGGCCGCCGTCGAGACGGTGGACCGAGACCCTCACGCGCGGCGGCCCGGAATTGGCCGAGCCGTTGGACTCCTGGACCGGCGTGCCGGCAGGCGCGTCTTCGGGGGTCTCCGGCGAGGTGGTGATGACCTCGCTCACGGCACAGTCTCCACGGGCGTGAAAGGGTTCACGGCAGCCCCATGGATGCTAGCACTGGCTTAACAGCAGTCCATTCACTTATCAACTGAACCTCTCGGGGGGCCGGCGGCGATCCAGGATCCACTTGGAACCCGGCATGCGCTTGGCGACCCCCTTCACCTCGGCCGCCCGAGAAGCAAGCGCCGCCGCGCTCGTGTACCGCCCGGGTTCCGCGATCACGATCCCGATCGACACCGAGACCAACGGCGTGCGCAGGCTGCTGCCGTTGCGCTCCTCGGACTCGATCCAGCCGCGTTCCCTGTCCGGTGCGTCGTACAGCGCGGGCATGGCATCGTCGAATCGCTTGGTGATCTCGGCCGCGATCGCCTCGGACAGGCCTGGATCGGTGAGGATGACGAAGTCGTCGCCACCGACGTGACCGCCAAAGTGCCGCCGCGAGTAGTTGCTTTCGAGGACCTCGAGGATGATCGTGGCGAGCGTCTTGATCACATCATCGCCGCGCAAGAACCCGTAATGATCGTTGTAGCTCTTGAACGCATCGATGTCGGGATAGAGGCAGGCGAATCGCTCGCCGTTGGCGAGGCGAAGAGCCATCTCGCGGAGGATGTCGCTGTTGCCGCTCATTCCCGTCAGCGGGTTCAGGTCACGCGTCGTGGTGGAGCGGCTCATTACTGCGCGAAGCCGCGCCACGAGCTCTTCGGGAACGAATGGCTTCGTAACGTAATCGTCCGCGCCCGCGAGCAGGTGCTCCACCTTGTCTTTCAACGAGCTGCGTACCGTCAGGAACACGATCGGTATCAGGCGCGTTCGGAAATCGCCGCGCATCTCAGCCAGGATCTGATCGCCGGTCGTGTCGCCGAGCATCAGGTCGAGCAGGATGATGTCGGGCCGCCACTCCACCGCGGCGCCGTGCGCCGAGTGTCCATTGTCGACCGGCACGCATTCGAATCCAGCCCGTTCCAGGACGCGCCTGACGAGGCGGAGCATCTGCTCGTCGTCATCGACCACCAGGACGATCTCGCGATGCGTATGGGGGGTGCGGGGTGGAGTGTCCTTCTCGGACCCGGCTTTTCTCGCTACGTTCACGATGTGCTCGCGGGAGGGATCTCTTCCGTGTGCAGCAGGTGCCGGCGCAGCATGTCGGTCAGCGCGATCGCGCGCTCGGCGGCTGTACGAACCTCGGCGATGTCGGTGCGCACCGCTTCTGGGTCGTCCGTCTCCTCGGCGATCAGCTCGCTGTAGTTGACGATCACCGCAAGCAGGTTGCGGAAGTCGTGAATCAGAGCGCGGTTGGCCAGCTCTGAGTTTGCATCCTCCGTGCTCAAAGTCGTTTCACCAGTCGCCACCTGTTGACCTCGCCGTCGCGTTTGTAGATGAGCTCGTCGAGCAGCCAGCGAGCCATCGGGAGGCCGCGCCCAGACTCGCTCGAAGCGTCTGGCATAGCGCGCGTTGCGAAGTCGAGTACGGCAGGCCCTCGATCGATGAACGACGCGCGCGCGGTGTCTTGTTCGAACCGCAGGTCGTACTCGACGGGGGGGTCGACGTTGTTGGGACGCCCGTGGGTGAGCACGTTCGCGCCGATCTCCGCCAGCGCGATCTCGAAGTGCATGAGATTGGGGTCATCCGGGCTTCGCCCGGAGGCATCACGCAAAAGTTTGACGGACTCATGAAGCGTCTCCAATCCTTCATCCAGCTGGCTGAACGTGGCATGGAACTCAAAGGGCTCCGTACGGCTCCCCACGATCAGAACCCAGTCAGGGCTTCCTCGACACTCGAGTAGTAGGGAAATACGCGATCCAGCGTCGTGAGCTCGAGCACGACTCGGACCTGCTGGTTGGGCGCGGCCAGCCGCAGGTCACCCTTCGAGCTGCGGATCTGCTTCAGGGCGGCGATCACCGAACCGAGGCCCGTGCTGTCGACGAAGCTGATGCCCTCCATGTCGAGGACGACCCGAGGCTCGCCGTTCTTGAGCGCCTCGCTGATCGCGTCCTTCAATGTGGGGGCCCCGGCGACGTCGAGGCGCCCGGTCGGCGCCACCACGGTTACGCCGTTGTCGGCCTGCCGGCTCTGGATCTCCAAGGCCATGTCCGGATGACTATATGGCAGAAAGTCTCCAGTTGAGCCTCTTACACTGCTGGGCGTGAACCCGGCCGCCTCCCCCGGTGGGCAGCGCCTGCTCATCGTCGATGACGAGGAGGCGCTGGCCAAGGTCATGGCGCGAACTCTGCGCAGCCGTGGATTCGAATCCGACCTGGCCCTCAGTGCCGCGCAGGCCAGGCAGCTCTTCGAAGCCAATGACTACGCGCTTGCCCTGCTCGACGTGCGCCTGCCGGACGAGTCGGGCTACGGGCTGCTCCAGGAGCTGCGCACCACGCGGCCGGACACGGCGGTGGTGATGATCTCGGGCGTCGACGATCCCGAGCTGGGCAAGGCCGCGCTCGAGCATGGGGCCTACTCATACCTGGTCAAGCCTGTTGGGGCGACCCAGCTCTACCTCGTGGTCGTCAACTCGCTGCAGCGGCGCACGCTGGAGCTGGACCATCGCGCCAACCTGCAGCGGCTGGAAGGGATGCTCGACGAGAGGGCCGACCAGATGCGTCGCGCCGTCGAGCTTCAAGCGGGCATGCTGCCGGATTCGCCGTTCAAAGGCGAGGGCTTCGAGCTCGCCGCCCACTTCGTGGCCTCAAAAGAGATCAGCGGTGATTTCTACGACTGGTACCTCCAGGACTCGGGAGGGCTGGTCCTGACCCTCGGGGATGTCATGGGCAAGGGCTTGCCGGCCGCCCTCATGATGGCGACGGCGAGGGCGGCGCTGCGAGGCTCTGCAGGTGTGCCGGAGCTGGACGAAGGCGTCACTCGCGCGGGCGACGTGATGGCCGCGGCACTGGCCGTCAACCACGCTTACGTGACGGTGTTCCACTCGGTGTTCGAGCCGCGGTCAGGCGAGCTGCGCTATGTCGACGCGGGTCACGGACACGCTCGGCTGGTGCGGGGGATGACGGGGCAGGAGCTCCTCCCGATGCGCAGCGCGCCGATCGGCATCTTTCCGGACACGCAGTTCGTGGTTGGGAGGGTGACGCTGAACCCGGGCGACTCGCTGGTGGTCTTTTCCGACGGGCTGCTCGATCTGCGCCCAGACCTTGCGACCAAGGAGGTCCAGATTCCTTACGAGGCGCGGCAGGCGGGCAGCGCCCAGGAGATGGTCGACATTCTTGCCCACGGCTCGAAGAGCCGCGTCCTGTTCGACGACGTGACGGTGGTGGCGCTTCGACGGGTCTAGCCGGGATGCGTGATCCCGCGAGTGCCGGCCCCCGCGGGTTTGCCGCCCGATTCAATCCCGCGAGTGCCGGCCCCCGCGGGTAATTCGTTCTCTCCTAGTCTTCGTCTCGAAACGTGGAGGGGGCTGTGCTGTGCGAGAGCCAGCGGCCCAGGACGGCGGCGACGACGTGCAGCTTGAGGGGTTTGGAGATGTAGTCGTCCATGCCCGCGGCGATGCAGCGCTCGCGGTCGCCCGAGAGCGCGTCGGCAGTCATCGCAACGATCGGCAGGTGCCTTGCCGCCGTTTCCGTTTTCCTGATCAGCTTCGTCGCTTCGTACCCATCCATCTCCGGCATCTGGCAATCCATCAGCACGGCGTCGTACTCCTTGCGCTCGATCATGCTGACCGCATCCGCCCCATTGGCTGCGACGTCGGCTTGATAGCCGAGCCGCTCGACCAGCCTCACGGTGAGCTTGAGGTTTGCAGCGTTGTCCTCGACGACGAGAACTCGCAGTTGCCGTAGCGAAGGGTCCGCCGCTCCCCGCTCCATCTCAGCAAGTGCCCTTTCAGCCCGCGCTGATCGTTCCGCGAGCTTCGTGTGCAGGACGTCGAACAGCTGCGACGGGCGCACCGGCTTGATGAGCTCCGCGTCGACTCCGGGCACCGGGACCTCCGAATGGCCGGCAGAAGTCAGAAGGATCACGACGACGTCCTTCAGCGTGCTGTCGGTGCGGATCTCCTTGGTCACCGCGGCTCCGTCCATCCCGGGCATCATCATGTCGACGATTGCCACGTCGAAGCCGTCGTCTCCGTGCGCCAGGTCGCGCATCTCCTTCAGCGCTTCCGGGCCGCTCTCGAAGCTCCTTTCACGCATGCTCCATGAGCTCAGGTAGCGCTCGAGGATCATGCGATTGGTCCTGTTGTCATCGACCACGGCGACGAACGTGCCGGCAAGGTCGATCGCCTTCCGAGTCGCTCGGCCCTTGCCATCGGCGTCCCGAAACAGAGCGGTGAACCAGAACCTGCTGCCTCCGCCCTTTTCACTTTCGACGCCGATCTCGCCGCCCATGAGCTGAGTGAGCATGCGAGCGATCGCAAGGCCGAGTCCCGTCCCGCCATGCTTGCGCGTCGTCGAGCTGTCGATCTGCGAATAAGTCGAAAACACCTTCGCCTGCTCTTCCGGGCTGAGTCCGATGCCGGTGTCGGAGACCTCGAACTGGATCGCCACACCGGGGCCGCTGCTCTTGTGCGGGCTCACGCGCACGACGACCTCGCCGGTCTCCGTGAACTTGATGGCATTCGCGAGCAGGTTGATGAGCACTTGGCGCACCCGGCCGGGATCGCCGATGACTATCTCGGGGACGTCCGGCTCAACGTCGAGGACGAGCTCGATGCCCTTGTTGGCTGCGGCCTCGGCGAACAGCTCGACCGCCTCTTCGGCCACGTGCTTGAGGCCGAAATCGATGGTCTCCAGGCGCACGCGCCCGGCCTCGATCTTCGAGAAGTCGAGGATGTCGTTGATGATCTCCATCAGGGCGTCACCCGACTTGCGAACCGTCTCCACGTATTCCTGCTGCTCGGGCGTCAGCTCGGTCTCGAGCAGCAGCCCGGTCATGCCGATGACGCCGTTCATCGGAGTCCGGATCTCGTGGCTCATGGTGGCGAGGAACTCAGATTTCATCCGCGTCAGCTCCTGCAGCTCCTGGTTGCGTTGCGAGAGGTCCGCGAGCACCTCGGACCTGGCGGTTTCAGCGGCCTCCGTCGCCGAGCGGTGCTGCTCGAGCTGGATGACGACGCGGCGGACCAGGATGCCGAACGCGACGAGAAGCAGCGCTTCGAGCAGGGCATGCGCAGGATCTCCCGCGGCGGGGTTGAAAACCGTCACTAGGATGAGGTCGGCGACCGCAAGCACGGCTCCGATGGCGAACTCCATCGTCGTGTAGTACAGGGCGAGGAAGATGAGGGGCAGGAGCACGAACGGGAAAGCGCGAGTGATGCTGAGCCCGAACTGAATCTCGAGCGCGAAGGCGACGGCCAGGCTGCCGATGGGCGGCACGGCGTGCAGGTACCTCGGTATGCGACCCCACGGCAGCAGCACCAGCGAGCTGCCGAGCGCGGTCAGCACCACTGAGGTGGCGAGGCCGAACTCCGATCCCGACCACAGGGGGTAGAGCGCCATGCCAAACCCGACCACGACGGGGGCAGCCGTCACGACCCCGCCGCGCGCCGGGGTGTCGATCTGGGCCAGCGGCACCAGCACCAGCAGGATTCCGATGAAAGCCGCGCCGGCGAGGACGGGCGAGGCGATGACCGCCGAGTACCCGTGGAGGCTGACCAGGCCGACGATGGCAAGGCCCAGGAACGGATAGACGCGACGGCTCAATCCTTCGGCTAGCAGCGGCGTGTTCAGAGCGTTCAAATTTCAGGAGCCGCGGCCTCAGCTTAAAGCCTTAAGAGGGTTCTAGCCGGAAGGAGCGCGTCTACACTTTGGAACCTGCGCACCTTCCATCCCGCCAGGGGGGGCGAGGTTACAGGGGTGTCGCCAGGATCCCATCCGCGGAACGAAAGGAAGTTGGGGACAAGGGAACTGGTGGGTCGAGCGACGCCCTTTGCCGCCATCGCCGCCGTTTATGCCGTCGATGCCACCGCCGGCGCGGGGCCGGTCCTCGTGTTCCCGCTGTACCTGACGGTCATCCTGCTCACCGCCCTGCTGCTCGGTCGCGCGGAGTCGCTCGCGGTGGCGGGCCTGTCCGCGGTCGCGATCCTCATCCCGGCGTTGGTGAGGGCCGACCAGCCTGGCGACGTGACCGCAGGCGTGCTGCTCGCGGTGGTTTTGATCGTCGCCGGCCTGGCGATCACGGCGGTCGTGCACCAGGTCCGCCAAAAAGCCACGGCAGCTCAGCGGAGTACCGACGAGATCGCCGCCAGCGAGGAGCGCATGCGCTTGATGCTCGAAGCGGCGATGGTGGGACTGGCCCTTGTCGACCGCGACGGCAGGTGGCAGGAGGTCAACGACAGGCTCGGGGTGATCCTCGGCCGCAGTCGTGACGAGCTCCCGGACCTGACCCTCGAAGAGGTGACGGCGGAGTCCGACCGCCCTGTGCTTGCGGAGGCGCTTGCCCTTCTGCGCAGCGGCGACATTGTCCGATGGGAGGCCGAGCTCAACCAGGTGCGCGGCGACGGTACCCGGGTGCCCGTCTCGGTGGCGATCTCCTCGGCGCCGGGGCGCTCGTCCGGAGAGTCGCTGCTCCTGGTGCAGGAGACCGACATCTCGGCTCGCAAACGCCTGGACGGCCTGCGCGACTGCCTTGTTGCCATGCGACACGTCATGGTCAGCGGCTTGACCTGGGAGCAGGCGGTGCCGCAGCTGCTCGGCGCGTTGTGCAGCTACCTCGACTGGGACCTCGCCCAGTTCTGGGCAGCCGACCACGACCGGCAAGCACTGCGCGTTCGCCATTACTGGCATCGCGAGGCGGCGGGCTTTGAAGCATTTCGCGAGGAGAGCCGGGCGACGGCGATCCCCATGGGTTTCGGGCTCCTGGGTCGTGTCTGGCAATCCGGGGTGGTGGCGGCGGTCGAGGACCTGTCTCGAGACAACGACTACTCCCACTCCGACCTCGCGCGCGGCGCCGGCCTCAATTCGGTCCTCGCGTTTCCCGTCGTCGAGAGCGGCGTCGTGATCGGCGCCATCGAGCTGCTGGCCGGCCACGTGCGCAGCGCCCAGGACGACGAGGTGACGATGCTTTCGACAGCGGGCGTCGAGCTCGGGCAGTTCATCCGCCGCTCGGACACGACGCAGGCGCTCCGGCGGAGCGAGGCGGACCACCGCGCGATCTTCGAGCGGTCGCCGATCGGGATCGTGCGCGTCAGCAGCGAAGGCGAGCTCGTCGAATCGAACCCGGCGGTGCTGACGATGCTCGAGCACGACTTCGAGACGATGCGCGACAGCGCCTGGCCGGACCTGCTGCGAGCCTATGACCAGGCCGCGGGACGCCAGCAGCTGGCCCCGTTGCTGGCCGGGATCTCCTACGGAAACAGCGTGCAGATTCGCGCCGCGACAGCCGGCGGCAAGTGGCTGTGGCTCCAGCTCACCGCCACCGCGATCCCGGACTCGAACGGGCGCCCGGAGCACGTGCTGGTGATGATCGAAGACGTGACCACCGTGCGGGAGACCGCGGACCAGCTCGCCGAAGCTCTCGAATCGCAGCGAAGCGCGAACGCCAACCTCGAAAAGCTGGACCACACCAAGACCGAGTTCCTTTCCATCGTCAGCCACGAGTTCCGAACCGCCCTCACCGGCATCCAGGGCTTCAGCGAGCTCATCCGCGACGGCGGCCTCGAGGCAGACGAGGTGCGGGCGTACGGCGGCTACGTATTCAATGACGCGGACAGGATCAACCGGCTGATCGGCGACATGCTGGACCTGGACCGGATGGAGTCCGGCCGGATGAGCATGCGCACCGGTGACGTGGACATCAACGAGGTCCTGACGGAAGCCACGGCAAGAGCAACCACCGGGATCTCGACGGTTGAGTTCGAAGCCGACCTGGACCCGCGGCTGCCCATCGTCGCCGGCGACCGCGACAGGCTGATCCAGGTCGTCAGCAACCTGGTCAACAACGCGGTCAAGTACTCGCCGGATGGCGGCAAGGTGACGCTGTCGACCCGGGCCGACGGCGGTTTTGCCCTGGTCAGCGTGACCGACACCGGGCTCGGCATCCCGCCGGACGAGATCGGGCATGTGTTCGAACGCTTCCGCCGGGTCAGGAGCGGCGCCGCGCAGTCGATTCCCGGGACTGGCCTGGGCCTCACGATCGTTAAGCAGATCGTGGAGATGCATGGCGGAAGGATCTGGGTGGAGAGCGCGGTCGGGCACGGGTCTGCATTCCACTTCACCATTCCTCTGGCGGCGGAAGAGTCGCCGCTGCAGCGCCGGCATGCCTGAGACGGCGAGCGCAGGTGGGTCGGGACTGTTCACGGTGCTGGTGGCGGATGACAACGACGTCGCCCAGCGGCTCTGCAAGCGCGTGCTCGAGAAGGCCGGCTACAGCGTGATCGTCGCGATGGACGGCCTGCAAGCGGTGGACGTCGCGCTAAGCCAGCGCCCGTCGATGATCCTCATGGACGTCGCGATGCCGGGGATCGACGGCCTGGAGGCGATGAGGCGGATCAAGGCCGAGCTGCCGGCGATGCCGATCGTCATCGCGAGCGCCCATTCGATGGCGAGCGACACCGATCGCTTCCTCGCCGCCGGCGCAGACAAAGTGCTGAGCAAGCCATTCCGGCTGGCCGACCTGGTCGCCATCGTCGGGAAGCTCGCCCAAGAAAAGAAAGAGAAAGACGGGAAGTGAAAGATCTCACCGGCACCAGGCTTGGCCAGTACGAGGTCGTCGAGCGCCTCGGTGGCGGCGGCATGGCGGTCGTCTACCGCGCGGTTCAGCAGCCACTCGGCCGCGAGGTGGCGCTGAAGGCGCTGTCGTCTGAGCTGTTCCAGGACGACGGCTTCGTCAAGCGGTTCGAGACCGAGGCCAAGACGCTGGCGAAGCTCGACCACCCGAACATCCTCCCGATCTACGACTTCGAGCTGAACGAAGGTGTCGCGTACCTCACGATGCCGCTCATCCGGGGCGGCACGCTGCGCGACATTCTCAATCGTGGCCCGCTCGACCCGCTCACCGCATGGCGTTACCTGCGGGAGATCGGCGACGGGCTGCAGCACGCGCACGACGCCGGCATAGTCCATCGGGATCTCAAGCCGACCAACGTCCTGATCCATGCCGACGGGCGGGCCATGCTTGCCGACTTCGGCCTGGCGCGCGGCGCGGGCCAGCCGACGCACCTGACCACGATCGGCCTCGCGATCGGGACGCCGGGCTACATGGCGCCCGAGCAGGTGATGGGCCACGACGTGGACAAGCGCGCCGACATCTACGCCATGGGCGTGCTGACGTTCGAGATGCTGACGGGCCGCCTGCCGTTCATCGGTTCCAATCGGATGGAGGTCGCGTACTCGACCGTCAACGCTCCGATCCCTTCGGCGGTGAAGCTGAACGGGGCGCTGCCCGACGAGATCGACCAGCTGCTCGCCAAGGTGCTGGCGAAGGACCCGGCGCAGCGCCCGCAGACCGTGCGCGACCTGCTGGCCCAGATGGCCCGCCTACCGCAGCGCCGCCAGGCGCCCGTTGCCCAGGCGGTCGCGCCGGCGGTGAGCACGGGGACTGCACCCCCGCGGTCCGCGATGACCACCGACCCGCCGACGGCGGCCAACATGCGGGCGGGGACGCCCCAGCCAAGGGTGCCGTCGACGCTGCCGGCAGTGCTGCAGGGGTCGCCAATCCCGACGCCGACCGCAGCGGGCGGGTCGGCGATCCGGACGCTCGAGCTGATGGGCGTGCGCGCCGCGCGCGCGAGAGGACGCTTCATCCTCAACTCACACGTGAGCAACCTGGTCCACGTGGCCCGCGACGTCACCGGCGACCGGTGGCCCGAGATCGCGTACGCGGCCGGCCTGGTGCAGTACGTGGAGCAGGACCCGCCGCACGACGATCAGCTTTCCTCGCCCGTGGAGGCCCTGAGCCGGTTGAACGAGGCTTTCGAGACGGTCTACGGGCCCGAGGCGGAGGACCGCATCCGCACGTGGGGACGCCGTGCCACCGAGCGCTGGCTGGCCGAAGGGCGGCATGGGATGGGCGGCCCGCGGCGCCTGGTGCCGGGACGCCAGCGCAAGCTGGCCGGGCTCGTCAAGTCGTTCAGCGAGGCGATGGACAACGTGCGGGGCGAGCACACGCATGCGTGGCTGCAGGTGGACGAGTACCAGTTCTGGCTCGTGAACTTCTCCAACATGTTCGCCCTCGGGCGGATCAAGACGGTGAAGTCATGCCACATCTGGGTGGCGACCATCGAGGCGATCCTCCGCTGGGCGGGATTGGCCAACGACTGGTACGTCGAGGAGGTCGAGTGCGGCTCCGTGACCGGCACCTTCGACTGCGTTTTCGCCATCCGGTCGGTGGAGA
>DATCPI010000017.1:0-10381 GCA_036570165.1 Candidatus Dormiibacterota bacterium | reverse complement strand
CCTCCGCGAAAGTGGACGGCTGGTGCGCATCGTCGACGCCGACCTCGGCGATCGCGATCGAGTCGAGGATGCATGCTCGGAACTGCTGAAGGAAACCCGCATCGACATCCTCGTGAACAACGCGGGCATCATCCGCAGGGGACCAGCGGTCGATTCGCCCGCGGAAGATTGGGATGCCGTGATGGCGGTCAACCTCGATTCTGCTTTCTTCCTGGCGCAGAGCTTTGCCCGCCCGATGCTGGACCGAGGCGCGGGCAAGATCATCAACATCGCCTCCGTGCTCTCCACGCAGGGAGGCATCAACGTCGTCGCGTACGCGGCCGCCAAGCACGGGATCGCCGGCCTGACGCGGGCGCTGGCAAACGAGTGGGCGCCGCGGGGCGTGCAGGTCAACGCGATCGCGCCCGGCTACATCAAGACCAACAACACCCAGAAGCTGTTCGATGACCCCGTGCGCTACAAAGCCATCACGGAACGAATCCCAGCCGGCCGTTGGGGATCGCCCGTCGATCTCGTCGGGGCAGCGGTGTTCCTGTCCTCCGCGGCGTCCGATTACGTCAACGGGCACGTGCTTGCCGTCGACGGCGGATGGTTGTCCAGGTAACGGGTTTTCGAACCGGGCCGTTTTACTCCGCAATCGAGCCCATTTCAATTGGCAATTTGCGCAGCGCCGCTACGGCGACCGCGAAGCGCCCGGCGCCATCGATATCGGGCAGGCGGAATTGCGGGTGGGGCTCGAGAACGAGGTAGCCTTGTAATCCTGGTTGTCGAGCTCACGAAGCAGCTCCTGCAGCTGGCCCTCTCCCTCGCCTGCCGGCCTGACGCTTGGCGCTTTACGTGCTGCTGTTCGTGGGCCTTTTTGAAAACCTGCCGCAGGACCTCTTTGATGCTGCCCGCGTCGACGGCGCGGGCTTTCTGCAAACCTTCTGGCTGATGCTGCCGCTGGCCCGGCCTATCATCGCCGTCGTTGTCATCTTCCAATTCGTGTACAGCTGGAACGACTTCACGATCCCGCTCGTCTTCACCCTGGGCCGGCCGAACCTGCAGAACCTGGCCGTGGGAATGCTGTCCTTCCAGGGCACGCACACCTTCGACTGGACGGGGTTCGCGGCTGGGATGCTGATGTCGTTCGCGCCGGTGCTGCTGGTGTTTCTCGCGTTCCAGAACTACTTCGTCCGCGGCCTGGCCGGCGCCGTCAAAGGATGAGCCCGCGCGCTACCGATTCGGGTCGCTATGCGATGACCCTGGACGTCGGCACCTCGTCAGTGAGGGCGATGCTCTACAACCTGCACGGGCAAGAGGTCCAGGGTCTTGAGGTCCAGCAGCGCTACGCGGTCCGCGTTCGCGGGGATGGGACAGCCGAGCTCGATGCAGACCAGCTGACTCGGCTCAGCGCTCGATGCCTTGCCAAACTGCTGCGCCTTGCCGGACGGAGGAAAGCCGGTGGAATCGCCACGGTCGGAGTTTCCACTTTCTGGCACGGGCTGCTTGCGGCAGACGACTCGGCAAACGCGCTCACGCCGCTCTACCTCTGGTCAGACAGCAGAAGCCGGGACGTCGTGGGGCGTCTCACCGATCGGCTCGACGCGGAAGGCGTTCGACTTCGAACCGGGTGCCCCCTCCACCCCAGCTACTGGCCGGCCAAGCTGGAATGGCTCCGTGCTGAGCGGACCGACCTGTGGAAACGTCCCGTGAAGTGGCTCAGCTTCGGGGACCTTCTTTACTGGCGCATGTTTGGAAAACTTGGCACTAGCCTTTCGATGGCGTCAGGCACCGGGCT
This sequence comes from Candidatus Dormiibacterota bacterium, assembly GCA_036570165.1. Classification (GTDB taxonomy): domain Bacteria; phylum Chloroflexota; class Dormibacteria; order Dormibacterales; family Dormibacteraceae; genus Palsa-870. The sequence goes on along the minus strand of DATCPI010000017.1, from coordinate 8,601 downwards.
TTTCCTTCTCGGGGACTGCCGCTGGGATGAGGAGCTGCTTTCTGAGCTGCACATCTCGCCCGCGAGCCTGCCGCCGATCGCGGAGGCGGAACGCGGGCTGACCGCGCGGTACCGGCGGCTGCTGCCGGAATTGGCTGATGTGCCGTGGGTGCACGCGGCTGGTGACGGGGCGCTCGCGAACCTCGGAAGTGACTGCACCTCGGTGTCCGATCGCGCGCTGACCATCGGCACGTCCGCCGCGCTCCGCGTGATGCACAGCGCCCCGGCAATGGGCCGCCTGCCGGCGGGCCTATGGCGTTACCGGCTGGATCGGGCGCGTCTCGTGACGGGTGGGGCCCTCAGCAATGGAGGTAACCTGCGCGACTGGTTGCTGAAGACTTTGCGGCTCACGGACAAGCGGCTCGAGGAGCAGATGCGCCGCGCTGCGCCACGTGCTCACGGCCTGACCTTCCTACCGAATCTGGCGGGCGAACGCAGTCCAGGGTTCGCCGCTCATGCGGTCGGGGCAGTCGCTGGACTCACCCCGGCCACCACCGCCGATGACATCGCCCGAGCCGGCCTGGAGTCGGTGGCGATCCAGCTCACGCAGATCGACCGCCAGCTGGATGAAGTGCTTCCTGGCGCGAAGCGCCTCGTCGCGAGCGGGACGGCACTGCTCAAATCGCCCGCGTGGATGCAGATGATCGCCGACGCGACTGGGCGGCCGGTTGCCCCGGCGAGGACCAAGGAGGCTTCAAGCCGGGGCGCAGCGCTGTTCGCTGCCGAGTACCTGGGCATCGGTCGCCGGCCGATGCGCAAGCCTGCGGCCGGCAAAGTTTTCAAGCCGCGTCGGGGCAGCGCGAATGCCTTCACGGAAGTCGATAGGCGTGAGAAGGCCCTGTACCGGGCACTCGCGGTCGATCGGATTCTGGATAGTGGTGAGTGATGGCACGCGACGAGTACCTGAATTCGCTCTACAGCCTGGAGGGGCAGGTCGCGGTGGTCACAGGCGGGACGGGTGTTTTGGGCGGAGCGATGGCAATGGCGCTGGCGATGGCCGGCGCACGCGTCGGAATACTCGGGCGACGTGCCTCGGTGGCCGAGGAGACGGCCGCGGCCATTCAGGCTCGCGGCGGCGAGGCAATCGCGATCCCGGCCGACGTGCTGGATCGCGACTCGCTGTCGATGGCTCGGGACAAGTTGCTGAAGCATTGGGGAGCCGTCCACACGGTGGTCAACGCTGAGGACACCCAAGACGCTTTATCGATCCGGCGCGCCCTCGTCGAGCAGCAAGTCGAGCTGGCCAAACCCAGGCTCGGACCGCATCTCGCCTGGCCTCCAGCTGACCGGGTGACTGAATGCCGGACCCTGAAACGCAAAGGAGTGAAACTCTCCGTTTTCTCCGGAAGGATCAACGCCCGTAGTCCCTATCTCGTCAAGAAATCGCTCGTCGATAATCCGCCCCAGCCATGAGGAGTCCAGCCGGTTCAGATCCACGCATGTGATGACAGCACGGCCGCCGCTCTCGACGAACTCGCGGACTAATTTGGCGGGATCTTCGCCCCAGAGCGGCTCGACGTGCTCGAGGCCCGAGGCTCTCACCCGCGTCTCATACCAGGCACGCACGTCGGCAAGATGGATGTCGCCGAATACAACTCCTGCAAATCCCTCTAACCGCAGCGCGGCTAACTCCGCCGTCAAGCGGTCCTCCATCTCCGGCCATGTGGTGCTGATCGCATGTAGATCGATATCGGCGGCTTCTGCCTGGGCCTGGATCATTTCAGTGCGCGTCGCGTGGAACCTCACTCGACGCGTGACTGAGTCGTAGAAGTTGATCAGACGACTCACTTGAATGCCTGCGGCTGTGGCGCGCTGCAGGGCGAGGGCGCTGTCCTTTCCGCCTGACCACATCAGCGCGTACTTGGCGCTCACTCCTTAACCTGGGCCACCGGGTGTGGACGTGCTGCGCGCCGTAAGCGGTCCGCGATTCCGGCGATGCCGCCTGGAAAGAAAAAGACGAGCAGGATGAAAAGTACTCCGAGGATGAACAGCGGCTCCGCCAGCGGCGCCCGCAGCCATCCCGGCAGCTCGGCGATCGCACTGGACGAAGAAAGCTTGAGGAGCCGGAAATCGAGGTACTCGTAAAGCGCGCCGCCGAGAGCAGGGCCCCACAGGCTGCCCGCGCCGCCGAGGACGACCATCAGCAGCAGGGCCAGGCTCAAATTTGCGGTCGTCACTCCCGGTGTCGCGCCGCCGAGCAGCAGCAGGTAGACGATTCCGCCGACGGTGGCGAGAAAGCCGCTCAGCGTGAAGGCGAGCAGCTTGAAGGCATAAGGGTTGAGGCCCATCACCTCGACCCGGCGCTCGTTCTCCCGAATCGCTTGCCAGACCTTGCCCGGGCGCGAGTTGACCGCCCACCAGCAGATCAAAAACGTGAAAAGCAGGTATCCAAGCGCGATCCAGTAGAGGTTCTTCGTATTCACCACGCCGATCAAGAAGTCCGGGATGTTGGTCACGTCCAGGCCCAGCCCTTCCTCCCCACCGGTGAGCCGTCCCGGATTCGCGTAGACCACGATCGATCCCGCTTGAGCGAAGGCCAGGGTGACCATGGCGAACGCGATCCCGCCCACCCTCAATGAGATTGCTCCCAGGATGAGAGGGAGAACGGCGCCGGCGACAAACGTGGCCGCCAGGGCCGGCAGCAGCGCCCAGTGATAGCGGGTGAGGAGAATGTCGGTGAGGTAGATGCCAACCGAAAAATAGAGCGCATGACCGAAAGAGAGCAAGCCCGTGTATCCGAAGAGCAGGTTGTAGCTGAGCGCTACGCCGGCAAACGTGGCGCACAGGGCCAGCAGCTGCAGCGTGCCCGGTTGGCTCAGCAACCCGTTGAAGAGGCCGGGAATCTCGAAGTCCGCGAACGGGATCGCGGCCAGCAGCGCGAACACGACCAGAGCAGCAACCGTGCTGCTGCCCGAGCGGAAGAGACGCGACAACCTAGCCGACGCTCCGGCCGAGAAGACCCTGGGGTCGCCACAGCAGCACGACCGCCAGGAGCATTACCACCGACAGGTCGCCCGCGGCTGGGAAGCCCAAGTACACCGACGCGTAGTAATTGATGAACTGCTGGAGCAGCCCGACGACCACGGCCGCGAGGACGGAGCCGCTGAACGAGCCAAGGCCACCGATGACGATGACGATGAAGGCGAAGATCAGGGTCGCCGTTCCCCGCTGCGGGTCGATGTTGCCGAAGTAGAGCGCACCCAGAGCGCCGGCGAGTGCGGCGGCGACACCGCCCAACGCAAAGATGAGCGTGAACGCGCGCTGGACGTCGATCCCGAGCGCGGTCACCATGGCCCGGTTCTCGACCCCCGCGCGAACGATCAGGCCCCAGCGCGTGAGGCGCAGGAATGCGGACAGGAGCAGGAACACGGCGGCCGCAAGGGCGATCGCGAGCAGCCGGCTGTTGGGGATGTTCGCCCCCGCGAGCTGCGTCACGCCCTGCGTCCAGCGCGGGGCTGGATAGGAGATCGGGTCCGCGCCGAAAATCCCCTGGACCAGTGCCGTGAAGGCAAGGGCAAGGCCGACGGTCACCAGCACCTGCTCGATATGGCGCCGGTAGAGCGGCCGGATCAAGCCCACTTCCACCGAGGCCGCGACGATCGCGCCGACAAGCAGGCAGCCAAGGAGTGCAACCAGGAAGCGCCACGGGTCTCCAAATGGAAGACGGACGGCGATCCACCAGGAGGCGTAGCCGCCGACAGTGAGGAATATGCCGTGGGCGAAGTTGAGCACCCGCATCAACCCGTAGGTGAGCGAGAGGCCGGACGCGATCAGGAAGTAGAGGGCGCCGAGGCCCAGTCCGGTCACCAGCAGCAAGATGAACGTGCTCATCAATTCATCAGTGGCCGCCAACCCCGAGGTAGCGGCGGGCCAGGGCGGGGTCGGCGAGCAGATCGGCCACCTCACCCGTGTACACGACGCTGCCCTGGTCGAGGACCACGACCTTCTCGGCGAGCGTGCGCGCGACCTGGAGGTTCTGCTCGACGAGAAGCAGAGTCGCCGCCTCGGCGGCACGTTTCAGCGCGGATGCGGCCTTGGCGACCATCAGAGGGGACAGGCCCTTGGTCGGCTCGTCGACCAGGATGATCTGGTTGTCGTTGAGCAGCGCTCGGGCGATGGCCACCATCTGCTGCTGGCCTCCAGACAGGCTGCCCGCAGCTTGCGCCCGGCGCTGCTCGAGCTCGGGAAAAAGCTCGAACACGAGGTCGTAACGAGGCCTCTTGTCGCGCTCGGCGAGCTTGAGGTTCTCGGCGACGCTGAGCTCGGAGAAGATCTCCCGCTCCTCGGACACGTATCCGACGCCAAGGCGCACGATCTGGTGGGTTGGCATCCGGGTCAGCTCGCGATCCGCAAGCCGGATCGAGCCGCTGCGTCCGACCAGGCCGAGGATCGCTTTGATGGTGGTGGTCTTGCCGGCGCCGTTGCGGCCGAGAAGAGCCGTCACCCCTCCCGCCGGAACCTTGAAGCTGAGTCCGTGCAGGATGTGCGACTCGCCGAGGTGGACATGAAGGTCCTCAACTTCGAGCAAAGTGCGGGTTGCGGTGGGCGTGCTCACACGCTCTCGGGACCCAAGTAAGCGTCCTGGACGACCGGGTCGGCCATCACCTTGGACGGCGTATCGATTCGCAGGAGCTTGCCCTGATGCATGACCGCGATCCTGTCGCTGAGACCGACCACGGCGTCCATCCGGTGCTCGACCATGAGGATGGCCTTGCCCTGCTCGCGGTGCAGCGAGCGAATGACGTCGACCATGCCGGCGACGTGCTCGACCGACAGGCCAGAGGTGGGTTCGTCGAGGAGCAGCACCTCGAAGCCACCGCCCAGCAGGATGGCCAGCTCCAGCCGCCGCTTGGTCCCGTGCGGGAGGGGGGCCGCAGGCAGCGGCGCCACGTCCGCAAGACCGACCTGCGCGAGCGCCTCGGCTGACCGTTCGACCGTACCGGTGTCGGCGGCTGCCCTCCGCCACGGCTGCAGGCTGCCCCCCGCGTGCGCCTGCACCCCGAGGCGCACGTTTTCCAGCACGGAGAGCGCGTTGAAGACGGTCGAGGTTTGGAAGGTGCGACCGAGTCCGGCCTGGGCGCGCCGAAAGGGCCGATCGTCGGTGACGTTCCGGCCGAGCAGCTCGACGGAGCCAGAGGTGGGCCGGGCGATCCCGCTGATGAGGTTGAGCAGCGTCGTCTTGCCCGCGCCGTTCGGCCCGATCACGCTCACGAACTCGCCTGGTTCGAGAGCAAAGCTCACGCCGTCGACGATGGTGAAGCCGCCGACCTGATAGCCGAGGTTGTGCACCGTCAGCGCCGGGACGGAGGAATTCACCATGTCAACGGACGAGGAGACTAATGCTGTGGCGGGGCGGTGTCCTGCGGCGAAAGTGTCTTGATGAGCTGCGCGGTGTAGTCGGAGCCGCTCTGGCTCAGCTTGGCGATGAACATCGGCTGAAGCATCGCGTGGTCCGCGGCACGGACGGTTTGCTGTCCTTTCGGCGCGAGGAAGCTGTAGCCCTCCAGCGCGGTGATCATCGCGTCCACGTTCGTGTCACCATCCGCCTTCTCCACGGCGCGGGCCAGCAGCTGCGCGGTCACGAAACCGTCGGGGGTGAACAGGTCGGAAAACGAGCCGTTCTTCGTCTCCTCATTAATAAGGTAGGTGCAGACCGCGTTCGAGGACGCGCCCTGGAAGTAGTGCGCGAGCAGCGAGATCTTGCTGCCGGCGGTGCCGAAGATCGGCCAGGTCGCTTTCTCGGCGAGGCCGGTGACCACGGTGCTCGAATCCACCGCGCCCTGCTGGCCCATCGCCTGCCACATCGACTGCGCCGTGGCGCCGGCCCACGCGACGAAGATCAGGTCGGCTTTGGAGTCCTTCGCCTGCTTGGCGAAGGCGGTGAAATCGCTTGCGCTGAGCGGGACCATCAGCGAGGTGACGGTGGCGCCAGTGAAGACAGCCTTCACAGCCGCCACGTTGCCCTGTCCGAAGGCGCTGTCCTGCGCGAAGACCAGGACCTTCTTGCCAGAGACGTCGCCGAGCATAGCCTTCGCGGTCAGGACGTCCTGGATGCTCTGCCGGCCGGAGCGAAACGTGTACTTGTTGACGCCGGTGACGGCGTCGCTCGCGGCGGCGCCGGAGATGAACAGCACCTTGTTCTGTGCAGCGATCGGTGCGACCTGCAGGGCCACACCGGAGGAGGCGCTGCCTCCGATGATGTGGTAGCCCTGCCCGATCAGGTCCTTGGCGATGGACACAGCCTTGGCCGGGTCGCCCGCGTCGTCGTTGACGCTGACGACGATCTTGTGGCCGTTGACCGCGCCGGTACCGTGCGTGACGTACTTAAGCCCGATGTTGAAGCCGTCGATGTATTCCTTTCCGTAGGACGCCAGGACGCCGGTCTGGGAGTAGATCAGGCCGAATTTGACGTCGGCCTTGGCTTGTGGGGTGTTGGTGCTTCCGCCGCAGCCAACCGCGAGCAGCGCGACGCAGGAAATTGCGAGAAGCGCCCTGAAAGAACTCAAAGAACGAATCACGTTGTTTGCCTCCTAATTGGAAATGACAGTGGAATCCAGGCATCGGGCAGCGAATTTATCGACGAAGTCGGCGACGGCGGACGCACCTGGATCCGCCAGGGCGATCGTGTAATGCGTGGTGGCTGGGATGAGGTGTTCCTCGACCGACGGGATGCACTCGCGGATCTCGGCCATGACCTGGTCGGGGATGATGGGCGGCTGGCCGGGAGCGACACCGTCCTCCGCGCGGATGACCATGACCGGACAGCTGATGGCCCGGAGCCGCTGCTTCACCTCTTGCTTCTGCGCCATCGACCGGAAGTCCTCCCGCACGGCGGGCTCAGCCGCCCGGGCCCGCAGCGAGGGCGGCTCGCCCCAGAGGTCATATTCGAGGTATGCCTCCACCCACGGTCCCCAATCCGACGCCGGGAAGGCCGGCAGCCCGCGCCAAAACTCGACGTATGCCGCGCGAGATGGGTAAGTGGCACGTAGGCGTTCGACCTGCGGCTTGAGCAGCGTGTCCAGCAGCTGGTCGGGATCAAAATTCGCGGGCAGGTCGAGCAGGTAACCGCCGTCCAGCATGACGAGACCCGCGACAAGGTCCGGAAACTCAGCGGCGAGCGCGGTCCCGATGTAAGCGCCCATCGAATGGCCGAGCACGACGCTGCGCCCCAAACCCAGGCTGCGCATGGCGGCCGCGATGTCGAGCGCGTGCTGCCGCATGCCGTAGCCGCCGGTGGGCTTGTCGGACTCACCCCGCCCACGAAGGTCGAAGGCGAGAAGGGCCCTCCGACCGGCGAGCCGCTCGGCGATGCCGATGAAGTTGACGTGCGAAGCCGTCAGGCCGTGAATGGCGACGATGGCAGGCCCCTTGCCTGGCCAGAGCCTGTACGCGAGCTCGACCTCGCCGGCGCGCACACGTCGTATCACCTCGCCGTTTGAGGCCAACCTTTGCCGCACCTCTAAAAGTAGCGTTTGACTGGGCTAGCGATCGTTCGTCCAAAACGAATCTGGAGAGCCATACACCGTGTTTGACGAACGATCGCTCGTTAGTCTAGTCGTCTGGATTTCAATGTCAACAAGCAGTTCCTCGGCTACGATGAGGCCAGCTTGAGCACCGATTCGCGCACCCGCCGCTCGGTGACCTCCAACGCCGACCCGATCCAGTCCATCCCGCCCCTGACCGCTGCCAAGGGCACTCTGCTGCCCCCCCGGGCGACGGCGAACGGGACGCTCCGCCGCCTGCAGGAAGCAGCGCTGATCGGATTCTGTGAGCGGGGCTACCACGGCCTTTCGACCCGCGACCTGGCCAGTGCTACAGGCGTGACGGCGAGCTCCGTCTACGCCCACGTCAACGCGAAAGAAGACCTCCTCTATCAACTGGTAACCATGGGCCACGAAGAGCACAACGAGTCGCTTCGCAAGGCGCTCATGGGATCCGGCCCAGACCCCCGAGCCCAGATGGAGGCGCTGGTCCGAGCGCATGTCGTCATGCACGCGACCTACCCGCTGCTGGGGCGGGTTTGCAACAAAGAGCTCCACGCCCTGTCGCCGGCCAACGCGGAACGTGTGATGCGTGTGCGCCTGGATTCGGAGCAGATGTTCCTGGACGTCGTCAAACGCGGCATCGAGACCGGGTCGTTTCACATTGCCGACCCCTGGCTCGCCGTAGCCGCGATCGCAGCAATGGGCCTCAGGGTCGCGGAATGGTTCGAGCCTGGTGGCCCGCGCAACGTCGATGAAGTCGCCGATTCCTATTCGGACTTCGCGCTAAAACTCCTGTCGTAGCGCGGGGATGGATTAAGGGCGCGACTCAGGTGGCGACCACACCGCGGCGACCGCATCTTTAACGTTGACCGCCTGGACGCGACCGGCTTTTGCGGAGGCCGCGCGGTGGGCGGGATCGAGGACATTGGAGCCGATAGCTTTCCGTGCTTGCCCATCAGGGCTGACAACGATCGATCGCACGCTTGGGCCGAGCGCAGCGAGCTGGCTTTCGATTCGGTGGCTCCGTCGGAGCGCGTAATTCACTGGAGCGAGGACAACCACACGATCGCAGCCGACG
>DATCPI010000016.1:0-64645 GCA_036570165.1 Candidatus Dormiibacterota bacterium | reverse complement strand
AGCGAAAAGCTCAGGTAGAGCTTCGGCTCGACCGCTTTCTGGCCCATCATGGGCAACCCCTCCGACTAGGACGTGGACGGCAACAGGAAGGTTCGCCATATTTTCTGCGATTAGACCGAGTTCGGCAACAGCCCCCCATCGGCTCGTCCATGGGGGTGTATGGCAGGTGATCAAAGCCGGCCGAGAGTTCCGATTCCTTCCACCTGAACAGGTGGTGATGAGAAGGGCGCGCGGGCCGGGGATTCGCTGGGCAGCTTAGTTCGCCAACGCTGCGATACGCGCGGAATGCCGGCTAGTTAGGCCGTCGGGTCATTGCGGTGCCGATGCGCCCGGCGATGCCACCGAAGATCTCCGCAGGCTGCGGTACACGATCAGGCCGATGAGCACCAGAACGACAGCAGCCCAAAGCCAGTACGTCTCGCGATGCAGCGTGAGAAACGCACCCATGCGTGGGCCGAAGTTGATGCCGATGATGATGACGATCCCAGCCCAGATCGCCGTCGAAACGGCAACGCTCGCCGCGAACACCGAATAGTTGACGCGCAACACGCCGGCCGCCACGGTGATCGGGATCCGGAATCCTGGGATGTGGCGGCCGAAGATGATGGCAATCACACCGTACCTGGCAAACCATTTCTCCGCTCGGTCCAGCCGCTCGGGGCTCAGGTGGACGGCCTCAGCAAACCGTCCGTGGGCTAGGCGGCTGCCGAACCTCCTCGAGATGAAGAAGAGGTTGGTGGCCCCGGCCACGACCACCGCGATCAGGCCAAGCCACGCGATGATCCACGACGCGATGTTCCGGGCAACGTGGGCGCCCACGTACATCACGAACACGTCGCCCGGTGCAGGCAGCGGAACCCCGGACTCCTCGATGTAAAGCAGGGCATAGGCGGCCAGGTAGCTGTAGCGGTGGAAGAAGGGCCGCAGGAATGCCAGTCGCGGGGCATCCGGCACGTCACCCTGGAGGATCGCCGAGAGCACCACGGCAGCGGAGATCACGAGCGCGACGAGGATGATCCTGATCGCGTGAACCACCGGGGTGCGAGAGGCAGTAGTGCGGATGCCGGCCATCATCACCTATTCAGCGGCCCGTTTCTAAAGTTGGAGGCCACGCCGGGACCCTGATCCGCCACCTCAACGCTCCACCCTCCGTTGGCCGGATAACCCTCAATGTTACGGGGGCGCCCCCAGGGGGTGCGCCGGATTTAGTTCCAGTCGCGCCAGGTTTCGCCGAACCGCACCCGGGCCTGGGGCAGCCGGTCGCGCAGGAGCGCCAGGGCGGCGCCGAGGCCCAGAAGGAGGATCGAGACCACGAAAAAGACCGCCCATACGGGGAGCCATCCCTGCGTGATGCCGACAAAGATCGCGCGCAGCGCGCTGAGGGTGATCCCCGTGCTCCCGCCGATGACCAGGACCCGGTTCTTGAAACCAATGCCCGCGAGAAGGGCAACCACGCCTTCTACGACCAGCGCCGAGGTGTAGATCCAGGCGTTCGGAGGTTCGAGGACCGTCAGGACCGCGCTCGTGCCAAGGATGAGGAGCATTCCAGCGCCTGTCAGCACCTGCGCGATCAGCCGGATGCGGGGTCGCCGGACGCGCTCGTCGTAGGGCAGCCGGATGCCCGACGCAACGATGACAGCGCCTGGGAGCATTACGTACCACTCCAGGTTCGTGAGGCCGAAGTAAAAAGCGATCCACAGTCCGGACAGGCTCATGATCATCGCTCCGGGATAGTCGAACTCAGGCTTGGCGTAACGCCGGCCGTCGATCACGACCAGTGCGCCGAACCCGATGAGGCCGGCCGCCGCCGCCAGCGCGCCCCAGGAGTGAGCGGTCACGAAGCTCGTGAACGCGAAGCTCGAGAGCGCCGATACCGCGGCGCCGGCGAGACCGGTCAGGCGGTGCGCCTGGATCCAATCGGAGTTGCGCGGAAACCGTCGCTTCCAGGGAACCTGGAGCGCGTACAGGACCGCCGCGGCGCCGAAGCCGGCGACCGGATACCACGGAGGCGCCGCCGCGGCCGCATAGAGAAGCAGACCGAGGCCAAAGGTCGTCATGAATCCAGCGCCGACCGCGGCCGGCCAGAACCGCTCGACCGCGCCGATCGCATAGACGACGACCGAATAAGCCAGCAGCACCAACCCGGCCAGCTCGAAATCGCCGTAACCGAGAGCACCGTAGAAGACGAAGGCTGCAAGCAAGCCTCCATATGCGTAGAGAGGCCATGCCCAACGGCGCCCGGCCGTGGAGAGAAGGCCAAGGCCCACGAGGCCGAGCAGCACCGGCAGCGCGCTGTAGGTCCTGACCATTGTTTCGACAGTGACCTGTGATGGCATGAGCAGAGCCGTCTGGGCGAGCCAGTACCAGTCCACGACAAACAGGCCGGTCGCGAAGAGCAGCCACGACGGTGTCTTCGAGGCGGCCGCCACCCAGGCCACAACCGCCGTCGCGAGCAGCAGGTCGGCAGCTTCCACCCACTGCGGACTCGGGTTGAGCGTGGCGACGCCGGCCAGCTGAACCACCATCCATGTGCGCAGGCCGTAGCGAAGGATCCGGTCGTGGCTCAGCTGCGCGATGGCCGCGCCGGCCGCCGCCAGCAGCGTGAGCTCGGTCGCGACGTATGCCGAGCTCAGCTCCAGCGCTCTGCTCTCGAACATGGCGCCGACGGTCACCGTCACAGCTGTGACCAGCAGGGCCGGCTGCCGTCCCGAAAGCCAGGCGTATACGACGTACACGATCGCGGTGACGCCGAGCACTGCCGCCATGGGCTCGTTCGCAAGGACGCGCGATGGATCGAACGCGACCCAGATGACGCCCAGCCCGGCCGCGATGTGAACGAAAGGCTCAGACCATCGCGCGAAGAGCGCTCCGACGCGCCCCAAATGCTGGGCGCGGAAGGCGACCAGGGCCAGGAGAAGGCCGGCCGCCGCCAGCATCGATCCTCGCCAGCTGCCGAGGTGCAGGTCCTGGGCGAGCGCCACCCAACCAACCAGGAGCGCGGCCACCGCAAAGATGGCGTCCTCCCGCTCGCCGCCGAGCCAAACGCATGAGACGTATCCGGCTCCGACCGTCACCGCGGCGGCGGTCAGCGACCACGGCAGCCAGTCGCGCGCAAGTCCGATCTCGAGCAAGGCGAGCGCGAGGACGGTTACAGCGGAGACGTCCACGAATGGAGCCGCCAGCCGGGCGATCTTCTCCCCGACCGTGCCGGCGCGGGCACCGCGAAAAGCGGCGATCGCGTAGAGGGCAATGAGAGGAGCGACGGCGGCCGGCCACCAGGCTCCCGGCACCACGTCGTGCGCGCCTGCCACCCAGCTGAGGCCGAAGGCGATCTTGAACAGCAGCGCAGTCTCCACTCCGCCGCCAAGGGCGCATGCGAACAGGTAGGCGCCCGCGAGGACGGCGAACGTGGCGGCGGCCGCCCACGGGATCCAGGCTCCGGCCAGGGCGAGCTCATACATAAGGAAGAGGAGCGCCGCTGCCGCGCCGAGGTGCGCAAAGAGCATCGCGTGCTTCGCGAACTTCGCGCCCGCCACTCCAAAACGGGGTCCGCGGAAAGCGGCGATCGAGTAGAGCGCCGGCAGCACCGCGATCGCGCTCGATCGCCACTGGCCAAGCCCGAGGTCGTGCGCGCCCGCAGTCCAGGCGAGTCCGAACGCCGCAAAGCTCAAGACCGCCGTTTCCAAGGGGGCGCCCAGCAGGCAGAGAAGGAAGTAGGCGATGGCGAGGCCTGCGAAGGTCGCTGCCACCGTCCAGGAGAGCCACGTGCCGGCGGACAGGACCGAGTAAGCAGTCAGGGCGAAAGCGACGACGGCGGCGCCGTGGATGCGCAGGCTTGAATAGCGGACGAAGACCGCACCGGCGCGCCCGGCGCGTGCGCCGCGGTACCCGATGAGGCCATAGAGCGCGACGAGGAGGGTCAACGACGGACCGCGCCATGCGCCGAGATTCAGGTCTGTCGAAGCCAGCGTCCACGTCGCGCCGAATGCGAGTTGGCACAGAAGAGCGCCCTCGACGCTCACGCCGAGCAGGGCGAAGAGGAGATAGCCGACGGTGAGGCCCGCCACGGTCAAGGTTCCCGTCCACGCGACGTAGTGGCCCGCCATGTTCATGTCGCCGAGTGCGAGAAGTAGGGCTGTGCCTGCGGCGGCGTGGGCGAGCCAGCGGGCGTTCCGGGACAGCAGCTCACCGACCGCTCCGAGGCGTGCGCCCCTGAACGCGACCGCAGCGTACAGAGCGACGAGGGGCGAGGTCGCCGCTCCGCGCCACGCACCGAGCTGCAGGGCGTCGGTGGCGACTGTCCATGCGACGCCGAAGAGGGTGAGCGCTACCAGGGCGGACTCTTGTCGGTGGTTGAGCACGACGTCGAGGAGATAGGCGGCGAGGTACGCCGCGGTGGTCTCCGCCACCACCACCGGCATCCACTGGTCGCGGGTCAACATGTGGATGGCGAGCACGTAGAGGCCGGCGGCCAGGACGGCGTGGATGAGGTACGGCGCCGTCGCCGGGATGATCACGTGGCGCCTGCTCGCGATCACGGAGTACGTCGCGGCGAGGGGCGCCAGAGCGGCCGCTGTCCACGGTCCGAGATGGAGGGCCGCAACGGCTGAAAACCAGGCCATACCGAGCACGATCAAGCCGAACGTTCCGGAGGGCTCCCGCCCTCCAAGGATTCGGTGCACCAGGTAGCCGGCGGCCAGGCCAGCGAACGCGCCCGCCGCCGGCCACTCGGCCGCGCGGAGCGAGTCGCTGCTGAGGGCGAGGAAGGCAATCGCCGCTAGCGCGGCGGCGTGGACGAACGCGCCGCTGAAGCGCGAGAAGGGTTGCCGGCCGGCCATCGCGTGGCCACTCACTGAATAGACGGCGAGCAGTGCGGTGACGGCTATGGCGCCCCACGCGCCCAGATCGATGTCGTGAATCGCGGCGATCCACATCAATCCGAATGCCAGCTGTCCGGCCACGGCCTCGAGCTCATCGCCACCGAGCAAGCGATTGATGACATAACCAGCCGCCACGCCCAGCAGCGGAACCGCGACCGCCCACTGGATCCAACCACCGGATTGCACGAGCTCGGCGATCATGCCGATGAGGACCGCGGCCGCGGCTGCGTGGACGAAGAACCGCGCGCCGGCCGAGAAGAGGGGACCACGCGGCCCGAGCCAGCCCGGCCGGAGCTGGATCACTGTGTAGAACGCGACCAACGGAGAGAGTGCCGCGGCCCGCCAGATTCCCAGATCGCTGTCATGAATCGCCGCGGTGGCGGCAAGGCCGAAGGCGGAGAGCGCCAACACCGAGCCGTACCGCGCGCCGCCAAGACCTCGGAACGCGACGTACGAAACCGCCAGGCCGGCCGAAGTCGACGCCCACAGCCATGGGATCCATCCGCTCTGGGACGCGAGGAGTGCGTACAGCGTGAATGCCAGCGAAAGCACCGCCGCCGCGTGGACAAATGGGAGCGCAAAGCGCGCGAAGCGGTCCCCCGCGAGACGCAGCTTCGGGGTTTCGAACAGGACCAGCGTGTAGACCAGCGGCAGTGGAGACAGCGCCGGACCGCGCCAGGCGCCCAGCTCAAACAGGTCGATCGCTCCAACCCACGCGACCGGGAGAGCCAGCAGCGCGAGCACGCCATACGCGTGCAGTCGCAGGCGGAGGGTCAAGACGACATACAAAAGGCAGCAGGCGGCGCCTGCCACCGTGAAAGCGAGATCGGTCGAGATGCCCTTTGCGTGCAGGTCGAGAAATACGTACGCGGCGACAAAGACCAGGGGGGCGAGCAGCGCGAAGATCGCAACGTACGTCTGACCCACGAGGCGGAGGCGTCGAGAGCGCAGACACGCGACCCCGGCAACCGCGAAGATCGCATCCAGGCTTGCCACGCCGGCAAACCGCAGCTCACCGCTGAGCTTGATCGTGTACAGCTCGAACAGGAGCGTCGCGACGAACAGGAGGAAGGCGCCGGTGTAGGAAACGATCAGGATGCTGTGTTCGCTGAGGAACTCCTGAAAGGAAGGTCGCGGCGGAGCGGGGAGTGGCGGCGGTTGGGGAGGAGGTGGTGGAGCAGCCGGTTCGACTGGTTCGACTGGTTTGGGTGGTGCGGCTGGTGCAGCTTCAATCGGGACGGCGGCGAGAGCAGGGACCGGGGAGCCGGCGTTCTTCTCAGCCTTCCTGACTTTTCTTGCCGCCGCGGCGGAGCGTCGCTTCGAGACCGCGAGCTCGCGCGCTTCTGCCTCGAGGCGGGCTTTCTCTGCGGCATTGCGGGCCTCGAGCTCGGCCGCCCTTAGCACCAGCTGCTTCTGCTGCTGCATGGCGGCTCGAGCCTCGGGGTCGCTGAACAGCTGGAGCGCGGCATTCGTCGCGGCGTGACGGGACTGGTAGCGATCGACAAGAGCGACCGGCGCATCCTGGAGCGTCAGGTCGTCGATGACCGACTGAATCCACGCCAGCTCCGTCTGAAGTTGGGCAGCGTGTATGGCGCTGCCGCGGGAAGCCGCGATGTACGCCGCGGCGACCGCCGCCGGTACCGAGGCCCCGGTCCGCAACAGGTTGAGCGCGGCCTCTGTCGCCACCTCCGCGTGAGGCTGCAGACCCTCCGAGATGGCCCATTCGTGCCAGCGCCCGAGCGGCTCGCCCTGCTCAGACATCAGGTTTCAGGTCCATGCGCGACGGCTCCATGGGTGAGGATCGTAGGCTTCCACCATCTCACCGGCAGTCTCAGCGGCGTCTCAAAGTTGCGCCGGCACAGTATCGTTGCCACCGGAGCGAGGGATAGTGCTGTGAAAGCCGTCCGGAGCGTTTTCCAGGACCCCCGCGCCGTCGACGCGGTGGTCGTCGCCGTCATGACGTGCTTCATTTTCTGCGCCTATCTCGACGCCTACGCCAACGTCAAAGTCCCCGACTCGGTGATCCCAGCCATAGATCGGGCGGCGCTGGCTGGGCTTGCAGCGTCGTGGTTCGTGGTCACGGCCTTCCTCTTTTTCCTGTTCGGCAGGGGGCTCAGGTTGGGCCGGCCCTGGAACCGGGCCCTCCCTGACGGGTACACAGGATCACTGGCGGCGGCGCTTGTCTTCGGCGCGGCACTCGTCGCCGACTCCTACTGGCCGCGCAGCAACAGCACGTTGGGGCTCGACCTTCTGTTCACGCCTCCCCACATCGTCGAGATCGCCGCCGCCGCCGTGATGGTGAGCGGTCCACTGCGCGCGTCGGCCCGCCGCGGCGACAGCACCGCAGGCCTCTTCACTCTCCTCTCGGCCGCGCTGCTGCTTTCGGTGTTCACGTTCGCCACCCAGTTCGTGCACCCGCTGATCGATCCATGGTCGTCGAACGATCCCAAAAAGCTGGCGGCGACCGTGCCCTGGTGGGTGGCGCAAAACCTCGGCGTGTCGGCGCTGCTGGTCCAGTCCACGATCCTGGCGGTCACCGGACTGCTGCTGAACAGCGCCTTCAGGCTTCGCCCTGGATCGCTGACCTTCGTTTTCACCGTCAACGGGGTTCTTGTCGCCGTCACCAAGACCCACTTCGAGCTGCTGCCGGTGGCCTTTGTGACAGGGCTTGCGGGAGATGCCTGGCTCGCCTGGTCGGCACGGCGGAGTGGGCGTCCGTCGGCATCCCTGTGCGCTGTGATCGCCGGCGCGTTCACTGCCGCCTACATGGTCGAGATGGAGATCTTCGGGACCGCCTGGGGCCTGTCGTTGTGGGCGGGCGTGATCCTGGCCTCGGTGGTGATCAGCTGGATGATCGGCAGGCTGCTTCGCGCCGGATTGCCGGGTTCAGTGGACGCCGTGCCGGTTCAGCTGGCCGCGGTAGCCCTCGAGGTTCGGTGGACGCGCGATCCCCAGAGCACGGTCCGTCCGCAGCTGGTGCGCGCGGCGCTTGACGATCTTGGCACCCCGGAAGCGCTCGGCCGAAGCCCGCTGGGTCAGCTGCCGGGCATTTCGCGCGGCGGGTCGGCTGCCACCGATCTGCGCTCCGTGCTCGTGGACGTGATCGGCGAGCTGGCCTCTTCACCCGGCCCGCGCGACGCCGAGGCTGGAAAGCTGCTGCTCGACTACTACGTCAAGCGTGTGGGAAGCCATGAGGTGATCATGGAACGGCTGCACCTGTCACGGCCAACGTTTTATCGACGCCTGCAGCGAGGGTTCGCTTTGGTGGCCGAACGGCTGGACGAGATGAGCGAGTTTGCTCAGCGCGTCCCGGTCAACGACTGACCGACCGGTGGCGGTGCGATCAGGGCCCGGTAGGGTCGGTGCTGCATTGGGTCTTTAGGGCCTGGTCGAGAGCCTTGGCGTCGGCCTGAAGCGGAGTGCCGACAGAACCCAATCGGGTGAGGCCCTGGCCGACTTCGCTCTTGTTCTGGTCCTGGAAGCCCTTGACCGCGAGCTGTAGTCCGTCGTCCATCTGGGCGAAGTCGACCCGAATCTTGCTCGTGCCCGGTGCGATGCACGGCGGGATGTCGGCGCCGTCGATTACGGCAAGAACCTTTTTCAGCTGCTGGTCGGAAGCGGTGACCGAATTGAGGCAGCTGTTGGTCAAGACCCCGATGCACGTTTGACCGATCGCCGGCAAAGTCTTGTTGAGCGCAGCGACGGCCGGCGAAAGAGAGAAGTTCAGGAACCTGTCGGCGCGTGCGTAGTCGGAGCGCGTTGCAAGCGGCGGCAGCGGCGTCGGCGTGGCCCGGACCTGGGTCTGTCCATCGCTCTGCCAGGGCAAGCGAACGATGTTCAGCGAGTTCAAACCCATCATCGCCATGATCAGCACGACCAATGCTGCGGCCCCGAACAGGTAGATGCTGATTCCCTTTTGACGGGGCTCCTCCCACAGCGGAACTGCGCTCTCCTCGGCCGTCGGAACGGCATACGGTATCGCCGGCGCCTGGACTTGCGGCGGGCTGTACTGAGTGACGACCGCGGCCCGCGCTGGTGCTGCCGCCTCGGCCACCACCGGGACGAAGCCGGCCATATCCCCAACCACGACCGGAACAGGCTGCCACTGGTGGCCGTCCCAGACCCACCTCCCGTCCGGGGAGAGCTGGGGAGGGGTCTGCGGAGGACTCGAGCCAATGCTCATGAGCCGTCAGCCTAGACTTCGTATTCGGGGCCGTCGCCGAATTAGCGCGTTAAGAGTTGTAAATGCATTTGGTCGGCCGGATCGAAACTTGGAGGTCAACACATGGCTGCTGTGAGTCGGGCGGATGCGGTTTGGGAAGGCGACCTGGCGAGTGGCAAGGGCCGCGTCAAGGTGGCAAGCGGCACTTTCAACGAGTTTCCTGTCACGTGGGCGAGCCGAGCGGAGCGGTCGCACGAGACGACCAGCCCGGAGGAGCTCCTCGCCGCGGCCCACGCCGCGTGTTACTCGATGGCGTTCTCCAACGGGTTGAGCAAGGCGGGCCACAAGGTCGAAAGGCTCAACACGACCGCAGAGGTTGAGTACGTCCCCGGCACGGGCATCACCACGGTGACCTTAACGACCGTCGGCCATGTTCACGGAATCGACCCGGCCGAGTTTCAGAAGGAGGCTGAAGCTGCCAAAGATGGATGCCCGGTCTCTAAGGCGCTGCACGGAAACGTCACGCTGAAGCTGATCGCGCGCCTGGACCTAGAACACCACTAGCGCAGGGGACCGGTTAGGCCAGGAAAGTCGACGACGCCCTGCAGGCGAAGCTCTCGAAGCTGGCCGCCGAGCCACTTGCGCGGGTCCTTGATCGGCTTGCCTGGGTCGAGGCAGTTCCAGTAACGACCGTTGACGTCGCGCGCGACCAGGAGGAGGAGGCTTGGCTGGCTCGCCCGCTGCCACGCCTTCATCGCCGGCTGCAGCAACAACCTGCGCGGCGGCGCCTTCTCGGCCAGGGTCAGCTCGCTCGCATAGAGGTCGTCCGCGGCTTGCACGATCACGCCGCCGGCGACCAGCGTGCCGCCCAGGTTCTGGACCTCGATCTCGATCGGCTGGTTCGGTGCCGGCGGGCCTGTGAAGGTGATGTGGAGGACAGGTTTCGTGGCCGTTTCCCATCGCGCGTCGGCGACTTTGATCGCGTGGCGCGATGCACTGTCGGCCCTGGTGGCGAAGATGGCCGCCCACAGCGCGAGCGCCGCGGTGATGGCGGCCAAACCGACAACGATCTGTTCTGAGCTCATCCCTTCTCCCGATTGACGCTGCCGCGGTCCGGATCTGGCGCGACATGGTAACGCGCCGCGTCGTAATTGCGAAACGCGGGCAGCGCCAACGCGCAGAGCAGGCAGCCGGCCACACACAGGATGCCTCCCGACACAACCGACACGCGCACGGAGAACAGGGAAGCAACCAATCCAGCCTCGAAGTTGCCAAGCGCGGGACCTGAGGTGTAGCTGAGCATCTCGATCGAGGCGAGCCGGCCGCGCAATGAATCCGGGATGGTCTGGTTCCAGATCACCTGACGGAAGAGCCCGCTCATCATGTCGGCGGCACCGGCAAGCGCCAGGAAGGCAAGAGAGGCGGCAAGTCCGGGCGCAACACCAAAGCCGATGATCGCCACACCCCAGATGACCGCGGCGATAATCACTCCCACACCGTGGCGGTGGACGCGTTTCGTCCAACCGCTAGTGGCGGAGAAGATGAACGATCCAACCGCCGGCGCCGCGTAGAGCAGGCCCAGCACCCCCGGCCCGCCAAGGCCCTGGGCGATGGCCGGGAACAGTGCCATCGGCATGCCGAAGAACATCGCGATGATGTCGACCGCGTACGTCCCGATCAGCTCGGGCTGGCTGCGGGCATAGCGCAGCCCTTCGACCACTCGACGAAGGCTCGGACGCTCCGCATCCACGGGTGGCGGCACTGCGCGCATCAGCCACAAGCAGGCCAGGCCGACCACAAAAGTCGCGACGTCGACCATGTAGGTGACCGGCAATCCGAATGCGGCCAGCAACACCCCGCCGATCGCCGGGCCCAGGATCTGGCCGAGCGTCGACCGCAGGCTGTTCAGCGCGGCCGCCGCAGGCAGCTCGTCGCGGTCGACCAGCCGTGGAAGCATGGCGTCGAGGGACGGGCGCTGGACAGCATCCAGCACTCCCCACACGACGGCGATGACGAACAGGACCCAGACCTTTGGGTTCGCCAGCGCCGCGTTGCCGGCGAGGATGAGGCTGCATCCCATCAAGGCTGCCTCCGACAGCAGGACCAGCGACCGGCGGTCGGCGGCATCGGCGAGTGCGCCGCCGAGCATCGCGAACACGAGGATCGCGGCGAACTCGAGGACACCGAGCAGGCCGACCAGCAGCAGGTTGTGGGTCTGCTGGTACACCTGGTACGGGAACGCGACGACAGTGATCATGCTGCCGAAGAACGACACCATTCGCCCGATGAACAGCAGTCGGAAATCGCGATGGCGGCGGAGCGGCGTGATATCGACCACCGCCATGTGCAGCCATGCGCGCTTGCGTGGCGGAGCGCCCGGCGTGGTCATGGTGAGGGGCCATCATAGGGAGCGCGTATCCTGAAAGCGAGATGGAAAAGGGCACTTTCGCCGGCGGCTGTTTTTGGGGCGTCGAGCATCTCTTCAACGAGGTGCCTGGCGTGATCGATGCGGTTTCCGGCTACGCGGGCGGCACGCGCGACGACCCGACTTACGAGCAGGTCTGCTCGGGCAAGACGGGACACGCGGAGGCGGTCGAGGTCACCTACGACCCCGCCAAGGTGTCGTACGACGAGCTGCTGAACGCCTTCTGGAACATGCACGACCCGACCACCCTAAACAGCCAGGGACCCGACCACGGCCATCAGTACAGGTCGGTCATCTTCTTCCACAATCCCGAGCAGGAGAAGGCGGCGCGCAAGTCGAAGGAAGAGGCGCAGCGCTTTTTCGACCGGCCGATCGTGACCGAGATCGTGGCCGCCCCACACTTCTGGCGGGCCGAGGAATATCACCAGCGGTATTTCGACAAGCACCAGGGCCACTACTCGTGCCACTTCATCCGAGGTTGGGTGCCGTGCCAGCCGGCGGAGACCGAACCCGCCCGCTAGTCACTTAACACCGGTTAAACGGCGCGGCGAGCCCTATCCTTACCGCCGAGCGCGAGCCCGAACTCGTGGAGGAGGAAGCCCGGTGCGCTGTGATCATTGTTCGCACGACGTCCCTGATGGCGTCTTCTGCACGCGCTGCGGCGCCCACCAGGGAACCACTCAAGAGTCCGGCAACGCCAAGACGCGCGAACATCGCTACGCGGCGCATCCCGGTGAGCATGTCGCCCAGCCTTCGGTGATCACCACTCTGTTCCCGCACCTCGGCCACCACAAGGTCCACGAGTTTCGGTGGGCTTTCACCGCCGGGCTCGCCGGCATCCTCATCCTGTATGTCGCCGGGTTGATCAGCGCCGCCATCCTCCTTTCGGCCTTCCTGGTCCCGGTGCTCTATCTCATCTATCTCTACGAGACTCAGGTTTATCGGGACGAGCCGGCCTTGGTGCTCGGCTTCACGATCGGCGGCGGGATCCTCGTCGGCATCGTACTCACCGTGTTCGAGCGCATCGTCTACAACCCGCTCCAGTACGCCGCCAATCCTTTCAGCAACGCCAGCATCAACATCGGTGGACTGCTGATCGTCGGCCTGCTGCTGCCGGTCGTCCAGGAGATTGTGAAACCGCTGCCGGCTTTCTTCTTGCCGAACCGCAGGGACTTTCCCGAAACCGTGGACGGGCTGGTTTTCGGTGTGGCCGGCGGCCTGGGTTTCAGTCTCGCCCAGGCCTTGATCGGCTTCTCGAGCGTGCTGACCAGTCTGCCCGCGCACACCGAGCCGGCCAACTGGATCTACGACCTCACGACGCTCGCAGTGTTTCTGCCTCTGCTTCAAGGCAGCACGACCGGCATGATCGTCGCCACGATCTGGCGCTATCGCCGAGGTCGATTGGGTCGGCGCGAGATCTGGGCCGTCGTGATGGCGGTAGTCGCGCACATCGCTTTCTCGGCGGGAACCGAACTGATGAAAGAGACTTCGACGAACGCCCTCGTCATCCTCATCTGGCAGGCGGCGATTGTCGGCGCACTTCTGATCTACATCAGGTACTTGCTTCACCACGCGCTGCTCGAAGAGGCGGCGCACATGGGCTTTGCCGAGACCGTATGTCCGAGCTGCCACATGCACATCGTTGCGTCCGGCTTCTGTCCCAATTGCGGAATGGCGCTGACCGCCGCTCCGAACGCTGTCAAGCGCGGTCGCCGGCCGCGCGCGGACGCGGTGGCCGACGCGGCAGGAAAGAAGTAGATGGCGATGACCTGCGCCAGGTGTGGCGCCCAGAACCCGGACGGCAATCAGTTCTGCGCGGCGTGCGGCACGCCGTTGATGGCGGCGGCGGGTGGGCCTTCCCCTTCGGCCCCTTCGGCACAGCCTCCGGCGCCATCGTGGTTGGCTGCTCCGCCGCAAGGGCCACCGCCTTCAATGGCGCCGCCGCCGGCGCCGGTCGCGTATGCGAGCCCCTACTACTCACCCGCAGGCGCGATGGCGCAGCCGCCCGTCCACCGCACGCCATGGGTCCTGATCATCAGCGCGGTCGTCGTTCTGATCGTCCTCGCGGCGGGCGGTGGAACCGCGCTCGCCCTCTTCGGCAACAAGGCCGGCAACGGCGGGGGGACACCTACCGACCTGCCGAGCCCCGTCGCCTCGCCGACCGCGCTCACGGGTCCGACCGCTTCGAACCCTGTCGTGACCATTCCACTGCCCCCCGGGTGGACGGTCTCGTCCAAAGACAACGAGTCGATCACGCTTACGGATCCAAACGGCTGGGGCTTCGTTTCCGTCGGAAGCGGTGTTCAAAACCCAAAGCAGACTCTGCAACAGCAGAAGGCCATCATTGACGCGTCGATCAAGTCCAAGTCCCCGGACGCAGTGGAGTGTCGGGCCGTCAGACCCACGCCCGGCGCCCTTGGCGGCGTGCAGGGAATCTTCTGGCACGATTGTTTCACCGTCGTGTCAAACGGGCGCTCGCTGGCCGCCGAGGCATCTCTGTTCGTTGCCACGAACGCCGACGGCAGCGTCTGGTACGGCGTGATTCTGCTCACACCCCAGAGCTACATGCAGAACCTCACCAGCGAGGCCGAGCCCATCCTCCAGGGCATTCAGTGGAAGCTCAAGTAATCGGAACCTCCAAACGACCACACGCTCGCAGGATGAGGTAGCCCGGTGCGGTGTGATCATTGTTCGCACGACGTCCCGGATGGCGTCTTCTGCACGCGCTGCGGCGCCCACCAGGGAACCACTCAAGAGTCCGGCAACGCCAAGACGCGCGAACATCGCTACGCGGCGCATCCCGGTGAGCATGTCGCCCAGCCTTCGGTGATCACCACCCTGTTCCCGCACCTCGGCCACCACAAGGTCCACGAGTTTCGGTGGGCTTTCACCGCCGGGCTCGCCGGCATCCTCGTCCTTTATGTCGCCGGGCTGATCACTGCCGCGATCCTGGTCTCGGCATTCCTCGTGCCAGTGCTTTACCTCATCTATCTGTACGAGACTCAGGTGTATCGCGACGAGCCGGCCCTGGTGCTCGGCTTCACGATCGGCGGCGGAATCGTGGTCGGCATCGTCGTCACGGTGTTCGAGCGCCTCGTCTTCAACCCTTTCCAGTACATGTCCAACCCGTTCGCCAACGCCGGCGTGAACATCGGCGGACTGCTGATCCTCGGTCTGCTGTTCCCGGTAGTGCAGGAGGCCTTGAAGCCGCTGCCGGCGTTCTTCTTGCCGAACCGAAAGGACTTCCCGGAGACGGTGGACGGTCTTGTGTTCGGCATCGCGTCCGGCCTGGGCTTCAGTCTGGCCGAGGCGCTGATCGGCTTCTCGAGCGTCGTGACGAGCCTGCCCGCGCATGTGGCGCCCGGCAACTGGATCTACGACCTCACCACGCTCGCGGTGTTTCTGCCTCTGCTTCAAGGCAGCACCACCGGCATGATCGTGGCGACGATCTGGCGCTATCGCCGAGGTCGGTTGGGTCAATGCGAGATCGGGGGCGTCGTGACTGCGGTCCTCGCCCACATCACTTTCTCGGCGGGAACGGAGGTGTTGAAAGAGACATCGGTCAACGCGTTCTTCATCCTCATCTGGCAAGCGGCGATTGTCGGAGCCGTGTTGATCTACATCAGATACCTGCTCCATCACGCACTGCTCGAAGAAGCAGCACATATGGGCTTTGCGGAGACCGTCTGTCCGAGCTGCCATGTGCACATCGTTGCGTCCGGCTTCTGTCCCAACTGCGGGATGGCGCTGACAGCTGCACCGCACGCCGTAAAGCGAAGCCGTCACCCGCGCATGAATGCGATGGTGGACGCGCCGGCGACGAAGCAGTAGATGGCGCTCACCTGCGCCAGGTGTGGCGCCCAGAACCCTGACGGCAACCAGTTCTGCCAGGCGTGCGGCACCCCGCTGTCCCGGCCCCCGGCCGGCGCGCCTCCGCCGCCACCCTCTGCACTGCCCCTCGCCTACGCTTCACCGCCGCCGACCCCCGTGGCATATGCGAGCCCCTATTACTCTCCCGCCGGCGCGGCCCCACAAGGCGCGGTGCACCGCACGCCGTGGGTCCTGATCATCGGTGCGGTCGTCGTCCTGATCCTGGTGATGGCAGGCTGCGGCACAGCGATAGCACTCCTCCACGGCGGAGGGATCACCGTAACCGGAGGTATCTCGGGGCTACCGAGCCCGACGCCAGGAACATCTCCGAGCCCTATCGCCTCGCCCACGTCGTCGACGAATGGCGCGACCACGACGTCGACTCCCACCGTCAGCGTCCCGATTCCCGCGGGCTGGTCGGTGGCAAGCCAGGACGCCGAATCGATCATTCTGGTCAACCAGAGCGCGACGGGCTCGGTGACGGTTGCGAGTGGGACCTCGAGTCCGGCGATGACCGCGCAGCAGAACAAGGACGACGTCGAGAAGGGTTTGCGGAGCAAGTACCCGGATACTGCACCGTGTCCTGGCAGCAAGACGACGACCGGCAACCTGAACGGGGCGGCAGGGATTTTCTGGAGCCTGTGCTTCACGCTCACAACGAGCGGGCGCTCGTTTCCGGCCGTTGCTTCATTGTTCGTCGGGGCAAACAGTGCCGGCAACGTCTACTACCTCGTCATGCTGGCCACTTCCCAGAGCAACCTGCAGAGCTTCACCGCCGAGTCGAAGCCCGTTGTGCAGGGCATCCAGTGGAAACTGAAATAGCGGGAACCTAAACCACAATCCAAGTTACCCCGGCGGGTATCCTTGGGGGCCGATGTTTTCCCGCTGGGGCCGCTTTGTCTACCGCAATCGCTGGGCCACGCTCGTCGCGTCGGCGCTGGTGCTCGGCCTGTCGATCCTCGCCATCCTGACCGGCGGTAGGCTTGCCGACACCGGCGGCTTCGGCGCGAGCCTGCCGGCCGGAAAAGCCGCGCAGCTCATCAAGGACGAGATCCACCCCACGCAGAATGCGATAGCAGCAGGCGGCTCCAGTTTCAGCCTGATCTTCAGCAGCGCGAGCCTCACTGCCGACGATCCGGCGTATCAAAAGGCGCTGGAGGACGCAGTCGCCCCCCTGAGCAGCGATTCCCGTGTCACCACGGTGACAACGCCCTACAGCGTGCCCGCCATCCAGAAGTCGGCATTGCTATCCAGGGATTCGCACAAAGCGCTGGTCATCGTCGAGCTCAAAGACGACTCAGTGAAAGCACAGAGCTACATCAACCAGCTGGTCGGCGAGGTCCATCCTGGTCCGCTCAGCGTCGTCGCAACCGGCCAGGTGCCATTGAACCTCGCGTTCAGCCACGCGCTCGAGAATGACCTTCAGCGTGCGGAGGTAGTCGCACTTCCCGTCACCCTCCTGCTGCTGGTTTTGATCTTTGCCTCGATCGTCGCCGCGGTGCTGCCGATTGGCGTTGGCCTGTTCGCGATCGCCGGCGGGGTGGGCGGCACGTTGTTCCTGGCGCGTTTCACCGACGTGTCGCAGTACGCGCTGAACGTGGTGACCTTGATCGGCCTCGCCGTCGCCATCGACTACTCGCTGTTCGTCGTCAACCGGTTCCGCGATGAGCTGGCTGCGGGCGCGAGTCGCGAAGACGCGATCGCGATCTCGATGGCGACAGCCGGACGCGCGATCACCTTCTCGGGTCTCACCGTCGCGATCGGCCTGTCGGCCATGCTCTTCTATCAGGGCACGTTTCTCGCCTCGATGGGCGCGGGTGGAGCGATCGTTGTCGCGATGGCCGTCTTCTACGGCCTCACGTTCCTGCCCGCGCTGCTGTCGGTGCTTGGCGAACGCGTGGATTGGCTGAGACTGCCGTTCCTCGGCGCGCGCAAGCCGGCCGGCGAGGGCGCGTGGCATTCGATGGCGGTGTGGGTGATGCGCAGGCCAGTCTTCGTGCTGATCCCGGCCCTCGTGGTTCTAGTCATCGCAGGAACTCCATTCCTGCAGCTCCGGCTGGCGCAAGGCGGCGTGGACGCGCTCCCGCCTTCAAACCAGGCCCGCCAGGGTTACGACACTCTCGTCGCTGACTTTCCCGGCCAGGACCAGACGACGGTCGAGGCGGTCGTGTATTACTCCGATTCGAGTCCGCTGACCTCATCGCACGTGGGCGACATCTACGACCTTGGTCAGCGGCTGGCCTCACTTCCGAATGTGATTCGAGTGGACGGCATCATCAATGTGGACCCGAGCCTGACCAAGGCCGATTACCAGCGCCTTTATTCCGGACCTCGCGACTCTCTTCTGGCGGCGTTGCAGCAGCGACTGTCGATCGATACCGGCGACCACCTCGTGCGGCTGTACGTCGTCACGAACAAGCCGCCAACCAGCGATGAGGCCCGTGCGATAGTCAAGGCGGCGCGGGCCGAGCATGTGGCCGGCGGTCAGGTCCTCGCGACCGGACAGACAGCGTTCGACCTGGACGTCGTCAACTTCATCCTGGAGCGGACGCCGACCGCCGTCGGCACCGTGATCTTGATCACGTACGTCGTCCTCTTTCTGCTCACTGGGTCGGTAGTGCTCCCCCTCAAGGCTGTGCTGACCAACCTGTTTTCGATCTCTGCCTCGTTCGGAGCGATGGTCTGGATCTTTCAGCAGGGCCACCTGAGCCAGCAGCTTGGATTCAGCGCCCAGTCGATCGACCCAAGCCTGCCTGTAATCCTGTTCAGCCTTGTGTTTGGGATGTCGATGGACTACGAGGTGCTTTTGATCAGCCGCATCCAGGAGGAGTACCGGCGCACCGGCGATAACCAGGCGGCAGTCGCGATGGGCCTCGAGAAGAGCGGCCGGTTGATCACGGGCGCGGCGGCCATCATGGTGGCGGTCTTTCTTGCGTTCGGACTCGCCGAGGTGGTGATCATCAAGGCCATCGGCATCGCGCTGGCCATCGCGGTTGCCATCGACGCGACCATCGTGCGCGTCCTGATCGTGCCGGCGGTCATGCGACTTCTCGGGCGGACCAACTGGTGGGCGCCTCTTCCACTGGCCTGGCTGCACCGCCGCATCGGCGCCGGGAAAGCACTTCCAGTCACACCGGCGACGGCAACATAGGCCTCCCGCAAGTAAGGGGCGCTGGTGACGCCCCCTACTGCTTGGGGGAAGCCGAGGGTGTCAACTTGTTGTGTCTCCAGCTTGCGGCTGGTTCCTGAATCCAGGCTTTAAGAAACCTGGGAATCTGCTTGGAATCAAGCCTCTGGCAGGTCGTTCGACGGGGAGGACAGCGGCAGCTCGACCTCAAAGGTCGCGCCGCCGCCGCTGGTCTCCTTCACGGTCACGTGGCCGCCGTGCGCGCTCACGACCGCGCTGACGATCGATAGCCCGAGTCCGGCGCCGCCGCTGTCGCGGCTGCGGCTGGGATCGGCACGGTAGAACGGCTCGAAAATCCGGTCCAGCTCTTCCGCGTCAAGCCCGGGGCCGTGGTCTGTCACCGACATACGGCCTACTCCATCTTCGGTCGAGACGGCGATCTCGATCGCCGTCTGCTGCGGCGTGTGGACGATCGCGTTGCGCACCAGGTTGCCGAGCACCTGCCGAAGCCGGGTGTCGTCACCCTCGACGACGACCGGCGCTGGTGCAGTCAGCGTGATCTCGCGCTGCGGCGCGACCGCGCGCGCGTCGGCGGCAGCGTCACGTGCAATCGCTTGCAGGTCCACCGGCTCCTTCTCCAGAGGCCGGCCCTGGTCGAGCCGGGCGATCAGCAGCATGTCGTCGACCAGCACCGACATGCGCACCGATTCCTCCTCGATGCGCCGGCGGGCGAGCTCCGCGTCGGTGGGCGATTTCGAAGCACCGCGGCGCAGCAGCTCCGAATAGCCGCGAATCGAAGTCAGTGGAGTGCGCAGCTCGTGCGAGGCGTCGGCGATGAAGCGGCGCAGGCGCGTGTTCGACTCGGTGCGTTCCTCGAAGGCGGCCTCGATCTGGCTCAGCATTCCGTTCAGGGCAACGCCCAGCCTGCCGATCTCTGTCTTGGGGGTGGACGGTTCGACTCGTCGACTCAGATCGCCGGCCGCGATGTCCTGGGCGACTCCTCCCATCTTCTGAAGGGGCCGCAGCCCGATGCGGATGATCAGAAACGCGAGGAGCGCTGTTGCTCCCAGCACGCCGACACCGATCAGCGCCTCGAGGATCAGCAGCTGGCTGAGCGTCGATTGAACGCTTGTCAGAGGAACCGCGAAGACCACGAACCGGTCGCCGAAGGAACCT
The DNA here is from genome assembly GCA_036570165.1 of Candidatus Dormiibacterota bacterium. Taxonomy (GTDB): domain Bacteria; phylum Chloroflexota; class Dormibacteria; order Dormibacterales; family Dormibacteraceae; genus Palsa-870. The sequence goes on along the minus strand of DATCPI010000016.1, from coordinate 45,005 downwards.
TCGGGCCAGTCGGTCATCCTGAACTGTGACACTCCGCCCCTGCCATCGACGGTATAGGGCTGGGCCGGTGTGTCGGCGCCGCCGTTCGGCAGCGACTTCGGAAGGACCGGGCTGGCCGTCGCCGCCGGAGCACCGAAGCCCTGTACTCCGCATGCAGCGACGACCTTGCCGTCAGGGTCGATGAGCTCGGTGATCGTTCCGATGTCAAAGCTGGACGCCGCGCCTCCTCCTCGCCCGCTGCAGACCGGGAAATTGGCGAGGGCGGCGCGCGCCGCATTCACCGTGGATCTTTTCATGAGCTGCTCGTCGATCCGGCCCAATAGCGAATGCTGAAGAGTCAAGTACGTCGCGATGTCCGAAACCAGCAGCCCGACCGCGACGAGGGAGATGACTCCGATCAGCAAGCGCCCCTGGAGCGACAGCGTCATTTTCTGGGCGTTCGGAGGACGTAACCCACGCCGCGCACGGTCTGGATGAGCGGAGGGTCGTAGCGGTCGACCTTGCGGCGAAGGTAGCTGACGTAAGTCTCGAGCACGCTGGCGTCTCCGCCGAAGTCGTAGTGCCACACGTGATCCAGAATCTGGCTGCGCGTCAGCACGCGACCGGCGTTGATGAGCAGGTACCGGAGGAGCCTGTACTCGGTGTTGGTGAGCTCGACCGCATGGCCGTGCCGGCGGACCTCATGCGCGTCGTCGTCCAGCTCGAGATCGGCCAGCGACAGCTTGCTGCTTTCCGTTTCGCTTCCGTGGCGCCTCAGCACCACTCGCACCCGCGCCATCAGCTCTTCGATGCTGAACGGCTTCGTCACGTAGTCGTCGCCGCCGACGGTCAGGCCGTGGACCTTGTCCTCGGTCGCGTCCTTGGCGGTGAGGAAGATGATCGGGACCTTGTTGCCGGCGCCGTTGAGCCGGCGCAGCACCTCGATGCCGTCGATGTCGGGAAGCATGACGTCGAGGATCATCAGTGCCGGAGAGAACTGCGACACCGCAGTGATCGCGCCGCGGCCCGTGACTGCGGTTTTGACATTGAATCCCTCGTAGCGCAGCGCCATGGCGACCAGCTCGGTGATGTTCGGCTCGTCGTCGACGACGAGGACACGGGGTCCGTCGGTGTTCATGTCCACCGCCTATGCTGATCCAGCTTCCTGGGAGTTTGCTCAGAAAACGGTGGGAGCCAGATTCGAATTTGCTGCATACGAACCGGGTTGAGGCCAGCCGGCGACACGGTGGACGTTGCCCAGTCGCGCGCGTGCATTCTCGATTCAGTGATGCCTTCCATGGATCGAGAGTCTGGTGCCGTCCTCTAAATCTTCCCTAAGAGGGAACTGAGAATTGGCTGAGATGGATACGGGCGGACGGGCACTCATAGCTCAGGCGCTAATAAACTTCGAGCGTGCCGCCCCCATAGCTCAGGGGCGCCGCGTGCAGCGCACTAATAGACTTCGAGCGTGCCGCCCCCATAGCTCAGGGGATAGAGCAGGACGGTCCTAACGTCAAGGTCGGGGGTTCGATTCCCTCTGGGGGCACTTTTCCAACTGGTTTTTCCCGCGGGAGCCGGCACTCGCGGGCCTCGCGCGAGCGGCAAACCCGCGGGAGCTGGGCACTCGTGGTGTTCCAGCCGGGTACGCGGTCGCCTCTAGCTCGGCGATACGGACAGGTAAGGCAGCGGGTCGATCACCGAGTCGTTGACGCGCAGTTCGAAGTGCACGTGCGCGCCGGTCGACCATCCCGACGATCCCTCGAGACCAATCCGCTGACCCCGCACGACCTTGTTGCCCACATCGACGTTGGTCTCGAGCAGGTGGGCGTACAGCGTCATGATGCCGCCGCCGTGGGCGATGATGACGTAGTTCCCATAGCCGACCCGGGTGTGACCGACGGCGACGGCGACGCCGTCCGCGGCCGCCATCACGGTGGTGCCGAACGGCGCGGCGATGTCGACGCCTGTATGGAAGTGCGGGTATTGGCCGAGTGGGGGCTCCAGCAAGAAGTCGGTCGGGCCGAACCGCTGTGTCACTCGGGCCCCGGCCATCGGCCACGAGAGGCTGAGTCCCGCGATTGGCTTCCCGACGGGAAGGTTGTGGTTGAGCATCGCCAGTCCGACCCCGATGTGCGCCTGGCTCCATGCCGCCTGGTTCGAGCGCTGGATCAGGTCCTGCGTCTGTGACTCGAGAACCGTGGCAAGCGCCGCGGTCACGTCCGGAGGCTGGTTCTCGATTCCGTTCTCAGCCGCCTGTATCTGCGCGATGACATCCGCGAGCTGGTTGGTGATGTCGTTCTGCAGGCTCATCAGGTCGCTCAAAGTACTGAGGCTCGTCACCAGCTGATCCCTGGTGGCGTTTTCGCGGTCGAGATCGGCCACACGAGCGGCGCGGTCTGTCTGCAGCTTCTGGAGGTCGGCTTCGAGTCGCGCTTGCAATGCGTGGGCCCGCTGGCCGGCGACAACCATGTCGGCTGTCGCCTGAAGCGCTTCGTGGAAGCTTCCGGTGCGCGCAACCAGGAGCCACAGCGAGGACGGCTGGCGGTAGATCGCCCGCGCCATCGCGGCCAGCTGCTGTTTCTCGACCTCGATGCGCGCCTCGGTATCGGCGATCTGCACGTCGAGCTGTGCGATCTGATCTTCGATGCCGGCGATCACCGTCTCTTGCTGGGTGATCTGGTCGGTCAGGATCTGGACGCCGGCCGAGGTCTGGTCGAGCGCGGCGGAGAGGCGCTCCTGTGTCGCCAGCCCCTGGGCCAGGTCACCCCCAAGCCGTGTGCGGAGCTGGTCGTATGCGGCTTGCCTGGGATCTGGCGTGGGCGATGGGGCTGGAGGGGACTGGCATCGTGAGGCGGAGGCGGTCGAGGGCGTCGGGCAAGGAGTGGGGGAGGTCGCGCCGGCGGGGGAGCCCAGGAGCGCGGTCAGCGCCCCGGCGAGCGCCAGGGTTCCAATGGCCCGTCTCATGCGTGGGCTTTGCGGAAGCCGAGCATTGCGGTCACCGACCCGAGTAAGAGACCGGCGGCCAGGACAGACGCGAGGACGTGCTGGACTTCGGTCGGGCCCACGCCCGGAAGCACCTGCGCGAAGGTGGCGGATTCGAAGCGCGTCGCGAGCAAAAACGCCCCGGCGACTGCCGCGGCCGCCACCGCGCCGGCGAGTGCACCGATCATGAGGCCCTCGACGACGAATGGTCCTCGCAGCATCCAGCCCCGCGCGCCGAGCAGGCGGATCAGAGCGACCTCCTGGCGGCGGGCGGCGGCGATGCCGCGCATTGAATTCGCGCTCACCGCGTAGGCGACCAGTCCTAACATCAGGAGCAGTCCGCCTCCGATGGCGCCGATCACCAGCGCGACGCGGCGCAGTCGCGAATAGGTGTCAGGGTCGTAGGACGTCGGGTACGCGGGGTCGACAGCGGGATCGCCTTTGACCGACGCCGCGACCGCGCCGACCTTGGTCACATCTCGGACCTGGACGTCAAGGCTTGGTGGGAAGGGGTTGGTCTCGCTCAGGCTGGCCAGGTTGTCGAGCCCGGGGCGGCTGCGCGCCTCGGCAAGCGCTTGCTCCGGACTCACATCTTTGACCGACGCGATGCGCGGGTCTGCGCTCAAGCGCCCCTTGAGCGCGGTGATCGCGTCCGGCGTCGAGTCAGCGGCCAGGTAGACGCGGACGAGCGAAGCATCGGTGGCCTGCTGGGCCGCCACGTGCTGGACGGCGATCCCCACCATGGCGAGCGTTCCGCACAGCAACAGGAGCAGGGCCATCGATCCGAGCGCCGGCGCGGTCAGTCGAACGTCGCGGCTCCAGCTTCGCAACCCACTCAAAACGACCAGGCGGTAGCTGTTGGCGGTCGCGGCAACCAGCCGGCGCCACAGGGGAAGCTGCTTTGGCTTGGGGGTGTACTTGCGCGGCCGCTCGTTGATTGGAAGCAGCAGGCGCCAAAGAGGTGGTACCGCGTGCGGGCCACCGGCGCCGGTGGCCGCCTTGTGCGACCCGTTCAGCAGGATCCTCCCGGTCGGGACTTGAAGGATCCGGCTCGACGGGAAGGTGTGCTTGTGACTGGCGACGATCACGGCGGTGCCCCCGGCGGCTGCGTCTTCGAGGAGGCGCACGACGATCTTGGCGGTGTCGTCGTCGACCGATGCCAGCGGTTCGTCGGCGAGGATGACTCGTGGGCGGGTCGCCAGTGCCCGACCGACCGCCACGCGCTGGCGCTCCCCCGCGGACAACTGGTGCGGATAGCGGTTCCGCTTGCTTCCGAGCCCGAGTGACTGCAGCGTCTCGAGAGCGCGCAGCTTGATCGTCCGGAACGGCAGCTGCGGCTGGGTGACCTGCAGCGCCAGGGTCAGGTTCTCGAGCGCGGTCAGGCGCGGAAGGAGGTGATGCTCCTGAAAGACGAAGGCAACGTCGCGGCGGATTCGGCCCAGGCCTCGGCGCCACCAGCGATGCAAGCCTCGGCCCTGGACCAGGACCTGACCGCGGCTTGGCCGCAGCTGGCCGTGGACGAGCCGGAGCAGGGTCGTCTTGCCCGCGCCGCTAGGTCCGATGACCTCGACCAGCTCTCCAGGGGCCACGGAGAGGTTGATCTCCTTGAGCACGGCAGTGCGACCGAACGATTTGGACACTCCGGTGAGCTTCACCACGGGCTGGACGGTGGCGCGGCCGTTGGTGGCCCCGTTAGTCCCGTTTGTGGTCTTTTTGGCGGGCGGCGTTTTCACGGCGGCGCCGTTCGAGGCGTGGCCGTTGGTGGCGTGGCCGTTCGCGCCGTTCAGAGCGGCGTCATTCGCGTCGACGCCATTCACGGCGCGGCCGGCCGACACGCCAATGCGCGCGGCTTTGACTGGTCGGCTACCCACCCTTGCCCAATGTCCAAGAGTAGCCCAAGCCAGGCTCAGGAATCCCTCATATCTCGCTTTGAATCCGATGGGTTACTTACTAAAAGTTAGCCGCACCCCGCCAGGGCAAGTTGAGCCGGCGCGACCACGATCGAGAATGGGCCTCCGGAAGGTGAGACCGATACGAGGCGGCTGCCGTCGGAGCTCGTTTCGGTCACCGGCACGTCCGCACCGGAGACGGCCACGGAGCCTCTCACCTCCGGTGGAATCGAGACCACGGTCGCCGGATCGCCGGCGCGCCCGTGCGCGGTCAAGGTGAAGCCGCCGCTCGCCGCATCGTAGTGGTAGGTGAGCGTGGGATCGCTCGTGGCCCGCGGATAAACGCGGGCCAGCAAGCGTTCTCGGCCCGCCCGAAGACAGCCGCTCGATGGCATAGGCGATACATCCGTCCTCGCCGCGTCGAACATGCCCCAGCTGCCGGCGCCCCCGCTCTCCTTCCACGTCCAGAAGGCAAAGCCAACATCGTGCTTCTCCTGTTCCAGCAGCTCGTTGGCCAGCAGGAGCGAGTCGTATTTCGGGTCGTTGCCGAACTCGGACACGAAAAGAGCCGCACCGATGGCCTTTGCCTCGCGTTCGGCGAGGCTGTAGGTCTGGTCATAGCCTCCCCACGGATAAATCGCGTGATCGGGGTCTTGATTGAAGATCAGCTTGTCGATGGTGTAGCCGTGGGTGTAGGCGTGGATGTCAAGCACGAGGTTGGTGTACGAGCTGACCGGCAGCCCCAGGTGAGTTGGAAGGTCGGTGATCTGCCGGAGCAGGCCCGGCTCCAGGAAAAAGAGGTGGCGGAGGTCGTGCAGGCCGAGGTCGGCGTAACCGCAGCTCGCGGGCATGAAGTTGCCGGTGGGACAAGGCAGGCCGTCGTGGACACCTGTCATGGCGTCGATCGCCCGGCGATAGAAGGGAAAGAGGAGTAGATCCTCAAACCCCGGCGGGAGGTTCCAGCCCGGCTGAGGTTCGTTGAAGATGCTGTAACCGATCACCGTGCTGTCGTCCTTGAACCGCTTGCCCAGGAACGCCAGCGTGGCGATGTACTCGTCCTGGATGCCGGCGCGGTTGAACCAGAAGTTGGTGAACGCCTCGAACACCGCCAGGTTGGCTTCGCGCTGGCCGTTCAGGAAGACCTGGGACGGCATGCCGTCGGTGATCGTCGCCCACGCCGGCGCGCCGCTGTTATACGAAAGATCGACACCCCTGCCCGGACCGACGAATCGCGAGTAAGCGTTCTGGTGCATGTCGAGGATCACGTAGATTCCGGCCGACCTGGCCCAATCGACCACCTGGGCCACCCGGTCGACATAGAGCTGGCTGAACTGGCCGCGGACCGGTTCCAGCAAGCTCCACGAGAGCGGCAACCGGAGCGAGTTGAAACCGAGCGCCGCCATCTGGGCCAGGTCCGATTGGCAGAGCGGCGGATAGCGGCTGGCCGCTGAAGGGTCCGGACATCGACTCGCGTACGCTGCGGGGTCGATCGAGTACAGCGGTGGCGCGTCCGCACCCGACTTGCTCCCGAAGTCGAGCAGGTCAGCGGGAACCGCCCCATGGAGGAGCACCAACCTTGCGCTGTCGTCTGCGATGTATGGCCGGCCGTTCTGGGGATGCTCGACATGCAGCCATGGCAGCGAGCCGGGCGTGCCTGGCGATGCAACAGCGGGCAGGGGAGTGAGACGAGCGATCATCGAGACTGCAACCGCCCCCGGGTAGGTGAAAGCGGCGATCAAGACGACGACGAGTACCGCTCCGAGTCGAGGCACGAAACGCGCGACTCTCAAGGCGCGATGAACCAGTAGGCGGTGCCGACGATCAGCGCGGCAACGCCGAGCAGGCCCGCCACCAGGCCGACCACCGCCGAGGTCCCGCCCGTCAGCTCGCCATGGGCCGCGCGAATCCGGCGCAGCGAGCGAGCGCCTGTCCAGACCGCGAAAGGGGCGAAGACTCCGAACGGAAGAGCGAGCAGCCCAAGCACCAGCGCTCGAGTGGCTGCCCGATCCCTCATGGGATTATTTGGCTGCTACCAGAACTTGCCGCGGGCGAGGAGGATGTAAAGGATCGGGCCGATGCCCCAGAAGAAGGTGATGATGATCCACAGCACCTTCCATGCGCCGCTGAGGTCGGAGCGGTTGACGATGTCGATGATGCAGAGGACGAAGGCGATGGGGTGCAGGAAGATCGCCAGCAGCACTTCGACGATTAACTTGATCACCTAATCCCTCCCTCGGCGGTGTGCCGGGTTGACGAGCGTCTGAAGCGGGCTTTGGATGCGCGGCCAGCCGCCCGCCGGCGAAAAGGTACCGTCCGCCGCCTGTTCATAAGTGGATTTCAGCTTGCCTCGCGCGATGTGGGTGACGGCCTCGACAAACCTCTCCACCTCGGTCGTCGTGTTGTACGGTGCAAGGCTCGCCCTCACCGCGCCGGGCAGCGCCTTGCGATGGCCGGCGGTCACCTCCCCTTCGACGGCATCAACCGCCTTCTTGTCCATGTGCAGCAGGTGGAAGACGTAAGGGTTGGCGCAGAAGCAACCGTTGCGCACGGCGATGCCCCACTCATGGCTCAAGGCGGCCGCAACCAGGCCGTGGTGGAGGCCGTCGACGACGAAGCTCGCGAGGCCGAGCCGCGCCTGTCCATCCGGGCGGGCTTCGACACCCCCCAGCACGCCCACTCCGGGGATGCGGCTCAAGCGTGTCAGCAGTGTCGTGCCGAGCTCGACCTCGTGACGCAGCATCTCCTCAAATCCCAATTCCAGGAGGGTGTCGATCGCGACGCCCAGGGCGACCGCACCCATCACGTTGGGCGAGCCTGCCTCCTCGCGGTCGGGAAGGTCTGCCCAGACGGTGTCGTCCCAGGTTACGATGCTGATCGCGCCCCCGCCCATCACCTCAGGCGCGCCCTCAAAGAAATCGCGCGGCGCGACCAGCACGCCCGCGCCGTATGGCGCGTACATCTTGTGGCCGGAGAAGGAGACGAAATCCAGGTGGCCAGGATCATTCGCCGGCCGGATGTCGATGCGGTGGTGAGGAGCGAGCTGCGCAGCGTCGATCGACACGAGTGCGCCGTGGCGGTGAGCCAGCTCGGCAACCTCGTGGATGGGCGAGACGAAACCGGTCACGTTGGAGGCCCCGCACACCGCGACCAGGCCGATTTTTCCTCCGGCGGACCTGAGCTCGTGCTCGATCGCGTCGAGGTCGATGTGGCCGTCGTCGGAGAGACCGACCATGACGTGCCCGCTGCGGTGCCGCCACGGGAGAAGGTCGGCGTGATGCTCCATCTCGGTGACCAGCACCTGCCGGCCGTCCAGCCTTGCCTGCTCCGCCGCGATCCGGTTGAGAGCATCGGTGGTGCCCTTGACGAAGATCACGACCTGGGAGCGCTCGTCAACGCCCAGGAAATGAGAGACCAATTCCCGAGCATGCTCGTAGGCCTCCGTAGCGAGCCGCGACTTGTACCCGGTGCCGCGGTGCACGCTCGAATACACCTCGGAGAATCCGTTGACTGCGTCGCGGACACGCTTGAGGGGCGGCGTGCTGGCGGCGTTGTCGAAGTTGATGCCCGTCACGGTGCCGCCTCCGGATACCGGCACCGGCAGGTCGACCCCAGCGAAATGCTCGCGCCAGTGACCGAAGTGGGGAGAGGGCACTCTTTGCGCTTAGCCTAACTCGCAACGTACGCGAATTGAACCGCGCCTCAATCTGTGTAGGTCGCACCAGCGAGGTGGGTATCTCTCGTACCATTGACACGAGGTTGAAGACCCGCCGCAAAGTCAACGATGTTCGTGTGGTGACGACAAAGGTCAGCGGCGACTCGAGCCTGGCCGCCCGCGAGCTCAGCTTCCTCGTCCGGCTTGCCCAGGCGGCAGCGGCCACCCAACGACCCGACGAGCTGCTCGACCTGATCATCCGCGAGGCGACATCGGCGATGGGAACCGACGTCTGCTCGCTGTACCTGCTGACTGCGCGCGGCCGCGAGCTCAAGCTGACCGCGACCAACGGTCTCAACGAGCGGATGGTGGGCAAGGTCGTGATGCCCGTCGGAGATGGAATCACCGGTTGGGTGGCTGAAAGCAGAAGGCCCGCGGTGGTGCCCGACGTGAGCAAGGAGCCTCACTGGAAGTGGGTGCCTGGCCTGGACGAGGATCGCTTCCATTCGATGCTGTCGGTGCCGATCGAATCGGGGCCGCGACTCGTCGGCGTTCTCAACGTTCAGAGCGCGGAGCAGCGTGATTTCAACTCGGGAGACATCGACTTCCTGCGCGCGATCGCGGGGCAGGTCGCCGGGATCCTGGAACGCAGCGAGCTGCAGCGGCGGACCGAGGTTCAGCTCGCGGAGATCCAGCTCTCGCACGACATCCACGAGCGCTTCACCAAGCTCTCCCTCGAAGGCGCCGGAATCCCCCCGATTCTCGAAGTCGTCGGCTCGCTTGCAGGCGGGCGGGCGGCGCTCTACTCGGCGGATGGTTACCGGATCCGGGACCCCGGCGAATCCGCGGATGGCATGCCGCCGCGCATTCACATCCCGACCCCACTGGGTCAGACCGGCGCACGTGAGGTTCGGATCACCTCGGGCCGACCGGCGCGCCCGCTGGACGTGGTTCCGATTCGCGCCGGCTCCGACGTACTCGGCATGCTGGCGGTCAGCGTCGACGAGAAGACGGTGGATTCGGCTGGCCGGCGTAGGGCGCTCGAGCACGGGTCGACGGTGCTCGCCGTGGAGCTCTCGAAGGAGCGAGCTGCCGCGGAGGTCGAGCGCCGGCTGCGCGGAGACCTGGTCGAGGAGGTGCTGGCCGGGGGGCTGGAGGCCGATGAGGCCGAGCGGGTTGCGCGCCAGGCGGAACGGCTTGGCCACCGGCTGCCGCAAAAGGCCTGGGTGGTCGTCCTCGAACCTGATGACGACGAAACAGAGGCGACGCTCACCGCGCGCGGCCAGCAGGACCGGCTGGACGCGGCGCTAAGCGACCTGGTGCGCTCGCGTCTCCCTGGCACGCTCACCCTGGTGCGGTCGGCGTCGGCGGTGTTCCTCGTGCCGGACGAAGTCGCCGTGGACCTGGCCACCATCGAAAAGCTCGCGGGCCAGGTGCTGGCCGCCGCGGCGCCGGTGATGAAGCCGGGCACGGCGTCGGTGGGCATCGGGAACATGGCCAACGGAGTCGCCGAGCTGGCGCGGTCGCATGTGGAAGCCCGGCAAGCGCTGCGGCTGACGCGTCGCGCCGGGGGACGGGGACGGGTCGCGTCCTACCGATCGCTGGGCGCCTTCCGTTTGCTGCTGGAGGTACAGAGCCCGGAGGCGCTGCGCCGGTTCGTCAACGAGCTGCTCGGCACTCTGCTTCAGTACGCACAGTCGAGGGACACGCCGTTGCTCGAGACCCTCGAAGCGCTGTCGGCGGCGCGATGGGTCCGTCGCGCCGCCGCCCGCCATCTCAAGATCCATATCAACTCGATGACCTATCGGGTGGAGCGCATCCAGTCGCTCACCGGCTTGCAGCTGGACGATCCCGAAACGCGGGTCGCGATCTCGATCGCCCTGCGCGCCCGCACGATGCTTGGCATGTAGCTCCCTTCTGATTCCTGGCCGGCGTCGCCAACGGCGCGATTGGCGGGGCGAACTGGCGTGTGGTGGCATTAATCGTTTTGCCATAGGAATGGCTTAGACGCCAGGGCTCAGTGCTGGAGCTCCTTCGGAATTGCGCATGCAGAACCCGAGGCCATGGGACCAATTCGTAAAGCGAGTACTATCGGTCGACTTGCAGCAATGACTCATCCGCGCCTCTTGAAGGCAACTTTCGGCATCGGCTGCTATGCCTTCGGCTATATCCACGACCTACCGTATGAATTCGAACCACCCACTTATTTCCGCGCGGTGAGGGAAGCCCTCGCATCTCTTCCAACAATCGACGAAATTCAGATCGATGAGGGCTCGCAACAGGACCCGACTTCCACCAACGAGCCACTTGCTTCGGTCGAAGAAGGACCGTTCTTTCTGCCACTTGGAAACTTCTGGCATATCGATTTCCGAGTTCAGATCCTCCATCGATTGCAATCGCCGTTACTGGACGGCGATCCGCCACTTACCAGCGAGAAGTTCCGAGTCAGAATCGAGAGCGCCTACCACTCACCTGTCACGTTCGTCTTGCCCGAAAAACGGGAAGAGGATCCTTCCGAGAGCGTCCGTCTTGTACGCGAGTACTTGCGTCAGCAGCTTGGCGCGCATCCGGTGACCCCGTTCCAGTGCATAGGGCCCAGCCCATACCACATGGACTGCTACCTGGCGACGGCCGACCCGGGCAAACTCGCTGTCAACTGGACGTGCGAACTTGAGCCATCCATCGCGTACGACAAGGCGCGTTTTCAGTACAGCCCGGAGATCTACAACCGGTGGGATGACGTGTTGGATGAGCTCTTTCATGATCTCGCCGAGGAACTCTGCTGTCACTACTACTGCGTCCAACTTGATCGCGCTCGTATGACCCAGTGGAGTCGTGTGGAAGCTGCACTCGATCGCGTGCGTGAGCTCGAGAGAGCAGTTGAATGGCGTGGGAGACTCCGGCGCCTTTGGACTACGAGGTTTCGGCTGGAGGAAGCGTTCATCGACCTGGCAGACTTCGAAATGGCATCCCTCAACGACAAGCAGGAACTTGCCAACGCGTACCGCCAGATTTATGAGGGCGCTGGACGGCCTTTCTTCAAGGTACACGCCGATGAATTGCTTCAATCGCGTTACGAACCGCCGACTCGACAAGCGGCCGACATTCTTGGCCTATTTGAAAGGCGCCGAGGCCGGCGCACGGATGCTTTGATATTGATCCTCGCCTCCCTTCTAGGCGGCGCGGTAGGCGGTGTGATAACAACTCTGTTCGCATATGGACGCTAGCGGCTGGATGCTGGCACCCTCGCTCTAGCTAGTTCCTCCAGACCCTCATTCCGACTCGAATGCGAGTATTCCACTCGATTTGAAACCCGCATTCCGACCGGATGTGGGTTATCCGCGCATCCGTACGAACGCGGGAAATGCAGAAGGCCCCGGGCTCACGCCCGAGGCCTTCCACATGGAGAGTGAAATCTCGTTCGTCTAGACGTCGCTGTAGAGCATGAACTCCCACGGGTGCGGTCGAAGCGCGACCTGGTCGACCTCTTTCTTACGCTTGTACTCGATCCAGGTGTCGATGACATCCTTGGTGAACACGCCGCCTTCGAGCAAGAACGCGTGGTCCTTCTCCAGGGCGTCGAGTGACTCGCCCAGCGAGCCCGGCACCTTCTTGATCTTGGCCATCTCCTCACCCTCGAGCTCGTAGATGTCCTTGTCGAGGGGAGCGGGCGGAGCAATCTTGTTCTTGATTCCGTCGAGTCCCGCCATCAGGCAGGCAGAGAACGCGAGATATGGGTTGGCGGCCGGGTCCGGCGAGCGGAACTCGATTCGCTTCGTCTTCGGGTTGGTCGAGTACATCGGGATGCGCACGCACGCCGAGCGGTTGCGCTTGGAGTAGACGAGGTTGATCGGCGCCTCGTAGCCCGGGACGAGCCGGCGGTAGGAGTTGGTGGTGGGCGCGCAGATCGCCAGCAGCGCCGGCGCATGCTTCAGAAGACCACCGATATAGTGCACGGCCATCTCGCTCAAACCCGCGTAACCGGCCTTGTCGGCGAACAGGTTCTGCCCATCCTTCCAGAGGCTCTGGTGCACGTGCATGCCAGACCCGTTGTCCTGGAAGAGCGGCTTCGGCATGAAGGTTGCGACGTAGCCGTGCTGCGCCGCGACGTTCTTGATGACGTACTTGAAGACCATCATCTTGTCGCCCATCGCGGTCAGGGTGTCGTAGCGCATGTCGATCTCGGCCTGCCCGGCCGTCCCGACCTCGTGGTGCTGCACCTCGACATGCACACCGGCCTCGATCAGCTTGAGCATGATCTCGGAGCGAAGGTCCTGGAACTTGTCGACGGGCGGTACAGGGAAATAGCCCTCTTTGTGTCGCGGGCGGAAGGCGAGGTTGTTCTCGGAGTTCTTGCCCGAGTTCCAGATGCCCTCTTCCGAATCGATGTGGTAGTAGCCGCTGTGCGCGTTCTGGTCGAAACGGAGCGAGTTGAAGATGTAGAACTCCGCCTCCGGCCCCCAGTAGCTGATGTCGGCGATGCCCGACTTCTTCAGGTGCTCCTCGGCCTTCTTCGCGATGAACCGCGCGTCTCTCGAGTACGGCTCACGGGTGATCGGGTCGACGATGTCGCAGATAAGGAACAGCGTCTTGTGCGTCAGGCAGGGGTCGATCGTCGCCGAGTCCGGGTCGGGAATGAGGAGCATGTCGCTCTCATTGATCGCCTGGAACCCGCGAATGCTGGAGCCATCGAATCCCAGCCCGTCGGTGAAGCTGTCCACCTCGAGCTCGCCGATCGGCACGCTGAAGTGCTGCCAAGTGCCGGGCAGGTCGATGAACCGAACGTCGACCACCTCGACGCCTTCAGCCTTCGCCCGTTCGATTACTTCTTTCGGGCTGGTCTTGCTACCTGACTTCGTCTGAATCGCCATAAATCACCCTCCATGAAACCTGGACCTTGTTTTTGACGGGTCCTGCTTCATCGTAGGGACGCACCGGGTGAGGTTCATGGTGAGATCCTCACGAATCATGTGCGGATGTTTATGTGTGGTTCGCACGACACAGGATATCCACAGCCTCCGCGCGCTCGTGTGCTTCACACCATGGATTAGGGCTGAGCCTAGTGCAGTCACACGTGGGAGCTGCTTCCCACGGGCGATTAGCCTGACGTCATCAATTCACGGAGGTGACGTCCTTGTCCAGGTCGCTTTCTTGGCGCTCAACCGTTGGTCTTGCCTCAGGAATCGCGCTGCTCTCGGCTCTCATTCCGGTGGCGGCCTTCGCCGCCGATCCCGACCCTACCGCGACCCAGGCCGCCGGTGTCGCCGCCGACGCGGTGTGGGTGATCGTAGCCGCCTGCTTCGTCATGTTCATGCAGGCGGGTTTCGCGATGCTCGAGGTCGGCTTCAGCCGGATGAAGAACGTGGGCACGGTTGTCGCCAAGGTGATCACCAACCTCAGCGTGAGCTCGATCGCCTACTGGGCGGTGGGCTTCGGCTTTGCTTTCGGGGCCGGCGGGATCTTCGCCGTCATCGGCGGCAGCGGTTTCTTTCCCACGTTCAGTCCGGGTTCGACGATGGACCTGCCGGCGATCGCGGGAAGCACCGCGCCCGCCGCCGCGAAATGGTTCTTCGAGTTCGTGTTTTGCGCCGTCTCCCTGGCGATCGTTTGGGGGACGATGCTGGAGCGCACGAAGTTCATCGTCTACATCCTGTTCGGCATCCCCTTCGCCGCATTCATCTATCCACTCATCAGCCACCAGCTCTTCGGCGGTGGCTTCCTGATGGCGACACTCGGCTCGCAGGACTTCGCAGGCTCCACAGTCGTCCACCTCACAGGTGCGACCGCCGGCCTGGCCGGCCTTCTGCTCCTGGGTCCCCGCATCGGCAAGTACGAGAAGGGAAGGTCGAACGCGATCCCCGGACACAACATGCCTCTGGCCCAGCTGGGCGTGCTGATCCTCTGGTTTGGTTGGTTCGGCTTCAACCCCGGGTCTACGCTGAACGCCACCAACCTGCATTTCGCGGATGTCATCGTGGTTACCAACCTCGCCGCCGCGGGTGGCGCGGTGGCAGCGCTCGCCACGGTCTACTTCATCACGAAGACGATGGACGTGGGCATGATCGGCAACGGCGCAATCGCTGCCCTGGTTGCCATCACCGCACCCTCGGGCTACGTCGAGCCATGGGCCGCGATTATCATCGGTGCGGTCGCCGGAGTGATCGTGGTGGTCGGCGTCCTGGCGCTCGACAAGTACCTGGACGACCCCGTGGGCGCCCTGCCGGCACACGGACTCGCGGGCATCTGGGGGACCCTCAGCTGCGGGTTGTTTACGGTGCCCGCTCTGGCTAAGTTCAACGGCGTCGGCCAGGGCGGCCTTTTCTATACCGGCAGCTTCAACCAGCTCGGGGCGCAGGTGGTCGCTGTGACCGCTTCCTTCGTGACTGTCTTCGTACTCAGCTATGCGCTGTTCTGGATCATCAAGAAGACAATCGGCCTTCGCGTCTCGGCGCGTGAGGAGATGGAAGGCCTGGACATCAGCGAGCACGGCATGTGGGGTTACCCCGAGTCGTTCATGCCGGTGCCCGGCGGGGTCTATCGCCCGGCGGACACGCCGACCGTCAACCCCCACGGGGCGCATGAGCCGGTCTCAGCGTCGAAGGAGGTGGCGTCCGCATGAAGATGGTCGTTGCGATCATTCGCCACGAACGGTTGCAGGAAGTGCAGGACGTGCTCGACGAGTGCGGCGTATCAGGCGTCACCGTCACGGAGGTCAAAGGCTGCGGCGCGCAGCGCGGTTACACGGAGAAGTACCGCGGGGCTGCAGTCCACATCTCCCTGCGTCCGCGACTGAAGATCGAGGCGGTGATGCGGACTGAGATCGTGGCGACCGTGGTCGACAAGATGGCGGTCGCGGCGCGCACGGGCGAGGTGGGGGACGGAAAGATCTTCGTCCTTCCCGTCGAGGATGCGGTCCGGATTCGCACCGGCGAGCACGGAGCCGAAACTGTGCAGCACGCCGAACGAGCGATGTGGGGGCACTAGCCCCAAGTCCCAACTTCCGCTAGAAAAGGAGAGCGGCCGGGGGATGGCCTCCGGCCGCTTTGTTTCCGAGTCTGTTTAGGAAGCGAGTGAGGGCGCGGGTGGCGTCGAACCGACTGAAACGCCGGCGTTCTTCTCGATCCAGGCCTTGATCGGGGCCGCCCCGCCCGGGTATCCGACCAGGCGATCGACCAGCTTGCCGTCTCGGAACAGGCCGAGGGTCGGGATGCCCATCACGCCGTAGCGGATGGCGATGTCCTGGTTGAGATCAATGTCGAGCTTGCCGATCGTCACTTTGCCGGCGTACTCGACCGCCAGCTGCTCCACTACCGGGGTCATCATCCGGCAGGGGGCGCACCAGTCGGCGTAGAAGTCCACCACGACCGGTTCGCTGGCTTTGAGCACGTCGGCCTCGAAATTCGGGCCGTCGAAATGCTTTATGTTCTCCATGCCATCTAGAAGGCTCTCAGCCCCTCGGCTATTCCCGAAGCCAGGGCCATCCATAATCGGCCCGTGGCGGTGATCCCGGCCGAAACCCAGGAGTCGGTGCTCAAGCTGGCATTCCAGCAGTTCGGCGCGCGCCTTTTCGAGGCTGCGCCGGGCATAGTCACGTGGGTCCTGTTGCTCGCGCCGGCCTGGATCTCGATCGTCTTCAGCACGCCGGGGGCCCTTGCCGTGGCTGCCGCCGTGCTGGTGTTCGACATCTACTGGGTCGGGCGAGCGATCACTCTGGTGACCGGCGTCTACAGCACCATGCTGCGGATGCGAAAGGACATGCGCAAGGACTGGCTGGCGCTGTGCCGCGAGGAGCAGAAAAAGGGCGGCCACGACCCGCTCCAGTACTACCACCTGTGCGTCATCCCGACGTACACGGAGCCGTACCACGTTCTGGAGCGCACCGTCCAGGCGATCGTCGATGCCAACTACCCGCCCGAGCTGAAGCTGATCGGCATCATCACCCGCGAGACGGACAAGCCCGGCTGGGAGAACGTAGCCCGCCTGAAAGAGAAGTTTGGCGGCCAGCTCGGCGGCTTCTACCACATCAAGGATCCCCTGGAGCCGGGCATCGTGATCGGCAAGTCGGCTGCGATGAACTGGGGTGGCCGGTGGATGGTCCGGGTCCTGACCGAGGAGGGCTACAAGCTCGATGACGTCCTGATCACGGACCTGGATTCCGACTACAAGATCCATCCGGAGTACTTCGGGTGGATCAGCTTGCACCATGGCCGCGAGGCCCTGCGCGACTACGTGATCTGGCAGCCCGTGCCGCTGTTCCACAACAACATCTGGGAGGTCCCGATGGCGGTGCGCATAATGTCCGCCAGCACGTCGCAGTGGCAGATGTTCCTGCACTCGCGACCACATCGCCTGGTGGCGTTCAGCAGCTACACGTGCAGCCTGGAATTCGTCCGCAGAGTCGGCTACTGGGACAAGGATGTCATTCCGGAGGACTCGCGGTTCTACTGGAAGGCTTTCTTCACCTTTGGCAAGCGTTTTTCAGTCAAGTCCGTCTACCTGCCCATCTATGGCGACTCGCCTAACTCGCGCGACTACGCCTCCACGCACAGGAGCCAGTACAACCAGATCAAGCGCTGGGCGTGGGGCATCACCGACGTGCCGTACGTGCTCGCCAGGCTTTTCAAGCACACCGAGATCCCGTTCGTGCTCCGCATGCGGCGCTTCATGAACCTCGCTTTCAACCACCTCAACTGGATCTTCCTGCCGATGCTCTTGATGTTCGGCGCCTCGGCGCCGCTCTGGGTCAGCGTCGACTGGTCGCTCACCGACCTCGGGCAGACTCTGTGGGAGTACTCCGGCATCCTCCTGGGGACGACGCTGTCGACGGTGATCTTCTTTCTATATTTCGAGATCCGGATGCTGCCGCCCAAGCCGGCGAGCTGGCCGCTGTGGAAACAGGGCGCGGTGTACGTGCAGTACTTCGCCTATCCGGTGGTGGGCCTCGTCATGAGCGTGCTGCCTGCGCTGGAGGCGCACACCCGCCTACTCTTTGGCAGGTACCTGGAGTATCGCGTGACAGAGAAGGTATGACGGATCTCATGGACGAGGCCGGCGCTCGAACTATGGCGACGACGGTTGGCGCGCTGTATCGCTCCTTGCACGAGCAGATGCGCGGGCAGGTCCGGGGCATGGATCACGCAACGCTCAACTGGAAGCCGCTCCCGCTCGCGAACTCGGTCGCGGTGCTCATCGTCCACACGCTGGCTGCGGAGCGGGACGCGCTCCGGGCGGTGCGGTTGCTCACGACTGAGCGCGACCGGGAGGCGGAGTTCAACGCCGAGGCGGATGAGGCGGACCTCCTTGCCCTCTTGGACCAGACCGACCGCGAGGTCAGCGAGCTCGTTGGCGCTATGACCGTGGCGGATCTCACGGAAATGCGGCTGCGCGGGGACAGGCCTCCGAAGCCGGGCCTGGAGTGGCTGCTTTCGAACTACGGGCATTCCCGCGAGCACCTCGCGCAGATCGAGCTGACAAAGCAGCTTTACGACTCTCGGACTTAGAGCGCTAGCGTCGCTGGTTTCCCGCCGGTGCCGGCACCCGCGGCATTGGTTCGAGCTGCATACCCGCCGGTGCTGGCACTCGCGGCAAATCCGCCCGGTTCAGGCACCACAAACGGGGCCGGTGAACCAGGGTAAGCAGAAGCCTGGCCCCCCGAGCGCCCAGAACGTCAGGAATGCGAGCCAGACGAGGAAGAGGATCCAGGCGGTACCCGTGTAGATGTTCCGGCCCGGCACGGGCCACTTCTTCCAGCCCAATCGCTTGGCCAAGCGCGGCCCGGCGATGGCGTCGATGAACGGCCACAGCACGAAGCCCCCGACAATGATCGCGGGGGTGCCGAGAGCCAAGATGGTCTCCGGACCCAGCTTGAGCAGCTGGAAGAGAAAGAGGAAGTACCAGTCGGGCCGCGGGACGGTGACCGCGCGCGGGTCGGCCGGTTGCTCCAGTCGGAGGTTCCCCTGCACGAACGCCGCGAGGAGGCCGACGGTGATCAGCATCACCACCATGATTATCGGATAGGGCCAGAAATGGTCGGGGAAGAACGGATGGGTTTCCTCGTCCGGCATGTCGTCCGCCAGGTGGTGCCCGGCGTCGCCAAGCAAGATGGGGAACAGGGCAAGCCCGACGACGACCGGGTACAGGATGTGGTCGGGTCCGATCGGGAGCCGCTTCCACTCCGGCTCGAGAGTGTGGCCGGCGTGGCCGCTGTCGACTTCGACGATCTGAATCTCCTGGGCGGGGAGTGCCGCTCCGGGTCCTTCCTTTCCGATGTCCTGTGAGCTCACAACGGCTCCGCGATGCCGTGCGCCCGGATGAACCGGAAATGCACGTACATCAAAAGGGTGATCAAGGCCGGCAGAAGGAAAACGTGGAGGGTGAAGAACCGCTGGAGCGTGGGCGGGCCCACCACCGGGCCGCCCTGGAGGATGTCCTTGAGGAAGATGCCGAGCTGCTCGGGAGGCGTGAGACCGGCGATCTTGATGGAGACCTCGGTGGCGAAGTAGGCCTTGGTGTCCCAGGGCAGCAGGTAGCCGGACAAAGAGAAGACCAGGATGCACAGCAGCATGAGGACGCCGACGATCCAGTTCAGCTCGCGAGGCGCGCGGTAGGAACCAGTCCAGTAGACGCGGGACATGTGGATCAGGACCATGACGATCAGGATGTTGGCGCCCCAGAAATGGACGCCTCGGACCAGCCATCCCAAATATTGAGTGTCCTGGATGAAAAGGACGCTGTTATATGCGGGTGAGTTACCTGGAGTCCCCGCGTCGGGCACGTAATAGAAGGAGAGGAAGATTCCTGTGAGCAGCTGGAGCACAACCAGGATGAATACCATCCCGCCGAAGCAGTAATAGAAGGCGTTGGCAAAGTTCGGCACGCGCTGGTAGAGCGCCTCGTCGACCGCCTTCGTGAACGGATAGCGCTCGTCCAGCCAGTTCACCACCGCCACCTGGACGTCGCGTGGGTGAGGAATGGCCATTGCTTAAAAGCCCAGAACGATGCCGTCGACCTGGATCGTGGCCGGGTCGGTGCCCGGCTTCCAGGTCAGATGTGATAGGGGGCCCGGCGCGGGGCCGGCGAATCTTTGCCCGTCGAGGTGGAATCGGGATCCGTGACAGGGGCAGTCGAAGCTCTTGTCGTTGTCATTCACCGCCACCGGGCAGCCGAGGTGGGAGCAGTTGATGGCAAAGCACTGGACCTTGCCGTTGTTCTTGACGACGAACCCGCCAAACGCCAGGTCGCCGGCCGCGTTGTCACCGACGCCGTCGGCCATGATGAACGCGGAGTTAGGGTCCTTCGGGGCGTTGAACTTGACCGCCTCGCCGTCCTTCAGCTGGTCGAGCGGCTTGTCCAGGGCGATCGTCAGGAGTCCTTTCTTCTGGCCCTTGGGCGCAGCGGGCCATAGAAAGAGGAGCAAAGGTGCGCCTCCGATGACGACGGTGGCGGTCATCAAGCTGGCGAGCCACCAGCCGAGAAACGTGCGACGGGTGAACCGCTTCGGCGCCGCAGCGTCTGCCATGCGGCCCAAATGTTAACGCGTGCGTAAGGACGGCAAGCCCACGGCCTGGCGCACTTCCGCCATCGTCTGCCGCGCCACCGTTCGCGCCGTCTCGCTGCCCTGGTCGAGGATTCCCTGGACGACGTCCGGGTTCAGCTCGGCACGCGCCTCGCGAAAGGGCGCGAACGTCTCGATGATCCGCTCGGCGAGCAGCTTCTTCTTCTCATGGCAGCCGATCTGCGCCTTGCGGCACAGGTCCCAGTAGTGCTGCCAGTCGTCGAAGAAGAACTTGTAGAAGGCGCACACGTTGCATGAGCGTGGGTGACCGGGATCTGTCTTGCGCGGCCGCTTGATGTCGGTGACCATGCTCAGCACCTGCTTGCGGATAACCTCGGGGTCGTCGGTCACCCCGACGACGTTGCCGATGGTCTTCGACATGCGCTTCTTGCCGTCAGTGCCCTTGACGAGTGGCGTTTCCGTGAGCAGGACACGCGGCTCGGGGAAGACCGGAGCGTAGATGCGGTTGAACTTGCGCGCGACTTCGCGCACGAGCTCCACGTGAGCCAGCTGGTCCTTGCCGACGGGCACGCCGACACCCTTGACGATCAGGATGTCCGCACCCTGGAGGACCGGGTAGGACAGAAGCCCGAGGTTCACGTTGTCGGGGTGCTGCTTCGCCATTTGTTTGAAGGCCGGCGTGCGCATGACCCAGCTCAGCGGCGTGACCATCGACAGCATGAGTGAAAGCTCGGCGACCTCAGGGACCTGCGACTGCAGGTAGACAACGCTGCGCTTGGGATCGATCCCGACAGCGAGCAGGTCGGCGGTGAGGTCGAACACCTTGCTTTCGACCGTGCGGCCGTCGGGCTCGGTGGTCAGTGCGTGGTAGTCGGCGATGAAGTAGTAGCAGTCGTACTGCTCCTGGAGGCTGACCCAGTTCTTCGCCGCCCCCAGGTAGTTCCCGAGGTGGAAGCGCCCGGTCGGGCGCATGCCGCTGAGAATCCTCATCCGATCTGCCATCGCCGGGAGGAGTTTAACCAGGCCCGTTCGCTCTCATATGTACGATTTGCCGAGTTGCCTGATCACGACCTGACGCCCGACCTCCCGGCGCCGAGCTCCGGGCTCGGTTCTCGGGCGCTCCGCAACACGATTCTCGTCCTCACCGCCAAGGTCATCGCCCGCCTGATCGCGCTGGTCACGGTGCTCGCGATGATCAAGTACCTCAAGGCCGCGCCATATGGCGCGTTCGCCACCATCGTCAACTACACGGCGATCGTCAGCGTCGTGCTGGATCTCGGCTTCAACGTGCTGTTCGTCCGTGAGGGCGCGCGACACCCAGGCGAAATCCAGCGCTACCTCCGCAACGTCATGTCTCTGAGGCTCCTGATGTCGGTTGTGAGCCTTGCGCTGCTCGCGGTTGCGCTGAGCCTCAACGGTCTTCGCAACCTGCTCGTCCCCGCCTTCCTGCTCATGGTCCTCACCTCCTACTCGACGCTGCTCCGCAACACGCTTTACGCGGTGCAGAGGCTCGGGTTTGAGGCCGTCGCGGTTGTCCTCGAGAGCCTCGTCCTCCTCGGGCTCGTGCTGTTCGGCATCAAAAGCGGCCGCGACCTCGGGTACTTCGTGTGGGCGTACGCCGCGCAGTACGGATTCAGCTGCGCTTACTTCGTGATCGTTCTCGCCGCCAAACGCATCGCATTGATCGGGTGGAGGCTCGAGCTCCCCTTGCTCCGTGAGTGGCTCTGGAAAGGGCTGCCGTTCGCGCTCACGTTCGTGCTCACGGTCCTTTACTTCAAGATCGACCAGCCGCTGGTGTATGCGCTCCGGCCGCACTACGAAGCCGGATGGTACGCCGCCGCCTACAAGCCATTCGAGGCTCTGCTCTTCATTCCCATCACGTTCCTATCGATCGTGTTCCCGGTCCTGTCCGTCTACCACCGCGAGAGGCCGAACGAGCTGCTCGACGCGGTGAGCCGTTTCTTCAAGGCCCTTCTGCTCGTCGGGTGGCCGATGAGCGTCGGCATCTTCGTCCTGGCGCACCCGCTGACACAGGCCCTGTTCGGTCCCCAATTCGCGCCCTCGGAGCCCGCGCTCCGAATTCTGGCTGTGGGGATTGGCATCGCTTTCGTCAACAACGCCTTCATCGGCGCGCTGAGCGCCGCGGATCGCCAGTCGTCTTTCACGTGGGCAGCGGGATGGAGCCTGGTCGCCAATGTGACCGCGAACCTCGCCCTCATCCCTCCCTTCGGGTACCGAGGGGCAAGCGTGGCCACCCTGATGACCGAGATCGTCCTCGGCGTCGCGGGCTGGGTGCTCACCGCGCGGTACATCGGCCGCGTTCCGGTGGTGAAGCTCAGCTGGCGTATCGTGCTGGCCGGACTGATCATGGGAGCCGCCGTCTTCCCGCTGCGTGACATGGGCGGATTGGCGCTGGCGATTCCAATCGTGGTCGGTGTGGCGGTCTACGGCGGCGCGGTCCTGCTGCTGCGCGGGTTGACCAAGGACGAGATCGGCTGGGCCCGGCGCGCCGTGGGGCAGGCGCGATGAGCCCATCTAAGGGGTCCCCGCGAAATCAAGGCGAAGCCTCAGATTTCGTGGGGCGTAAACCGGTCTACCTCAAACCTCGGGGAGTGGTCGAGCCCGTGTTGTGGGAAGAGATCGCCGTCGACTCGCCCGGGCTCGGCCCGCAGACCAGCCTGGACGACACGCAGTTCGTCGCCCTGGACATCGAGAGCACAGGCAACTCGCCATTCCTGGTCCTGGAGATCGGCGCGGAGCGCTTCAAGCTCGACGGCCCGCTCTCCTTCTTCGACACGCTGGTGAACTGCCAGGCGCCGATCAACCCGTACGCGCACCGGCGGCACCACATCGACCGCTCGATGCTGATCGGCGCACCGGAGTTTGGCGATGCCCGCCGCGCCTTCCTGCGTTTCGCCCACGGCGCGGTGCTCGTCGAGCACAGCCACGACGCGTTCGACACGTGGCTGGTCGGCCGAGGCCTTGAAAGCCCGCTCGAGCACCCGATCATCGACACGTCGGCGCTGGCGCGCCTCGTGCTGGAGCTTCCAAAGGGCCAGACCCCAGGCCTTGCCCGGCTGGTCGAGGAGCTTGCGCTCGATGTCACGCCCGCGCATGCCGCGCTCGACGACGCCCGCGCCACCGCGATGGTGTTTCGCGCGCTGATCGCACGCGCGCAGGAGACCCTCGGATGGACGACGTTGGGCGACGTGCTCGCTGCCCTGCCGCGCCCGGTCGTCGACCGGACGGCGCCTAGTCGAAGAGCGCGAGCTGCAGGTCGGGTTGCGGGTGCTCGAGGCCAGACAGCCCTACCCCGATCAGGCGTACCGGCCGCGACTCCACGTGCGACTTCTCCAGCGCCGACCGTGCGGCGCGGAAGATCGTCTCGACGTCGTCGGTCGGGCTCGTCCGGCTCACCTGGCGGCTCACCAGCCTGAAGTCGGGCAGCTTCAGCTTCACGTAGATCGTTCGCGCGCGCACGTCGTCGGCCTTCAGCCGCTCGACGACGCGATCGGTCAGGTCACGCAGCGCCTTTTCCAGCTCCCCGCGGTCGCTGACGTCCTGCTCAAAGGTGGTCTCGGCCGAGATCGTCTTCGCCGGTTTGCTCCCGTCGACGGGCGATCGGTCACGGCCCTGGGCGAACCGCTGAAGCACTGCACCGCCCACCCCGAGCGCCTGGACCAGCCGCTGCGTCTCGTAGGCGGCGAGCTCGCCGACCGTGCGAAGTCCCATCGCGTGGAGCCGCTCCTCGGTCTTGGGGCCAAGGCCCGGTATGACGGCAATGGGAAGCGGGGCAAGGAAATTCGCCTCGGTGTCGGGCGGAACGAGGACGAGACCGTCCGGCTTGTGCGTTCCGCTGGCGACCTTCGCCACCAGCTTCGACGTGGCTGCGCCGACAGAAGCAGTGAGGCCTGTCTCGGTGTGGATCTGGTACTTGATGCGTCGCGCCACCTCCTCCGCGTTCGACGTTCCATGGCGTGTCCGGGCGGTGACGTCCAGGTATGCCTCGTCGAGTGCTATGCCTTCGACAAGCTCCGGCGAGGTGTAGCGCCGAAAGATCTGGTGCACGGTCCGGCTCGCCTCGCGATAGCGGGCGCCGTCCGGCGTCACGACCATGAGCTGGGGGCACAGCTGCAAGGCCTCGTGCAGAGGCATCGCCGAGCGCACCCCAAAGGCCCGCGCCTCGTACGACGCGCCCATGACGACCGCCCTCCGCGAGCGGCCGGCGACCGCCACGGGGATGCCTCGAAGCTTCGGATCGTCTCGCTGGTGGACCGACGTGTAGAAGGCGTCGAGATCGACGTGGAGGATAGTTCGGGGCCAGCTGTCAGGTCTCGGCATATTCGGTCGCGGCCAGTCTGCCACAAGGGATTGTGGCTTAAGACGTATTCGCGCGCTGCTTTTAGGGGGAAGGGGAGCCTAGCGCCGCCGCCACGTTCGCAAATACGTTGGCGATCTGGTTGCCCATGGTGAGGAGCACCACGATCGTGAAGATCGAGACGAGGACGACGATGACTATGAACACGGCCACCGTGATGGCGATCGCGGCGCCCGCGCCAGGGCCCGAGGAGCGCGTGGCGGGAAGGCGGGACGGCTCCCAGGCGTGTCCGTTCCAGCGCCACAGCCGGTCCTCGGAGAGCGCCGCCTTCCATGCGGACCCGTCCCACCACCAGAACCCATCCGGCGAGAAGCGAGTCTGGGCCGCTGGGGTCGTCGGCGCGCCAGGATCTCCCCCCATGCCATGAAGCATAAGGTGCCCCTGCCCCCTGGCTCCGGCGCCGAGCCTGCTCGGATCTTCGCTGGCCTAGGCGGCCGGGCGCCTGCGGCGCTGAAGCCGGCGTCGTCTCCTGCGCGCGCTCGGTCACGCATCCACGGGATGCGCTCCCTCGCGTGCTCGTCGTCTCCTTGGCTCCGGTCGCCGATGCCGCGAAATAGGCTTCGGATCTCGGCGGCGGGCCACTAGTTTTGACGGGCGAGCGCGAGCCGCTTGAGAAGGACTCGCGCTTGACCCCGACGTCAGCGGTTCTCGACGAGGCGCATCTGGGCGACATCCACGGCGCCTTCGGCACGATCAAGCTCAGCGACGTCACCCCGCGCCGGACGTGGCGCCGCCGGCTGCTGACCCTTGCCGCAATCATCGGCCCCGGAATCATCGTCATGGTCGGCGACAACGACGCGGGCGGCGTGTCCACGTATGCCCAGGCGGGGCAGGACTATGGCTACTCGCTGCTGTGGACGCTCGTGCTCTTGATCCCGGTCCTGATCGTGAACCAGGAGATGGTGGTTCGGCTCGGCGCGGTGACCGGCGTCGGCCACGCGCGGCTGATCACAGAGCGGTTCGGCAAGTTCTGGGGCTGGTTCTCGGTGGGCGATCTCTTCCTTCTGAACTTCCTGACCATCGCCACCGAGTTCATCGGGATCAGCCTCGCCGGCCAATATTTCGGTTTGAGTCCATACCTTGTCGTGCCGGTCGCCGCGATCATTCTGATCGGGATCACGATCACCGGCAACTTCAGGCGGTGGGAGCGGGCGATGTTCGTGTTCGTGGCCGCGAGCTTGCTCGTCTTCCCGCTGGTGGTGATGAGCCATCCGGATCCAAAGGCGGCACTCAGTGGGTTCGTCGTGCCGAGTGTGCAGGGAGGTTTCACCTCCGATTCCGCCCTGCTGATCATCGCCATCGTGGGCACGACAGTCGCTCCGTGGCAGCTGTTCTTTCAGCAGTCGAACGTGATCGACAAGCGCATCACGCCACGCTGGCTCGAGTACGAGAAGGCGGACACGGTGCTCGGTGCCTTCGTGGTGGTCATCGGTGCGGCGTGCATCATGATGGCGTCAGCCGCTGCGTTTACGGGCACTGCAGACTTCGGCAAGTTCGACAGCGCCCTCACCATCGCTCAAGGCATGGCGGCACACATCCACCCCGCGGTCGGCTCGATTTTCGCGTTGCTGCTTTTCGACGCGTCGATCGTGGGCGCCTCAGCAGTCACCCTCGCGACGTCATATGCGTTCGGCGACATCTTCGGGCTGCGACATTCGCTGCACAGGGGAGTGCGTGAAGCGAAGCTCTTCTATGGCTCCTACACGGGGATGGTGGCGCTGGCAGCCGCCATCACCTTAATTCCGCGCGCGCCACTGGGCCTGATCACGACCGCGGTCCAGGCGCTGGCCGGGATCCTGTTGCCCAGCGCAACCGTGTTCCTTGTGCTTCTCTGCAACGACCGCGCGGTGCTGGGTCCATGGGTCAACAAGGCCTGGCTGAACGTTGTCGCCGGATTCATCGTCAGCGTGCTGCTCTTGCTGTCCCTGGTTCTGGTCGTGACGACCGTCATCCCGTCAATCGACGTGACGAAGCTTGTGATCGTCCTGGGGTCGGTGATGGCCATCCTGTTGGTTGGAGGCGGGCTGTGGCTCTGGCGCTCTCAGCGGCGTGCCGAGTCTGCGCCGGAGGTCTCTCGCGCCGAACGCGAGAACTGGCGGATGCCGGCTCTAGCCCTCCTCGAACGCCCGACGATGTCCCCGGTGCGAAGAATCGCGATGCTCACGCTCAGCGGGTACCTCGTGGTGGCGATCATTCTTCTTGCGGTCAAAGCTGTGGAGCTAGCCCTCCACCGCACGTGAGCACCTTCGCTATACATTCATTAGTTAACAGGTCGCTTACATAGCTAAACCGGCGTCGGGCTAAACTCTGGGCGTGCCGTTCGGTACAAGGCACCGCGCCCGCGCGTCCCGCAGGCGCCTGAGCCCTTTCCGCAGCCTCGTCCTTGCCGCGCTTGCGATCACCCTCGCGGTGGTCTCGGGTGGTTTGGCGTACTTCATCCCGGCCGCAATCACGGCCTATAACGCGACAGCCCAGGTCGTCCACGTGCCGTCGCCTTCGCCGGAAACGGTGCTGTTCTCGCCGTCGCCATCGCCCAGTCCGGTTACGCCCGGAGCCTTCACGGTGCTGCTGCTCGGATCGGATGACGACTCGAAATTCAGCGCCGAACACGTGCTGACCCAGTCGATGATCCTCGTCCGGGTGACGCCTGCCACCAAGCAGGTCGTCATGATCTCGATCCCGCGCGACCTTTATTTGCCGATGTCGGTGGGCTGGTCCGGGAAGATCGACGGGGCCTACTCCTATGGCGGCGCGGGCGCGGCGATCGCCACGGTCCAGCAGAATTTTCACGTCCACGTCGACGAATACATATGGGTCGGACTGCTTGGCCTGATCCACGTGATCGACGCCATCGGCGGCATCGACGTCGTTACCACGAACCCCGTCCTGGACGACTACTACCCGTCCGACATCGACGGCGCCTACGCGTACGACTTCAAGCGCGTCGCAGTCTTCGCCGGTCCGCAGCACCTGGACGGGAGACACGCCATGGAGTACGTGCGCTCTCGCCACAGCGACTTCCAGAGTGACTTCGGCCGCTCGAAGCGGCAGCAGCAGGTCCTGACCGCGATCCGCCTGAAGTCCAAGCAGCTTGGTCCGGGAGACGTCCCGTCTCTGGCCACGGCCATCGGCGCGGAGGTCAAGACGAGCATCGGCCTGGACCGGGTCGCACAGATGCTTCCCCTCGCGGCCAGCTTCGACAACCCCGACGCGATTCAGCAGTTCGTGCTGCCCTCGCCCTATACACGAGGAGGTGCTCCGGACGGCAGCCTCTACCCGAACTGGGGCCTGATTCTGCCGCTGGTGCACCAGTACTTCCCATGATCGCCCGATTCCTGCTCGCGGTCGGCCTGGCAGTGGTGATGGTGGTCACCGGCGTGACATCTTACGTCTACATAGGGTCGCGTCAAACCAAGGTGGCGGCGCCGATTCAGAAACCCCCAACCGCGACGCCAAAGCCCGAGGCTTTCTCACTGCCCGGGACGCTCTATCTCGCCCAGTCGGGCGCGCTCTACAGCTTCAGCGCCGGCCGCTTCCATCAGCTGACGGCGGAGGAAGGGTGGACGCAGCCCGCCCTCTTTCCGGACGGCAGCGCGCTGGTCGCGGTGAAGCGCAGCCCGATGTTCTCTGATGTGTATGTGCTCACCCGCCTCGGCCAGGTGGGCGGCCAGCTCACCACCAACCAGGCGGCGCCCCGCGACAGGTGGGACACCGGCGCCAACGCCTGGTCCTACTACCCCAGGCTCAGCCCCGACAAGAGCACTCTTTATATGAGCTATGACGGCCCCAAGCGCGCGGGCAATGGCTACTACGACGTCGACTTCGCCGTGTGGGCTGTGCCGGTGGGCGGCTCGATCCGGCAGGGGAGGCTCTGGACCATCTCGAACGACTACACGGGCGGGGACATCCAGCCGGTGCCGCTGGTGGGGGGCGGGATCATCTACACGAAGTATTCCTACGACGCGAATCAAAACCGCACAGGCCAGCTCTGGTACACCAACCGGGCCGGGTCGTACGGCAGGGCGCTGACCTCGCAGGCCGCCAGCTGCGCCCAGCCGGCCGTCTCACCCGACGGCGGCACCATCGCGATGATCTGCACAGGTCAGAAACAGGTCTCGTACCTCATCATCGCTTCGTGGAACGGCTCGAGCCTCGGCGAGCCGCGGACCGTGATCTCAGACCAGATGGTGGCGCAGCCCACCTGGGCTCCCGACGGGAGCGGGATCGCGTACCTGGCCCCCGGCGTTGCCGCCGGTCCCTTCCAGCTCTGGTTCCTTCCGAAGAACGCGTACAACCCGCCTCCGCCGCCCCCGGTGCCGACGCCGACCCCGACGCCCGGCGGGCCGCACAACGGCCCACTTCCCAGCCCGACACCGTCACCAATACCCCCGCCACCGGTGGTCAAGCCGATTCAGGTCACCACCAACCTGGGCTTCGACGCCACGTCGCCGCTGGCCTGGCTCGGCTAAGAGCATGAGAAGGAACCAGGACGGTTCCTTCTCATCGGCCGGCCGGCTTCGCCGACGGGCCTGCTCATCCTCCCGGGATTGGATTTTCGGAATAATTACTCCTCGCACCGCTTGGGAGGCGAGTCAGACAAAGTCGCAGCCGGGTGGAACCCGGCTGCCCGTGCCACGCCGGGCAGGAGGTTTTAGCAGCCAGGTCCGGAAGTCAGCACCGGCTCGGCCTCCGCGGCGGCGGACTGGTCTTTCGAGATCAGCCCGTGCGCAAGCATCGTCTGCAGCACGTGACCTCGGCGCGCTT
Source organism: Candidatus Dormiibacterota bacterium (assembly GCA_036570165.1). Lineage (GTDB taxonomy): Bacteria > Chloroflexota > Dormibacteria > Dormibacterales > Dormibacteraceae > Palsa-870. Next base: position 15,846 of record DATCPI010000016.1, on the reverse strand, counting down.
TGGCGGCGTCAGGGTTGACGGTCGGGTCGTAGATCGAGGGCGCCTGCGTGACGCCGGCAAGCAGCGCGTACTGCCCGACGGTGAGGCGACCCAGAGGAGCATGGAAATACGCGCACGCGGCTGAGCTCACCCCGTACCGGCCGTAACCGGTCGTGATCTCGCTCAAGTAGTCCGCCATGATCCGGCGCTTGGTGATCACCCGCTCGACCTTGAGCGCGACGACGAGCTCCTTCACCTTGTTGTATCCACGGGTCGAGCCGCCGAGGTATGCGTCTTTGACCAGCTGCTCGGTGATCGTGGAGCCGCCCTCGCACAGACAGAAGTTGGTGATGTCATACAGCACCGCCCGGCCAAGGCCGATCGAGTCGATGCCGTGATGGGAGTAAAACGTCTCATCTTCTGTATCTACGACCGCAGCGGCCAGCAGCGGCGGAACCTCGTCTTCCTGCAGCAGCACCACACCTAGACTGTCGGTTCGCTCGAGGACGCGCTGCTGAACGTCGTCAGCTGACGGTGTCGAGATCCACAGCGCGATGACGCCCACACCCAGCACGGCCAGCACAGCTGCCACCGCGAGCGCAAGCCGGCGAAGCGGGGCCGGCCCCCACTTCATGCTGGCTCGCCCACGCTGAGTAGGAACGATCAATCTGAGCTCCGGTTACGTTCCCGAAAGGATGGGTTGGCTGAGTTCCGCCAGTTCCATGGGAGAATCCGCCTGAGATGACCATTCGCTGGAAGGTCGCGGTGGTCGAGGACGACCGCCGGCTAGCGCGTGCGGTTTCCGCCGGCCTGGGCGAGGAAGGTTACACCGTCCGCACCGTCGATTCCGCCGGTCGGGGCCTCGATCTCGTGCGCCAGTGGAACCCTGACGTCGTGCTTCTGGACCTGATGCTGCCCGACAACGAAGGGCCCGAGCTGTTCGAGACGTTCCGGGCGGAGACCGACGCGGCACTGGTCGGCATCAGCGCTCGATCTTCCGTCAGCGATCGCATCGCCGGTCTCAAGCTTGGGGCGGACGACTACGTCGCCAAACCGTTCGCACTCGAGGAGCTGCTGGCCCGCGTGGAAGCGGTCATCCGGCGGCACCGCGGCAAGGGCGGAGCCCGGCTGGTCGTGGGGGATGTAATCCTCGACTTGAGCGAGGGCGTGGCGACACGCGGGAGCCGCAACCTGGTCCTCACCGGCATCGAGTTCCGGATCCTGGCCGCCCTGATGCGCAGCCCGGGCCAGCTGGTCACCTACGCGCAGCTCGCGGAAGCAGTGTGGGCGATCACCACCGGGCCGGAGTCGAACTCGCTCGAGGTCCATATATCGCGGATCCGGCAGAAGCTCGAAACAGGCGGCGAACCGCGCCTGATCCAGACGGTGCGCGGAATCGGTTACAGGTTTATGGCGGAGTCAAACTAGGGAGTCTCGAAATGAGCAAGAGAAGGGTGGGGATCGGTGCGCTGGCCGCGGGGCTGATGCTCGTGGGCGGTCCGCAAACCGTCTCGGCGAACGTGCTGTGGTGCGATGATCCGCCGATTGAGGTCGTGACCCCCGGCGGCACGCTCCTGACGGTCAACAACATGATCTATCTGTCGCAGGCCGACCTGCACAGCGCGTCGCTCATCACGCAGGACGCGACAGCCGCACCCGACGGCATGAGTGGCACGCTCATCACTGTCAACGTCTACATCCCGGCGGCCGTTCACGACGGGGCGAACGTGGTGTCGTCCAACTATCGCTACAGCGTGAGTGACACTGGCGGCACCACAACAGGGGCCAGCGTGGTGACGCTGTATCTGGACGTGCCAATCACCTGAGCGCGCCTCAGACGCGGGCCTACGCCACCTTTCCCGCGCGCCTGAAGGTAGTCATCTTCGGAGTACCGCTGGCGGGCGTCGTGCTGGCCGGGGTTGCGGCGGCGCACGGCGGTTTCACGGCCTCCCAGTCCTGGCGCTGGCTCGTCGTCCCCGTCTGCGTCGTGGGCGAGCTTTTGGCGGAGAAGTACCCGGTCAAGATCGGGCCCGAGCAGAAGGTCAACCTCGGCGCCCTTCCGTGTCTGCTCGCCGTCCTTCTGCTTCCGCCCGGAGTTGGTCCGGCAACCGCGGCGTTGAGCGTGCTGGTAGGCAACTGGATTGTGCAGCGGAAGTGGTGGGAAAGCGTTTTCAACGCCGGCAATGTGCTGATCGCGGCGTCTCTCGTCGCCTTGCTGGGCTCGATCCGCAATGACGTCGACCCTGCCCAGGTCGCCCGGGCAGGCGGCGCCTCTCTCCTTTATGTGGTGGTGAACCTGCTCGTGGCCGTCTTGCCTGCAGCGCTGCACAGAGGACGCCCTTATCTCCAGCTGGTCAAGCAAGCTGCCAGTGCAACGTGGCCTGCTTCGTTGACGCTCGCCGCGTGCGCGGTCAGCGTGGCGGTCCTTTCGATCGAGGCGCCGCTCGCCGCGGCCCTGCCGCTCATCGTGCTGCCGCTGATCTACCGCATGAACCTCGCCATTCAGGCCCAGTCGAAGGCCAACGAGCAGCTGGCCGGCGTGCTGGCCGCGCAGCGCCGCTTCCTCACCGATGTTTCACACCAGGTGGCGACGCCGCTGGCGACGATCATGACCAACCTGTCGCTCCTTCAGCGGGCCAAGCGCGGCGATTCGTCGGGCCAGGCAATCGAAGACAGCGTCGCCGAGGCGGAGCGCATGAAGCGGATGCTGGCTCGCTTGCGTGCTCTCGCCCACGCTGACGAGGACGTCCCCCTTCGCCGGGAGCTCGTCGACCTGGCCGAGCTCACCGCCGACGTCAGTCGCGCCTACGCGGCCCAGGCCGCCACATCAGGCGTCGGGCTCGTGACCGAGGTCATGACGCCGGCTCGCATCAGCGCGGACAAGGATCTGCTGCGCGAAGCGGTTGCCAACCTGGTGGACAACGCGGTCCGCTTCAGCCCTCGAGGGACAGACGTCAAGCTGCGCGTCGCGCGCGGGGCCGGCGGGCCGTCGATCGACGTGATCGACAGCGGGCCTGGCATCGAGGAACAGCAGCTGCCACGCCTGTTCGAGCGGTTTCAGCGCAGCGATTCGGGCAGCGGCCTCGGCCTGGCCATCGCTCGCCGCGTCGTCGAGCGACACGGCGGCACGATCCGCGTGCAGACGGCGCGTGGTGCGGGCAGCACTTTCACCATCGAGCTGCCCGACGACCCCAGCTAGCGGACGAGGCCTCCCCCGAACGCCCGTCCGCCGATCGCGTTCAGCCCGCACACCCAGTGGAAGACCTGCGCGCCGTTGCCGCCACCGGTGACCGTCATGGTCTTGACGACTACCGAACCGGTGAACTGCGGGCTGGAGTTTCCGTTGCTCACGTAGGGGCTGTCCGGCGTGTAGATGATCCCGCTCATGTCCGTGGTGGCTCCCGGGCCGATCGTGATGCCGGCGGTGTACGCACCGGGTCCGTGGCCGCCGAAGATGACGAAGTTGTGCGTCCCGGCGGGGTCACGTACTCCGCTGTAAGTCGGCGGGTAGAGGTCGTCCAGGCCGTTGAGCACCGCCTGAGTGATGTCGAGCGCGCCGGTGTCGGAGGAGTCGATCACGATCGCGACCGCGTTGGCACCGTTGGACGTGCCCGACGGGGTGTGCACGGTGTTCGTGATCGCGCCCAGGGTCAAGTTCGCCGAGTTGATGATCTTGTAGACGCCGCCGTTCATTGTGCCGCCGTTGGGCGCGAAGCCGTTGTAGATCCCGGGCTTCCAGTTGCCAAGCCCGTCCAGCGCCGCGGCAGCGGAAAAGTACGTTGGCGTGGGCTGAGCCAGCGTCGGCACGGCATGGTCGAAGCTGAAGTTGGGTGGCACTCCAAAACTCGTTGCCATCGTGCCCCCGTCAGTCGTGTGGTAGTCCAACCCGTTGGTGCCGCCGCCGTTGTCGACCCTGTTGGCGGGACCGCCGGGGCATGTGGTGCCGTCGTAGTTGGTCTGCAGCGTGGGCACTCCTGTCGAGTGAGGTACGTCGTTGGCGCCAAATGAGCCGTACGCGTACACCGGACCCCCAACTGTCTGGAACGCGGCACCGCCTCCGTTGATCAACGCGTTTCCGTCCACAGCCGCCACCGCGTAGGCGGAATTCTGGATCTCCGGTCCAGGGGGCGTGGCGCGAGCAGAAGCGCCAGTCTTGACCGTGGAGTAGCCGATCATGCGCGCGAAGACGCTGGGCTGCTGGTGCGTGATCACGACGTCGAGCACGGTTGGGTAGTTCAGGATCCCGCCCACTCGGAAGGAGTCGCTCAGGCTGATCTGAAAGCCCGCGACCGAGTAGGTTCCTGCCGGACAGCTGGCCGGGCCCGCGCAGGCGCCGGTCGGGAGCGGAAAGTTCAGCGAGGAGCCGACATACTGCATCGCCACCCAGTGCGCCTTGTTGACTCCCTGGCTGTACGAGCGTGCGCCGGCCAGCGCGGCCGAGTCGGAGTAGGCCTGAATGTTGCGGCGGTCGGACATCGCAAGCCCGACGTCGAAGACCATGGCGCCCAGGATCGTGAGCACGATCAGCATCGCGCCGACGATCACGATCGCCTGTCCGCTTTGAAGTCGTGCTGATTTCAGCCTGGATGAGCTCATCAATATTCCCCCAGCATCGTGGTGGATGAGCTGATCTTCAGGAATCCAGGCGCCGCGCTCCCGAGGAACGGAACCAGGGTGTCGTAGCGGTAGATAACCGTCACGACGAACCTCGAAGCATCCTTTGTATTGAGGGTTCGCGTACTCCGCGCTGCGCGAGCCCAGCTCTCCCGCGACAGGATCTCGGCCGAGGGCAGTCCGCGCGGCATCGCATGACGCGTAGGTTCCGGCCGGGCCCTGTTCGAAGGGATAGACGCACACGGAAGCGCTGCCGACCGCGGGGTTTGGGCATGCGGCGGCCGTTGCCTCCGTGAGCGTGGTGCTGCGGCTGAAGATTCCAAGGACGGAGGTGACCGTTTCGAAGATGCGCGAGGTCTTCAGGCATCCGCTGCCCGTCGCCGACGGAGTCTGGGTTATCCCAGAGCAGAGACCTGCCGATGCTCCGAACGCGTTATCGGGCGGATCTTCGTTGGCCACGGCCTGGCGCGCTCCCTGCCGGGCGGCCTCGGCCACGGTTGACGAGACCCAGTCGACGCGGTAGACGTCGATGCTCAACGCGAGCAGGAAGAAAAGAATGGGGGAGATCAGCGCGAACTCGACGAGCGCCTGGCCGCGCATCCACTCATGTCAGTACTCGCTCCGCTGAAAGGACGTGACGGTGATCGGGAAGGAGGATCCCGTCACCGGCCAGAGCAGAGGCGTGATGACGTTCATACGCTGCGTGATGGTCGCGGTGATGGTGTCGGACCCGGCATTCGTCGGGGCCTGCCCGTTGCTGGTTGCGTTGGTGATCGCGGCACCGTTCAGGCAGTGGAAGGTCATCATCAAGGTCGCGCCCGCGAGCACCGATCCCGCCGGCGTTCCGTTGCTCGAGCTTTCGAGAGCCGCCTGGTTCGCTATGGTCACGATGGGGCCGCCTGAAGGCGGGATCGCCGATGTCACGGTCACCGCGAGAGGCCCGCCGCCGGTGCCGGAGCAGATGTTGTTCGCGGTGCTCTGTTGATAGGTGGAAACAGCGCTGCGCAGCGCCTGCCGCGCGGAGTTGCCCACCGCCTCGCGGTAGTAGAACGCGCGGCCGATGTCCGTCACACCAAGTGCAAGCAGCAGCACCACCGGGAGGGTGATCGCTGCTTCGACGAGGGATTGACCACGCATTCGAGACCGGGCCCGACGATCCCACGCGCCCCTGTCGGCAGGCTTGAGCGCTGCGCTTCGAGGTCTGGTCTCGGAGGTCGGCATGTTTGGCCTAACGAAAAGGGCGGTCAGTACCTTCGCGCGGGGCCCAAACTTAAGCAATTGACGCGGGTATTGATGAAGGGCTTATCGAAATTCACTCTTGTGGCCACCCGTGTCGGGCACCTGACGCGCAGCTTCAAGGCGGGGGTCGCTTAATTGACAAGAAAGCGCACTTCATGCGGTCCTATGGGGGTCGAGCGCTGCCAGGTCGGCGGTTGATCTAACTTAGGTCCGTGGCTATCATCGTCTGCCCGCAACCGCTGGCAGCCGAGATCGGCCTCGAGGTCATGCGGCGAGGCGGCAACGCCGTCGATGCGGCGGTCACGTGTGCGTTCGTGCAGGGCGTGATCGACCCGCAGATGTGCGGTATAGGTGGCTGCGGCGTGATGCTGGTGCACAACGCCAAGGGCGCTGATGCGCTGCTCGAGTTCTATGCCACGGCCGGCTCGCGTGCGCGCGAAGACCAGTGGGAACACCTTTTCATCCGCGAGGCGGCAGACCGCTATGGATACGTGCTCGAGGGCTGGGTGAACGACGTCGGGTACCAATCGGTGGGCGTGCCCGGGACAGTGGCGGGCCTGCATGAGGCGCTGACCCGTTTCGGCACGATCTCGTGGGAGCAGGCGATCCAACCGGCCATCCCGCTCGCGCGCGATGGCTTCCCCGTCACTGGCTACATGCATGGGTACTGGACGACCGACTACGGCCCCGACGTCGTGCCGAACCAACAGAGGATCCAGGCCACGCCGGCGGCGAAGGCGATCTACACACACGATGGCAAGCTCTACGCGATCGGCGAGCGGATGGTTCAGGAGGATTACGCCCGAACGCTGGACCAGCTGGCGCGCAACGGGCCGGACCTCTTCTATGAGGGTGACATCGCAGACGCGATCGCCGCGGACTTCGAGGCCAACGGGGGCTTCATCACGAAGGAGGACCTCGCCGGGTACGCCGTCAACGTGACAGAGCCTTTGAGAGGCACGTATCGCGGCCTGTCCGTTGCCGCCGCGGGCCCGCCGGCCGGGGGCCTCACGCTGCTCCAGATGCTGAACTTTCTCGAAGGCTACGACCTTGCCGCTCACGGTTGGCCGAGCACCGAATCGGCGCGCCTGATCGTGGAGGCGATGGCGTGGGCGGTCGCCGACCGCGAGCTGCACATCGCCGATCCGCGCTTCATCGAGATTCCGACCGGAGCTCTCGCGGACAAGGACTACGCGGCCAGGGCTCGACAGGTCGTGGCCGCGGGCGCCCGCGCTCACGATCGCGCCGACACGACGCATGTGTGCGTGGTCGACGACGCGGGCAACGCGGTCTCGCTGACGCACACGCTTGGGGCGGCAAGCGGCGTGGTGACCCCCGGTCTGGGCTTTGGCTATAACAACTACATGAACTGCTTCGACCCTCGGCCGGGCCGCCCCAACTCGGTCCGCCCAGGCAAGACGCGAGTGACGATGATGACGCCCACTTTCGTGTTCGACAAGGGAGGCCGCCTGCGGGTGTGCGTAGGTGCGCCGGGCGGCACCAAGATCGTGACGGGTGTTCTCCAGGTGCTGGTCAACGTGATCGACCACCACATGTCGCCGGTCGAGGCCGTGAGCGCTCCCCGGATCGATTTCCAGGGCGACGTGGTCCAGGCCGAGGCGCGGATTCCCCTGGCGGTCTGCCAGGGCCTCGAGAAGCTTGGCTACCAGGTCAACCGGCGCACGCTGAACTACGACTCGTACTTCGCCAGACCGCAGGTCATCGTCGGCGAGTCCGACGGTTTCCTCCACGGCGCCTCCGACCCGCGCAAGGACGGGGGCACCGCTCTCGATACGATGACGTCGTGAAATTCGAAGGCAGGGTCGCACTCGTCACCGGTGGCGGCCGGGGGATCGGTGCGGCGACGGCACAGCTGCTTGCGCGCGAAGGCGCGAAGGTTGCGGTCTCGGACATGGACCTCGCGCCGGCGGAGGAGGTGGCCGGCCCGATTCGCGGCCTCGCCATCGCCTGCGACGTCACCGATCGCGCGCAGGTCGATGCGATGGTCGAGCGGACAGTGAAGGAGCTTGGCCGGCTCGACATCCTGGTCGCGTGCGCCGGGATCACGCGGGACAACCTGCTGTTCAAGATGACGGACGAGGACTGGGACGCCGTGATCGACACACACCTCAAGGGCACGTTCCTCAGCGTGCGGGCGGCGCAGAAGCACATGGTCGAGCAGAAGTACGGAAAGGTCGTCTTGCTTTCGTCGACCTCGGCTCTCGGCAATCGCGGGCAGACCAACTACTCGACGGCGAAGGCAGGCTTGCAGGGCATGGCGCGGACGCTTGCGATCGAGCTCGGCCCGTTCAATGTCAACGTCAACGTGGTGGCGCCGGGCTTCGTGGAAACTCGCATGACGCGGGCCACCGCCGAGCGAATGGGGGTGGACTTCGAGGCGTTCAAGGTCGGAGCCGCCGCGCAGATTCCGCTGCGTCGAGTCGGCCAGCCGGAGGACATCGCCGGGGTCATCGCATTTCTTTGCAGCGATGAGTCCAGCTTCGTCTCCGGCCAGACGATCTACGTCCGGGGCGGCCCCTAGCTATTAGTCGGGCGCCAGCAGGAGCGTGGCCTGGCGGGCGATGCGCCTGACCAGCTCGCCGGCGGGGACGATGTCGTGGACCAGGCCCGCCGACTCGCCTGCCAGCACGAAGTCCCCCGTGGCCAGCGCGCCCTCCAGCGCCGGTCGCAGCTGGTCTGCCGCCAGCGCCCATTCGTTCGGGCGATCGGCCCACTCCTCGAGCAGAGGGTGCTTGATGCTCCGCACCATCGCTCCGGGCCAGACCTGCTGCAGGACATCGTCGTAGAACCTGCTCGCGACGGTCTGGCTGCCGAGCGCGTTGAGGATGACGTCCTTCGAGTGGCCCTTTCCTTTCGCCTCAGGGGTGGCGAGGAACCGGGTGCCGATCAAGGCGCCCTGGGCGCCGAGCATGAGCACCGCCGCCAGGCCTCGTCCGTCGGCGATCCCGCCCGCGGCGAGGACCGGCACGTCGCCGACGACGTCGACCACCAGCGGCACCAGCGGCAGCGTCGCCATCATCCCGACGTGACCGCCCCCCTCCGTCCCCTGGGCGACGACGACGTCAGCTCCATCGCTTGCGACCAGGCCGGCTTCCTCCGGGGTCGCGACCATATGGATCACCTTGCAGCCGGCCTCGTGAGCCTGGTAGATGAGGTCCGTCGCGCGTCCCCATGCCAGGGACAGCACGGGGACACGCTGCGCCAGCGTCACCTGGACGGCGGCCGGGTCGAGCTGGCAGACGACGTGGTTGACGCCGAACGGGCGTGAGGTCAGCTCGCGCACCTGCCGGATCTCGTTTCGCAGCTCGTCAGGCGTGCGGCCGAGGCCGCCGATGATGCCGAGGCCGCCGGCGTTGCTCACCGCCGCCACGAGCTCGGCGGTGGTGTATCTCGACATCCCGGCCTGGAAGATCGGGACGTCGATCCCGAACAGCGTGCAAACGGATGTATGGAGGCGTGTCATACCGCGGGTCTCTTTATATCCGTTTCTCGGTTCGCAGGGCGCCTCCCAGCCCCAAACAGCAAGTACATGTCCCCACCAGCGTTGGACGGGTTTATGAACCGGATCCTCGGCCGCGTGAGGCAGCGCTTGGGCCTCCGAACTACAGTTCGCCGCAAGGGCCTCTGGAGGCCCAAAGCGCGTATTCGAATCGAGTTCGGCGACTTTAGGTCGCCCGGCGGGCTTCTGAGCCCCGCACCGGTCCGTAGGGGGTTGACTCCCTCGCCGGACGTCTGGTACGTTGGCGGCCGTTTCTGGGGAGCCGCCCACCGCGGGGCGAGTTCGGACTCTTAGGGGTAGATATTGCGAGTTCACCGTTATTTGACGCATGCCGTCGTGCTCGCAGTAGCGATCGCGGTTTCGAGCTACGCCACGATGGACCGTCACTTCCCCAGTTTGCTCACAACTCGCCTGGGCACTGTGAACGCGGATGCACAGGTCATGGTGGACGGCGGAACCGTCGGCGACGTTTCGCTGGGACGCTACAGCACGATCATCAAGCCGGTCTCGATCCCAACCTCAGCCCCGATCGACCGCAAGCCGCTGCTCTACTCGGTCGCAGCGGGCGAAACCCTGACCGCGATCGCCGCGAAGTACGGCGTCACCGTGAGCCAGATTCGCTGGTCGAACACGAACCTGATCTCGACCGACTCCGTCAACACGGGCGACCAGCTGGTCATCCCGCCGGTGCCCGGAATCGTCGTCACCACCAAGGCCAGCGAGACTTACGAGAGCCTGGGAGTCAAGTTCTCGGTCGACCCGCAGATCATCATCGACTTCAACCGGCTGCGCAGCGACAAGCTGACGGCCGGTATCCAGCTCGTCGTCCCCGGTGGTGTTGGGGGCGCCTTCCCGCCGCCGCCAGCCCTGTATCAGCTGCTAGCAAGGTCAGGCACCAACCAGCCGTTCAACTCCCACGTCGTGGGTTGCTGCCTCGGCCCATACCCGGCGACCGGGTTCCCGGCCGGCTGGTGCACGTGGTACGTCGCGACCAAGCGCAATGTGACGTGGCGCGGAGACGCCGGCTACTGGTACGCCAACGCCTCAGCTCAGGGCTACCCGGTCGGGCCGACTCCGAAGGTGGGCTCGATCATGGTGACCTGGGAAAGTTGGGCGGGCCACGTGGCCTACGTCGAGTCTGTCAACGCGGACGGCTCGTGGGTGGTCTCCGAGATGAACTGGATCGCTTTCAACGTGATCGACGAGCGCACGATCAAGCCCGGTCAGCTGGGCGGCAAGCTCGTGGGGTTCATCTACTAAGAGCTGCGGGCCGCGCGGCCCACTCGTCCTCCATCTTCTGAACGTCGCGATGCACTGTGCGCAGGCCGGTGGCCGCGATCACCGCCGCGAGAACGAGCAGCGTCGGTGAGGTGATCAGGAGCGCGAGCTGAAGGCTGCCGACGTGATCCGAGATGACGCCGACGTCAAATGGTGAGTGCGAGTCCCCAAAGACGTGAGATACGAACAGCAGCATCGTCACGGCGCTGGCTCGGAGGGCGGGGGATACGACGCTCTGCGACAGTGCAGTGAAGGGGCCGGAGTACAGGTAAAGGCACACGACGGCCAGGAAGAAGGCGGGGACGAACACCGGAACCGGCCCGATGTTCATAGGGGCAAGCAGCGAGATCGTGATGAAGACCGCGCCGAGCAGGAAGCCGGCAATGCCGACCTGGAGATGCGCGGCCGGGTTCTTCAAGGCACGTCGGTCGCCGATCCACCCGCCCGCCAGAGTCCCGATCAGGCCCCCTGTGACCAGCACGAGCCCTGCCAGCAGTCCTGCCTTGCTCACCGTCAGGTTGAACCGCCGGTTCAGGAAGTTTGGCAGCCAGAAAGCATTGGACGCGAGGACGAAGAAAAGGAGGGTCTGGGAGAAGATCGTCGCCCGCAGGGTGGGAATCCGCATGAGGTCGATGAACTGGCGCAGGCTGGCGTCTTGAGTCTTCTCTAGAGCCGGTCCGCGGCTCTCGGCGCTTCCGCGCAGCGGTTCACGCAGCCCGAAGGCAAGCAGGGCAAAGAGAATTCCAGGCACCGCTGCAAAGAAAAAGGCGTTGCGCCAACCGAACTTCTCGGCGATGTAGGCGCCGCCCGCAAAGCCGACCGCGATTCCGAGCGTGCTGCCAGCGCCCCAGATCGACATGACTCGGGCGCGCTGCTCCTTTGGAAAGTAATCGGAAAGCAGCGAGGTGCCAGCAGGGTAGTAGCTGGCCTCGCCGATCCCTAGCACGGCGCGGCTGACAAACAGCTGGAGGAAGTTGCGCGCGAACCCGGTGAAGAGCGTCGCCAGGCTCCAGATGGCGACGCCGACTCCGATCACCGTTTTCCGGACGCCGCGATCCGCCCAGTAGCCGAACGGCAGCGCGGCGAAGGCGTAGACGAGGAGGAAGGCCGAGCCGAGGATTCCGATCGGGGCGTCGCCTAGGTGGAACTCCTTCTGGATCAGCACGGACGCGGAGGCGGCGACCCACCGATCCATGTAATTCAAGAAGTTGATCCCGACCATGACGGCGAGGACGTATCGCGCATAGCCTCGCGCCACGGGCGCCATTATGCCCGCTGCGCCCCGGGCAAACGGCGGGATGGGATTGCGTACGATTACTGGTCGCTACTGGGTCGGCTGGGCATTGGCGAGCTCAAGTGGCTGTAAACCACCCGCGAAAGCTTTGCAGGTTCAAATCCTGCCCGGCCCACCACTCCGCTTCCGGCGTTGGCCTAGCATCCGGAGCGATCCCATGACGCTGGACAACGTCACCGTGCCGCTTGCGTTGGCGGCTGGAGCCGCTTCGTTCCTCTCTCCTTGCGTGCTGCCCTTGGTGCCCGTCTACGTGTCCTACCTGGCCCGTACGCCCGCCGGTAAGGCCGCCCAGTCCGCCAACAACCCGTTGCGCACCCTGGCCAGCGCGATCGCCTTCGTGATCGGAGTGAGCCTGATCGTCATCGCGCTCTTCTATGCATTGCGAACCTTGCTGCAGCCCGTGCGGGACGTGGTCGCGCCGCTCGCCGGGGTGGTCGTGATCCTTTTTGCTCTGCACCTGGCCGGGCTCCTTCGCCTTCCCTGGATGGACCGGGAATTCAAGCTCTTCAAGACGGCGCCTCGTCTCACCGGACCGCTGGGTGGGTTTCTGCTCGGGCTCGCTTTCGCGGCCGGTTGGACGCCCTGCATCGGACCTGTGCTCGGCGCCGTCCTGACCTCCGGCGCCACAACGGGCACGACCGCACGTGGACTGCTGATCGTGTCTTGCTACTGCGTTGGACTAGGGTTGCCGTTCCTGGTGCTCGGCATTGGCGTGGACTGGGCGGTCGCCGCGGTCAGGAGGCTCAATGCCTGGCGCCGGCCCATCGACCTCGCCTCGGCCGCCGTCCTGGGCGCCATGGGCGTACTCCTGCTGACCAACAGCCTCATCGTGATCACGCAAATCGGGAGCCGGGTTTTCCCCAGCTACAACCCCTTTGGACTATGAGCGCTCTCGTCTGAAATCCGGCCGCTAGGCTGCTGTTAGATTGCGTTTCTGATGTCCAGCCCGTGGGACCTGCTCTGGCTTTTCTTCATCTTCAGCTTGCTCCAGCCGATCATCCAGAGAGCGCTCATGACGATAAACCGCCGGCGCGTGCTGGCCCTCATCGCCGCACGGAGCGACGCGGCTGTGATCACCCTGATCCATCGTCAGGAGACGATCTCGTTGCTCGGCATTCCGCTGGCCCGGTATATCGACATCGACGATGCCGAAAGCGTGCTGCGCGCGATCCGCGAGACACAATCCGGAAAGACGATCGAGATCATCCTGCACACCCCTCGTGGACTCGTGCTGGCGGCGAGCCAGATCACCAGGGCGCTGAGTGATCACGACGGCCGCGTGTCACGGTGATCCCGCATTACGCGATGAGCGGGGGCACCCTGATCGCGCTCGCCGCCGATGAGATCCTGCTCGACAAGCACGCCGCTCTCGGACCCGTCGATCCTCAGCTCGGGTAGTACGCGGCGCGCTCGCTCGTTGAGGTGGCCGCGATGCCCGGGCAGCACGAAGACCAGACTCTGCTTCTCGCCGATGTGGGTCGCAAGGCGCAGCGCCAGGTCAAGCTGACCGTCCAGAAGCTGATTGAGAAGCGAATGGATCCGGTGCGGGCGGAAGAGGTCGCGGAGCTGCTTTCGAGTGGAGTCTGGACGCACGACCACGCGCTGATGGCCTCCGACCTCGAGCAGCTCGGCCTGCCTGTGAAGGTGGGCGTGCCGGTGGAAGAGCGCGAGCTCATGGATCTCTACCCGCAGCCGCGAGGACGTCAGGCCTCGGTCGAGTACGTGCCCAGCCTGCACCTTCCGGTGCCCCCCAGTCGAGGCTCTAGAGGCGGCGGTCGCTTAACAACTACTTCATGAGCTTGAAAAAGAACGTGGTCGGGGCGAGCAGCCCGTCGGGAGTGAAAGCGAAGTCCGGGATCACTCCGGCGCTCTCCCAACCCAAGTCTGCGTGTCGAGGATCAGCAGCGTTTTGCCACGGCGGCCGGCTTCCCGCTCGACCGCCTCCATCAGCCGCGTGCCCAGGCCGCGACTCCGGGCTGAGCTGTGCACCAGCAATTTCGCGACCTCGGCCCGATGCCGGCCATTCGGAAACGACGCGAACTGAAGCTGCACCGCGCCCACGATCGGTTCCCCAACAACCAGCAGCACACACCGGCCTGACTCGACACCGTCGGCCACGCCCAGCCAGTACTGGCGCGCCACGTCGACCTCCAGCGGCGAAGGGAACCCGACCGACGCACCGCCCTCGACGGAATCGATCAGCAGGCCCGCAAGCTCGGTCACACAGGCTCGCGCAGCGACCGCGTCCAGCTCGCGAATTTCGATCAGCGTCCGCCCGCGCTACTTCAGGTCGTCGACCGAACCCTCGTCATCGTCGACGTTCACGAGCGGGTCCTCATCGCTCGCCGAGTACCGGTCGCGGACCTCTGCTCCCCCGGTCTCGGAGTCGCCCATCCCTTCCTCCGAGTCTTCCTCAACCACGTCGCCCGCCTGCCCAGACTCCGCCAGCAGCTGGCCGTACGCGCGCGCGGCCTCTTCTTGCGTTGGGTACTCCCAGAATTCCGTTCCAGGTGGTATCTCGGCGCCTTCGGTGACGTCCGTGTCGTGACTGAAGACGTACGCTTTGCCGCTGTCGGGATCCGAGATCAGGGAAAGGAACCGCTCCCCGCCAAGCTCGGTTCGCCGCTCAGCCTGGCCGGTGTTCTCGAGCTCGAAGAGGCGGCTGATGATCTGCTCCTCGCTTCTTTCTTGCATGCCTCTAATTGTGAGGTAGGGCAGGGTGCGGCAAAACGGGCATCCTTTACAACCAGTGAGTCAGACGCCGGGCAGAGCTCCCTACTACAACGTCATCGCCGGACAGAGCCTCGGCCGGCTGTCGGGAATCAGCGACGGCATCTTCTCGGTCGGGATGACGCTGCTCGTCCTTGGGCTCACCGTCCCACTGGCAACCGGAATCGCCACCGAAGGCGACCTCGCAAACCAACTCGCCAAGCTCCTGCCCAACGTCGTCACCTACACCATGAGCTTCCTCACGCTTGGGATCTTCTGGGTCGCCCAGCAGACGCAGTTCAGCCAGCTGAAGAGCAGCGACAGGAACTACACCTGGATCCACCTCGGTTTCCTGCTCGCAGTCACCCTCGTCCCATTCTCGACTGGCCTGCTCGCCCATTTCATCACGTTCCGCCTGGCGCTCCTGGTGTACTGGCTGAACATCGTCGTCCTCGGTTTCGTGCTCCTGGCCGGCGCCGAGTACTCGCTTCGAGCGCACCTGTTCAGCGCCGGAGGAGAGGACCAGCGCAGCGTGATTCGCCTGATCCGGCGCCGCGTCCTCAGCGCGCAGGCCCTTTACGCGGTCGCCACCGCCCTGTGCGTGTTCAACACCTATGTGAGCATTGCGCTGATCGTCCTGATTCAGCTCAACTACGCGATCGCCCCGAGGATCCCGCTCCTACACCGCCTCTAAAGAAGACGGGTGCCGAACCGCTCGGTCGAGACGACCTCACCCAACTCGAGCCCGCCGCCGCAAGCGGTGAACTAGGGTGTGGAGACTTCGATCCCCTTCGGCAGCTTCCCAACCTTGACCGTCGTGCCGTCGACCGAGAAGTCGATCCTGTGCCCGTCGAAGTGCAGCCCGCTCACCTCGACCCGCCGCCATAGCCTCGTTTCGATCGGCGCGACGCGAAGCTGTCCCTGCCTCGCGTCGGCCTCCAGCCCGAGCAGAGTGCAGATCAACGAGTGCCCCGCCGCCGCCGACCACGCTTGCGGGCTGCAGGTGCCGGGGTATTCGGCCGGCGGACGGCCCGCCTCGCGGTCGTCGCCGCGCCACAGCTCAGGCATCCGCCGCAGCGGCATCGCCATCCCGCCTTCCATCAGCGCTCGGGCGACTCGCTCGGCGTGTTGCGGAAAGCCTGACTTCCGCAAGCCCGAGGCTGCCATGGCGGTGTCGAACGGCCAGACAGAGCCGTTGTGGTAGCTGCCGGGG
>DATCPI010000015.1:0-10052 GCA_036570165.1 Candidatus Dormiibacterota bacterium | reverse complement strand
GCTGTCTGGCAGATTGTCGCCACGCAGCGCTCCTCACTCTCGTGATCGCCGCCGCGACATCGATCGAGTGACATTCCCGAACACTGGGGCAGGCGAGTCCTTTGACGACAAGAAAGCGACCTGTGTTCCCATCGGTGACCTGTGCGGTGCACTTACTCCGTCAACTCGGGTTAGGCCCGATCAAGCCAGGACCCCATCGCCTGTACGGTGTTCATCGCGTACAGCAATCGACGGCCTCTAGATCCGTCAGCCCGCAGCAGGGCAACCGACCCCACGGGGTCGGTTGTAGAAGGCGATGCCTTCCCTTGACGTGCCTCCGACTGGATATACAGCGCGTTTACCGATCAGTCGCCGGTGTAGGGCGGCAAAAGTCAGTCCGTTCAAGCTGCTCTCTCGTAGACATGATGGAGTCCGCCTAGGACCGGTCGGACAGCGATCCCACCGTGCCTGGCCGGGGGCTTGGGAAACGGTGCCTGCAAGCCGAGGCTGCGGTGAGGCCGATCATGGTTGTAGTAGTCGACGAATTCCGCCAGGACCCACCGCAGGTGGCGCTCGCTGAGGGGAATCAGGTGGTCGAGGCACTCCCGGCGGGCTGTCCTCACCCAGCGTTCCGCGATCGAGTTCGCGCGGGGCGCCTGAATCGGGGTCCGCAGACTCTTGATCGCCAGGCCGGACGCGCGCTGTCCGAAGTCGGCGCCCCAGACCCGGTCACGGTCATGGATCAGATATTGAGGCCTGCGGTCCCAGGGTGTGGCTTCGATCAGCTGCCTCCAGACCCAAGGCGCGGTCGGATGGGCGGTCACGTCGAAGTGGACAAGCTGGCGACTCCCATGACCGATGAAGAAGATGACGTAGAGGGTCTGGAGCGTCAGGGTCTGGACGACGAAGAGGTCGGCGGCCCAGATCGCCTGAGCATGGTTGGCAAGGAAAGTGCGCCAACTCTGGCTGGGCGGTCGCGAATGGCGACGCCGGCGGTGGCGGCGGATCGAGCGAGAACTGACCACGATTCCGAGCTTGAGGAGCTCGCCGCGGATACGCTCAGTGCCCCAGAGCGGGTTCTCGCTGGCCATGGTGGCGATCAGCTCCCGAGTCTCGGGGCTCAATCGGGGCCGGCCCAGCTGATGGCCTGAGCGCCAGCGCCAGTAGAGCCGCCAGCCTCGTCGGTGCCAGCGCACGACAGTCTCGGGACGGACCAGGATCAGATGCTGCTTCCAGTCGGGGTAGAGGCTCCTGACCACCAGCCAGAAGAACCGGTCTCTGCTCTTGAGGTCAGGGCGAGGACGGGAACGCAGCGCGACGTGGAGTTGGTGCCGCAGGAGCAGGTTCTCGACCAGAAGGTCGTGCCGCTCCCGGAAAAGCCTTGCCAGCATGAGTAAGAGGATGCGGATTAGCTCGTGCATCGTGACAGGGTCGCCGATCTCGTCGGATTGAGTTTTGCCCCCCTACAGTGACCGGATCGATCGTGGTCATGACGCATCGGTCGCAGATCATCGTCTTGCGGAATTCGAGGTCACCGATCCTGATCCGCGTCCATGCCTCCTCCTCAAACGCCATCCCGCCGTCGATGACCACATTGGGCCGAAATCGAATGATGCTTAGCGGCAAGTTGGGCAGTGTGTCGGCGCTGATGTCGGAGCGATCCAGATCGGGCACATCGTCCAGGTTGGCGTCGGCAGCGATCCATGCGTTCAACTGAGCCATCGAGGCCTCGCTTACGAGCAGCAGAGGCCCCGCGTCGGCCAGCGAAAGGGTGTCGCCAGGCTTGCCGCCGTGCTGTTCGGCAATGCTGCGCGCGGTCGGGTCCCCCTGCCAGACAAGGCGTACGGGCCGGCCCACCCGCTGCGTCAGCCAGCGATTGGTTTCCTCGGAGGCCGGCCGAGCCTGGCCTTGACGGTAATGACTCACCGAAATCGGAGCCGCATAGTGCGGAGCATCGACGAGCGTCGCCGTGCCGGCGCGATCGAGGATGCGAACTCCGCTCGAGCCGACCGGCTCGGCGCGCATCCCCAGCAGCCCATACATCTCACGAGCCGTGATCTTTGTTCCGGCATCATCCACCACGCCCCACCGCCTGTCTCCCGCGATGCCCCACGGCTCGATCTCCGCCGTTTCCACATCGACACCGGCCATTGACTTGACGGCGTAGATACGAAGCGAGGTCACCTGCACAGCTCGTACACCTCCACTTCGGCTACTTTGAACGTTAGCCAGACCTCGGAACCGGCCGCGACTCCTGGGTAGGCAACGGCGGCTGAGTCCATCGGGTCAAGGCTGCCGACTCTCGGACGATCAACTGGTCGAGTTCACGCGCCGCGCCAGCTGATTCGAGGACCTGGATAAATCTGTCCTCGGTGTCTTGAGACAGGACAAAAGTCGACCAATTCTTCGCCCACGGCGTGAGAGTCGGGAGGGGCGCGGACCGGCCGCGCCCCCGTCGGCTCCTTGTCAGAGGACTTCGAGGTTGGTGTGGACGGGCACCGGGTTGGCCAGGATGTCGCGAACCGGCGACGTGTCCTGCACGTACTGGCAGAGCTCTTCCAGCTGCTCTCGAGTAGCATTCGGTGACTTCACTCGGCTGCGGACCCTGATCTCGGTAAAGCCCGGGCGGCCCTTGCCGAGGCCCAGGAAGGCGTGCAGGTCGATGTCACCCTCCACTTCGTACGACAGTTCGGCGATCTCGTAGCCTTTGGCCGCGGCATTCGCGACATAGCCGACCGCGTAGCAGAACCCGAGCGCCGCCAAGCAGAGCTCGACCGCATTCGGTCCTAGATTGTTGCCGAGCAGGACAGGCGGCTCGTCGCCCTGCAGCTTGAACTGGCCTTCGCGGCGCGACCCGTCCGCCTTGCCGGCGTGGGTGAAGGGTCCGATTTCGGCCACCGAATGGGTGCCTTCCTGCCACAGGGTCGTGGCCTTGAAAGTCATTTTCGCGACCGAGGCGTTCTCCTGGATCGCTCCGATCGTCGCCACCAGCTGGTCCACGTTGATCCCGTTACGTATCGCTACCGTCGCCATCTTCCAGACCTCCACTTGTTAACGGCTCAATGAAGCCTCTTGTTGTGAGCCTCTTGTAAGTAAGAGACGCCGGCGACGAGCTCAGTGATTGCCGTGCAATAAGTGGGTGAGTAGGACCGTCTCGAGGCGCCAAACGCTGTCTATCCCAGCGCCGGTTTTCTGGCCCGGACGATTACGGCGACGGCCAGGTGCCGCTGCCGGCTCGGTGAAAGGGTTTGCCGCATGACTTCGATCAGGTTTGGTGTGAACAGGGGATAGTCCGAGATCTCATCGATTCCGTACCCGGTGTGACCAAAGAACTCCACCGCGACGAAACCTGCTTTGGAGAGTTTTCTGGCGAAGACACGCTCCGCCACAGCGCCCGATATTCAACCGGCCCAGGCGGCATCGCTGGTCTTCACCTCCAGCGGCAGCTCTGACTCGACGAGCAGGTCGGCCATCGTGAGCCGGCCGCCCGGTCGGAGAACTCGATAGAGCTCGGCCAGCACGCGAGACTTGCGCGGGGAGAGGTTGATGACACCGTTCGAGATAACGGCGTCCACCGAGTCAGCCGGAAGAGGTATCGCCTCCATCTCGCCATGCAGGAATTCACAACTATCGCCTACACCGGCGGCGGCGGCGTTGGCCCTGGCTCGCGCGAGCATCTCCTCAATCACGTCGATCCCAATCACGCGGCCGCCGGGACTCACAAAGTTCGCCGCGAGGATTGAGTCGATGCCACCTCCGGAACCCACATCGAGCACGGTCTCTCCCGGCCGCAGTTCCGCGCGGCGGACCGGGTTGCCAACGCCCAGCGCCCAGGTCACGGCGCCCTCGGGCAGGAGCCGTCGTTCATCCTTACTGTAGAGGCGCGCGACCACCGCTTCGCCGGCTCCCGTGCCGATCGCCTGGTAGGCGTCGGCAACCGCGGCCTTGATGTGCTGTTGGTGAAGGAGATCCGTCTCGCCGGCGATGTGCCCGAGGCCGCGGATCACCTTTCCAGCTCCTTGACAAATCGCGCCATCCGCTCCCTGACTTCGGCCGGAAGTTCATCGACCGACCGCTGATCCTCGAGAACACTCTGCAAGACTCTGGCGAACTCCAGCTCTCCACAACATTGCCTGCAGATGCCTAGATGGTCATCGACCAACTGCTGCTGCTTGGGTGCCAGGTCATCATCGAGGTACTGCCAGAACTGTTTGACCGCTTCAGTGCAGGTGATCAAGGCACAACACTCTCCTTCATGTGTGATTTCGTCAACAGCCCCTCCCGATCGGCATAGTTCCAGAGGTCCCGCTCGAAGAGCTTCCGCGCCCGGTGCAGCCGGGCGAGGATAGTTCCCAGAGGGGCCCCCAGATTGCGGGCGATCTCCTTGGTGGAATACCCCTCGACGTAATGCAGTACAAGCGGCGCCCGGTAGATCTCAGGCATTGCAAGCAGGATCGCCAGGACATCATCGCGGCCGAACTGTGCGATGAAATCGAGGTGCAGCGAATCGGAGTAAGGGAACGGGTCCTCTTCCTCCACCTTTCGGTAGAGCGAATACTCGTCCACGTCATCAAACGCGAGCTCGTCGATCGACCGCTTCGATCGCCGGAGGCCGTCCCGGTAGACGTTCAGCATAATCGCGCTCATCCAGGCCGGCCCAGCTTCGACATGCTGGAGTTGGCCGAACCGCTGATAAGCGCGCATGAGAGTTTCCTGAACGAGGTCCTCCGCGCCGCGGTTCGCGAGTCGGCGGGCGAGGCGGTAGATCCGCGGCAGGCTGGCCATGGCGACCTCGGAGAAGCCCGCCTGCGCTGTCTTTCCACCCGCCATGATGGTCAAAGCCTAGACTCGCGCAAAGTCATCACTCTTAAGAGACGACGCTGACCTGCTCATTTATTGCGATCGCCGTGAGATGCAATAAGAAATCGGCGCCCGGCGTCTCATGAATCAGGAGGTGATGAAATGAATTGTCCCAAGTGTGGTGGCGAGACTGAGGGTTGGAAGTGTGCCATCTGCGGTGCCGAAGCCGACGAGCATGATCCACAGCACACCCACTCCGGTTCGGATCGTTACTGCACGTTGAAGTGCAAGGACTGTGGCAAGGCCGACGTCCATTGCACCTGCTGAGCAGGGGCGCCGTGTTGAGACTGTGTAGATGAAGCCGGCCGAGCTGACCGCGGAAGAGCAGACGGCGATCCTGGCCGAGCGATACTCGCAACGGGCCGAGGCCTATGACAAGTTCTGGAGCCCGGTGATCCGTCCCGCCGGCGAACGTCTGGTCAGTCAGCTACCTCTCGGATCTGCGAGCAGCATCATCGACGTCGGCACCGGCGCGGGCGCGCTTTTCCCCGCAATTGCGCGAGCGGCTCCGAGCGCAACGATCCTGGGTGTCGATCGTTCGGAAGGCATGCTTCGCCTGGCGAGAAAAAAGTACCCAGGTTGGCTGGCGCTCATGGACGTGCAAAACTTGGCGCTATCCGCCTATCGATTCGATGCGGCGGTTGTCGCCTTCATCTTGTTTCATCTACCAACGCCCGAAAGATGTCTCAGTGAGGTCAATCGCGTGCTGAAGCCTGCAGGCGTGGTTGGCACGATAACGTGGGCGGCCGAGCGAACTCCGACGGCCGGCGCCGTGTGGGACGAGGAGCTGGGAGCAGTCGGCGCCCAAGTTATCGAGCTCCCGGCCACCGATAACCGCGCATGCTGCGACACCGAGCAAAAGGTGACGGCGCTTTTGGAGCAAACGGGCTTTGTCGTGATCCGAGTGTGGTCAGAGTCCATCGAATATCGATGGCGGCGCGAAGATTACTTCGATTACCAGACGCGCAGTACCTCGCGACTGCGTCTCCTGTCGTTGGACGAGGGTGTGCGTGAGGCGTGCCTCGGCCGGATTCGCAAACGATTATCCGGCGCGGATGAGAACGAATACGTGTACACGGGCGACGTGGTTATGGCGATGGCTCGGAAATCTGATGCTGGCATGCAGACACCGGGAGAGACCGATGGCTGACATTCTCAACGTGGTGGACATTGACGAACTTCGTCACCAAGTCCGTCAAAAGTACCGCGATGTGGCCGCCGATCCGAGCGGCACTCAGCATGTCCATCACTTCCACACCGGCCGAACGCACGCGGTGCGGCTCGGGTACCCAGCGCATCCCTTGAGCGAACTTCCGGACGAAGCATGCGATGCATTTGCGGGCATGGGCAATCCCTTCTTTTGGGGCGGCCCCAAACCCGGCGAGAACGTTGTTGATCTTGGATCTGGAGGCGGCATGGATTCTCTCCTGGCAGCGCTCTGGGTGGGCAGCGAGGGGCGTGTTATCGGAGTTGACATGACGCCCGAGATGCTCGATCGCAGCCGTGCGATCGCCGCGAAGATGGGGCTGAAGAACGTCGAGTTCCGCGAAGGGCTGATCGAAGATCTCCCTGTGGACGACGGCTGGGCAGATGTCGTCATCTCCAATGGGGTGATCAACCTCTGCCCTGACAAGATTGGCGTCTACAGGCAGATCTTCCGCGTGCTGAAGCCGGGCGGCAGGATGACTGTGGCTGACATTTGCTTGGAGCGTCCAGTTCCCGAGGAAGCCCTCCATGACATTGATCTCTGGACTGGTTGAATCGCAGGTGCCCTGCCGTGTGCAGGGTGGGAGACGGTGATCAGCGCCGCCGGGCTGATGGATGTCGAGCTGGCGAATCCGATCGACGCCTTTGCCGGTGCCAGCGGAGAGGCCAGCGCGAGGGAGTTCGGAACATTGGGCTATTCGATTCGAGCGCGTAAGCCGGTTGAATAAAGTGCGCTTGCCTGCTGACAGAGCGACGGTACTGGTCGGCGTGACGCTTGTCGCAGTCACGGTAGCTGCCTGGGTTGCATTTTTGGCACAGGCGGTCTCGCCCACCAGCATTGCGATGGACACGATGTCCTCCGGCGCGGACCTCGCCGGCGCGACTGGTTTCATTGCCGCATGGGTCGTGATGATGGCCGCCATGATGCTGCCGTCGGCAGCGCCACTAGTGCTGCTTTATCGCGCGGCCGGAGCTGATGGGCGCGTGGCAAATACGGTCCCACTCGTCGCCGGCTACCTGGTCGCGTGGGCGGTTTTCGGCGCCTTGGTATACGCCGCGCAAAAGGCGCTTGGCGCGGTGGTCCTTGCCAGTCCCACGCTGGCCGATGCGAGTCCCTACGCCGTGGCTGGGATTCTCGCTATCGCGGGCGTCTACCAGTTCACTCCACTCAAGCAGGCATGCCTGCGCGAGTGCCGTTCCCCACTTGACTTTCTGATGCATCGCTGGCGCGGTGCGGGCGCATTTGATGCTCTCCGATTGGGAGTCGAGCATGGCGCCTACTGCGTCGGCTGCTGCTGGGGCCTCATGGCGGTACTGGTGATCGCGGGCGCTATGAGCCTGCTGTGGGTGGTGCTTATCGGGCTCATCGTATTCGTGGAGAAGCTGATGCCTTTCGGCGAGCGGGGCGCGCACCTGACTGGAGCTGGGCTTGGGTTGTTGGCAGTAGTAGTGGCTGTACATCCGGATCTTTCGATGTGGCTTCGCGGTGGCATAGGGATCTAGTCAGAACAGTTGAAGGAGGCTTAGAAAATGGCACATTCCCCGGCGGAGAAATGGAAACTGAAGGGCACCGTCCTGATCGCGTGCAACTGCGATTACGGCTGCCCGTGCAACTTCAACGCTCTGCCCACCCACGGGCACTGCGAAGGCGGCTGGGCCTGGCACGTGATGGACGGCCGCTACGGGGGGCTTGACCTCAGCGGACTTACTTTTTCGATTGCCGCTGACTGGCCCAAGGCGATCCATGACGGCAACGGCGAGGCTGCTGTGCTAATCGACGAGCGGGCGAATGAGGCCCAACGCGAAGCACTCAAGACGCTGGTGTCCGGGTCGGCAGGCGGCCCCTGGGGCATCCTCAAGAACACCTGGACCAAAGTGCATGAGCCGAGATACGTGGCGTTCGAGATCAACCTGGCCGAGCAACGAAGCCACGTGAAAGCCGGGGACATCCTCGAGCTCGAGATGGAGCCGATTCGAAACCCGGTGACCGCGGCTGAGGTCACGCCGGGCGCAGTTCTGCCGGAAGGCTTCATCACAAAAGATCCGCGCTTCGCGTCGTCAAAGTTATTTCGCGTGCAGGACGGTGTGCACTACGACCACAGTGGCAAGTACGCCGCCTTCGGATCGTTCGACTACATAGGCCCATGAGATCCAGATCATCACTTTGAGGCCGCCGTTTCTGACCGCGCCCGTCGACCTGGTGATCGCATCTCATCTAGTAGTTCATGTAGTAATTCGAGCGACATCGGTGGACGAAATCGGTTGCTAACGTCTACCTAACTGCGCGAATAGAGCTCAAAACCCTCGGAAACGGTCTCGCTGGACGGTACCGCCTAGAGTTCGGGACCGTGAGGCCCCGGGTTCAAATCCCGGGTCCCCGACCAAATCTCGGTTTTGAACTTGGCGTTAGAACTCGATCCGGCGAGGTACGGGTCGCGGGCCTTCGGACTCGGGAATAGCCGCGGTGCGCGATTGGTGGAGGTCAATCTGGTGCCGTACGAAGAGGCTTGATGGAGGTCGAGGATGCTTACTGGCCAGCCAGTTGGATCCTTCGAATATCCCCCAACCGACGGATCGCCAGCGCGATCAAAGGCAGTTGAGACCCGGCGTAGACGGCATGGGCGGTGTAGTGCGAGAGCGTCTGTGCGGGGATGAAGGGCAGGACTGGCAACGGCAGAACACTGACAACGCCACCCGCACGCATGACCGCGCCAAAGATGCGATGAGTATCACCATCCAGGGCTGCCGCGAGTCGGGACGGCGTCTTGCGAATAGGTCGACGGTCATCGCGATCAGTCCGATCACGATGCTGTCGCCGGTCGGACCGAAGGATCCTTCGAACTCGCGAGCGTCATGGAACCAGAGTCCAAGCCACGCCAGCAGAACCGCTCCGGTGATCCAGTTCATATCTGACTCGAGCTGACCTCATCCGATTGCACGTTCTTCGACGTGACTGCCTGCTGATCACTTTCGATAGCGAGGGCGAAGCGCTGCAGGAAACGTAGGTTGACCGGTCGGGCGACCAACAGGTAGAAGAGGTGCATTGGGGCCCGCAGCGCTGCCGGGGGCTCGGGGCCGAACTCAACGGTCCTTGTCAGAGTGCACCCGGAAGGCGCCGGCGCGATCGTAAATCGGTGATGGAAGTGGCGGAACCATCCGGCCGGTTCGTCCACTTCGAAGCCGAACTCCTTCGGAGGATCGAACTCGACAACCCTCAGCCGCGCCTCGACGGGACTCCCGAAGCGGTTGGCATGCGAGCGATATTCCGAGTCCTTCTCAAGTTGAGTTGCGCTCACCGCCACGACGGACTCGAGGGACTGCCCGCGGCCGGCCGCGTGACCCCATTCAGGGTGTCGAGTAAGATCCGCGATCTGTGCGAATACCGTCTCCGGCGGTGCTCCGATCTTGACCCGGAAAGTGAAGTTCGGCATCAGCGGACCCTGACTGGTGGCTGACGAAGCGCGGCGGGAGCGGTCAAAATCGAATCCACCCGGAGCACGCTCGCCACGAACGCGGCCAGGGGCATCATCACCCTTCCGAGGAAACCGGTCGCCACCAGGGCGTCGCGGTGGCGTCCGATCAGGGCGGACATCAACATCACTGTCCTGGGGTCGGAGAAGCTCGTCAGTACTCCAGCCCTTGACAGCGCGCCTCGCTGCTCCCAGTAGGCCGCGAACCCGCCGGCCGGTCGGTGGACGTTGGTTAGGACGACCGGGGTTTCGGTGCGGTTTCGAAACGTGTGCTTGGTGCCGGGCGGGATTACGATCGAATTGCCTTCCGCGACATCGCGCCACCCCGCCCCCAGGAGCACGTTGAGGATCCCGGTGACAACTCGGTACTCCTCGACGACGCTCGGGTGGTAGTGGGCTGGGGCTCCGAGGGCACCCGGCGCAAGGTATATCTCCATCTCCAGCGGGTCCAGGGCGACGTCGGCCGGCGCAGCCGTGACGAGAGCTCGCATCCCGGGCACTTCCACCACCGAACCTGTTTCAAGCATCTCGAGTTTC
>DATCPI010000014.1:0-11131 GCA_036570165.1 Candidatus Dormiibacterota bacterium | reverse complement strand
CCTGGTCCAGGCTCTTCAGGGCAAGGGAGCGGCGGTGGAGGCCACGCTGGGCGTCACCAGCGGCGCGTGATCCGAAGCATCACGCACAAGCGAATCGAGACGGGAGCGAGATCATACCGACCGGTCACGTGAAATGGTTCGACGCCGCCGTCCACGAGGCCAGGCTTGTGGGTCGATCGGGCCGCGAGTACCCGGCGGAAACCGATGACATCGAGCCACCGGCGCGGCTCTCGGGGGACGCTGAGCGCTTGTACGTCTGCCGCCGCCTTTGGCTCGGGACTACTACTGCCCATAGGCTTCTCTGCCGATCAGTTCGCCGTACGTGAAGCAGGTGGCGTACGAACGCTCGCATCATCGCGGAGGCCGCTGCCGCTGCCGCTAGAGCTGCTGAGGAGCAGGCCGCCGCTGCGCACGAAGAGGAGATGCCCAAGAAGCGCGAGCGTTCCAAGCGACCGCCGACGAACTGAGCCGGTGTCATCGCGTCAGTCCTGGTGGCTTAAGGTCGAACGAGCGGAACAGCACCATCAGATAATCGAGGTCGAACTCAAGGCCTTTATGCAAAATAATCCGCTGACTCTTGACAGACTGAGGCTCCTCCGAAGTCGGACGCGTAGTTCGCGGAGGTTGGCAGCTTGCGCAGCCATGATCCCCTCCGCGCCATCAGGCGGCGGCGGTAGACCTAGCCGGTATCCCAGAACAATGCGATCCGGTGCGGGGACGGCTTGGAGGTAACCAATCTCAACTCGGTCGCCACCGAGCCTCGTCTCTCGCTCGGCTTAGGTGGAAACTTCCCGTCAGTCAGCCGGCATAGTTCAACGAATACCGATTGGTTCTCGTCCCTCGAATGAGACAACGATTCCGGTCGAGTCCTTCCTGTAATAAATCTTCGCCCAACCGTTGCCCCGTGACTGCCTGACAACTCGGAATCCGCGTTCAGTTAGAAAGTCGAACTCCTTCTTGATCATGGCGGTGACAACCAAGGCGCCACTCATGACCATGCAGCCTCCGTGAAAGCGGCTATCCCAGGCTGCACCCGGGCGTGATGGCTTTCGATCCAACCCAGCGCAGCCGGCCCGAAGTACTCGCCACCCAACTCTGGCTTTCTGACTAGCACTTTGCGCACCACCCTCAGCACGCGGTCCGCCACCTCCATGAAGTCGGGGTCGAAGTGGGGACCCGTGTCCGCTATCGGCCCGGTGTCGGCGCCTCTCTCGACTGCTGCGAGACCGAAGGTTGGGCAGGTTGGCGCGGGACCTGAGTCAGGCCAGAAGGCTTAGCCGGAGCGACGTTGCCAGAGGGCTTGCTTGGTTGCCAACCCCTCGTGTCATCGGGTGTGAGTACTTTGGGTTTGCGCCTCCATTTTACCGCCTACGGGGGGCTTTTCCACCTTCCGGTGGGGGCGACTCACGCTGATCCTGCACGGGAACACACGGCGCATCGCGAAGGCCATGGCCGCACGCACTGACGAGGCGGCTCGTCGGCACCGCTAACGTGTCCCACAGACCCGGCGCCAGCAACCGGCAGGCCCCACCGCCTGGGCAGGCCTTATGACGGCGGCCGTGTAGCAGCGAAGCGCGTACGAGCGCGGCCTCCAGGTCGCGTGGATCGACGTCTCCGCCCTCGGCCTGGCGCCGGAGCCAGGCGAGCCGCCCGCGTTTCGGGGGCCGTAGATGCAGGTGTTGCGCCGCCCACAAGGCACGCGGATCGAGCGGCGGACCGGCCCCTGGCCAAACGTCACGCAGCTCGCGAAGGAAGAGGCGGACGGTGACCGGGCCCCAGCCGGGAAGTGCATCCAGCGAAGCGTTGAGCAGAGCCGGCTCCAGCCTGGATAGAGTTGCCAATCCTTCCGGATATCGATCCGCCACGGTCGCGGCAAGATCGATCAACCGGGATGCGGTCCTGAAGTCGTAGCGCACATACCCTCCACGGTCGAGGAGCGCGACAAGGTCATCCCAAGTGCGGCGCCCAGCATCGGCGGCAGTCCTTATGCCTGCGTCGGCAAAAGTCCTGTACGTCCGAAGCGCGATTCCGGCAGGGATCCGAGTGCCGAACAGGCTGGCAGCCAGGAACCAGCGTGCGACTTCCTCATTCCCTGCGTCGACGTCGATCCCGAGCTCGCTGGAGAAGCGGCCACCCAGCCGGCGTACCAAAGCACGCGAGGGTCTCTCCTTGGTCGGAGCCACATCGCGCCGCGAGCTATTGTGCCGGCGACTCCCCGGCCTCATCCTCCTCGTAGATCGCCTCCTCCTCCTGCTCGAGCTGCTGCTCGAAGCTTGCGACGTAGGCGTCGATGTCGGCTTCGGCGGCGCCCTCCAGGATCATTCGGCGCACACCGGCCCGGGCGCTCTCGTTCAGGCTGGCGAGAAAAGCTTCGAGCGCATCTTCGTCGGTGCCGTCAGGGACGTTGAGCCGGATCATGCAGCCACCTTCATGGCCGGGGCCTCGGCCGCTAAACGGCGCTGCACCTCGCGCTCGAACGCGCCATAGGAGCTTTCCTTGCGGTAGTAGCCCTCTTCTTTGATCTCCTTCTCCTGCTTGCGCTCGCCTTTGACGTCGAGCATGCCCTCTTCCAGGGTCACCTTCACGTCCTTCTCCGGGTCGATGCCGGGCAGTTCGACGCGAACCACCATGTCACCGTTGTGCGTGAAGACGTCGACCACCGGCATGTAGGGCCGGTCTGGCGTGAACGCGAGCGAGGGCCTCCACCACGGAAGCGCGTAAGTGCGAAAGAGATCGGTGATCGGCCGATCGAGCTCAACGAGGTCATCCCAGAAACTGCGTGTCATGGCTACACCTCCAGCAAAACCCGGATTCATCACTTCTTACGCTAGGATCGGAGGCTGGCCACGCCCAGGGCCTAACGGCCCTCAGCCGACAGGACGTAAGCGCTCGCGCCGGCTTCCGGTTGTTTGCGGTCCCCCCGGAACGGGGTAAATCGATTTGGCGATGCAGCTCCAAGCCGTTGGCTCGCTTCTACGTGACGAAACCGACCGCGAGGATCGGCCGCTTACGCTCGCGCCTCTCGCCGAGTCCGCTGAACCGGACCTGGCCGGGCTGCTGGCGGGGCTCGACGACCAGAAGGAACGCACCACGCAAGCCGCTCAAGTGGAGAGTGACGACTCTTTAGGCGCCTACCTTCACGAGATCGGCAGCTCGAAGCTTCTGTCCAAGGCTGAGGAAGTGAAGCTGGCCAAGCAGATCGAGGCCGGGTCTGATCAGGCTCGCCGGCGGATGACGGAGGCCAACCTGCGCCTGGTCGTCTCGATCGCCAAGAAGTATCAGGGTCGAGGGTTGCCGCTGCTCGATCTCATCCAGGAGGGCAACCTCGGGCTGATTCGGGCCGTCGACAAGTTCGACCATCGGCGCGGCTTCAAGTTCTCCACCTACGCCACCTGGTGGATTCGCCAGTCGGTGCTGCGCGCGGTTGGCGACCAGGCACGGACCATCCGCCTGCCTGTTCACGTGGGCGGCAAGATCAACAAGCTGACTCGGGTCTCCGATCGCCTACGCGACGGGCTGGGCCACATGCCCACCGATGAGGAAGTTGCCCTCGAGATGGGGCTGGACGTCTCGGCCGTGGCCGAGCTGCGCCAAGTCTCCCGGGACGTGGTCTCGCTGGAGACGCCAATCGGCGATGACGGCGACACCGAGCTCGGACAACTGATCGAGGACCTGGCGGCTGAGTCGCCGGCCTCGGCCGCAACGAATGTGGATCTAAAGGACCAGCTCGACGCAACGCTGCAGACGCTTGAGCCGCGTGAGCGGCGTGTGCTCCAGCTCCGATTCGGTCTTCTCGACGGGCACCAGCGTGCGCTCGAAGAGGTCGCTCGCCGCCTCGGCGTCGGTCGCGAAACTGTCCGTCAGCTGGAGCGAGAGGCCCTTGCAAAGCTGCGGCTCGCCGGGCGGGCGGAGAAACTTCGCGACTACGCCGCCTGAACTCCTAGCCCCACTGCTCGGCGATCTGGCCGTGCGCGATCCGCAGCGTGGTCTGGGTGCGGCGTTCAGACGGCGGTACCCTCGCGAGATCCTGGGCGCTCAGTCCCCAGCTGATAAGGACTCGCGATCGGCTCCCGTGGATCTGGACATCCGAGTGATGGGAGGCCAGCAGCGGGCTTCGGTCGATGCAGAGCTGGACCGCGTTGCGGCCGGTCTCCACTCCGGATTGCGTGTGGATGACGGAATCCGGGGCGTAGAGCCTTTCGGCTGCCGCGCGGTCGCCGAGGACGAGCGCCGCAACCCAATGCCGCGCCACGCGAGTCGCCAGTTCGTCGCTGTCGAGGCCAGGATCCAGCCTGCTGCGAGAAAGCGCAGCACGGCCTCTCGAATCCGGGTGGGTCGCGCCGCTGAGATCGCCGAACCTGCCCTGGGTCGGTGAAACCCGGGTGCCACGGCGCAGTCGCACCTCGACCGCGCGCGTGACGCCATTCGCCCTCTTGAGCTTGAACGCCACTGGCGCGTCGGCTGTGCGCGCCGGTGGCTCGATTTCATCGGTTTCCGCCGCGTACTCACGGCCCGATCGACCCACGAGCCTGGCCTCGTGGGCGGCGGCGTCGAACCATTTCACATGACCGGTCGGCATGACCTCGCTCCAGTCTCAGTTGGCTCGCACGTGTTGCTTCCGATCACGCGCCGCTGGTGACGCCCAGCGTGGCCTCCACAGCCGCTCCATTGCCGTGAAGAGCCTGTACCAGGTTGCCGTGGCTCAGGATCCCAACCAGCTTTCCACTTTCGATCACGGGTAGGCGGCGGATGTGGAACTGAGCCATCCTGTGGCCGGCTTCTTCGAGCGTGTCCTCTGGCCCGATGGTCGTCACCTTGGTGCTCATGACATGCTCGGCAGGGCGGCTCATTAGATCGTGATGACCTTTGCCCAAGCAGTGGACGACTATGTCGCGGTCTGTGATCACGCCGACGATCCGGCCGTCATCCATCACCGGTACGAAGCCGCAATCCTCCTTCACCATCAGTTCGGCCACCTTCTCGACCGTGTCACCCCTCCTCGCAGTGCTGAAGGTCTTGGCCATCGTTTCTCGGACTCTCATCTGGATACCTCCTTGGCTCGCGCGAGGTTCGAAGCCGAACACACGCGGTTGCGCTTACTGTCACTGTGGATCTAGTGACGTCGGGTGCGATAGGGTCGAACGGCCCACGTTTTTCGGATCGGAGACGACCTCCCGGCTTGAGCTCCAAGGCCCGATCGACCAGGGGCTTTCGCCTCTGGCGGCGGTACAGCCGGGCGGGCGGTTCGGTGGACCACACCGGAGGCGACTGTACCCACCACCAACTGCTTCGCCTCGACTAGTTCCTTCGCCGTGGAGCGCATGCTCGATGGCTGACTCATAGGGTCCGGCCACGTGGACCACCTCGACGGCGGCGCCGTGTGGACCACCAGGTGAAATTCGAGCCGTAGGCGATCGCGCATGAAGTCGCCCACTCGGGGTTCGAGCCCGCGAGCCTGCGCTAACTTGCGGATGGGCGCCATGAGCTCGGCGTGGTCATCACTGACGAGCCAGGCATCCAGCCAGCCGGACGGTTCGGCGCCAGGGTCGCCGTCGAGCATGACCCGCACCGCGTCTCGCTCCACCAGCAGGCCTGCGGGCGCAAAGCGCGGCGAATCCGCCGCTCCCGCCAAGTGTGGTGAGAGCGAGCGCACTCATGGCCGAGGTGCCGTCGGTCCAGACTCTGCCCGGGATGAGCAGTCGAAGATGAGCTCGGCGGCGCTATCCCGGGTCCTCTCAGTCCGGGCGCCGCTTGGCGTGCGCTTCTTCGAGCACACGGCGGACGCGGGCATCGAGGTCCGCGCACCAACCCTGGCCGCCTGCTTCGCCCGCGCCGCAGCCGGGATGTTCGCGTGCTTCACGGCTCCAAGCGGGCGCAAGGTCCCGCGCAGCGTCGTGCACGTCGACCTCACCGCGGACGGGCTGGAGGAGCTTATGGTCGCCTGGCTCGAAGAGCTCCTGTACCACTCCGAGGTCAAGGGCCTGGCCTTCCACGAATTCTCCGTCGCGGCGGTGTCGGAGACGCACGTGCGTGGCTCTGCTCGTGGAGTCAAGTTCGGTCGCGGTGCGGAGACCACCGGGCCGGCGGTCAAGGCGGTGACCAGGCACGGTCTCGAGGTGGCCCACCGCGACGGGTACTGGCAGGCGCGGGTCATCTTCGACGTTTGAGCGACTAGCCCTTCAGGACGCCGATCGGTCGCAGCCGCGCCACCGGCCTGGACAGCCCGGCACCCGCGCACGTGCGAACGACCTCCTCGACATCCTTGTAGGCTTCGGGCGCCTCTTCGGGCAGCGAGCGCACCGAGCGCGTCTCCACCCGGATGCCCTGCCGCCCGAGGCGGTCGCGCAGCTCGGTTCCGCTCACAGTCCGCATCGCGGCGTGCCGGCTCATGGTCCTGCCCGCGCCATGACACGTGGATGCGAACGCCTCGTTCCCGGGCTCACCGACCAGCACATATGAAGCGGTGCCCATTGATCCGGGAACGAGAACCGGCTGACCAACCTCGTGGTACACGTCGGGGAGGTCGACATGCCCCGCCGGCAGGGCGCGGGTGGCGCCCTTGCGGTGCACGCAGAGCTCGATCAGCCGCCCGTCGACTTCGTGCTTCTCCAGCTTGGCCAGGTTGTGGGAGACGTCGTAGATGGGCTTGATCTCAGATTCGCCCATCACCGCCTCGAACACCTGGCGCACCGCCCACGCGATGACCTGGCGGTTCGCACGCCCGAAGTTCGCTGCTGCCGCCATGGCGGACATGTAGTGCCTGCCGTGCGGCGAATCCACAGGGGCGGCCGCCAGCTGCGGGTCGGGCAGTTCGATGCCGTAGGTCGGCAGCGCCTTGAGCATCTCCCTTACGTGATCGCTGCACACCTGATGGCCGAAGCCTCGTGACCCCGTGTGGATCATCACGGTCACCAAACCCTCCTGCAGCCCGAAGCACTGCGCGACGGCCGGCTCGAAGATGCGATCGACCACCTGCAGCTCGAGGAAGTGATTGCCGGAACCCAGGCTGCCCACCTGCTTCTCACCGCGGGCCATCGCGCGATCGCTCACCTGCGCGACGTCCTCGACCGGCAACGCCCCGTGGTCCTCGCACCGCTCCAGGTCCTCGGCGAGGCCGTAGCCCGCCTCCACCGCCGCGCGAGCACCCGAACGCAGCACGCCACGGAACTCGCTGTCGCCGAGCTTCCAGATACCGCCGGGCCCTGAACCGGTGGGCACGCGAGCCTCCAGCCCGCTCATCAGCCGCCGGATCCTGGACCGGACGTCCTCTTCCTTGAATGTGGTGACCAGCAGGCGCACGCCGCAGGAGATGTCGAAGCCGACACCTCCCGGCGAGACCACGCCACCCCCGGCGACGTCGGTGGCGGCCACCCCGCCGATTGGAAACCCGTAACCCCAATGGATGTCGGGCATCGCATAGCTGGCTTTGACGATCCCGGGCAGGGTCGCCACATTTGCGACCTGCCAAATCGAACGGTCGCCGAGCGCAGCGGGAAGAAGCCCCTCCGACGCGAAGATGACGCCCGGAACGCGCATATTCCCATGCCGCGGGAGGACCCAGCGGTACGGCGATTCCTTGACTAGGTTGGAAATCGCGTCCAAATTGCTTTCGACGGATACGCTCACTTTCTCTGCCCCTTGACGCCCGCGCGCTGTCGCGCAACACGCCACTTCGTGTAATCCCGCATGTCGCTCAATCGATGGCCCTCAGCATCGTCCGTGTGAGGGGACAAGAATTGAACTCGCGCTCGCGGCCATCTCGCCTCAGTCTCCAGTCTGGTGTTGGATCGGTCGGCATGGAAGCGAAACCTGGCCCCCTGAGTTGGGGGCGTTCGACCCTACCGCCAGTCGGGTGCGCGGTCCCTTGATATGGATGGCCGTCGTCTGAAACGAAGGTCGGCATGCTGCACCAATGGTAGGCGCGTGTTGGCGGCCTACCTGCTGATGAGGAATGGCGGCGAGTAATCTCACCAGACGCGTCTGGAAGGGCCGGAGCGGAATTGCACGCGTAGTACCACGTCCGCACACGGACTTACCCGGCGCGGTCTGCGAGCGCCCTGGATGACGGTGGTCGACGGTGCACCTGGGCTGATCAAGGCAGTCGAGGAGCTGTGGCCGGACAGCGATCGTCAGCGTTGTACGGTGCATCGCCTGCGCAACCTCATCGCCAAGCTGCCTAAGAAGCAGGAGCTCCACAACCGCGTCCGCAACGCCTATTGGTCGGCCCTCGACCAGGCGGGCTCCGCGGCCGACGGCGAGGCTCGACTCCGAGCGCTGGTGGGCGAGCTCGAGACCGACTACCCAGTGCGGCGGCCTGTCTCGCCGAAGACCTGCCGGCGCTCCGCGTCCACCTCCGTTACCCGCTCCGGCTGCGCAAGCGACTGCGCAGCACCAACCTGCTCGAGCGCTCGCTGGGTGAAGTCAAACGCCGGACCAAAGTGATCGGTCGCTTCCCCGGCGAGACCAGCTGCCTCAGTCTTTGCTGGGCGGTCCTCGACATCGTCATCGCCGGCGCCAAAGGTCTTGCCTTGACTGACTTCGTGCATCGTCAACTCGCCGACGTGCGCGCTGGGAAGCGCGCGCAATCATCCGTGGAGATGACCGCTTAGAATGCTGACGCCGCGCGGAGAAACGGCTTCGCTTTTACAGCAGTCTCGGGGCGCGACCCCGGAGTGGTGCCAGGCGATTCAGTTCCACGCGATCTACACAGCGACCACCGCGACCTCGACGGTTCTTGTGCGTGGTCCGTCCCATTCGCAGAGAAAGATGGCCTGCCAGGTACCGAGGCTGAGCTTTCCGTCGCGCACTGGAGCTGTGGTGCTGGATCCGACAAGCACCGTCTTGATGTGCGAGTCGGAGTTGCCCTCTCCATGGCGATAGCCCGAATCCTTAGGGACGATTTGTCCCAGTTGCGCTTCGACGTCGAGGGCAACATCGACATCGGCTCCTTCGTTGATCGTCACACCGGCCGTCGTGTGTCGTATGAATACATGGCAGATGCCCTCCGACACGCGCGACCGTTCGACTACCTGGGCGACCTGGCCGGTCACGTCAAGCAGCTGTACTCGCCGTTTGGTCCGGATCTCAAAACTTTCCCAGCCCATGTCATCAGAGTACTTCGCCCTGGCCGGGGTTTCTTGATCGCCCACGACGTGCGGGTGCATGTGCCACCCGCTCATGCCGCGGGGCCAGAACTTCAACTTGGAGTTCAGCCTGCTCGCGATTGCGAAGGTCAGCAGGTCGACAAGAAGACGGGCGATTGAGTACAGCAAGCTTGCCAGCATGGTTCGGGATGATTTCACGCTCGCGAACCCCCTCTGCCTCGGGTTCCCAAATCGAGATAGACTCGGCGGCCTCCCGAGCGAGTACGCGTGCGTGCCCATTACCGGGTGATGCACTTAGTGAAACTCACTAGACCACTGTGCTCAGTCCCTAGTGTGGGGATCGATGCACATTCGAGGTGTCGTGCGCCGCATCGCGCTGCCCATCGGCCTGACCCTGCTGCTCGGCGCATGAACCCCACAGGTTAACGGCACAGCCTTCTACCAACACTCTGCTCTTGACATTGGATGGGCCTCGTGTCTTTCAGCGCCATGCCGGCGACTAGGTTTTCTAGGAAGCGCTGCTACGCAGCGATTATTGGCGATAGCAGCGGAGCACCGATTGGCGATTGGTCCACCAGCACTTCCTTGGTAAGGAGAAGGCCGGCGGTTCGAGTCCGCCCGTGGGCTCCATCCCTCTTTCAATGCGAGGCGGCCGATGACAAGGTGGAGTGGACGTTTTCCGCCACCCAACTGGCACCATCACCCACAACGAGGTGGAGGACATCTTAGTCACAGTCACGAGAGCGTCGAGTCGGGACACGTGCATTCTGGCGGCACCCTTCCCGGGGGAACGTAATGAGAATTCGTGGTCTGGCGACTGGAAGCACACTCCAGGCAGCTGAAACGCCCCCCATCCATCGTGGGCAACCGGTCGGGAAGTTACCGGTCGTAGAGACCGTCATAGGCGTGGCGGGCGGCATCGGTCTGGCGGGGCGCCTGGGCCACCGACCACCGGCGCGTCGCACGGTCAACGGCGAAGGTCGTCCATCCGCCCCCGTCCTCGCCGCTGAGATGGACGAGCAGGGTGTGGGCGTCATGCTCCACGCGCAGGCGATGCCGCGGGTTCGCCTGCTCGTGCAGGCCCCGCACAACGTTCCCCGGTGTGGCGTCCTCGGCGACGAAAGAGGTCCACCGCCTTCGCCCTGAGTCCGGCCGAGCGAGCTTCCCGCTGGTGGCTGATCGGTTCGTCACTACCGCTGCCTCCCAGTGTGGCTTCGGACGCCTCATCGGCAAGCCCGAAGGGTACTTCCAGGGAAGTTAATTATCAGGTGCACGCATTGCGATTCCTGTATCGACGCGGCGGGTCGCTGCAACTCTGCGGGCAGAGCTGGCGCTCGACCCTCTCGAGATGGCGATACGGTCATTAGGCTCAAGGGATCGCCGGGATCGATGGCTTCTTGGATAGGATCGCCTCATACACGCCTATGAGTTTCTGATAACCGATGAGCCTGACAAGCAACAGCTCGCCGCGAGATCCGGGGCCGAGGCGGCTCACCTGACCGGGCCGCCTGCCGTGGTCTAGCAATCACTAGATGAGTCGAAGCCATAGATCCGCTGCATTCGCCAATCGCACCGGCCGCCTTGCTAGGCCTGCTCACAAGCAAGGACGATCGCTTCAGGTCCGCCACTGTCGTGGCGATCGACTCAGGTGAGTCCTGTGATGCGTGGTCGCTTGACGACACTTGGATTGCCCGAGCGGGTCGCCACAGCAGGGCCGGAGCGACCCTTCGGATGGAGTGTTGGCTGTTGCCTCGGTTGGCTCCACAGCTTTCCCTTTCAGTCCCCATCCCAGAGCTGGTGGTGGACGATCCGAACACGGGTCGCGTCATCGCGGTTCACGCACGTTGTACCTGAGACCCCTGGGCGGCGCGTTAGGCGACGGTCCCTCCATCTGAGGGCCGGACGGCACTACCTGATCACGCATGAGCGATCAAAGATTCGACTGAAGTGGAAGTGGCCATTCACGATCGAACCCACAATCTCCCGACCGAGCTTCGCGCTTATGTTGAAAGGAAAGTGATGGCGCT
>DATCPI010000013.1:0-2374 GCA_036570165.1 Candidatus Dormiibacterota bacterium | reverse complement strand
TTGAGGCAGATGCCGCCTCCTCCGCCCGAGAATCCCGACCCGTTGAAGTAGTAGAACCCGGGATCGAGCACCGCCGACGCGGCGGAAGCGGCGGCGGGCTTGAACGTCGCTATCGCGACCGACCACTTGGTGGCCGCGGTGCTCGTCACCGTCTCGCTGGCGACTGTGGCGGGGAGGTCGAGCCGGTACTCGGCGTGAAAGCCGTTGATCACGTCATTGGCCACGGGGGTCCACCCTGCGGCCGCGCTCACAGTCTGGCCTACTACCGGTTTGAATCCGTCGGCGGTGATCACGAGTTCGTTGGCGGCTGTCGTGGCGCCGGTCGTCGAGACGGTCGCGGTCAAGGCGCTGGGGCTGACCGCCGTCGTCCCGGTCCGATCCACCGGCGACGCGGCGTTGCGCCACTCGCTCAACTGGGCCACGCCCGCGATCGCCACAGGGCTGATGTTGAATGCGGCGCTCAGGATCCCGCCGGGATTGCTTGAGCCGGGCAAGTACCAAATGTCAACGCGGGAGGCTCCTGGCGCGTCGATACTGCTGGCGAGGATCCAGCCGGCAGGCCCCGTGAACGACTTGTTCGACGAGTCGGTGCGGATGTCCGCCACCAGAAGGGTTCCGGCCGTGCTGGGCAATGCCAGAGTGGGCGTCACGACGACTGCGGTGGGGCCGACCTCGGGACCGACCTGCACGTTCGAGATGCTGGGGCTGAAAGCCCCGAGATCGATGTAGCCGTAACAGCTGGGCGCGAAGTGGTAGTACCCGCCGGAGTCTTTGAGAGGAGCCAGCCCCTGCCCGGTACCGACAGTCGCTCCGTTGGCGACGATGGGCGGATAGGTCGCGCCCGCTGCGCAGGCCGCGCCGCCGGTGCCCTGCAGGGTCCCGATCGCTTTCGGGTCGAGGTTAGGCTCGGGCGGCAGGCTCGTCGTCGGCGGCGCGACCGGCTGGGGTGCCTTGCCCGCCGCACATGGATTGGGATTGACGTTCTTGTCCCCGGGCGACAGATAGGAGGTGCCGGCGGGCCCGCAGGCCGGAGTGGTGTGGCCGCTGAGCTCGAAACCATCGGCGCAGACGGCGTTCGTCGACCCGACGTTCAAGCTCGCCAAACACGTTCCCGTCCAGGTCTGCCCGTCCGTGTAGACGCTCACATTGCCCAGGTCGGAATACGTCCCTGACGCGGCGTCGAATCGGGTATGCGCATAGATCGCGCAGCTTCCGCTGAGCGCGATCGCGTTCTGCGTCGTCACGCTCCCCGCGATGTTGAGCTGCCCGCCTGTGCACGCGAGAGTCGTGGCCGAAAGCGCGGGGACCGAGCCGGCCAGCTGCTGTGCCACCGCTCGGCGTACAACGGACGTGCTGGTATTGCCGACCTCGGCGCCGAAGGCGATGGGGAGGGTAAGGGTGAGGATCACCTCGACCTGCTGCTGGTGCGCCAGGTATGGGTAGTGGTACGTCGCGCTGAGCCCGCCGGCGAAGGTGCGGGTGCCGGTGTACGGCGCGGTACACGAGCTTCCGGTGATGCCGGTGATTGGGACTGGGCCGATCCGCGTCCGCTGCGTGCCGAGGAAGTTGTCAGCCTCGGTGATCACGGCCCCGGCCTTGGTCGAGTCGCAGCCGATGCCTATCGCCAGCGCCGAGTCCAGCGCTGTTTGGTCCGCGAGCTGCTGGAGCTGGTTCTTCTGCCACTCGACCGAGCCGGCCAGGAGAAGGAGCGCGACGGACCCGATGAGAGCCAAAAGCGATACCGCCACCAGCACCATCACCTGCCCCGACTCCGACCTGCGCATCAGTACTCCATCCGGACGACGGTCTGGGAGTCGAACGTGATCACGGTCGGGATGCCGAGGAACCTCGCCATCACCGGCTGCCAGTTGAGCTTGAGGTCGACTACCGCGCGCTGGTGCCCTGAGGTGCGCACCGCGGCGCCGTCGGTCACCGCACAGGTGGGGCAGCTCCAGTGTGGATTCTTATTGCCGACGGC
This sequence comes from Candidatus Dormiibacterota bacterium, assembly GCA_036570165.1. Taxonomy (GTDB): domain Bacteria; phylum Chloroflexota; class Dormibacteria; order Dormibacterales; family Dormibacteraceae; genus Palsa-870. The sequence continues at coordinate 396 of DATCPI010000013.1, read as the reverse complement.
GGAATCAAGCTCATAGATGAAGACGTAGACGTTGTTCGGGGTGGCGCCGTTGAGCGCGATTGTGCCGGGCTGCGTCGTCGTGGGGAGGACGAGCCAGGTGCCGTACCAGGGCGGAGCCGAGATGGCTGTCGAGTCCGCGTAGACGACCGACACACCCAATGCGTCCAGCTGGTGAGCACCGTTGACCAGCGGGCTGAGCGAACAGGGGGTCGGGCTCAGCGCCGTGCAGTCGGGCCGCAGAGTGTTGGAGCCGCTGTAGTAGGAGAGCGCGGCTTGTCGCGCCGTGTCACGGGAGGCGCCCTGCAGCAGCGCGTACAGGAGAAGCCCGCGACCCATGTCGACAGTCGCTCCGATCAGGAGCAAGACGACCGGTGCGACCAGCGCGAACTCGACCAG
>DATCPI010000012.1:0-16068 GCA_036570165.1 Candidatus Dormiibacterota bacterium | reverse complement strand
GCTTCACGGCACCAAACCACTTGGTCATCCGCTCCATCCCGCATTGACCGCAATCCCCCTTGGCGCGTTCACCGTGATGTTCCTGGCCGACTGGCTGGCAATATTCTTCCGCGCCCTTCCGCCCTCGGCCGGAGCGTTCGCACTGATCATCGGGATCCTGGGCATGGTCGTATCGGCGGCCACGGGCTACACCGACTACACCGGTACCTCGGGCAGCGAGCGTCGATACGCGAGCACTCATGGCCTGACCATGACCATCGTCCTGTTGGTGATGCTTGCCTCGCTGCTCCTACGCTACGAGTCCGTCGGTCTCGTCTTCGCCGGCGTTCTGGCCTCGAGCCTGGCCTACTTCGTGGTCCTCTTCGGCGCCTTCCTCGGCGGCCACCTGAGCTTCGGAATGGGAACTGGGGTCAATCGCAACGCCTTCGCCGAGGGAGTGACCGCCTGGACCGATATCGGCTCGATTGCGGACTACCGCGAGGGGAAGCTGGTTCGAGCCCAGGCCGGCGATATGCCGGTCCTCTTGGTCCGTCTCGGAGATCGCCTCAACGCCATCGCAGCGACCTGCTCCCACGCGGGCGGCCCACTCGACGAAGGCAAGCTCGAGGGCGATATCGTCACCTGTCCCTGGCATAGTTCCCGGTTCTGTGTCGCCGACGGGACCGTTAAGGACGGCCCGGCCACCTTTGACCAGCCCGCTTTCCTCGTTCGCGACGAGAATGGAAGGGTCCAGGTCCGCCTCCCGGCACCTCTCCATTAGCCCAGCCGCAGAGACGGCAGCCACCGTTAGGACGCGGTGCAAACCGCGACGCGGGTGTTATGGCGATTGTTCCTCATCCAGGCCCATCGTCAGGTGGCCGGAGGCTTAGTGAGATTGTCCGTCTTCAAAATTTCCGTAGCGCAAGAAAGCCCATGACTGTATGCCACCTGGTCCTGTACGCGCAGGGGGTGCGAACATGACCCAATCGCCTGAATTAGTCAAGCTCGGTCGAACGCGCGGCAACCTTTAATGCGTAGGGATGATCTGCTGGAGGATGGTGAACCCGGAGCGTTACCTCCGGACCACGTGCAGGAACTCCTGATTAGTTGACTGCGCACTACCCGCTTTCAGTTAAAGGGCTGAAGGTTCTGTACTTCACCGGTGCAGCGCCGCCCAAAGATGCGGCCAGAGCAGAACACCCACCACGATCGCGCCACCGATCTCGGTGACCGCTGTGGCGCCAGCGGCCACGTCCTTGATCCTCCCGATTTTCGGGTCGCGCAGGGGCTGAACGACGTCGCACAGCATCTCGATCGCGGTGTTAATTGTCTCGACGGCCAGCAGAAGCGTTCCCAAGAGCACGAGTAGGGCGATCTCGGCACCTGTGAGTCGCAGCAGGACCCCGCCAGCCGCGAGCGCAATCACGACCACGATGCCGAGACGCAGGGAGGGGGTGCGCGGCGCGACCCACATCAACCCCGAGAAGGCATGGAACCCGCTCTTCAGAACGTTCCACGACCCCAAGCGATGAGGTGCCTCGCTGCGCTCCGTGACTCTACCGCCCACCGACTCGATCCTACGCGATCGGGATCGAGATGGCTTGCAACAGCGGCAACTTTTGCCCTCTTGCAACGTCTTACTGTGACCCCGGATATTGCTGACACTATTACGCCCGAGCCGGTAAAAAAAGCAAGTGGCGCGGATCATGCAAATGCAGCGGCGCCGGACCTACGCCGACGCCTCTGGGCGGGCTGGCGATTCGACCCGATCGATAAATGCTGACGCTTACCGAGTCGAGGCCACAATCACGCAAGCTCTCTACATGGTCCGGCTCTATGCCGAGATCCTGGCCATGGACGAGACGATTATCAAACGCATCCGGCAACTCACTACCGCGCAGTCAGACGGCAGCGAACGTGAGGGCAGCCTGTACAACATGCGGCTTGTCCTCGCTCAGTTAGAGAAGGTCGGACATCGCATCGCCTATTGGAATGCCCGGCTGCGATACCTGCTCAGGGCGCAATTGGCGAGGACCGCATCTCGACCGGCATCCGATGGCTGACGGTTGCGAATGAGGGCTTGACGGGGCGGGCTCGCTTAAAGACGCGAGCAGGACACAATCCACCAGCGACCCGCTCGAAGCGTATGGCAACCTCGTTCGGCGAGGTGTGGTCGGGACTCTGGTCTCAACCTATTCTTGCAATCAGAAAGAATATCGACCAGCTGATGAAAACGCCGCCCGGGCGGCTCTTCATCAAGATGGGCCAGGACAACGCCTTCAACTGGGCGGTGATAATCGCCTGGAACTTCCTCCAGTCGCTCTTTCCGATTGCCCTGGTGATGGCTGCGGTGCTGGGCGTCGGCCTCGGGTACATCGGCGTCGGCTCCCACCAGGTCTACGGAACGGTCGCGTCGATCATCCCCGACGCGAACGCCCAAAAAGAGGTGCTCGCGACGCTGAACGCGTTCCAGAAGAAGAGCGGGATCTTCTTCCTTTTTGGGTTCGCCGGCCTGATCTGGAGCGGCGCCAGCCTCTTTCGGACCATGGAGCAGGCATTCGCGGTCATCTACCACACCCGACAACGGCCGCCGATCAAAGGCGTCTTCATGAGCGTCGGCATGGTATTACTGCTAACGGTCGTCGGGGGCATGATGCTCATTTCGACCACGCTCCTCGACCTGTTGAACCAGCTGCCCTACCTGCCCACGGTGCTCGCCAACAGGGCGGTCGACTTCGTGCTCCAGATCGTGTTCGGCCTCGGCCTTGGCTTCCTGCTCTTCCTGGCCATCTACTACGTGGTGCCGAACCGGCGGCTGGACTGGGGGAAGGTGTGGGTTGGAGCCGTCCTCGCTGGCGTTCTCTTTGAAACCCTTTCGCTCATCTTCCCGCTCTACTTGAAGCTGACCGGCGTCGGCTCGACCTTTGGCAAGACGTTCGGCATCCTCTTCCTACTCATGATTTATTTCTACCTCCTCGGTAACGTGACCATGGTCGGAGTCGAGGTGAACTCCCTCCTCTACCGCGTCCCGGTCGACCAGCCGCAAGATAAGGAGTCGCTCGTTACACCGGTCCAGGTGCCGGAGCCGATGCCGCCGTCGCGACCGCGTGCCGAGGCACGGCACGCCCGACGGTCGAGGATCAATGGCGTACTCGCCCATGCCGTACTCCGGCTGAGAGGAGGTCTGCGCCGCAAACCACGTGTCTCCTAGCGGTTAACAGATCGCTGCGCCCCGTTCAGAAATTGCGTCCCGAGTTCACTGAATGCCACTGAGTAGCACTGAGTGGCATGGTTTGACACCGGCGTTGCTGTACGAGTTGGGCGTTGTGGTCCGCTGGCGATGCACTGTATAAGATCACGCGCGCGCGCGAAATCGGAGCTGGTCATGCCGGCAGCACCGCGGCCAAAGCCTCCCGCCACAGTCGCCGCACGTGATCCCACTCGTCCGCACTGAGCACGTCCTCGGCCATCGGGAAGAGAACGCTCTCCTCCTTCTCGATGTGCGCCGGCAGCAGGCGCGCGATCGACGCGGCTGCGTCGCAGAGCTTCTCCTCCCAGCCGCCACGGAAGCCGGCTTCGAGGGCCGCGACCGCCTCCTCGAACTGGAGCTCGAGCTGGCGGAAGATCGCGTGCTCCTCCATCAACATCGCGATCGGACCCGAAGCGCTGTCGATGTGCCTGCCCAGCACTGGGAAGAGCGCTTGCTCCTCTTCGCGAAAGTGGCTCAGGACCTCTCCCTGGATCGCGCGTCGTAGAACACGGAGGTCATCGAGGACACCCGCTCCCTCCACGCCCTCGCGCTGGACTCGCTTCACCCCGGCCGCCAGCTTGACGAGCATGCCTTCGGCGTCCCGATGCTGCCGGAAGAGCTCTTCCATGATCGATTCCATGTCGAGGTCAACCTGCCCTGACGACTCTCACGGCATGTTCAACCCGCCATTGACGCTCAAAGTCTGGCCCGTGATGTATGCCGCGTCCTCTGACGCGAAGAAACAGATGGCCGCGGCGATCTCTTCCGGAACTCCAGTGCGCCGAAGCGGAATGGAGCGGACGATCGCGGCAATCAACTTCTCAGGCATCCCGGCAAGAAGCGGGGTGTCCACCAGGCCCGGCGCCACACAGTTGACGTTGATCCCATAGCGTGCGACCTCCCGAGCAAGGCCTTTGGTGAACGCGATCACAGCGCCCTTGGCGCCGGAGTAGACAACTTCGCCGCTGGAGCCCACCCGGCCCGCATCGGAGGCAACGGTGACTATCCTGCCTCGGCCCCGCTCTCTCATATACGGAAGAGCGGCGTGACAGGTGGCCAGGTGACCGCGATAGTTGATCGCGATGACGCGGTCCCAAAGCTCCTCGTCGGTGTCGGCAAAAGGGCCGGCCCTATCCCAGCCGGCGTTGGACACGAGGATGTCGATCTTGCCGAACGCGGTAATGGCTTGTTCGGTCATTGCCCTGACTCCGGTGGCATCAGTGACGTCCACTTGTAGCGCAATTGCCCGACCGCCCCCCTCCGAGATCGACTTGGCGACGCCGTCGGCGCCTTCACCGTTGACGTCGGCGATCACGACTGCCGCGCCTTCGCCAGCCATCCGAACAGCCGTCGCCCGACCAATCCCGCTGGCGCCTCCGGTGACGATCGCGATTTGATCGTCGAAGCGCTTCATCGTCCTGCACCTACACGCAGCAGCCCGGCCGGGTCCAGGCGGCGAAGGATTAACAGCTCCTCCAGCGTCAGCGCCGGGGTCGTCTCTAGCTTGACCGGGAGAATCGGAGCGAATCCGGTCGCCTCCATCACCTGGTCGAGCGTGACGCCCGGGTGTAGGGTGGCCAGCCTTGCCAGGTGCCGGCCGGGATCGAAGTCCATGGTGCAGAGCGGGGTGACGATCAAGGACGGACCGCCTCCGTGCAGTTCGTGTGGATCGGCCGGAAAGCCCGGTCCGCTGATGAAATCGACCCGCTCGACGAAGGTCCGGCGGTCGTGGGACATCGAATAGATGACGACTCGCCTGGCGCGCGAGACGAAGGGCAGGCCGACGCCTCCCGGTCCGCGCAGTGTTGGGTGGGTCCAGGGCCCGATCGGACCCAGGTTGCAGTTGCCACGTGCGTCGATCTGCAGGCCGCCCGCGAAGAAAACGTCGATCAGGTCGCCGCGACCCTCAACCAGGATCACATCGGGGAGCGTCATGACCGCATCGGCGTTCAGCAGCTGCTCATCGCAACTCGAGGCGACGAGCGGCTCGAGATGCGGGTTGACCGCGCCACTGCCGCCGGCGATGAACCAGAGTCCTGGCGCGGTGGTCAGCTGCGCCAGCCGGCAGGCCGCCTGCGGCAGCGCGCTTACGGCGCCCATGATCACGACCTCACCCGGCCGCAGCTGACGCGCCATCACGGCGGCCATCAGCTCTCCGGTCGAGTACTCGATGATGACGCTCATGCCGTCACCCCCGTCGCAGCCATTCCGTTGATCTGCAGGTACTCGGCGAAGCCACCTTCAGTGCGGGCAAGCTTCAGGTACGAGCGAAGCGCCGGCTCGTCGTAACCGTACGCACGATGCGAGGCGGTGGGCAAGCATCCGCGCGGAGCTACGACCACAGCGGTGACCAGGAAACCGGGCAGCACGCTCTCCGCTGGTTGAGCGGAGAGCTCGCCCGCATTCGCCATTCGCTCGACCTGGACGATCACGGTCTTCGCCGCCATCGCCATCAGTCGATCGGTGAAATGCGCGCCGGCGAAGAAGACGTTTCCACGTTCGTCCGCGGCGAGGGCGTGGATCAGGGCCACATCCGGACGCAGCGGTGCCGCCACGAGAACTCGGGCGTCAGTGAAAGGGTCGGTGATCATGTGGAAGTGCTCAGGGTTGGCGCTGCTAACGTCGGACAGCTGGAGCCCCGCCGGCAAGGCCGTGAACGGTAGCCCACCGGCCCCGGCGTAAAGGCCGTGGACGATGGCTGCCTCACAGAGCTCGAGCACCATGACCGTTCCCGACTCGGCGGCGCGGCGGTAAGCCGGGCCCAGGCCGAGATGCTCGAAACCGATATAGGCGGTCGCTACTTCGTCGACCAGGCCCGCGCCGATCAGGAGGTCGGCGGCTAAAGACGCGGAAGGGCTGGTGAGGAGGCGGCGGACGCCCCGCCGCCGCCGTACCAACTCCCGCACCAGCTCCATCGGATTGTTGTGCATGTGCATTCCGCCGACGGCGAGGAGACCGGTACCCTCTGGCACCAGTCTCTCGATCGCCTCGGCCGAGCTGAGGAACACGATCCCCTAGCGCCCGTTTGATGCGCCGGATGCAGCACCCACCGGAACCTTCTGCAGCGGCGCGCCGCATTTGCCACAGAATTCGAAGTCGCCCGGGATTCCTTTCGCTCCGCACGCGCCGCAAGCCCGGACGTATGGACCCCAGACGAACTCGCTCGAGCCACCTTCGGCCGCCTTCCGGCGGATGCCTCGATAGTCCGGCTGCCGCTTTTCGACGAACGCGGTCATGCCTTCCCAGGGCTCGAGGGTCGCGAAGTGCAGGCTCAGCCAGTCGCGGGCATGTCCGATCGTGGCCGCCCAGGACGTGTCCTTCCAGTAGTTGACCGCCTCTTTCGTGTAGCGCGTGCACTCGGGGAACTTGTCGATCAGCTTTTGGGCGAGGGCGTCGACCGCCGCGTCCAGTTCTGCATAGGGCACGACGCGGTTGACCAGCCCCCAGTCGAGCGCGGTCGCGGAGTCGATCGGGTCACACGTGAACAGCATCTCCCGGGCGCGGCGATCGCCGACCATGATCGGGAGCCACTGTGTCGCGCCGCCTGCTGCGACGCTGCCGACCTTTGTGCCGACCTGGCGAATCGTCGCGTGGTCCGCCATCACGGCCAGATCGCATCCCATGTTGAACTCGTTGCCTCCGCCCGCCACGATCCCGTTGATGCGCGCTATGACAGGTTTGCCGATCTTGCGGAGCTGGTCGTGGCAGTCGTGGAACAGCCCCATGTACTTCCAGTAGTCGCGGGGGCGCTTCAGGTACTTGGATTGGTACTCGGTGACGTCGCCGCCGGTGCAAAAGGCTTTTTCGCCCGCCCCGGTCAGCACGACCACCGCGACCGAGTCGTCCCAGGCGGCGTCGCGGAAGGCGAGCGTCATCTCCTGGAGGGTCTGGGCCGAGTAGCAGTTGTAGACCTCCGGCCGGTTGATCGTGACCCGGGCGACCCAATCGCCCTTCTCGTACAGGATCTGCTCGAAACCAAAATCGGCTGCCGGTCGGGGTTTGAAAGTGCTCATGCGGAGACTCCTTGTGCAGCTCGGTGGCTGCGATTTGTCCATTCCCCGGCCGCCTGCAGCTTGTGCACCCGGTCGAGGGCGAGCAAGCCAGCGCCGAGGGCACCGTTGAAGTGCCCCTTGTCGCCGTCGGGCACGTTGACGGGAACTCCCAGCTCGTGCTTGATCGCCTTGACGAAGGCCTCGTTGCGGCTCATCCCGCCACAGAATGTGAACTCGGGCTCCATACCGACACGCTTCATCAGCTGGTGCGCGCGGCCGGCCAGTGAGAGCACCGCGCCATACATGATGTCCTCCGGCCTCGTGCCGCTTGTCAGGTGGTTGATGACCTCGGACTCGGCGAAGACAGCGCATACGCTCGAGATCGTCACCGGCTGCTTGGAGACCATCGCCAGCGAGCCGATCTCCGCGGGGTCGAGCCCCATGTAGCGGGCGGTCTTCTCGAGAAACGCGCCGGTGCCGGCGGCGCACTTGTCGTTGAGGCGGAAGGAGCGAACCTTGCCGCGCTCGTCGAGCTTGATCGCTTTGACCGTCTGACCGCCGACGTCGAGCACAGTCCTCGTGTTCGGAAACTGGTACCAGGCGCCCTTTGCGTGGCAGGTCAGCTCCGTGATCTGGAGGTCACGCATGGGGACGACGTAGCGGCCGTAGCCAGTCGACGCTACGTAGTCGACCTCCTCTTCGACCAGGCCCGCCGAGGCAAGCACTTCAGCGTAGCCGCGCTCGGCGGCCCCGGCCAGGTTGAAGCCGGTCTTGACCATCGAGCGGCCGACGACCCTCTTGTCCTCATCGAGCGCGAGGGCCTTCGTGTAGGTCGCGCCGACGTCGATGCCGACAACCATGATCATGTCTTTGCGACCTCCCCGATCCGGCCGATCTGGATCAGCTGGGGAGGCTTGGCCAGACGTTCCTGGGCGTCGTGGAACTTTCGATCGGGCAGTTCGGGGCAGATCTCGCAGTCGCCCCCCGCCGCGCGGGTGGAGTCGAGCCGGACACCGACCGTCATCGCCTCGACGGCGCCGGCGGCTCCGGACAGCGCCTTCTCGAGAGCAAACAGGGATGCGCCGATGGCGCCCATGTAGTGCGCCTCCTCGCTGACGTTGAGGTGGGTCTCGAGCATTTCGCCGAGGATCTGCACCATCGCCACGTTCCGCGTGACGCCGCCTGTGAAGGTGAGCTCATCCTCGACGCCGACCCTTCGCAACAGCGAGATGCTGCGCGTCGCGATCGCCTGGTGGACACCCATCAGCACGTCCTCGACCTTCTTGCCGCGCGCGAGCCAGTTGATGATCTCCGTCTCGGCAAAGACGGTGCAGGTGGTCGTGATCTTGACCGGGTTCTTCGCGGCCAGCGCCAGCGGACCCAGCTCGCCGAGCGGGATGTCAAGGGCCATGGCGGCGGCGCCGAGGAACCGACCCGTCCCCGCGGCGCACTTGTCGTTCATGGAGAAGTCGAGGACCTGGCCCTCCGGCCCGATCTTGATCGCCTTCGTATCCTGGCCGCCGATGTCCAGGACGGTGCGGGTTTTAGGGAACAGGTATTGCCCGCCGCGCGCGTGGCAGCTGATCTCGGTGACCTGGGTATCTCCGAAGGTGACCTTGTAGCGGCCGTAGCCGGTGCCGACCACGTAGACGACATCGGAGCGCCGCACGCGGGCGTCCGCGCAGGCCAGCTCGAAGGCGCTCTCGGCGGCAGCCGTGACGATGCCCCCCGTGTCGATCAACGAACGGCCCAGCACGCGGCGCTGGTCGTCCATGACGACCGCCTTGGTCTGGGTGGATCCGACGTCAACTCCTCCTACCAGCATCACTTCACCCCTTCGCCGCCACCAGGGCTGCGGACTTGCGGGCTCCGAGCGCCTCGAAGTAGGCGTCGATCCGGTTCTTGAACTGAGCCTCCGACCAGATCCGCGGGTCGACAAGGTCAGATTCCACAAACAGCGACGGGACGTCTTTGATGCGGGTCAGGTACTCGCGGCTGTCGGCCATCCCTGTGCTCACGGTCCGGCAGCTCTTGACGGAGTGATAGACGATGCCGTCCGCTTTCCAATCACGGACGGTGTCGGCGAGCTGGTCCTGGCTGAAGAACATGTTCGACATCGAGCGCCGGCCCGTGATCAGCAGCTGCTCGGCCAGGCTCTCCAAGGGCCGCTCAACGTCGAACTGGATGCCAAGGTCGAGGCCACCGCCGGCGTAGGCGAGGTATTCCGTGCTGACGAATACAGCGCCCCAGTCCTGGAACAGCTCGAGGAAGCGGCGGAAGTACGGATAACAGGCCGGGCCGACCCCGTGAAGTCGGAAGCGCTCCTCGGCGATGGTGCCGATCCCGAGCCGCACCTTGTGCTCCATCTCCTCACGCAGCTCGGCCATGTAGCGGGCCCCGGCCTCGGTGCCGCGGTATGCGCTCAGCACGCCCATGTAGGTCAGGCCGTCGGCCATCGCGTTGAAAGGCGCCGGGATGTTCTGGTTGAGCCTGAGGACAGCCTTCCAGTCGGCGGCCATCAGGTTGACGTGAGCGAGATTCTCCTGGAGGCGCTCGATCCTGAACGGTCTGCCCGTGACCGCCACACAGGCCTCGATCAGCTCCTCCAGCTGGCTCTGGACGTAGCGCCGGTCGTTCTCGAACTGCTCGCTGCCCGGCTCGGTGCTCCAGCCGATGCCCCGCTGGCCGGGGATGTCGAGAACGAAGACCTTGCAGCCATACATCCGCTGCCAGATCTCGACCCATTTCACGTACGTGTTGCACATGTTGGTCGCGACCACGATCGAGGGCTTTGGGATCCGGCCGTTCGGATGCTTGCGAGCGTCGAGGTGCATGCCGACGTCGGCCTTGACGTAGCCGCAGACGTCGGTCGAGTAGCCGTAGTCCTCGGCCTTGTTGAGGTAGTCGAGAGACACCTTGCGGACGGCCATCTGGAGCGAGTTGATCTCGGGGAAGACGAGATTCAGGTCGAATGCCTTGAGGACCTCGGCTGCCGAGCCCATCACGAACACATAGGCCGTTGGATCGCCGGCGGCGGCGGCCGCGTCGAGCTCCGCGTACCACTCTTTGAAGAGGCGATTGCCATCGCGCCGGCCACGGCCGACCAGCTCGCCTTCCAGCTGCGGCGCGTGAGCCTGTTTGACGGACATTTCTATGTTTCTCCTTTCAGTCGAACAGGATCGATTCCACGAAGGTCTCGACCTCCATTCGCATCCGCTCGAAAGCGGTCATCTTCTCCTCGAAGTCGAGAAGCAGGAACGGGATCTTCTTTTCCTCGAGGGCCTTTGAGTAGGCGACCTGTTCGTCGAGTCCGGGTTCGCACATCTTGGCCGCGGCGAGGATGACGGCTTGTCCACCAGACTCAGCGAGGCGGCGCAGGAGCATCTCCTCCTTGGGCTTGCGGTCGTCGTGCTGCACGCAGCTGTAGGTGGAGCGCTCCAGGTAACTCTCAGCCAGGGCGTAGAGCGGATCGCCCGTCTCGGGGACGTCATCGACTATCCAGCGCATCCCGATCAGGAGGTCGTCATCGACGATGTAACAGGCCTCCTCGATCAGTTGCAGCATGTCCAGCGGAGGCTGCTCGCAGAAGCCGCCCTCGAATACCACGCGGACCCGGTCCTGGCGGCGGCCGTCCCTATTCGGGATCTCGGCCAGCGCCGTACGAAGGATCTCGTTGTGCTCTTCCCGAGGCATGACGGTGCCCGCCTTGGCAAGAACGTAGGCCTCAGTGGTGGATAGCAGCCACGGCGTCTCCCGCTTGAAGCGGTAGAGCTCGCGCAACAGGCGCCGGTTCTCGTTGTAGACGCGGATGCTTCGCCGAAGGTCGGCCTCCTCGATGGGCCGGCCGGCAATCCGCTCCAGCTCAGCCAACACTCGCGCGTATTCGTTGCGGAGGTAAGAGACCGCTTGCTTCGCGTTAGCGTTCTGCGGCAGGTAAAGGATCTCTGCGGTCATCCCCTTGAAGTTGCGGCCCCAGATGCCGGCGAGATTGCGCGCCACGTCGCAGATCGGCGTCGTGTAGAAGGCGTCCAGGAAGCCGACGCGACCGCTGAAGCCGAGCTCGAGCGAGGTGCGGCAGACCGAGCAGATGAACGAGCCGATATGAGAGTCGGCCTGCTTTGCTTCGAGCCGGGAGCCGGCGCCCATCAGAGTGACCGGCAGCATCCCGGCGGCGTGAATGAGCTCCTCCGGGAAGTAGACCTGGAAGTGGCCGACGGCATGTCCGCCCGGGTGGTCCTCGCGCCAGCGCCTGACGCTGGGGTAGGTGACGTCCTCCGCCAGACCTGAGCACCGCTCGAGGATCACCCCGAACTCGGACCGGACCGCGACCGCCATGGACAGCGCTCCTTTTGTGACCCTTTGGTTGCCAGGCGCCCCGGCGCCACGAGCTTAGACTGACTGGTCAGTCAAGTCAAGTGCCAGAACGAGCCCGACCTGACCGTGCGGAAGGCTGCTCAGGCGGCCGAGCCGGGCGTCCGGGCCAGGTACGCGAGCGCGGCGCGCTTGCAGGTGTCGCGGTACCACGGGTGGAGGCGCTCCCAGTCGGCCTCCTGCAGCCACTGCAGGAAAAGCCCGTCGATGATCGCCCGCAACGCCACCGCCCCTTCCTCCGGATCCGCGACGGCGAAGGCCCCTTCCGCGACGCCCTGGACGATGACCTCGGCGTACAGCGCGTTGACGACAGAATGGAAAGTGGCGCTGAGCTCGGTGAAGTGCTTGACCCTGGCGGCGTGGCCCGCGAGATCGAGATAGAGGAGATAGAAGCGGCGGTTGGTCTCGGCGCCGGACCAGATCCCGTCGATCATCGCCAGCACTTTCCCGTGCGGCGTGGTGGTCTTCGCCATCGCCTGCCGGACCCGTTCGGCGGTGATGTCGAGCGCCCAGCGCATGGTCGCCAGGACCAGGTTCTCCTTGGTCTTGAAGTAGTAGAGCACCAGCCCTTTGCTGAGGCCGGCCCCGGCCGCGATTTCGTCCAGCGGTACGCGATGCACTCCCTTCTCGCTAAACAGCCGGTAGGCGGTGCGGACCAAGTCGACCCTGCGATCCGGGGCGCCGGCAGGCGCGGCCGAAGGAGCGGTCTTGGGCATTGACCGTAGTTTAACCAACCGGTCAACGCCTCCTTGGTCCGTTTCGGGGTTCGGTTGCGGCGGCGCCGCACGGGGAAGGCTGTGGCACTCTCGAACTCCCGCCAGGGGCCGAGTTCCTATACGGACAGTCCTGCCGATCCCGTCGCACGACGAAATGGCGAATCGCCTCGGATTCGCAGTAAGTCCCACTGTCCTGGTCTCGAACCACCGGTGGCGTAGATCGATGGACCTCAGAGTCGCCTGTAGTCGCCAGGAGGTGGGCTATGCCAGTCGCGAGCGCGGCGTTGCGGCCCCGCCCGCACCTGGAAGCGCCGACCCGACACCTCCGAGGGCCGGATGGCCAGCCAGTGCCAGCGCTCGCCAGGCGCAACCGGATGCACCTTCGCTTTTCGAATATGCTCCGCGGTGCGCCCGAGATTTCCGGTGACCTCTTCGGCGAGGCCTTTGACCACGACGCTCCAGCCTATGCCCAGCTTGGGGTCCCAGTCGTCCACCTCGAAGGCGAGCCGAACCTCCGGGACATGGTCGAGCTTGGTACCCGGAGCGGTGCGGAACACCACGATCTGGCCCTCCATCGCGTAGTTGATCGGAAAGACCTCGGGCTGGCCTTCGATGCTAAACGCGATCCGGCCCAGGTCGCGAGATTCAAGCAAAAGGAAGCACTCATCGGGCGACAGTATCTTGATCGACTGATCCGGTGCCAAGCGTCTGTCCATCCTCACAGGATGAACCGCGAGGTAATCCGATCAAAGCTCCATACGACCTGTGCAAATCGGGACTTTTGGGCTTTGTCGAGATGCGGTGGACTTCTGGACGCTCAACGCCTGGAAGGGTTGCTACCCGGGAACCGGGTCGACGAGCTCGAAGACGGCCGTGAAATGGCGCAACGCTGCCGGTTCGGACACGATCCGATAGCCTCCAATCGCCGCCCGGTTTCGGGCCAGGGATTCCGCCACCTCAATCACATAGTCGATGTGGCTCTGGGTGTAGACACGCCGCGGCAAGGCCAGACGCACCAGGTCCTTATCTGCGGCCACCTGTTTTCCGGTCTTGGGATCGATGTGACCGAACATGACGGTACCCACCTCAATCGTGCGCACTCCGCCTTCGACGTAGAGAGCGCAGCTCAACGCCTGGCCCGGCAGCAGATCGGGTGGGATGTGGCACAGCATCGCGCGCGCGTCAATGTACACAGCGTGGCCGCCCGGACGTTCGACGATCGGGATGCCGGCGCGTCGGATGCCATCGCCGAGATACTCGGCACTGCGCAGCCGGTAGCGGAGGTAATCCTCATGGAGGACCTCTTCGAGACCCTGTGCGATCGCTTCCAGATCTCGTCCCGCCAGACCACCATAGGTGGTGAAGCCTTCAGTCAGTATCAGGAGCTGGCGGGCCCTTTCGGCCCAGCTGTCGTTGTTCAAAGCAAGAAAGCCACCGATGTTGGCTATGCCATCTTTCTTGGCGCTCATCATGCAGCCGTCGGCGTAGGAGAACTGCTCGCGGGCAATCTCTCGAGGTGTCCTGTCTGCGTTACCCGGCTCTCGCATCTTGACGAACATCGCATTCTCGGCGAAGCGGGCTGCGTCGAGTATCAGCGGAACACCATGCTGATTGAGCAGCGTCCGAGCAACACGCAGGTTGCGTAGCGACACCGGCTGTCCTCCACCGGTGTTGTCCGTCAGCGTGATGATGCACATCGGTACCTGTTGGGCTCGTTTTTGCAGCAGAGATTCCAGCCGCTCGAGGTCGATATTGCCTTTGAACGGCGCCGAGAGCGACGGGTCTGCAGCTTCGCGGCAGGGGAGGTCGAGCGCTTCGGCCCCGGTGACTTCGATGTTCGCCCTGGTGGTGTCGAAGTGATGGTTGCCCGGGATGACTTTGCCCGGTCCGGATGTGACGGAGAAGAGGATCCTCTCCGCCGCCCTGCCCTGATGGGTCGGTATGACATGCTGGAATCCCGTCAAATCCTTGATCGCCTTCTCGAAGCGGTAGAAGCTGCTGGAGCCCGCATAGGCCTCGTCACCCCGCATCATCCCGGCCCACTGCTCGGAGCTCATTGCGCCTGTCCCGGAGTCCGTCAGGAGATCGATGAGCACGTTGGCAGACGCGAGTCGGAAGAGGTTGTACCCCGCCTCCTTTAGGAAGATGGCCCGTTCGCCACGGGACGTCATGCGAATGGGCTCAACCGTCTTGATCTTGAAGGGCTCGATGATCGTCTTGAAGGAGTCCGGCGCGGTCATGTTCTTGTCGGCACGGGGCCCGCCCGCTACCCGATCTGATCGAGCCGCGAGCCGATCCGCTCGAGGAAGTCTTTGACGGTCAACTCGGCGACTCGGTGAAACAAAGCGCGATCGGCGATTTTCCCGAGCACCCCTAAAGGCGGCTCGTAATTGGCGCTGAGACCCAGTTGAGTCCTGGCGTTGCCGATCGCTGCGATCTCCAGGTCTCCCTCCAGAGTCGGGAAGAGCCCGGCCTCCTTAGCAGCGCGCCACCGGATGGGCATGACGATGAGCCCGGCGGACGCCTTCGGCGCGCCAATCTCCACCTTGATGCGCCTGCCGACCCGGCGTTTGCCGAGGTCGAACCCCAATTCGGAAAGAAGCTTCGCTCCGCCCCCGTTCGCATCATTCGCCATGTCGGGCAACCAGTTCTCGGCGCCTTTCGCCATCTGAGCCCCGACCTTTTCAAACGGGCGCGCCACAACCACGTAGGACCGAAGGAACACTTCAGATCAGATCCTGATGGGGGTGATCGGCGCCAAGGAGTGCCAAAGGTCCTGAAGTGCACAGGACTTCCGGCCGGAACGTTCGCAGCGGCTCGACGACCTAATGTCTGGCGCGACTACTGCAGAACGCTCTGCGACCAACGGAGACAGTTCTCAAACTGGTCGAGGTCTAATTCGCTGAGTGCCGCTGCGTACCACCATTTGCCACGGTCGTGCATGCCGCCGCCAGCACAACGATGAGCCCGACGAGCGTTCTCACTCTCGGCTAAAACGCGGACCGACGTCCGCCGGTTACGGCTGGGGGTCACAGCCTCAACGCTGGTGCAGAGAAAAGGCGACGCGCTGAGAAGCCTCAGGACGCCCGGAACGCAGTCGCCGCGGAACCTGGTCAACTGCTGCACGCGCGACCTACAATCCATCAGGCCGGGTGGGATCCGGCACTCGCTGGTTGCACCGTCGCCGAGCAAGTCAGACGCGCGGAACCCTCAAGTGGGGTGGATCCGCTTTCGGGGTCCGATCAACTTGAGCGCGTTGTATGCGCGAAGTGACAAGTCCAACTCTTCAATCGGGATGCGCATCTCGCCTCGCCAAGTCTGCCATTTGCCTTCCGGTGACGTCTGGCCTCTACTCAGCGCGGCCCGCTTACCGCAATTAATTGCGGTAAGTTAGCGGTAAGGCTTCCGCCAGAGATGTTCCGGCACCGGCTGATAAGCCAGTATTGAATTCGAGGATTGGCTCCGGCTCATGGCAGGGAGTGTTACCAATCAGCCGAAGTACGTGTAACCCGTCAGCCGAAGTAGGTGTAACCCGTCAGCCGAAGGTCTGTAACCCATCAGCCGAAGGCCTTTTGTGACCTATCAGCCGAACTTGCACACAGATTTGGCTCCCCTTAGTGGAGGAGAGTAGGCGACTGGTTCGGCGTGTTACCGCCTCGCCAGCCGCCCCTCATCGAACCGTGCGTGAGGTTTGCCCTCACACGGCTCTCCGACGGTGTTCACGTTGCTGCTGTCGCAGCTTGCCGCCATCGAATCGACC
>DATCPI010000011.1:0-8749 GCA_036570165.1 Candidatus Dormiibacterota bacterium | reverse complement strand
AGCAGAACCAGGCCGCCGGCAAGGGCGGCATCCTCCGGCCGCGAATCGTCGTAGCCCACCGCGAGCGACATCTTCCGGCCGAGGATCTCCTCCACCGCCGCGCGGTCGAGTGGCGGGTGCGGCACCCGCTGGTTGAGGACGAGCTCGACCCGGTGGTCGGGGATGTTGAGAATGTCGCGAAACACCGCGAGCGATCGTCGTGCGTCGGTCATCGCGGCGATCTCGGGCGGAATGACGACGACCACGCACTCGGCGCGTTCGAGCACGGCCAGCGCGGCTTCGGCAAGCGAGGTGCCGAGGTCCACCACGATCATCCGCTGCCAGCTGACGACGATGTCGAGCACCCGTCCTGTCAGGTCGCCTGTCATCAGATCGACCTCCTCCGGCCGCAGCGTGCCCGGCAGGACGCCCATTCCGGAGCGGTGGTTGACGATGTTGCCGCGCAGCGCGATTTCGAAATCGGCCTCGGTCGCCTTGGCGGCGCTCGCCATCGAGCCTGTGGCGATGAGGTCGGCAAACAGGGCGGCGTGGCCGAATGGCGCGGACATGTCGGCCAGGAGCACCTGGCGCGGGAATTTGCGAGCAAGGGCGGCGGTCGTGTTGACGGCCAGGGTCGTGACGCCCGAACCGCCCTTGGCCGAGAAAAAGGCCACGATCGGAGCCGCCGTCCGAGACTTGATCTGGGCTTCGGCGGCATCGACTGCCGACAGCTCCTGCTCCCAGAGCCCGTCGAGAGCCAGCGCCACCTTCTCGGCGTCTGGGCCCAGGCCGTCGAGGAGCCCGTCCCGATCGAGAGTTAAGAGGACGGCGTCGGTCAGGCCGAAGATCCTCGTCACGTACCGATCCCTGGTCCGGGGCGCGGGGAGGATGACGAGCTCTCCAGGCGTCGGGCGCCGCGTCAAGAGCACCTTGCCAGCTCCGTCGGCGATCGACTCCTCGACCTGCCCGGACGCAAGGAACACCACGACATCGCCCCCGTCGGCGTTCAGCCGGAGCGTGTCGCGGGCGGTCAGGCCCACCGTGCGCATGCGTCGAGAGACAGCCCGGAGCGTTCCGTCGCTGAGCTCCGCGAACACGGAGGACATCTCCAGGATCCGGATCCGCAGCTGAAGGGCTGAGGGCGTCTGATCGGCGGCGGGCTCGCTGCTGGCACCCACCTGGTGTGGTTCTTCCTCCCGGGCCCGATAGGCTTCGTGAACCTCAGGGGCCGTTCAATTGCCGATAATGTACCAACGTCCCCGCGATTCGACCGCAGATCCCAGTACTAGCTTTGAACACGAGGCCCACGGCCGAGATCGATCTACAGCGCCTGACCAAGCGGTCGGGGGCTAGTTCCCGCGCTCCGCGATCTCGCGTCGCCGGTCGGGTTGAGCGGGGCCTTAACGCAGTTTTGGCGGGCGAGAAACGGGTCGTGCTAAACGTCTCCGCTGCCGACTTGCTTTCCGAGCCTGGACCGGTCTCTGAGGTGATCGTCGGAGCGCTGGAGGAGGCGGGGCCGGGGCTGACCGGCCAATGGCGGCTCACCGAGCCGTTCCGCCGGTCCAAGGTCAGCGACGAGCTGGTCAATTCCCTGGTCAGTCCGAACCCCCTGGTCCGAGCGGCCGGCGCACAACTGTGCGGGGCGCTCCGCCTCACCGAGGCGGTCATGTGGATCGAAGACCTGATCCAGGACAAGAACCCGAAAGTCCGCGACTCCGCCATCAGGGCCCTCGGCCGGATGGGGGGACGTCGGGCAGTCGAGTCGCTGATGGCCTCGATCGACAGGATTGCGATGCACCGCCTTGCGATCACGCTGGCCCAGACCGCCACTGACCTGGACATTGAAGCCCTCATGCGCCAGCCGGCAAGCGAGAAGGCGGCTGTCGTCACCGTGCTCGCTTGCGGACTGAGGCGGGACCACCTGCGGGTGCCGCCGCTTCTTGGCATCGCGCATGACAGCCGCTGGCCCAAGCCGGTTCGGCTTGCGGCTTGCTTGTCACTGGGCATGATCGGAGGCAAGGGGGCGGCCGACCTGGGCGCTCTGGCCGAGCTGGACCCGGACGCCGACATCAAGAGAGTTGCGACGCGCGCCAAGCTGCGTCTAGAACGATCCATGCGGGCAGAATCCGCATGAAGCTTTCGGAGCGTTTCGACCGCCGCTATCAGCAGGCGCCTGTCGCAGTGGCGCCTCCGCCCGCAGCCGGCGAACCTGTCACCGACGAGCTGCCGGTGGTACGGGGCGACGGCGCAGCCCGAATCGTGCCGCTGCCGGCGGAACCGCTCCACACCAACGAGGCATCGGCGCTCCTGAGCCCGTCGCTGGCGATTGCGAAGGGCGAGATCCACTCGCTGCTGCTGAGCCGGCACGCCGCCGCGATCGACATCAACAACCGGGCCGGCATCAGGCGACTGTTGATGCAGCTGACCGAGGACCACTACCGGGCCAAGCCGCCGGCGACCCTGGTCACCGCGGCCGACAAGGAGCGCCTGGTGGAGATCCTTTTCGACGAGGTCATCGGCCTCGGCCCGCTGGAGTCGCTGCTGCGCGACCCCGAGGTCAGCGAGATCATGGTCAACCGGCCGGAGCAGATCTTCGTCGAACGGCGGGGCCGGATCGAGCTCACGAGTCTCGCCTTCGAGGACGAGGACAGCCTGCGCCGCGTGATCGACAGGATCGTCTCTACGATCGGTCGCCGCGTCGACGAGTCTGAACCGATGTGTGATGCGAGGCTGAAAGATGGATCGCGCGTAAACGTGGTGATCCCGCCCGTGGCGATCTACGGGCCATGTCTGACGATCCGAAAGTTCGGCCGTGAGGTGCTGTCGCCGGAGAAGCTCGTCACAGCCGGGGCTGCCACCGAAGCGATGATCGAATACCTCGACGCCGCGGTGAAGACCCGTCTCAACATCATCGTGTCGGGCGGTACCGGCTCGGGCAAGACGACACTGCTCAACGTGCTCTCGGGCTTCATTCCCGCGACCGAGCGCATCGTCACATGCGAGGATGCGGCCGAGCTCCGGCTGCGCCAGGTCCACGTGATCAGCCTCGAGTCGAAACCGCAAAACGTCGAGGGTCGCGGCGCCATCTCAATCCGTGACCTGGTGCGCAACTGCCTTCGCATGCGGCCTGACCGCATCATCGTTGGGGAGTGTCGCGGTCCCGAAGCTCTGGACATGCTGCAGGCGATGAACACCGGCCATGACGGATCGATGAGCACTCTTCACGCGAACAACCCGCAGGACGGCCTCAACCGCCTCGAGACCCTCGTCCTTCTAGCCGGCACCGAGCTTCCGTCGCGTGCCATCCGCAGCCAGATCACATCCGCCGTCAATGTCATCGTGCAGACCGCGCGACTGCGCGGGGGTGCTCGAAAGGTGGTCAGCGTGGCGGAGCTGATCGGGCTGGTCGACGGCGAGATTTCGATCCAGGAGATTTTTGCCTTCCGCCAGGTTGGCGTCACCCCAGACGGGCGTGCGGTCGGCTATCACACCGCGACCGGCGTCCAATCGATTTTCAAACAGCACTTCTTGTCCAATGGCGTGCAGATGCCGGACTCGATGTTCACGCCTACAGCTCAGCCATCGCCGGACAAGCTGTACTGACGATGGGAGACATTGCGGATATGGACAAGGCCGCTCACGCCCCGGGGGTTGCGAAACCCGGCGTGCTCGATGCCGAGCTGCTCGCGGATTTCGGGCACCAGGTGCGCAACCAGCTGAACGCGGTGGTCGGTGCGGCGGGCCTGCTGTCGACCGGCGCCACGTCCAGCGAAGAAAGGGAGCTCGCGGCGATCGTGGAGATCGGCGCCGAGCAGATCGCGAGGCTGGTGGATGATGTCCTCGACGCCGCCACCATCCAGAGCGGCGAGTTCGAATTGGCGCTTCACCCGTTCAACGTCCGGGCCAGCGTCGAGAGCTGTATCGGCCTGATCGCCGACGCCGCGGGAGCGAAGGGCATCGACCTTTCCTTCCAGGCCGCCCCTGACGTGCCCAGCGTGATCGTCGGCGACTCGCGCCGGTTGGAGCAGATCGTGCTGTCGCTGCTGCACGGTGGTGTCGAGCGCACCTTCCGAGGTGGCGTCGGGGTCGAGCTCGGGTTCGAGGACAAGGGTGGGCTGGTCGCCCTGCACTTCACGATTCGCGATACCGGACGTGGGATCCCGGCCAGGATCCTTCGCGGAGGGCTCGAGGGCGTGACGAATCGCGATGTTCTCCAGCCCGGCGACAGGCTTGCCGTCTTGAGCCTCGCGACGTCAAAACATCTCGTTGCGATGATGGATGGTGAGCTGCGCGTCGAGCAAGGTGGCGTCGAGGCCGGACCTGATGCGGGAACCTCTTTTAGTTTCACGATCCTGGCCGAGGTTCTTCCGGCCTCTGTGACCACGACGCAGCTGACGCTCGAGGCCATGCGGGTCCTGGTCGTGACCGCGGATCCCACCGAGCGACGCGTAATAGCCCTGCAATCCGAGCAGTGGGGCGCGACTGCCACCTCCGCGACGCCGGAGGAGGCGCTTGCGGCGGTGAAGGCGGGCCACCCGTTCGACATCGCCGTTGTCGAGCACCGGCCGCCCGACATCGAAGGCCTCGGACTGTCGGCCGCTCTTCGCGGGCTGAAGCGCCCGGACCAGCTGCCGATCGTTCTCATCGCTGTGGCGAACCCTGGCTCGGAGGTCGCCGAGGCGGCCGACAGCGGGGTCATCCAGGCCACGCTCACGAAGCCGGTTGTGGCGCGCACCTTGCACGACGTCATGGTCCAGGTCGGCGTGCACGAAGCGCCGGCGGCGCCTGCAGCCACCCAGGAGGTTGCCGGGGCGCTTCGCGTGCTGATCGCGGACGACAACGCTTTGAACCAGAACCTGTTGAAGCGCCTGGTGGCCAAGCTTGGGCACAGCGTCGATGTCGTCTCCAACGGCCGGGAGGCCGTGGCTTCAGTCGCCCAGCAGCCCTATGACGCGGTTCTGATGGACGTCCTGATGCCGGAGATGGATGGCCTGACCGCGGCCGAAGCCATCTGCCGGCGCTGGCCGCGAGGAAGCCGGCCCCGGCTCATCGCGCTCACCGCCATGGCCGGTCCGGGCGACCGCGAGCGCTGCCTGAAGGCCGGCTTTGACGACTACATGAGCAAGCCGGTGCACCTGGACGAGCTGACCGAGGCGTTCCGGGCGGCGGCCGGCTATCGAACTACGCGGGAACGCGCGGGCCTCTAGTCCCTCAACCGGCTGTCCAGCAGGTCCTCGCGGCCCGCGCGCTTCGAGGCTCGCGCCTCGAGATACACGACCAGGATCACGATCAACCCGCCAAGGACCATCAATCCACCGAGCGCCGCGGCAGCATCGCCGTGCGGCTGGGCGATGATCTGGACCATCGCCGCGCCGAAGACGAGGATGTAGCTGGTGCCGAGCAGTCTCACCCGCGGCGCCACCTTGGTGTCCGCGCCACCACGCCACGGCCGCTTGCCAATGATGAGAAGGTAGGCGCCCATGATCAGCGCGAGTGCGGCAAGCACAATCGACACGATCTGGACGATGGCGGTAGTCACCGGCGACTGATAGTAACTGTAGGTTCTTACAATCGTCACTCTTATGACTCGCTCTCAGCCGATCAAGGCCGCCCGCGGGGTGCGCGACATCCTGCCGGCGGCCATGCCCCTGTGGCGGCAGGCGGAGCAGGGTGCTGCCCACGTGGCGGAGAGGTATGGCTATCAGGAGCTCGCGACGCCGATCATCGAGCAGCTCGAACTGGTTCAGCGAGTTGGCGAAGAAACCGACGCGGTCGCGAAGGAGCTCTACCGGTTGGAAAAGCGAGGTTCCCAAAACCTGGCTCTCCGGCCCGAAGCTACCGCCGGCGTCGTCCGCGCCTACTTCGAAGGTGGGCTGAACCAGGGTCCGCAGCCTTCGCGCCTTTATTTGATCGGTCCCATGTTCCGCCATGACAAGCCGCAAAAGGGCAGGTATCGCCAGTTCTTTCAGTTCAACGTCGAAGTCCTCGGTGGCGCAAGTCCGGGATTCGACGCCGAGGTGATCGAGCTAGCGATGAGCTGGCTCAATGAGATCGGCTTGAAGGATTTGCGTCTCGAGCTGAACTCCATCGGCGATGCCAAGTGCCGCCCCGCCTATCTCGAGCAATTGAAGGATCACTACAGACCGCTCAAATCGCAATTGAGCGCCGACTCGCAGTTGCGTCTCGAACGGAATCCGCTGCGTCTGCTCGACTCCAAGGTCCCCCACGAGCAGGCGTTCCAGGCCAACGCCCCGAAGATCACGGATCACCTCTGTGACGAATGCGCAGCGCACTGGAAAGCCGTTCGGCGCCTGCTGGACTCTGCGGGCCTGGCGTATCAGCTGAACCCTTACCTGGTCCGCGGCCTGGATTACTACACGCGCACCGTCTTCGAGTTTTATCCGGGTGGCGCGTCCGGGCAGCAGGACGCGCTTGCTTCGGGGGGCCGCTACGACGGCCTTGCTGAGGCCGAGGGGTGGCCGCCGACTCCGGGCGTCGGATTCGCGGGCGGCATTGACCGGGTCGTTGACCTGATGGCAGCCGGCGGTCAACGGGCCCTCGAAAGACCGGCGGCAGACGTCGTTGTCTTGCCGGACGGAGAGCTGTCGGTCGAAGCGGCGGAGGTGGCCCGCAACTGCCGTGCGGTCCGTTCGGTGGCCGTCGACTACGAATCAAGGAGCTTGCGCGCGAAGATGAAGTGGGCCAACAAACTGGGCGCGAAGTGGGTCGTGTTGCTTACGTCTGAGGACGCGAGGCGCCGCGTCGCACAGCTCAAAGTGATGGCCAGTGGGGAGCAGGTGGAAGTCGCGTGGGCGGACCTTCCCGCCCGGCTCGCATGAGCGGCTTCACAGCGCCGCACTGCGGCTCGCTTCGCTCGGCGGATGTTGGCCGAGAAGTCGAGCTCTATGGCTGGGTCGGACGCCGGCGCGACCACGGCGGCCTCATCTTCATTGACCTGCGCGACCGCTGGGGCGCAGTCCAGGTCGTCTTCAACCCAACCAAAGCTCCGCAAGTTCACGCCGCGGCGTCAGACCTCCGGTCCGAATACGTGGTGCGCGTCAAAGGTATAGTTGGCCACCGTCCGGCGGGTTCCGAGAACCCGCGCATGCCGACAGGCGACGTGGAGGTGACGGCATCCGAGCTCGAGGTGATCAACACGTCGGAAACGACTCCATTTCCGATCGAAGACCCCGAGGAGCCTGACGAGAAGACGCGACTGCAGTATCGGTATCTGGATCTGCGCCGACCGCGAATGGCGCAGATGCTGGAGCTGAGAAGCCGCGTCAACAAGATCATCAGGGACTTCATGGACAGCAACGAGTTCATCGAGGTCGAGACACCGATCCTCACGCGCAGCTCACCTTCAGGTGCTCGTGATTTCCTGGTTCCGTCGCGCCTGCATCCGGGCAACTTCTACGCGCTTCCTCAAGCTCCGCAGATGTTGAAGCAGCTGCTGATGGTGTCTGGCGTGCAGCGCTACTACCAGATCGCGCGCTGCTTTCGCGATGAGAATCTGCGCGCCGATCGACAACCCGAGTTCACCCAGCTGGACATCGAGATGTCTTTCTGCGACGAGGAAGACGTCTTCGGATTGATCGAGACTCTGTTCATCAAGGTATGGGGTGACGTGCTTGGGGTCGAGCTGTCGACTCCGTTTCCGCGCCTGGACATAAAGGAATCGCTCTTGCGTTTCGGTACGGATAAGCCGGACCTCCGCTACGACCTGGAAATCGTCGACCTTGGCGAGGTGCTGGCCGGCACGAAGGCGCAAATCTTCCGCGGCGCACTCGATGCGGGAGGCGTGGTCCGCGGCATAAGGGTGCCGGGCGGTCGCGATATGGCTCGGCGCGATCTGGATGACCTGGTCACCATGGCCAAGGGTGCGGGTGGAAAAGGAATGGCTTGGCTGCCGGGCAGCTCGATCGATAAGTTCCTCACCGAGTCGGAGATCGCCGGCATCCGGCACGCAACTGATGCGGGTGACGACGACCTCGTCCTGCTAGTTGCGGATCGGAGACGCAAGGCCGAAACCGTGATGGGGCTGATCCGCCAAGAGGTCGCGCGCCGGCGGAAGCTCATCAGGGAGGGCGAGTGGAAGTTCCTGTGGATCAACCCCACCTACCTTTTCGATGAGGACGATCTGGGAAAGCTCACTTACGCGCATCACCCATTCACGCGACCGTTCGAGGAGGACATGTCGTTCGTCGCGGAACGGCCTTATGACATACGCGCCCACGCGTATGACATGGTCTGCAACGGCTACGAGCTGGGTGGAGGAAGTCTTCGAATCTATGACCCGGCGATGCAGGAGCGCGTGTTCCAGCTCCTGGGTATGCCGCTCGAGACGATTCGTGCCCGTTTCGGAACTCTTCTTGAGGCTTTCACGTACGGCGTGCCCCCGCACGGGGGCATCGCTCAGGGGATCGACCGCATCGTGATGATGCTCGGCGGCACGGACAACATTCGCGATGTCGTTGCGTTTCCGAAGACTCAGTCGATGTCGGACCTGATGCTCGGAGCGCCGTCGGAAGTGGACCCGGAGCAGCTTGAAGAGCTGCATATCAAAGTGGTTCCCCCCAAGAAGCCCGGCTCGTAATATTGGCTGGCTCCCGAAGGGTTGCGGGCGATGTGCGCGTTGCCCAACTAGACAGCATTAGGGACCCCGGAGTCCGGATAGCCGACCAAATGCCCGCTGGACGGGACTTGGAGAGCCATGGCAGGGGACCCACCTGAGCTCGCTCAGGACAACCCACCCCCGTGACCCGGAGGG
>DATCPI010000010.1:0-98352 GCA_036570165.1 Candidatus Dormiibacterota bacterium | reverse complement strand
GCCGACGATCGCGCGCGCTGGTTCATCACGCTGGCCTCCCCGGAATTCCAACTCAAGTAGGTGCAGGAGAAATGACCAAAGAGATCGGCATCAACCAGCTCAAGCGGCGTGACTTTCTAAAGGCCGGCCTCGTGTTCGGGGCAGGAGCCGCCGGATTGGCTGCCGGGTACGCTGCGGTGCCGGACGCCTTCGCACGCGCGGTCTACGCGGCCAAGAAAGAGGGCGTCGCCAACGACAACATCCTCGTCATGATCCAGCTCGCGGGTGGCAATGACGGCCTGCGCACAGTCGTGCCGATCGCCGACCCTGTGCTGCACGACCTACGCCCGAAGCTCGCCGGCTCGATGGTCTCGCAGGCTTTGCCGCTCAACAACCAGTGGGGCCTGAAC
Organism: Candidatus Dormiibacterota bacterium; assembly: GCA_036570165.1. GTDB lineage: Bacteria > Chloroflexota > Dormibacteria > Dormibacterales > Dormibacteraceae > Palsa-870. The sequence continues at coordinate 97,963 of DATCPI010000010.1, read as the reverse complement.
CACAACCTCGGCGCCATCAAGGGACTTTGGGACAAGGGGAAGGTTGCGATCGTTCAAGGCGTCGGCTACCCCAACCCGACCTTTTCACACTTCGAATCCATCCGGATCTGGGAGACGGGGGACCCGACCCGCCGGCAGGTCGACGGCTGGCTCGGGCGAACCCTGGCGAGCGCTTACGACTCCAACGGCCACCCGCTCACCGGGTGCGCGTGCGGCACGACCAACGTCCCGGGTGCGCTGCGCGACCTGCAGGCCACGATGACCGTGATCCAGAACCAGAAAACCTTCGGGTTCAGTGGCGGCGGCGAGGTCGAAGCCGCAGTCGGTGCCCTGTACAAGGGCACCCCCGGGATCTACGGCGCGCTGTTCGACACCGCGATGGCGACTGCGACCGAGACGATTTCCACGCTGCGCACCTCAGCGTCAACCTACCAGCCGATGGCCGATTACAGCGACAAGGTGAAGCTCGTCTATTCCTCCAAGAACCAGCTGGCAGCGGCGCTGCAGCTGGCCGCTGAGCTGATCGTCACCGGGACCGGCGTCAAGCTTCTGCACGTGACGCTGGGCGGCTTCGACACCCACTACACCGAGCTCAACCGCCACGACGACCTCATGGGCTACCTGGACTCGGCTGTGGGAGCGTTTTACCAGGACCTGGCTGCGCACGGCATGGCGGACAAGGTGCTCATCGCGACCTGGTCGGAGTTCGGCCGTCGCCCAAAGGAGAACGCGAGCGGAGGCACCGACCACGGGGCCGCCGCGCCGCTTCTCTTGATCGGGAACCCGGTCAAGGGCGGGCTGTATGGCGACGCGCCGAGCCTCACCAGCCTCGACAAGACGGGCAACCTGCCTTACTCGGTCGACTTCCGCTCCGTGTACCAGGAGATCCTTGCCGGTCACCTGGGCGCCGGCTCGAACCAGATCCTCGGGGCGTCGTTCGACCGCATTCCGTTCCTGTCGGCGCCGGTCGCCGCAGTCTGAGATGCGCACGGTCGTCCTGAAGGCGGGGGCGACCGTGCTTACCCTTGCGACGACGTTGCTGTCGGCTGCGTACGTCACCGCCCATCTGAAGAATCCGGCTGCTCCGCTGCAGCCGACAGTCCTCAACGCCTCCGCCGGATCGACTGCGACTGGGCCCGGCGGCGTCACGCTTGGACCTTCGGTGCAGCCGGGCAGCGGGCAGCCCGTGACCTCGACCTATGCCTCCTGACGCGCCCGTCGAAGGGCATCACTTTCAGGCGATCGGGACCAACTGCAGCCTGTTCGCGGTCGGGCTCTCGCGCAGCCGGCTGCTTCAAGGCGAGCTCTGGGTGCACAGGCTCGGGGCACGGCTGACGCGTTTCTCGCCGGACAGCGAGCTGACCCGATTCAATTTTTCACCCGGACAGTGGATGGACGTCAGTCCCGAGCTGGAGGCGCTGTTGCGCGAGTCGCTTCGAGCATTCGAGACGAGCGGGGGCCTAGTCAACGTTGCGGTGCTGCCGTCGATGACGGCGATTGGATACACGAGGCCGCTGGCTGAGGGATTGCCGGTGGCCACCGTGTCTGGCGCGTGCCCGCTGCCGGCGCTGCCGGACGTGCTCAGGGTTCGAGTGGGCGCTGCGCGACTCGAGACGGGGGCGGGCATCGACCTTGGGGGCATTGCCAAAGGGTGGATGGCCGACCGGCTGCGTGAATCGTTGGGGCCGAATGCGCTCGCCAACCTCGGTGGCGACCTCAGTGCGGGCGGACCGGGACCCACGGGCTCAGGTTGGCCGGTGGGCCTTGCCGGCGTGACCGTGTTGCTGCGCGACCAGGGCGCGGCCACCAGCAGCGTGCGACGGCGTCGCTGGGGTGAGCTTCACCACCTGATCGATCCGCGCACAGGGATGCCGGCGCAGACCGGCCTCGAAGAAGTTTCTGTAGTCGCTTCGAATGGGTTGGAGGCGGAGGTCGTCGCCAAGACTGCGCTGCTGGTCGGGCCCGAGCTGGCGCCCGTCTACTGCGCGGCCCACGCCCTGGCGTGGTGGCTGAGCCCCTGACATGACGACCGACCAGTTCTTCTGGGTGCTGGCACGGGTCGCGGGACTCAGCTCGTACGCGGCACTGGCCATCGCGATGATCACTGGCATCGCGCTTCGCACCGCGGTGCTCGACTGGCTGGGCAGCAATCGCGCGCTCCGCGCTCTTCACGAATACACGACAGTCCTGTGGATTCCCCTCGCCGGCACTCACGTCCTGTTGCTGCTGCTCGACAAGACGGCTCGCATTGGGTTGCTGGATGTCGTGGTCCCGTTTCATTCGAGCTACGGCACGCTGGCGATCGGCCTTGGCGCGCTCTCGGTTGACGTCCTTCTGGTCGTCACCGTCACCGCGTTTTTCAAGCGCCAGATGAACAAGGACTTGTGGCAGTGGCTGCACCGCCTCTCCTACCCGGCGTTCGCGCTGCTCTTCCTCCACTCGGTGCTCAGCGGCACCGACTTCAGCGACCCGATCGTTTCCGCCATCACCTGGGCCGCCGGCGCGATGCTTCTGTTGTTAGCGCTGGTGCGGGCCATCTGGGGTCGCCTCCCCGCATAACCGCTACATCTTCCACTGACCCGCCGGATTACATCCCTTTGGCGCAAGCGGGGCGCAATTGATCGCATGATTCCATCTCTTTGGCGCATACGAGGCGAAATCAAATGCCGTCTTAAGACGCGGGAACCCGGTGCCTGAGCTCCAACACGCGCTGCCTTAGAGCCTCTTCCGCCTCCAGCGGCGTGTCGATCTCTTTCCGTTCGCGGTGCCAGCGCTCCATGGCGAGGTCCAGCTGCGCCGACTGCAGGCGCGCGACCTTGAAATACGCTTTCAGGCCCCCACGGCTGAAGGCGCGCAGGCGCTGCTTGAGGCGCTGCCAAGGGCTGGCGAGAATAGGCACCTCTTCCACGAGAATCGTTCCGGATCCGCTAGCCGCCTCTTTTCGAAACTGGTCAACGAGTCCCATCGCCTCGTAACGGATCCCGAAGAGCAGCAATGCGATCACGGCGGCGGTGAAAGGTCCGGTCATGATCAGCGTGCGGAGGTGGACCTCGACCAGTCCCAGCAAGCTGCTGTCGATCGGGAAAAATATGGCCCACGCATCCCACGAAAAGTGGCCGGCGATCGCAATGAGGAATCCGCTCAAGATCGCTAACGCTTTCTGGCGCGTATGTGGCAGCTGACGCGCCACCCCAAGTCCAGCGCCGATGAACGCGGTGTAGGTCGCGTGACCAAAGAAGAGACCGAGCACCTGCCTGCCGTACCACTGAAAGCCGGCGGCCGCCCAGCCGACTCCTTCGGGATCGAAGATCGAGTAGAGGTCCGTCATGTAAGCAACGGATTCCAAGAAGTTGAAACCCAGTCCCACCGCCGCCCCGTAGACGATTCCATCGACGACGTCGTCGAAGTCGTCGCGCATGACCAGAAAGAGCAGCACCACCGCGGCTCCCTTGGCCAGCTCTTCGAGCAGACCGGCCGAGAACGCGACCGAGGCATCAAGCCCTGGACCAGGAACCAGTGTGTGTTGGGCGGTTGCGTCCCACAGGCTTTCGCCCCAGATGACAAGGCTGGTGGCGACGATCGCGCCCCAGGCGGCCGCGACGAGAACCAGGCGCCACGGCTCCTTCTCGTTGCGATCCATGCGCCGGACGACCAGCAGCCCGACGGCGGTGGTGGGCAGACACGCCAGCGCGCAGATAGCAGCGACTGTGGGACCGGCTGACTGCGTGAAGACAAACACGTCGATCACCAGCAGCCAGAGCAAAACGCCCAAACCGAGCAGCACGCCCGCGCGAATGAGGTGCTTGCGGCGGCTGGCACGATCCCGTGTGAAGGCCCTCACGCCGATGAACGTCCCAAGCGTGACCAGCGCCACCGCCAGCAAGCCGTACAGGGAAGCGCGTCCGGGGATGGATTCGAGGTACACGTAGTTGAGGAGCGAGCTGGCGATCAGCGCGACCACGACGACACCGGCGACCACAACTGCGATCCCGTAGCGACCAGGGCGCAACCTGGGATGCGGATTGGCCGCGGGAGGAGTCGTGTAGGAGTGAGTGCTCACTATCTCTCGACCAGCACGATGCGCCGGGCCAGCACCTCAACCGGCCGCCCGTCCTTCAATCGCTCGACGACAAACGTGTAGTGACCAGGCAGGCTGTGGTGGAGGCCTGACGGCACGATGATCGGAACCGTGCTCTGCGGACCGAGCTCAGCGGCCGTGCCTGGGCCGACTCGACCGACCAGGGTGCCGAACGAGTTGAACCAGCGGGCGTCAACCACCAGGTCGGGTGGCAGCGGCGACCAGTCGACGACCGCTGCAAATTCCTCTGTGCGAGCAAGGGTCGTCCTGTCGGGCCCATGCGTCGCGGCCGTCGCCGGGTCGTACTCGAACACACCCACGATATGCGCCGTCGCCCCGGTCGTCTGCCCAGGCGGTTCGAAATAGACGAACTCGACCAGGCCGACACACAGGATGATCACCGCGACCGTGGCGAAAACGAGAAGGGTCCTGTAGAGCGTGAGGATCTGGTCGTAGGGCGCAACCGACACTTAGTGTTCCGTCCGGGAAGTCGCTCGCCGATCCATCGGCCCAGGCCGCCGGGCTTCGCTGATGCCTGCGTCGCCTCCTGTGCGCGTTCGGTCGCGCATCAACGAGATGCGTTCCCTCACGTGCTCGTCGTCTCCTTGGCACCGGCCGCCGATGCCGCGTCTTGGCGAGCTTCGTTCCCGAACAGAACACACGGGCCTCAGTCGAATCGATTGGCCGCGCGTTGTCAACCACAGTCAGGGCGGTTGTTCCGCGCGAAACGAGTGTTTCGAGGTACTGACTTCCACGCTTTTTCGTGCGGAATCAACTTGCTTTCGATGGTGCGGCGGAGAGGAGTTGAACCTCCACGTCCTTGCGGACACTAGCTCCTGAAACTAGCGCGTCTGCCATTCCGCCACCGCCGCCCGGGCCGACGCAAAAGTATACCGAGGGCCAGTCTGCCGCCCTTCTAACATGGCCTCGTGAACGCAAGCGTCCGCGTCGGGCGGATTGTGGGTATCGAGGTGGGGCTCCACTGGAGCCTCGCGATCGTCTTCGTCCTCATCGTGTGGACCCTGGCCGGGCAGGTCCTGCCCTCGGTGGTGCCCGATCAGCAGCAGTCCGCGTACTGGCTCGTCTCCGTGATCGCCGTCTTCCTCTTCTATGTGTCGCTGCTCAGTCACGAGATGGGGCACGCCCTCGTCGCCAGGCGGCTTGGTGTCAAGGTCGACGGCATCACGCTCTGGATCTTCGGCGGCGTCGCGCGTCTGAGGGGGGACGCTGCGACTCCGGGGACCGAGGCGAAGATCGCGATTGCCGGACCCCTCGTCAGCCTCGCCCTCGCGATCCTGTTCGGAGTCGCAACGTTCGCCCTTGACACAACAGGTGGGCCGCCACTCGTCGAAGGCGGCATCGCGTGGCTTGCGGGCACCAACGCCACTCTCCTGCTCTTCAACCTGATCCCCGCTTTTCCGCTGGACGGAGGTCGCCTCCTGCGGGCATGGCTGTGGCAGCGAAGCGGCGATCGCTACCGCGCCACCTCGGGCGCCGCCCGGCTCGGACAGATCTGCGCGTTCTTGATGATGGGATTCGGACTGCTGTCGCTCTTCGTCAACGGCGGAATCAGCGGCCTCTGGCTGATCTTCCTCGGTTGGTTTCTAATGTCGGCGGCGCGCAGCGAGGCATCGCAGGTGCTCATGCGCGGTGCGCTGAACGGCGTGCGTGTAGGGGACGTGATGTCCCGCGATCCGATTACTGCGCCGGGTTGGATCACTGTCGACGAGTTCATGCGCTCCTACCTTCCAGAGAAGAACGCGACCGCCTACCCGATCAAGACCTTCGACGGAGCGCTTGACGGTCTGGTCACCTTGTCGCGGCTCGCTCAAGTCCCGCAGGAGGAACGGCATCTCATGCGTGTTCGCGACGTCGGCACCGGCATGGATGATGTCGCCAAGGCAGCGCCTGGCGAGCCGGTCACCGCGGTGCTCGATCGCTTTTCGCCGTCGAACGAGGGGCCGATGCTCGTGATCGAAGGGGGAGAGCTGGTCGGTCTGCTCTCGCCCGGCGATATCACACGCGCGCTCAGGGCAGCGCCGACCCGCAGAACCTAAAAGTCAGCGGCTTCGGGTAAGCCCCGGCGCGCGGGCGGCTGCGACCGAGATCGGGATCCCAAGGCCGGAATCCACTGCCGGCCATCCCCTCACCACAGCCGGTCCGGCGATCAGTAACCGGACGTCTGCTGTACTGGAGGCGGAGCGCTAGCTCGCGATGAAGAGCGTGTGCCAGGCCGCCTCGATCAGCTCTGGCGTGAGCTGCGGCCGCACGCCACGCGCCGACGAAACGTCGACCAACCGTTCGAGCAGGTCACGCGGGTGGTTGCCGCGGAGGGGCCGGCCACCGTAGAGAGTCTTGATCATCTCCAACGCGCTCGTTTCCGACGGGACGGTCAGTCGCTCGCGCTCGCGCTCGAAGATCCGGCACCACATCTCCCACGTCGGGTCCGGCATCAGCACTTTGTAGGAAAGGCGCCGCAGGTAGGCCTCGTCGAGCAGCTCAGCCGGCTTCAGGTTCGTGGAGAGCGCGACCTGCGCCTGGAACGGCACCTCGACCTTGCGTCCGCTGGCGGTCAGGTTCATGTAATCGGTGTCTTGCTCGAGGGGCACGAGCAGCCGGTCGAGGATCTGTTTTGGCGACACACGCTGTCGGCCCAGGTCATCGATCAGCAGCACGCCGCCGTTGGCCTTGACCTGAAGCGGAGCGCCGTAAGTGCGGCTGCCTTCCTCCCAGGTCGGGTCGAACATGTCGAGCTGGAACTCGCCGCCGACCTGGACGAGCGGCCTCGCCACGCGCCGCCACCTCTTGTCTGCGGGCTGATTGGTCTCGAGCCGGTGTACCGCCCCGTCGAAGATCGTCATGACTTCGCCGCCGCCGATGTCCAGGGCGACCGGGATCACGATTGGCCCGCCGAGCAGGCTTGGGATCCGCCGCGCCAGGGTCGTCTTGCCGTTACCCGGTGCGCCATAGATGAAGATCGACGACCGGGAGTTGACGGCGGCGCGAACAGCCTCGGTAACGCCGGGTGCAAGCTCGATGCCGGTTAGGACCAGGTTGACCTTGACCAGGTCGAGCGTGCCGGGCTTGGCCGCCTCGGCGAGGACCGCCTTGTACTCCTGTTGCGAGACCGGCGCGGGACCCAGGTAGCGTGTGCCCGCGCTGCCGATCTGCTCGCTGCGCGTGCGCCCCTGCTTGGTGATCGCGTAGGCCATCCGCTCCGGGAGCGGCCGGCCCAACCACGGACCCTGCTCGGCAGCCAACCCCAGGGCGTCCAGGAAGTTCGACCCCGTGAGTGACTTCAAGCTGGGTTCCACAGCTGCGAAAGGCAGCGCGAGCTGGTCGGCAACCTCGAATCCGGTGATTCGCGTCGCCAACGACGCAAGCCTCAGGATCATGCCCTCGATAAGCGTGCGGTTGATCTCGGGCGGTGGCGGAGGCTCGATCTCGTGGCTCGGAGCGGGAACGGTCGAAGGCGCCGGCATCGGCTGGTCGACGTGCTCGAGGATCGCGCCGAAGATCTTCTTGCCGAAGCGTGCGCGGTCGGAGTGGTCTGGCGGCTCACCTTCGCGACGGCGGCTGATCCAATCGGGGACCTCCTTGAAAACGACGGTGTTGCCGATCAAGAGCTGCACAGTGTCGGGCTCATCAGTGGCCACGCGCACAGCGATCCGGACCAGATAACCCTGGCTCTTCAGCGCCGCCCAGCTGCGCTCCCAGGCGACGTCGTTGCGCCCCGACCAGGTTTGGCGCACTGTGCGGTCGCGTGCGAGCGTGATGTCCTTGCGGTTTTGGTAGCGACGCCGGACCAGCTCGGTCACATCCTTGTCGATGTCCTCTGCGACAAGCGCTGCGAGCGGCAAGGCGCGATCGTCGACGGCTGGGCGGTTCTTGATCTCGAAGATCGTGTTCGCCGTGGGTGCCAGCGCTCGGATCACGCTCGCGTGCCGGGGGCAGAACGGGGTTCTCTCGATGAACTGTATGTGTCTCCGGCACCACCAGCTCTTGCACTCGCGGCCGGTCAGGTCTTTGTAGGCGCATGCCCAGCCGCGACGTTCCTGGCAGTCGCTGTACGTGCACACGCCTGCCGGCTTCTTGCCGTCGGTGCGGGGAGGGGCCGGCGACCGTTCAACCTCTTCGTCGACAGCCAGCTCATTCGAGATTGCCTCGACGGGAGGTTGTGCCGCACCCGGTTTCGGCATGTAGTGGAACGCGCCTGAGAATTCCTCGCAGGTCTGGAAGCGCTGGCTGCGATCTTTCGCAGTGGCCTTCCAGATGATGTCCATGATCGGCGACGGGATGGCGGTCGACGCCCGCGGCCTGTCGAACACCTGCGAGTGGAGCACCGTAGGCAGCGCGCCCGTGAACGGCGGTTCTCCGTGCAGGAGCTCGTAGAGGATCATGCCGAGCGAGTAGATGTCCGAGGTGGCGTCCACGGCTTCGCCCTTGACCTGCTCCGGCGCCATGTAAGCCGGAGTGCCGACCATGCTTCCCGTCGCGGTCAGCCGGTGCTTGTCGTCGACCAGCTTCGAGATGCCGAAGTCGAGGATCTTGGTCTTACCTCGGTTGGAGATGAGGATGTTGTCGGGTTTCAGGTCGCGATGGACGATCGAGTAGTCATGCGCAACACCGACAGCCGACAGGAGTTGCTGGATCAGGTCGACGGAGACGTCGACGCTGAAGCGCCCGTACTCGTCGAGCCACGAGCGCATGGAGCGGCCTTCGACCCACTCCATGACGATGAACAGCACGGGGCCGTCCTCGTCGAAGTCGTAGACGCGAACGATGCCGGGATGGTTCAGGGCGGCAACTGTGGCGGCCTCGCGGTGGAAGCGCTGCCGGAAGCTCGTGTCGCTCGAGTACTGCTCGGCCAGGACCTTGATCGCGACGGGAATCTCGAGCCGCGGATGCGTCGACCGATAGACGACACCCATGGCACCGCGCCCGAGCTCGGCTTCGATCGGATAACGACCTAGTTGGGTAGTACTCAACCTTGGAACACCAGTCGGTCAGTATGCCGGACGGTACGCGGCTCTCCGCCCAGTTGCGTGGAGATGTTCCCACGGGCGGCCGAAAGGCGTAGCTGTTGGGCCGACGGGAGGCGCGTTTGGCCACTCCAGGGCGGAGTGAGGACGGCGTCGGGCATTCGAACCCGGTAACGCGGAGCGTGCCGTCTCCCTGCGCTTAGGCGCAGAAAGCGGCCGAGAAGTGACTACGCGCCTTTCGTGCCGCCGGCGGGCTTCACTCCTTCTCTTATGGGTGTCGCGTCGATCCTCAGAACTTTCTTGTCGAACTTGCCGACCGAGGTCTTGGGCACCTCGTCGATGAAGCGCACCTCATCGGGCAGCCACCACTTCGCGACCTTGTCCTTGAGGAAATCGATCACCTCATCCTCGGTGACCTTGCCCTTGAACTCCGGCTTCGGCACCGCAAAGACCACCGGGCGCTCATCCCACTTGGGATGCGGCAGACCGATGACGGCCGCTTCTTGGATCTTGGGGTGAGCCATCACGGCGTTCTCCAGCTCGACCGAAGAAATCCACTCGCCGCCCGACTTGATCACATCCTTGGTGCGGTCGACGATCACGATGTAGCCGTCAGGCCGGATCTTTGCGATGTCTCCGGTCCGGAACCATCCGTCCTCTGTCAGCTTTTCGGGGTCGAATCCGTTGTGGTAGCCGCGAGCGATCCACGGACCACGCACCTGGATCTCGCCGAAGGCCACTCCGTCCCAGGGCAGCTCTTCGCCAGTTGCAGGGTCGCTGATCCGGATCTCGACTCCGGGCGTGACCCTCCCCTGAGTCAAGCGCAGGCTGAGCTCCTCTTCTGGATCCAGGCCGTCTGGAACGCGGGCGACGCTGCCCAGCGGCGAGGTCTCGGTCATGCCCCAGGCGTGGAGGATGCGCAGGCCCACGGCGTCCATCGACTCCATCAGCGAGCGCGGGACCGCCGAGCCCCCGCACACGACGGTGGTCACCTTCGGCAGGCGCTTGCCTGTCTCCCTCATATATGCGGTGAGGGCAGTCCAGACCGTAGGCACCCCGGCAAGGTAAGTCGCACCTTCTTGCTCTGCCATCTCCACTATGGACTTGGGGTCGCCCGAAAAGCGTCCTCCAAAGATAAGCTTCGAGCCGGCCATGCCGCAGGCGTACGGGAGTCCCCAGCTGTTGGCGTGAAACATCGGCACCACGGGAAGCACCGCATCCCTTTCCGAGACCGCGAGGTTGTCCATCTGCAGCACACCCATCGTGTGGATGAACTGCGAGCGGTGCGAATAAACGACTCCCTTGGGATTGCCGGTGGTGCCCGAGGTGTAGCACATGGCCGCCGCCATGCGCTCAGACAGCTTGGGCCAGGGGTAGGTCTCGCTCTCGGCCGCCAGCAGGGCCTCGTAGTCGAGCATGTCGGCCAGGCCGTTGGCGGATGCTGCCGTTGGCGCCGGGGTGCTTTCGCTCATGAGCACGATCTGCTTGATGCTCGGAATCTTGCCCATCAAGGGTTTCAGGAGCGGAAGCAGCGACTGATCGACAAATAAAACCTTGTCTTCCGCGTCATTGACTATGAACTCGAGATGCTGAGGAAACAACCGCAGGTTCAACGTGTGCAGGACAGCGCCCATACACGGGATGGCGTAGTACAGCTCCAGATGCCGGTTGTTGTTCCAGGCCAGGGTGGCCACGCGGTCCCCAGGTTTGACTCCGATCCGTTTCAGCGCGCCTGCCAGGCGATTGATGCGCGGGACCATCTCGCCGTAGGTCGTCCGGTGCACCCCATCATCTCGCTTGGTCACGACCTCTTTCTTCTGGTGCAGGCGTTCGAGTCGCCAGAGCACATGCTGAAGGGAGAGCTCGTAGTCCTGCATCAAGCCTTCCAAAGCCGACACCTCCAGCTAGCTAAGTCGATGAGAAGGTCCTGAAAGGTCGATGGTAAGGCCGCCGGAGGTAGGATGCACACCCATGGTTGCTCCGGGTCGGGCCGACCTCCATATGCACACGACCGCCAGCGACGGCTGGCCGACGCCCAAAGAGCTCGTCGAACACGCGGCCCGGCGGGCCAAGCTCGACGTGATCGCGGTCACGGATCACGACACGATCGAGGGCGCGCTTCGCGCGAGGGACCACGCCGCGAAGCGAGCGAGGTTTCATGTCATCGTCGGTGAGGAGGTGTCCAGCCGTGACGGGCACATCGTCGCCCTGTTCCTCGAGCGCAGGGTGCGGCCCGGCATGTCGGCCGCCGCGACTGTCGATGCGATTCACGATCAGGGTGGCCTGGCGATCGCGGTCCATCCTTTCTGGCGTACGCAACGGCGCGCGAGGACCAGCGCGGTGCATGGCGTCGGCTGGCTGGCCGCCGAGCTTGATTTCGACGCGATCGAGGTCGAGAACGCGACACCGGGCTTCTATCTCGTCAACCAGCTGGCGCATCGCTTGAACCTTGGTCTCGGTGCCGCGGAGCTTGGCTCGTCGGACGCGCACATACTCGATGCGGTTGGCCGGGCCTTCACAGAGTTCTCGGGTAAGACGCCCGAGGCCCTGCGCGCGGCCATCGAGTCGGGCCGCACCACGGCACGACGGCGGCGATATCGCGCTGTCGGCCTGATGCGATACGCGGCGTGGGGATTGAACCACCAGCGATACGCAGTCGGCTGAGCGCCCTAGGATGGGGCGGCGCCCGCGTAGCTCAATGGATAGAGCGCCTGACTTCGGATCAGGAGGTTGCGAGTTCGAGTCTTGCCGCGGGTACCATCGCGCCGGTCACGTAAAATCAACCGGCTGCAGCCGGGCGGCTGGCGGAACTGGCAGACGCGCACGTTTGAGGGGCGTGTGGGGTAACCCATCCGGGTTCGAGTCCCGGGTCGCCCACCACTCAGCAACATTCGGTAGCCTCACACTTAGCGCGTGACAGAAGGCAAAGAGCTCGACCCCGCCACCGAGTTCAAGCAGCTGTACGACCAGGAATATCTCTCGGTCTACCGCTCGATCCGGGCCGTCGTCCTGGACGCCGCGGCGGCCGAGGACCTCACCCAGGAGACGTTCGTGCGGGCGTACCGCGCCCGTCACCGCTACACCCCGACCGCCCCGCCCGGCGCCTGGCTGCGCCGGATCGGGATCAACCTCGCCATCTCCCACCTGCGCCGTCAGAAGCTGGCGCGTTTCTTGCCCGCCCGCCTGTACGTCGCCCCGGACCGCCGGGATTACGACCGGGCCGAGGCCCGCGACGTCGTCGGCAAGGCCATGGCGGCCCTGAGCCCGAAGCTGCGCGCCGCCGTCGTCCTCCATTACTACGACGACATGACGCGCGAGGAGATCGCCGCAGTGCTCGGGGTACCGGCCGGCACGGTGGCCTCCAGGATCGCCAAGGCAGTCGCGATTATGAGAAAAGCAATGGCGAGCGACCAGGAGTCGGACACCGGGCGTTCGAGTAGTGAAGGTGCCCTACGTGGAAGATAAACCCACACCGGGAGGGATCCGTACGCCCTCTGAAGTTGACGTCGCCCGGATGGTCCGGGCCGAAGTCGAGACATGGACCCCTCGCCGGGGTCCGGACTGGACGGACATCCTGATCAGGATGGCGGGCACCGGACCGTCTCCATGGGTCGTGTACACAACCGCCAGCGCGGCCCTGGTCGTGATTCTCATCGCCGCCTACCTGATCGGTTCAGCTCTACAGCTGGGCGCTCTCGCGCCGCCGCCCGCCCAGGTCCACCTCCACTAGAGCTGCTCTAGAAGAACGGAACTTCGTCCTCCACTAGAGCTGCTCTAGAAGAACGGAACTTCGTCGCCCAGACCGCGCTCCCGTGCGGCTTCGAGCACGACCGAGCCGGCCGCCAGGTCCCACAGCGCGAGCCCGTGCGACTCGAAAAGGGTGATTCCCGGCCCCGGCTGCCGCTGCCACTTGCCGGCCAGGACCGCCCCGAGCTCGACAGCGCGGCTCCAGTCGAACTTCCCAGCGTCATGGGCCAAGATCAGGTCGCCGCTCTCGAGCTGCGCGGCGGCGAGCTGATCGACCACGACCGTCTGAGCCCTTGCCACGAGTGCAGGCGGGATCTCCGTCCGGTTGCGGAAGTTCGAACCCACGGCGACGACCAGCGCATTCGGCTCGACCCATTCGGCCTCAATCACGGGCGACTTGCTGGAGGTCACGGTGATGACCACGTCGGCACCGCGCACCGCCAGCTCCGCGCTATTGGCGGCGATCGTCTCGACGCCGAGCTGATCTTCTTGCTCCCGAGCAAAGCCGGCGCGCCGCTCGGAGTCGCGGCTGAAAACCCGCAGCTCCTTGATCCCCAGCACGCGTGACACCGCGAGCGCCTGGGTGTTGGCCTGCCAACCCGTCCCGATCAGCGCGACGGTGGCCGGGCCCGGCCGCGCGAGAGCCTTCACGGCGACCGCCGTGGCCGCCCCGGTTCGGTACGCGCCCATGAAGTCCGCCTCGATGAGAGCCTCGAGCGAACCATCGAGTCCGAAAAGCACGACCAGGAACCGCACATGTCCGCCGGCGACCGTGTAGGCCTTCAGTCCCGTGCAGCGGCCGCCAGGGTAGGAGGCGAACATCACGTTGAGGAGCCCGCCAGGCGGAAAGACGCGGCGCCGCGGCTCGTTTTGGGCGACGCCTTCGCCAAGCTCCTTCATCGCCGCTTCGACTGCGGCGATGACGTCATCGATCTCGATGACCCGTTGAACGTCGGCTTCGCGCAGGACCAGGGCCACGGCAGGGAGAATAGCCGTACTGTGACCTCCCGCCCCTTGAACGTTGGCCTGATCGGGCTAGGCACCGTCGGCTCGCAGGTCGCGGAGCGGATGCTCACCTGGCAGCAGCAGCTCTCGCGGCGGGCGGGCGTCGAGCTCTGCCTGCGACGCGTGCTCGTGCGCAACCCGACCAAGCCCCGCTCCGTTGAGATCGCGCCCGACCTGCTGACCGCGGAGCCCGCGGACCTGCTGGAGGATCCGGAGATCGACGTGCTGGTGGAGCTCGCCGGAGGTGACGAGCCGATGCGCACCTACCTCGAGCGTGCGATTCGAGCCGGCAAGCACATCATCACTGCCAACAAGGTGGTGATGGCCAAGCACGGGCCCGAGCTGCTTGACCTGGCAGCGGAACGGAATGTGGACGTTTACTTCGAAGCCGCCGTCGGCGGCGGGATCCCGCTGATCAGCGCCTTTCGGACCGACCTGCAGGCAAACCGGATCGAGCGGGTGTCCGCGGTCATCAACGGGACGACCAACTACGTCCTCGGCCGGATGGCGGCGGCAGGAATGTCGCTGGCCGACGCTGTTGGCGAGGCGCAGGCCGCCGGATATGCCGAGGCGGATCCGACGGACGACATCGGAGGTTTCGACGCCGCCTACAAACTCGCGATCCTTGGTTCGATCGCCTACGAGATCAAGGTGCGCCCCGATGAGATCTATCGCGAGGGGATCGAAGGCGTCGAGCCAGTGGACTTTCGCTACGCACGCGAGCTGGGCTACGCCATCAAGCTCATCGCACACACGCAGCGGCATCCAGGCCGGATCGAGGCACGAGTGCACCCTGCGTTGGTCCCCCTCGACCACCCGCTGGCTCGAGTGGAGGGTGCCGAGAACGCTGTCTTCGTCGAAGGCGACCTGGTCGGACAGGTGCTGCTGGTCGGGCAGGGCGCCGGCGGCCGGCCCACCGCCTCAGCAGTCGTGGGCGATCTCATCGACCTGGCGCGATCGATCCGCCGAGGCGTGCAGAGCCGGCCGTCCTTTAGCTTCGACGACCGGATCGGCGTCGTGCCGATGGGTGAGGTGGTGACGCGCGCTTACTACAGGATTCGAGTGGACGACAAGACGGGCGTGCTGGCGGCGATCGGGCACGTGTTCGCGGAGGAGGGTGTCAGCATCTCGAGCCTCATTCAAAAGGACGCGTGGTCGCAAGACCAGACAGTCGAGCTCGTGGTCACGACGCATCCATCGCGTGACGCCAGCCTTCAGCGTGCCCGAACAAGGATGGCCGCCCTAGAGCCGGTGCGGGCCGTCTCGTCTTTCATTCGCGTCTTTTAGAAACGAGAGGAAGTTGGGAGTCATCGCTCGCTACCGCGAGCACCTGCCCATCGGTCCTTCGACTCCGGAGGTCGATCTCAACGAAGGCTCGACCCCCCTGGTGCCCAGCCGCAATATCGCCCGCGCGCTCGGGCTCAAGCACCTTTACTTCAAGTACGAGGGCCTGAACCCAACCGGCTCCTTCAAGGATCGCGGGATGGTCGTCGCGGTCGCCAAGGCGCTGGAGGCGGGCAGCAAGGTCCTGATATGCGCCTCGACCGGCAACACCTCGGCCTCGATGGCGGCCTACGCGGCCCGGACGGGACTTCGCGCGATTGTCGTGGTCCCTTCCGGCGAGATCGCGATGAACAAGCTCTCCCAGGCCCTCATGTACGGAGCAAAGGTCGTTGCGCTCAAGGGGAATTTCGATTCGGCCCTGGAGACGGTTCGCGACCTCACGAGCCACTACCCTGTCGCATTGATGAACTCCGTCAACCCGAACCGGATCGAGGGACAGAAGACCGCCGCGTTCGAGGTTGTCGACGCCCTCGGCGACGCTCCCGACTACCTCCTTCTGCCGGTAGGAAACGCGGGCAACATCACCGCCTACTGGAAAGGCTTTCGCGAGTACCACGCCGCCGGGCGGACCACCCGCCTGCCGCGCATGGTCGGCGCCCAGGCCGAAGGCGCCGCCCCGATCGTCAGCGGCCGGCCAGTCGCCAATCCGACCACTGTCGCGTCGGCGATCCGCATCGGCAACCCTGCCTCCTGGGAAGGGGCCACCACGGCACGGGACGAGTCCGGCGGCATGATCGCGGCGGTGACCGATACCGAAATCCTTTCCGCTCAGATCACGCTGGCCAACAGCGAGGGCCTGTTCGCGGAGCCGGCCTCGGCCGCACCGCTCGCTCTTCTTTTCGCACTCGTCCGCGACGGAAAAATCGAAAAGGACGCGACGGCGGTCGTCGTCCTGACCGGATCGGGGCTCAAGGACCCCGACGCGGCGCTCAAAAACGTGGAGCCGCCCATCGAGATCGACGGCGACGCCCGCACACTCGCTAAGGTCTTGAAGCTGTAATGCGCATCAAGGTTCCGGCTTCGATCGCCAACATCGGGCCAGGCTTCGACTGCATGGCGATGGCGATCGACCTCTGGCTCGAGGTCGAGGCCAATGAAGCTGAGAGTCCGTCGTGGGATTACGAAGGTGAAGGCTCTGATTACCTCACGGCGCATGAAAACCCTTTCACGCGCCTGAACATGAAAGGTCGGGTGCGGAGTGAGATCCCGCTCGGCGTCGGGCTCGGGAGCAGCGCCGCGGCCAGGCTTGCGGCCTCAGCGCTCAGCAGCCCGTGGGACGTGAAAAGTCACATCATCGACTCGGGCGCCGACGAGGGACACCTCGACAACGTGGCGGCGTCCGCCTCGGGCGGCATTCGAATCGTGTCTGAGCATCTCGACGAGAAACTTCCGAATCCCGGCTGGGGACTTGCGCTGTTCGTCGCGAATCAGCCGCTCCCGACGGAAAAAGCACGTTCGGTCCTGCCGGACTCAGTACCGCTCGAAACCGCTTCGTTCAACGCCGCGCGAACCGCGCTATTGGTGCGCGCCATAGTGTCCAAGCGGCCGTCGCTGCTGGGCGAGGCGCTCCGTGACCGGCTGCATCAGCCCCACCGGCTGCACCTCTATCCATGGACGGCGGAGGTGATCCGGGTCGCCGAGGCTTCGGGGGCATATGGCGCCGCGATCTGCGGTGCCGGGCCGAGCGTATTTGCTTTTTGCGCGCCTTCGCAGGCTGCTCGAATCGCCAAGGCAATGCAAACCTCCTTTCCCAAGCGGGGGCGGGGGATGGTCACACAGATCACGGACAAGGGCATGTTCCGGACGCTGTGATCGTCCAGAAGTACGGCGGTACCTCGGTGGGCACCGCCGCTCGGATCCGGCGGGTCAGCCGCCGAATCGCATCCACCGTGAAGCAAGGACACCAGGTCGTGGTCGTCGTGTCGGCGATGGGGCACACAACCGATCGGCTGATCGCTCTCGCCCAGAGCGTCAACCCTGAGCCGCCGGCGCGCGAGCTGGACATGCTGGTCGCAAACGGCGAGACGATCACCGCGCCACTGGTCGCGATGTGCCTCGAGGGGATGGGTGTTCCGGCGGTATCCCTGTCAGGCCTCCAGGCCGGCGTCCGCACGAGCGCGGCCCACTCCAAAGCTCGGATCCAGGACATCAAGCCGGATCGAATTCTCGAAGCGCTGCGGAACGGCAAGGTCGTGGTGGTTGCCGGTTTCCAGGGAGTCACCGAAGATTTCGAGGTCACCACGCTTGGACGCGGGGGATCGGACACGACTGCCGTCGCGCTGGCCGCCGCCCTGAATGCCGAATCGTGCGAGATCTACACCGACGTCGACGGAATCTTCACCGCGGATCCACGCCTGGTGAAGACCGCTCGCAAGCTCACGCACATCCAGTACGACGAGATGCTGGAGCTTGCCGCGGTCGGTGCGCGCGTCATGCATCCGCGGGCGGTCGAGATCGGTGAGCTGTACAGCGTCCCCATTCACGTCCGGTCGAGCTTCAACGAGAGCGTCGGTACGATGATCGTCGCTCAGGTGCCGATGGAAGAAAGAAAGCGAGTCAGGGGAATTGCGGAGGAGACCAACGTCGCGAAGATCACCGTGGTCGGCGTTCCTGATCGCCCAGGCGTCGCGGCCGCGATCTTCGAACCACTGGGTGCGGCCGGCATCTCCGTCGACGTCATCGTCCAGAACATCGGCCGCTCAGGCCGCACAGACCTCACCTTTTCCGTCGCCGAGTCGGACCTCAAGGCCGCGGAGAAGCTCGTCAAGGCGGCGGCCAAGTCAATCGGCGCGAAGAAAGTCTCGTCGGCGGCCGGCGTGGCCAAGCTCTCCATCGTCGGCACCGGCATGCTCGGCACGCCGGGCATCGCCGGGCGCATGTTCAGGAGTCTCGCGGAGGCCGGGATCAACATCGAGATGATCAGCACGTCGGAGATCCGCATCACCTGTCTTGTGGCGCGTGACCAGGTCCAGAAAGGTGTTCGTGTCCTGCACAAGACCTTCGAGCTGGACGCCGAGTAGTTGCCGGTCAACGTAGCCATCGTCGGCCCGGCGGGGTCGGGCAAGACGATACTGTTCAATGCCCTGACCGCGGGCCGCGGTGCCGATGGAGTGGGGATGGTTGACGTGCCGGATGGGCGTTTGACCCGGCTGGCCGACGCGGTCAAGCCCCTCAAGACAACTGCAGCGCAGGTTCGGGTCGAGGACACTCCGCCCGGCAGCCGGGCGCAACGCGTGGCGTTTGCCCGTCAGGCGGACGTCCTGGTCAAGGTTGCTCGCTGCTTCGGGCCTCAACCAGATCCTGCCGCCGAGCTAGAGGAATTTGCGCTCGACCTCGTCCTCGCCGACCTCGCTTCCGTGGAGAAGCGGCTCGACGTGGTGGCCAAGGAAGCGCGAGCGGGAAGGAAGGACGCGCAGAACGAACACGAGATCCTGACCGCGGCCAAAGAGCATCTCGACTCCGGCAAGCAGCTGCGCACCCTGACCCTGGAGCCAGACCAGCGCACGGTGCTGCTCGGCATCTTCCCGGTGACGCTCAAGCCCGCGGTCTACGTCGCCAACGCCGCGGATGACCTTTTGCCAGGCGGCGGCGAGCCGGCGGCCAAGGTGGTAAAGCTGGCCGCCGCCGAGGGTGCGCCGGTGATCACGCTCTCAGCCCGGTTGGAGTCCGAGCTGGGCGAGCTCGATCCCGCCGAGCAGGCTGAGATGCGCGCCGGGTATGGGATCGATGAATCGGGGCTCGGGCGCATCGCGCGCGCGGTGTGGGAGGCAGGTGGGCTCATCACGTATTTCACCGCGGGAGAACCCGAGGTGCGGGCGTGGCCTTGTGAGCGCGACGCGCCGGCTCCGATCGCTGCAAGCAAGATCCACACCGATTTTGAAAAGCATTTCATCCGTGCCGAGGTCACCTCGGTTGACGAGCTGGTCGCCGCGCGTTCGATGGAAGCCCTCCGCGCCTCAGGCAAGCTGCGCATCGAAGGCCGCGAGTACCGGGTCAAGGACGGCGACGTGGTGTTCTTCCGAGTCGGGCGCTAGCGGTTCGCTGGAGGGGCTCTACTCAGTAGCCTGGGAACCACAAAAGCCAGAGCTGGTACAGGAGAAAGAGCATGAGACCCAATAGGAGGATGAGAAACAGAAATTTCATTGGACTATTTAACTCGGCTTGTGCCTGACGACTTGCGGAGCGCTTAACCCGGCTGCTTCACAATTTGGTCATGACGCGGCTTCGATTCAGCGGCTCTCATGTGTGGGTGAGGGTCGACGGTACAGAAGCAGTTCTTGGCCTGAGTGACTACCTCCAGGACCAGATGGGGGAGATCACCACGCTCGAGCTGCCCGACCCCGGCGACGTTTTGCACGCAAACAAGCGCATGGGCCACGTCGAATCGGAGGAGGCCTCGCCCCTCTGGACGCGCCGGTCACGGGTGAGGTGCTCGAGGTCAACGCTGAGGCGCTCGAGAATCCTGATTTGCTCAACAGCGAGCCGTACGGCGCCGGATGGCTGCTTCGTGTCCGCCTCGAGGACCCCCGCGAGCTCGAGGAGCTGATCAGCGATGAGGAGTACGCGGAGCGGACGACCGAGGTCTGAAGCCAAAAATTGTTAAGGCCTTGACAGCAACTACATTCGGGGTTATAACTGCACGCGGGACACAACATATCGTAGCCAACGTCTCACTCGGTTGAGTCCCTCGGCCCAACGACAGGCAGGCGGAACGCACCCCAGGTCGCACCCCACGACGCAGAACCAGCTCCCCCATCCGCCTGCCTGCCTTAAGCCTCGCGGCCCAGACGGCTGGGTGTCGTCACGACCCTCAGGCTCGACACTAAACTTCAATCCGTGAGCCGAAAGGGAAAGAAGCGCAACAAGGGAAAGTTCCGGCCGCCGATGCGGCCCCCCGGCCCGCTGACCCCTGGCATGGGCGCCACACCGTCGGCGACCGCGCAGGCCTCACCCCCCCGGAGCGTGTCACAGGCCCGGGTTGGCGGCGACCAGACGCTGGTTCGATCCGTCGAGATGTCGCTCGGGGCCCGCAACCAGGTCACCAAGCTACGGGGCGGTCGTTACCTCATCGAGTCGGCTGATCCGTCGATTCCACTCGACCGCGTCCCGTACTTCACGAAGGACCTGGTGCGCCTGGCCGTCGTCGGCGCGGCCATGGTTGTGCTTCTGGGCGTCGGGTCGATCGCAGTCCCGCTCATCGTCAAATAGCGGCTAAAAAACAGACAGAGCGGGAACCAAACCTTAGAGTTCGCTTCGCCATGTCAGTTAGAACCAGCGACACCGGACAATCCGCGCTCAAAAAAACGCTGCATCACCACAAGCTGAACCCGGACGACCACAAGCACCCGGTGAACGTCGTTCATCACGACGAGGCGACGTTCGGCGAGAAGCTCGCCGACAAGATCTCCGCCGGCATCGGCTCGTGGACGTTCCTCATCGTCCAGACGTGTGCCGTGTTGGTATGGCTGACTCTCAACATCGTCGGGTTTATGAATCATTGGGATCCATTCCCGTTCATCCTCTTGAACCTGCTTTTCAGCGTCCAGGCCGCGTACACGGGCCCGGTGCTGCTTCTCGCCGGCAACCGCCAGGCGCAGAAGGATCGGCTGACGCTCGAGCATGCCGCCTACGAAGCCGACAAGGCTGACGAGCAGAACGTCGAGATCCTCAAGGCGATCGAGCACAACACCGAGGTCACGCTCACGATCCTCAAACACGTGGAGTCGTTGGTCACAGAACACGTAGAGCAAGGTCGCCAGGCGGCCGGCCAAAGGGCTGAGCCCACGTAAACTCACCTGAGTGTCGCGCCCCCGAGGTAACTCGCATCTTCGCGTCCTACGTGGCCGGGCGCCAGACCAACCCACGAAATCTTCGATTTCGCGGGGACCCCGGTGGGCGCTGAAGCCTGCGTCAAGGGGCCCGGCGCGGCATCGTCCCGCATCTACGATGCGCTCCTCGCCGCGCCACCCTTTCCTTGGCTCCGGCCACCGATGCCGCGAATCTGCTTCGTTTCTCGGGGTCGCAACACTCTGATGCGGGTGATTCTGTTCACAGGTAAAGGCGGCGTCGGCAAAACCTCAGTCGCTGCCGCCACCGCCGTCCAGTGCGCCAAGGCCGGTTATCGAACCGTGATCATGAGCACCGACCCCGCGCATTCCCTGGGCGACTCGTTCGACGTCGAGCTCGGCCCTGACCTGACGCCGATCTCCGACAACCTGTGGGCCCACGAAGTCTCGTCTCTGCACGAGATGCAGCGCCACTGGGTGAAGCTGCACGAGTACGCCGTCGAGGTGTTCGCGACGCAGGGCCTGGACGAGGTCGTCGCGGAAGAGGTGGCCAATCCGCCCGGCATGGACGAGATCGCATCGCTGATGTGGATCAAGCATTACGCCCAGCGGGCCGAGCATGACGTGCTCATCGTCGACTGCGCGCCGACTGGCGAGACGCTGCAGCTCCTCACTTTTCCGGATGCGGCGAAGTGGTGGCTCGACAAGATCTATCCGTGGTCGCGCCGTGCCATGCGTGTGGCCCGTCCCGTGCTGCAGCCGATGATGGGAATGCCCCTTCCCTCCGATGAGATCTACGCGTCGCTGAAGGATCTGCTCCTCGACCTGGGTGGAATGCGCAAGGTGCTCACCGACTCGTCCACGACCACTGTGCGGATCGTGCTCAACCTGGAGAAGATGGTGGTCAAAGAGGCCAAGCGCGCCTACACCTACCTCAGCCTGTTCGGCTACTCCACCGACGCAGTGATCGTCAACCGCCTGCTGCCCGGTGAGCTGCATGACGAGCTGTTCCAGAAGTGGCAGCGGATCCACGAGCGCTACCGGGTCGAGGTCGAGCAGTCGTTTGTCGGGATCCCGATTTTTAACGTCCCGCTCTTCGATCAGGAGGTGGTCGGCGAGAAGATGCTTCTTCGCATGGCGCAGGAAACGTATGGCCAGCGCGACCCCTCTGAGCACTTCACGACTTCAATTCCTCAGCGCATCGACAAGGATGGAACCGACTACGTGCTGACGCTGAAGGTTCCGTTCGCCGACCGCTCAGCGGTCGACCTGAACCGGCACAACGGAGAGCTGTACGTGACCATTGGCAATTACCGGCGCGAAATCTCGCTGCCGCGCGTTCTCGCTCAACGGGATACGAGCAGCGCAACGATCCGTGACGGCGAGCTGCGTGTTCGATTCGCTCGTCGCGAGCAGAAGCCTGCACCAAAGGAGAAGAAGTCATGAGCCGCGACGGCGAACACGTCATCGAGCTGATCAATGAGCTCGGGTCGCGAGTGGGCCACCTGCTGTCGGACATGGTCCCCCCGCGGGCTCAGGTTCACTTGCTGAACGCGCAGCGGGAGCTGATCACGGCGCTGATGCTCATCTACGAACACAGGGTTACCGCGACGCCTGGCGGGCGTGGCCGGGCCACGCCGACCGCAGCTCGCGGCTCCCGTCGCGCGCCCGCTCGCAAGCGGGCGGCAAAGCGCGTCGGCAAAATTCCCATCGAGTGAGCAACTTCGTCGCCTTCATCCTGTCCGCGCTGCTGCTGGTACCCGCACTCCTGATCGCCATCCCGGTCCACGAACTAGGTCACGCAGTTGCCGCTTACTTCCTTGGCGACCGGTCGGTGCGGTATTTCGGCTACTTCCGGCTCGATCCTCGGCGCTTCCTCGACCCGCTCGGGGTGATCGCGGTGTTCGTCGCGCTGGTCGGCTGGGGCCGGCGCGTCCCCGTCCAGCCAAACCGGATCAGCACGACCATGCAGCATGTCATCCACGAGCTCGGCGGCCCGGCAGCAAACCTGGTCGTCGCGTTCGTGCTCGGGCTCCTCTGGCGGTTCCTGACCAGGACGGGCATGCATTCGACGTTTGACCTGTCACCCGGCCTGTTGGGTAAGGCTCTCTACGTCATCGTGTTCCTGAACCTCTCGATCTTCGCCTTTCAGCTGCTGCCAATCCCCGGTCTCGACGGCTGGAGGGTGATCGAGGCGATCTTCCGCAATCGGAGTCCACGCTTCTTCTTCGAGGTCAACTCGCGACGGCAGCAGATCTGGACGGGATGCATCGTGGTCGCCTTCCTCTTCGGGCTGTTCCAGGGCGCAAGCCTGCTCAACCTGGTGATGGTCCCTTTCTATTGGCCCGCGAGCCTAATCTCATTGGGCGGATGCGACGGATACGCGATTCGAGGGTTCATCGGGCTATACCCCTGCCCCCCGCGATAGGCGGGCTGGTCAACGAGCCTGCGTACGCGCAGCTCGTCAAAGACTTCGGACACGAGCGTGTGGTGGACGCGCTCCGCAAGCAGGTGGCTATCGAGCGAAGTGGCGCGGTGCTTGGCGAGTCGGAGCGCCTGGAGACCGTCGCCGCGACGCTGCGAGCGGCGGTCGCGCCGAGGCTCCGACGCGTCATCAACGCGAGCGGCGTGATCCTTCACACCAACCTGGGGCGGGCGCCCCTTTCCCGCGCCGCGGTGGATGCCCTGGCCGTCGCGGCCGGCTACAGCAACCTCGAGCTGGAGCTCGACACGGGGCGCCGCGGCGAGCGAGCCACCCTGGTTTCGGGACTCATGACGCAGCTGTTCGGGTGCGACGCGGCCTTCGTCGTCAACAACAACGCGGCCGCCATCCTGCTCGCGCTGACGGCGCTCTGCAAAGGCCATGAGGTCATCGTCTCGCGCGGCCAGCAGGTGGAGATCGGCGGCTCCTTTCGCATGCCGGACGTCATGCGCCTGTCGGGCGCGCGCATGGTCGAGGTCGGCACCACCAACCGCACCCGAAAAGACGACTACGAGCAGGCGATCACATCGCGCACCGCCGCGCTCATGCGGGTGCACACGTCAAATTTTCGCGTCGAGGGGTTCACTGAGGCGACGTCGCTGAACGTCATGGCTCAAGTGGCTCACTCGCACGACCTGTTGCTCATCGACGATCTCGGCAGCGGCGCTGCGCAGCCAATCGACGACGAGCCGACAGTGGCCGAGTCACTCCAGCACTCGGACGTCGTCACGTTCTCAGGCGACAAGCTGTTCGGCGGCCCGCAAGCTGGCATCGTTCTCGGCCGGGGTGAGGCAGGAGTCGCGGCGGTCAAGAAGATGTCGCGCCATCCGCTCGCCCGGGCAGTTCGCATCGACAAGCTGACGCTCGCTGCGCTCGAGGCGACGCTGCGACAGCGCCTCACCGGCCGGCTGGATGAGATACCCGTCGAAAGAATGGTCCGGGCTTCGGTCGAGGACATTCGGCGCCGCGCCGCGATGTGGTCGGTCAAGCTCGCGGAGCGGGGCGTGGCCGCGACGCTGGTCGCTGGTGAATCCGCGGTCGGCGGAGGTTCGCTGCCCCAGCACGGCCTCCCCACGATGCTCCTCGCGCTGTCTGGACCGGCCTCACGCCTCGCCGCGGCCCTGCGTCAGGGCGAGCCGCCTGTGATCGCCCGCATTGAAAAGGACGCGTGCTGCCTCGACGCCCGGACGGTCTTGAAGGGGGAGGACGAGACGCTCATCGACGCCGTGGAGGTCGCGTTCAAGGCCGTAGCGCGGTGAGCTTCGTCATCGGCACGGCCGGGCACATCGACCACGGCAAGTCGACCTTGATCACCGCGCTCACCGGCATCGACCCGGACCGCCTCGCCGAAGAGAAGCGGCGTGGCATGACCATCGACCTCGGCTTTGCGCACCTGCGTCTCCCAAGCGGGCTCGAGGTCGGCATAGTCGACGTCCCAGGCCACGCGCGCTTCATCCGCAACATGCTGGCGGGGACGCATGGGCTCGACGCTGTGATGCTGGTGATCGCAGCCGACGAAGGCGTCATGCCCCAGACGAGGGAGCACCTCGAGATCATCGACCTGCTTGACGTCCGGCGCGGCGTCGTCGTTCTCTCGAAAGTGGACCTGGTCGACGCCGATTGGCTCGCGCTGGTGAGATCCGAGGTCATCCAGGCGCTCGAGGGCACCTCGTTGGAGGCGGCGCCGATCGTCCCGTTCTCAGCCGTCAGCGGTGAAGGCAAGGCCGAGCTGCTGGCAGCGCTGGACGCGCTCTTGGCGGCGGCCCCTTCAAGGCCTGACGTTGGGCGGCCCAGGCTGCCCATCGACCGTGCCTTTTCGATGAGCGGGTTCGGCACCGTTGTGACCGGCACGCTTGTCGACGGCTCGTTGACCCTGGGCGAGGAGCTCCAGGTTGTGCCGGGCGATCGAACGGTTCGAGTGCGCGGGCTGCAGCAGCACAACCGCAAGGTCGAGACCGCGGCGCCAGGCAGCCGCGTGGCGGCGAACCTGACCGGTGTGGAAAAGGACGAGCTGGCTCGCGGGGACGTCCTGGCTCGTCCGAAGACGCTCGACTCCACCCGTCGTGTCGATGCGACCGTGCGCGTCCTGGCTTCGGCTTCCCAGCCACTGCGACATGGCACCGAGCTCCTCTTGCACACCGGCACGGCGGAGGTGGGCTGCCGCGTGATCGTTATCGACTCTGACGAGATCGCCACCGGTGCGGAGGGTTGGGTGCAGCTCTATCTGGATCGGCCGATCGCCGCGGCCGAGCACGATCGATTCATCCTGCGCATCCCCAGCCCGTCGGCGACGATCGCGGGCGGAACATTCGTGGACGTCACTCCGCGCAGGCACGCGCGCCACGACCCCGCGGTGAGGGAATCTCTCGAGCGCCGCGCTGCGGGCGAGGTCCTGCAGGAAGAGCTGCGCAAGTATCCGCGCGGGGTCACGGTGGCGGCGCTGTTGAAGGCCACCCTGGCGCCCGAGGCGGATGTCGCCGGCCTCAATGCGAGGCGCATCGGCGATTGGCTTTACGACGCCGGCGCTTGGCGCGCGATCACCGAGCGAGCGACTCGCGACCTGGACGCATATCACGTCGCGCACCCGCTGCGACCTGGTATGGCGCGCGAGGAGCTGCGCAGTCGCCTGGGAGTGCCGCCGGGCTCCTTCCCATCTGTAATGCAGGGCCTGCTCCAGGACGGCGTAGCTGCGGAACTTGATGGCGCCGTTGCTCTGCCCGGTCACCGCGTCGAGGTGCACGCGGCCGATGGCACCGCCGCGGCACTGGTCCAGCTGCTCGGCAAGCAGCCGTTCGCTCCGCCGTCCCTGACTGAGGCGGTCCAGCAGACGGGCGCGACCTCTGAGGTCGTGCGCGCGCTGGCGCAGCGCGGTGAGATCGTCCGGTTGAGCGACGACGTCGCGTTCACGAAGGAAGCTTTCGATGCCGCGGTGGCGATGGTGAGGGAAATCATCTCGAGTACCGGCTCGATCACCGTCGGGCAGCTGCGCGATCGCATGGGGGCGAGCCGCCGTCCGGTGCTTGCGCTGCTCGAGCATCTCGATGCGCAGCACGTGACCCGGCGCGTCGGGGATGCCCGCGTCCTGAGGTAAAAATATGAGCGGAAACCTCGGGGTTACTCCCGCGACTGCGTCGCGGGGACCCCAGCGGTAGGTTTGGCTTCGCCAAAGTGCCTGCTCACCTTCCCCGGGATCGGATCTACTGAATAGTTCTCCTGGCCATGCGCGGAGACATACATGCGGGCATTGGGACGGCCGGAATGAATCCGGCCTACGTGCGACGCGGATTGGTAGAGTTCGCGCCAAATGCGAATCGCGGACATGCTGGCTCGCAGCCGGCCCAGCGTCTCGTTCGAGTTCATGGCGCCACGCGACGAAGCGGAGGTCGAGGTGCTCGAGCGGACGGTCGCGACATTGGCCGGTCACGGCCCGGACTGGGTTTCGGTCACCTACCGCCTCCGCACCGGCGAGAAAACGCTCGAGCTCGTGACGCGGATCAAGCGCCACTACCACATCGAGGCGATGGCTCATCTCACGTGCGCCAACTCCGCCGACCGGACCCGCCAGATTCTCAACTGGATGGAGCGGGAGGGGGTCGCCAACGTCCTTGCGCTGCGCGGCGACCCGCCGAACCCGGGCCAGCCGTTCGTGCCCGCCGACCCCGAGCTGGCTCACGGAAACGACCTGGTCGGTTTTGTGCGCCGCAACGGTTATCGCTTCGGCATCGGGGCGGCATGCAGCGCGGAACAACATCCGGAGAGCCCCGACCTCGAACACGAGTTTCGCTACATGAAGCTCAAGGTCGAGTCGGGCGCTGACTTCCTGATCACGCAGCTCTTCTTCGACAACCGTTTCTATTTCGACCTGGTAGCGCGGGCCCGAGCCGCCGGCATCACCGTTCCGATCGTTCCCGGCCTGATGCCGGTTCCCAGCCGCCGCTCACTCGCGGTCATGACAGCGATGTCAGGGGCAACCGTACCGGCAGCTCTTGAGGTTGAGATTGAACAGGCGGCGGACGAGGAGGCTGTGCGTGCCCTCGGTGTGCAGCACTGCATCGCGCAATGCGTCGAGCTGCTGGCGGCGGGTGTGCCCGGGCTCCACTTCTACACGTTCAACCGCGCGCGAGGACCGATCGAGATCCTGGCCTCGCTGCGCGGCCAGCAGCTGCTCGCTTCTTAGCGGTCCGCCCGGGAAGCCGCCCGACAATCCATCGGCCTAGGCGGCCGGGCTTCGCTGATGCCGGCGTCGCCTCCTGCGCGCGCGCGGTCAGGCATCTGCGCGATGCGTTCCCTCGCGTGCTCGTCGGCTCCTTGGCACCGACCGCCGAGGCCGCGTCTTGTCGAGCTTATCCCCGGACAGACCGCTCTAGCCGGACAGCGAGGATGACTGAGGCGCCGGGAGCAACGATCAGCTCCTGAGCCCGGTAGAACGGGTTCTCCAGCCAGATCCGGCGCGACAGATCCTCATTGTCAGAATGGCCGGGGGTGTAGTCGTCCAGCACCACCAGGGCGCCGCTGCGGACAAGCGGCGCGAGCTTCTCCGGATCGCCGGGCGCACGTTTTGGCCCGCCGTCGCTGAACAGCAGGTCGAACGGTGCCCGATCCCGTGCCAGGCTCCAGTCGCCGCTCAGCACCTCGACCGAGCCAGTGTCTGAGAACAATGCTTTTGCATCAGCCGCGCGTTCCGGATCGAGCTCGACGGTCACCAGCGAGGCGCCTGGTTGCAACCCGGACTCGATCCATGCGGCTCCAACGCCGCATGCAGTCCCGAGCTCGCATGCCTTCTCGATGCCGCGTAACCCGGCGCACAGATGAAGCAGGCGTCCGACCTCGGGAGTGCACGCCAGCGGGAAGCGCCGGCTGCGCGTGAGCTCGACCGCTTTCCAGACGCGTGGCGGAAATCGTCGGGCGTCGTCGTAGGCAGGCAGACCAGGCTGGTGAGTCACACCGTTACCCTAATCGCGCAATGCTGGCTGGAATCGACCTTGGCGGGACCCAGGTTCGGGTCGCGCTCGCGCGCTCGGACGGAAACGTGATCGCCAGCGTCAAGACCAAGACGCCTCTGCTCGGAACCCCGCAGGCGATGGTGGATTGGGCCGCGGCCGAGATCGACAAGCATCGCGGTCGCGAGAAGGTACGCAGCATTGCCATCGGCGCGCCTGGACCGATCGACGTCAAGCGAGGAGTGCTGGTCAACCCGCCGAACCTGCCGGGCTGGCGCAACGTGCCTCTGGCCGCGATGCTCGCCCGTGCGACGGGCGCCAAGGTCCACCTCGCGAACGACGCCGACATGGCAGGGCTTGGCGAGTTCCACCACGGCTCCGGACGCGGCACCCGCAACATGGTCTACATCACTTGGTCGACAGGTGTCGGTGGTGGTCTGATCATCGACGGCAAGCTGCACCGCGGCGCGCACGGAACGGCCGGCGAGGTCGGCCACATGATCATCGACCCCAACGGTCCGCTCGACACGTGTGGCCAGCGCGGCTGTCTCGAGGCCTTCATCGGTGGCGCGAACCTGGCGCGCGAAACCGGCCACACGGCGGCGGAGCTGTTCGCTGCCGCTGCGCAGGGCAACAAACACGCGCGGATGGTCGTCGAGCGAGCAGCGCGTTACATGGGCATGGCGCTGATCAGCCTGACCAACATCATCGACCCGGAGATGTTCGTGATCGGCGGCGGCGTGTCCCGCTCGTGGGCACTGGTCGAGCCGACGATCGTCGAGACACTGCACTCCTCACCTTTTATCAAGCCCGCTCGCCGGCCCCGCCTGCGCCGCGCCCGACTGGGCGATCGCGCCGGGCAGATTGGAGCGGTGGAATGGGCGCGCATCAACCAATGAGTGCTCGGCCGGAGATCCTCGGCGAGAGATTCGGCGATCCAGGTGGTCCAGATTCGGGTGAAGCGACGAGCAGCGCAGCGAGCGCATCCAGGCGATTCGTGAGCGAGCAGCGGAGTCGCTGAACCCGAAGATGGGCCGCATGGGCGCCGAAGATCCGTCGAGGACTTCTTCGGCCGAGCCTCAAGCTCTGAGCGACAGCGAGGTTCTGGGGCTTCTGAAGCAAGCGTCGGCTGACCTCGGTTTGCGGGCCTGGATCGTCGGTGGATACGTGCGTGACAAGCTCCTGGGGCGGCCTCACCCCAATCCCGACGTGGTCGTGGAAGGTGGCGACGCGCTGAAGCTGGCTGAGCGATTCGCCGAGCTGGCCGGGGCAGAGCCTCCGGTCACGTTCGAGCGCTACGGCACCGCTCAGGTCGCGCTCCCGGGTCACCTGGTCGAGTTTGTGACCGCCCGCGCCGAGTCCTACGCGCCGCACTCGAGAAAGCCGGACGTCCGGCCGGCGAGCCTCGAGGAGGATCTCCGGCGGCGCGATTTCACGATCAACACGTTGCTGATGGACCTCGACGGCAAGGTTCACGACCTGCTCGATGGGCAGAAAGACCTGGAGGCGCGCATTCTGCGAACCCCCGCCGACCCTTTGCGCACATTTGCCGACGATCCGCTGCGCATGCTCCGCGCCGTTCGCTTTGCCTCAGAGCTTGGCTTTGAGCTTGCCCCGGACGTGCTCCCCGCCATGCGGCAGATGACAAGCCGGCTCGCCCCGCCGGTCATCTCGGTCGAGCGCATAACCGATGAGCTCCGGCGCATGCTCACGTCTGAACGTCCCCGCCTCGCCATCGAGCTTCTCGATGGAGGTGGCCTGCTCGAAGTCATCATGCCGGAGGTCGCCGCCTGCAAAGGTGTCCCTCAGAGCGGTTACCACACCCATGATGTGTACGGGCACACGCTGCTCACCGTCGAACGGGTCCCACGAGACCTCGTGCTGCGGCTCGCGGCGCTTTTCCACGACGTCGGCAAGCCGTCCACCGCGACCCCTGACGGCGCTTTCACCGGCCACGATGTCGTTGGCGCGGATCTGGCGAGGTCGGCCCTCGAGCGCCTCCGCTTCCCACAAAAAGAGGTCGAGGCGGTCATCAAGCTTGTGCGACTCCACCTGAGGCCCGTGTACTACCGCTCGGAATGGACGGATGGCGCGGTCAGACGCCTCGCGCGAGACGCCGGAGACCTCATCGAACCCCTGATGGCCCTTGCGCGCGCCGACGTCGGCGCGTCGGCCTATCCCGAACCCGAGAAGCTCGACGAGCTGCAAGCCCGAATCGAGGCGGTGCTTCACGAGCGGCCATCCCGCCTGGCGCCGCTCGTCACCGGCGGAGACGTGATGCGCGTGCGAGGCATCGGCCCAGGGCCGGAGGTCGGTCGAATCAAGCAACGCGTGCAGGAGCTCGTCATCGATGGCGAGATCCCTCCGACCCGCGAAGCGGTCCTCGACTACCTCGCTGTCCATCCGGATCTCTAGACCCGCAAGCCGGAGGGCGGGTTATGCTGGGCTTGGTGGTGGAGTCCAGCTCGATGCTGGGTAGGAGGTTGCAACGTGACCGATGTTCTGGTGGAGAAGGTAGGGGTTTCCAGTTCGAACGGTGGCCCTGAGCCAGCCGGAGGGGACTCGAGTGTGACGGTACTCGCGCGCGACGACGTCCTGTCGGGACGTCTTCAGATCAAGGGTGGTGGCCAGGTAATGGGCAATTTCAGCGGCCAGGTCGAGTGTGAAGGTGACCTTTTGATCGGCCCGGAGGCGCACGTCGAGGCAGACATCCGCAGCGAGCGCGTGACGATCGCCGGGTTCGTCCGCGGCAGGGTGGTTGCGGTCAGTCGGCTGAAGATCACGAGCACAGGCCGGCTCGAGGGCGACGCCAAGGTCGGCGCACTGGTGGTCCAGGAAGGGGGCGTTCACCTCGGGGTGATCCGGGTCCATCCCGAAGGACTTCCCGAGTCAGAGCCAACGGCCATAGTCGATTCATCGCCGCACGCGGGGGTCGTGGCCTTGAAGACCGTGCCTAACCCAATCGGCAGGGTCAGGAAGTTCTGGGGTGAGTTCTTCTAGGCGACCGCCGAAGAGGCCGGCCCGGGTCAAAGCACCCGCCAAGGGCGCGCCCGCAAAGCGGGCGAAGGCCAGGCCGCCGCCCACCAGTGCAAAACGGCCGGCCGGACGCACGCCGGGAAAAGGGGCAAAGGGCGTAAAGAAGATCGCGACGAGGTCACGGGCGACCGCCCAGAAACCGCAGCGCGTCGCGGCCGCCAAGCCGCCACCCTCTCCGGCACCCAGGCCTCCGGTCCCGCCAACGCGACCGGCGATCCGGCTGGCCGGTTCGGCCTCGCGGCTCACCATCAAGCCTGGCGCCCCGATGGCCCCGAGGCCCCAGCTCGAGCTCTCGACCAAGCGGCGTCCGAGTGGCCCGCGGCGTCTGAGCGACGTGGAGCTCGATGAGGATGAGGTGCTCATCGACGCCTTCGACGCCATGCTCGAGGGCGCGAAGGTGCGCATCACGGCGGTCCTCGAGCGCACCTGCGTCTACATCGACAGGGACGGGGATCGCCGGCTTGCACGCAAGATCGACCTCTGGGTCGAAGCGGACAAGCTTCCGATCCGCCGCCGGTGGCTCGGCTGACCTCATCGCGGCTTCCAGGTGGCAAGAAGGCCGGATTTATTCCGGCCGTCCCTGACGCACCTGAACACTCCAAGCGTTGCCTGGAGTACCTAATTGAGAAATCCGATCCCGGGGAAGGTGAGCAGGGCCGCTAATCCGGCCGTGTTAGCCGGCAGAAATTAAGACCGCCGGTCTTCGGCCGTTGAGCGGCCCGATGAGCGGAAACCGCCGAGGTTTCCGCTCATACCGTTCGTATACGCTGGGCACCCGATGATCGAAGAGCCGAGGATCAACCGCAACCTGGCGCTCGAATTGTTGCGGGTCACCGAGGCTGGAGCCCTCGCCGCAGCTCCTCTTCAGGGACGAGGCAACAAGGAAGCCGCCGACGCGCGAGCCGTCGAGGCGATTCGAGGAGCCTTGGGAGCGGTCGACATGAAAGGGACGGTCGTGATCGGCGAGGGCGAGAAGGACGAGGCACCGATGCTCTATTTCGGCGAGCAGATCGGAAACGGCCTCGAACCCGAGGTTGACGTTGCCGTCGACCCAATCGAAGGCACGAGCCTTACCGCCTCAGGCCTGCCGGGGGCCATCTCGGTCGTCGCGCTGGCGGAGCGTGGAACCATGTTCACGACGCACGTCGCCTACATGCAGAAGCTGGTCGTCGGCCGGCGCGCGCGCGGAGTGATCGATCTCGAGATGCCGGTCGAGTGGAACCTGCGACGGATCGCGAAGGCGGAGGGCCTTCCGGCCCAGGAGCTCACGGTCGTCGTGCTCGACCGCGAGCGCAACACGGAGGTGATCGCGCAGATACGGGAGGTCGGGGCCAGGATCAAGCTCATCACGGCAGGCGACGTGGCCGCCGCGCTCGAGGCGGCGCTCGAGACCAGGTCAGGCATCCACTGCATGATGGGATCGGGTGGCGCCACGGAAGGCGTGCTGGCCGCTTGCGCCATCAAGACGATGGGCGGCGACATGCAGGCGAAGCTTCATTTCCGCAACGACAAGGAAAGGGAGATGGCCGTCAAGGAAGGGCACAAGCCGAATAAGGTGCTATGCCTGGACGACCTGTGCTCGGGCTCGGACATCTTCTTTGCCGCCACCGGCATCACGTCGGGAGAGCTGCTGAAAGGCGTGCGCTACGAAGACGTGTACGCCTACACGCAGTCGATGGTCCTCCGTTCGGCTTCGGGCACGATGCGCATCGTCGACGCGTACCACCCGATCGAGAAGCTGCGGGCCAAGGGCCTGTTGCCCGAGCAGGTCGCGCTCCGCTGAGCGCTTCGGACGCGGGGCAATTTCTGGTCGCGGCCAGCAAGTCGCTGGGCCCGGCGCAATGGGAGTGGATAGCGACCGCGCGGATTCTCTCGCGCCAACGGGAGTCGACCGCCGCGGTCGAGCTGGTGCTGGAGGGGTTGCTCGCGGGCGCGGACCAATCGATGGTCAACGCGTTCACCGGCGGCTTCAGGGTGGCCCAGACGCGGCTCGCCATCGAGAAAACGCTGCCGGATCCAACCGCAGCGGCGGCCGCCCTCGAGTCGGCCCAGATCGTCGCCCTGGCCATTTTGGTGCGGGAGCAGATGGAGCCGGCCCAGTTCGAGGTTGTCTACCGGCCCTTTGCGACCATCCTCCCCGGTCCGGGGTCCCAGGCGGCGGCGCCTGTCGATCGACAGATCGCCGCATTCCTGCGCTTGCTACCGACCCTGTCCGGCCCGCGCGAAGCCGAGGTTGCGGCGGTCGCCAAGGTGTTGAGCGAGCGGCCCAAGCCGGCCGCCACGACCGGCACTGTCATCGCGGGCTTGACCGGTCTTGACCCGGCGGCGAACTATGCGGCGGCCTGGAAAGAGGTGATCGCGACCGCCAACCAGTCAGGCCGGACGTACGCGTTCCGAGCTATGCAGGACAGCGCCGAGCAGGCTGCTCCTCATGACGGGCTGGGGATCGTAGGATTCGCAGGCGTGGCGGCCGGTAGCATCTTCATGCGCGACGTCCTGCCGATCGAGAAGGTGCTCCTGCTCTATGAGCCGTTCGCGGCCGCCGCCCCGTACGAGAGTTTGCAGTAGTCCGCTAGGCGGTTTTCACCCCGGCAGCCTTCTCCAGGCCGAGCTCCTCGACCGCGACTTCCCGCATCTTGAACTTCTGGACCTTGCCTGTGACCGTCATGGGAAACGCGTCGACGAACTTCCAGTGTCGCGGGATCTTGTAGCTCGCGATCTTGCCCTTGCACCAGAGCGCAAGCTCTTCGCCGGTGGGCGTGGCCCCTTCCCGCGGGTTCACCCACGCCATGACTTCCTCCCCGTACTTCTCGGAGGGCACGCCGATCACCTGCACGTCAGCAACGTCGGGGTGTCCGTACAAGAACTCCTCCACCTCCCGCGGGTATATGTTCTCGCCGCCTCGAATGATCATGTCTTTGATCCGGCCGACGATGTTCACGTAGCCCTCGGCGTCGATCGTCGCCAGGTCTCCGGTGTGCATCCAGCGCGCGGGGTCGATGGCCTGGCGGGTCGCCTCCTCGTTGTTCCAGTAACCGATCATGACCATGTAACCCCTGCTGCACAGCTCGCCGGTAGTGCCACGCGGAACAACGGCTCCCGATGCCGGGTCAACGATCTTGATCTCGGCGTGCGGGTGGACACGTCCGACGGTGGACACCCGGCGCTCGAGTGGGTCGTCCGTGGCGCATTGTGTCGAGACGGGCGAGGTCTCGGTCATGCCGTACGCGATCGTCATCTCCGGGATGTGCATCGCCGTCTGGACCTTTCTCATGACCTCGACCGGGCACGGCGAGCCGGCCATGATGCCAGTTCGCAGCGAGCCGAAGTCGAACTCTTCGAAACGCTGATGCTCGAGCTCGGCGATGAACATCGTCGGCACGCCATAGAGCGACGTGCACCGTTCCCTCTGCACGGTTTCCATGGTGAGGACCGGATCGAAAGCTTCGGCCGGTATGACCATAGTCGCGCCATGCGTGGTGCACGCCAGGTTCCCGAGCACCATGCCGAAGCAGTGATAGAACGGCACCGGGATGCAGACTCGATCGTGCTCGCTGTATTTCAGCGTTTCTCCGATGAAGAAGCCGTTGTTGAGGATGTTGTGGTGGGTGAGGGTTGCACCTTTGGGAAACCCGGTGGTGCCTGAGGTGTACTGGATATTGATCGGATCGTCGAACTGCAGAGAAGCTTCGACCTCACGCAGCGCCGCCTCGCTGGTCTTCGCGGCGTCGCGCTTCAGCGCCTCCCATCCGTCTTCCAGAACAAGGGCCTCGCGCAGGTCGGGACATTTTCCCTTGACCTCGGCCAGCATCGCTTTGTAATCCGCCTGCCGGAAGCGGGCGGCGAGGATGAGGAAGCTGATCCCCGACTGGTTGAGCGCGTATTCGAGCTCGGAGGTGCGGTACGCGGGATTGATGTTGACGAGGATCGCGCCCATCGCGGCGGTTGCGTACTGAACGACGACCCACTCGAATCGGTTTGGCGACCAGATCCCGACCCGATCGCCCGGTTTCACGCCGCGAGCCATCAGGCCGCGTGCAACCACCTCGCACTGCGCCACGAGCTCGCTGTAGGTCGAGCGGTGGTTCTGATGGGCGGCGACCAGCGCCTCGCGGTCACCGAACCGCGCGGCGGTACGGCGAAGGTTTTGAAAGATCGGTTCACCCAGAAGGGGGACATCGCTGGCGCCGTGCACGTAACTGAGCTCAGGCATTCGATCCTCCTAAGCATGATTGTGCGCCTGGGGGGATTCCAGATGAGGGTCGCGCTGGGAAAACAAACCGCTTGACAATGCCGCCGGAGCGTCGCAATTTGCCCGGGTCTCCCGCAGTCCACGCAAAGGTTGGCCTCCACAAGTAGGCAACGGCCGTAGAGCGGCGAAGAAACCAAAGGCGTGTCACCCGGTGGGATCCGGTCGAGGCGGTGGCCGCTGCAGGCGCCGCCTCGTTTCCTGTCTAGGCGCTCACCGAACCGACTTGATGCGGCTCGTGAATACGGTGCCGATCAGTAGGAGCACGATCGCGCTGGCGAACACCACGCGGTAGCCGGAGTTTGGCGACACGCTGTTGAAGTGATCGAGCGCGGGCCCTGCGATGAAGGGCACGACGGTTTGCGGCAGTGTCAACGCGATGTGAAAGAGCCCCATGTCCTTTGCGCTGGTGGCGCGATTTGGCAGTGTGTCGCAGGCGAGCGCCCAGTCGACGGCGTAGTACAGCCCGTAGCCGACGCCGTAGGCGACACCGAGCGCGAAGACAAGGGGAATCGCCTTGGGGAAGAACGCGATGAACACCAGCGCGACGAAGGCCTGGAACCCGCCGCTGGCGAACACGAACACCTTGCGCCGCCGGGTCCGGTCGGAGAGGTAGCCGCCCGCCAGCCCGAAGGGAATGGCGGCAGCGAGGACGACGAGGAACCACAGTGAGGTGAACTC
Source organism: Candidatus Dormiibacterota bacterium (assembly GCA_036570165.1). GTDB lineage: Bacteria > Chloroflexota > Dormibacteria > Dormibacterales > Dormibacteraceae > Palsa-870. Next base: position 61,633 of record DATCPI010000010.1, on the reverse strand, counting down.
CGATGGGTTCGGCACGCCGACGACGTCGCGGAAGAAGTTGAGGAGGTAATAGGCGACCGCGGTGATTCCGGCGGAGACGAAGAATCGCGTGAAGATCACCCATGCGAAGTCGCCCCCCAACATGGGTCGAAAGAATTCATGGATCGCTGCCCCAAGAGGTCGCGATTGGCGTGGGGGGAGAGGCTGCGAGCCTTCCCCGCGGGCCGCGAGCGAGGTTGGGATCAGCGTGAGCACCATGACCACGGCGAACGCGAGGTAGATCCAGCGGTCCTGGTGGGCGCCGACGAAGATCGTGTTGGCGGCGAGCCCGGCGCCGCTTCCTAGCTGGACCATCGTGGCGAGGAATCCACTCGCCCGCCCGAAGTCCTGCGCCGGGACGACATCCGGGATGATGCCCGCGAATGCCGCTCCGGCAGCGTTGAAGAAGAACTGCACGATCGCGTAGCCGATCATGATTTGAAGGTAGCTGTGAGCGGTGGCAAGCACCAGCAGGCCAGGCAGCGCGAGCAGCGTCCCGACGATCATGATCGGCCGGCGGCGTCCGAAGGGCGTCGAAAGGCGGTCTGAGAGCGCGCCGATGATCGGCGGTACGGTCATCGCGAATAGGCCGCCGAGGCTCACGGCGAGACCGATGGCCGTGCCCTGATTGGCCTTGGGGACCACTTCGTCGATCTGGCTTTGGACGACCACAGTGGTCAGCGGCTGCCACAGGAAGAAGTTGCCGAACCAGAAGGCGCTGAGGGCGGTGTGCCTGAGATTTCCAAAGCGGGCAGGAGCGGGCGTCACGGCCGCGGCGGCGCTCATGGGTCCAAGGCTAAGTTAAGTAGCTTTCCTGTGGGACCGAAAAGCTGTAGGCTGTGGCGGCCCCCTTGCCATCCGTATTTTCGCGTGCAAAAGCGATCCTGGTTGATGTGCCGCGACACGGCAAGCTTGCCTATTGCCTGTTGCGGGACGACCGCGTTCCTGTCGCGCCCAAAGCAATTCTCCTCGGCGCGCTCGGCGTGATCGTCAGTCCGCTGGACTTCCCGGCCTGGATCCCGGTGCTTGGGGAGTTCGACATGCTGGCGCTGGGCATCCTGGCGGTGGAAACGTTCATCGAGGCATGCCCCGAGGAGATTCGCCGCGAGCACCAGGAGGCGATCAGCGCGAAGCAGAGCGTTTTCGATCGAGACGTGCGTGACACGGCCGGCGCCGCGCGCTACGGCGCTGGGCGGATGTGGAAGCGGATCCGCTCACGCGTGCGGCGCAGGGATGAATATCAATCCGTGTCGGAGGATCTAGGAAATTGAAGGTGATGCTGACCAAGGATGTCGAGAACGTCGGGCGCGCGGGCGATGTGAAAGAGGTGGCTGACGGCTACGGCCGCAACTTCCTGCTTCGCCGCAAGCTCGCGGTGCCGGCGGGCAAGGGCGTCGAAGAGGAGGCGAAGAGGCTGAAGGAGGCTGCGGTCAAGCGCGAGACCAAGGACCGCGTCGAGGCGCAGGCGCTGGCCGACGAGATCAGCAACAAGACAGTCGTCGTCCGGCTGAAGATGGGGGCCGAGGACAAGGCTTTCGGCTCGATCACCAACCAGGATGTTGCGAACGCGCTGAAGGCTCAGCACCGGGTGGAGATCGATCGCCACAAGATCGACATGAAGGAGCCGATCAAGACGCTTGGCGAGCACCAGGTCTCGCTCAAGCTGCACCGCGACGTGGCCGCCCACGTCAACGTGATCGTCACGCAGGACCGGTAGGCGTTAGTGGCGCCCGGCGGCCGAGCAGACCGCCTCTCGGGGCTCAGGACGCCGATACGTGCGTCAGGGGGCCCGGACCGGCGACCTGACGGTCGCCTGCCCCGAGCGACGGCCCACCCGGCCGCCTGGCTCCACTAGCTTGGCGACCACGATCCCTCTCTCGCCCGGGAGGGTGCCACCTCATGACCTGGACGCCGAGATGTCGGTGATCGGGTCGGTGTTGCTCGACCCGCTTTCCGTCGCCAAGGTCCTGCAGTTCCTGCACCCGGAGGACTTCTACCGCGAGAACAACGGGCAGATCTACCGCGCGGCCCTTGACCTCTTTGCGGCTGGTGAGCCGATCGACAACGTCACCCTCGCCGCCCAGCTGCAGACGATGGGACTGCTCGACCGGGTAGGTGGGCGCGCTCAGCTCGCGTCGATGCAGGGTGCGGTGCCGACCGCGGCGAACATCGAGTACTACGGGCGCATCGTCAAGGAGAAGGCTTACAAGCGGCGGCTGATCTCGGCCGGTTCGAACATCGCTGGCTTCGGCTACGACGATTCGGTCGAGGCCGAAGAGGCGATCAACCAGGCGCAGTCATTGGTGTTCGGCGTCGCGGACGACCGCGACCAGCGCGAGCTCTCGAAGCTCTACGACCTGCTGGGTCCGGCGATGGAGCGGATCTCGCTGCAGATGGAGAGCGGGCAGGGGATCGTCGGGATCCCGACGGGATTCCATGACCTGGACCGGATGACGGGCGGGTTCAAAGACTCGGATCTGATCATCGTGGCGGGGCGACCCTCGATGGGCAAAACTGCCCTGGCACTAAACATCGCGTTGCACTCCGCGTTGGAGGCGAAGAAGTCGATTGCGATCTTCAGCCTCGAGATGTCGAAAGAGCAGCTGACTGAGCGACTGCTGACCGAGCAGGCGCAGATCGATGCGCAGCGAATGCATCGTGGTCTGTTGACCGAGGCTGAGTTCGATCGCGTGTCGAATGCTCTGGGTCCACTCGGCGAAGCGGCGATCTTCATCGACGACACTCCAACGATGGACGAGCTGACCCTTCTGCTCAAGGCTCGACAGGCCAAGATGCGCCACAACATTGACATGATCCTGGTCGACTACCTTCAGCTGATGCACGGTCGCACGCGCGGCGACGACAACCGTGTCCAGGAGGTGTCGTCGATCTCCCGTGCGCTCAAAGGATTGGCCCGCGAGCTGCGCATTCCGGTTGTCGCCATCTCGCAGCTGAGCCGTGCTCCGGAACAGCGTCCGGACAAGCGACCGATCCTGAGCGACCTTCGAGAGTCGGGTTGCCTTGCCGGTGACACGCCCATCTACCTCCCCGACTCGGGGACTTACGTGCCGATCAAGGATCTCGTCGGAAAGAGCGGTTTCCGCGTGCTCGCCCTGGATGAGGGATGGTGGCGCATGGAGGCCAAGACGGTCACGAATGCCTTCGCGACCGGCCGCAAGCCGGTGTTCAAGCTCACTACGAATCTCGGCCGCAGCATTCGCGCGACGGCAAACCACAAGTTCCTGACTATGGAAGGCTGGCGGCGCCTGGACGAGCTCGCTCCTGGAGAGCGAATTGCTCTACCGAGAATCCTCCAGGGACCCGTGGAGGACACCATGAGCCCAGAGGAGCTGGGGCTTCTGGGCCACCTGATCGGTGACGGGTGCACGCTGCCGACGCACGCGATCCAGTACACGACGAAGGATCCAATTCTCGCGGAAGAAGTCGTGAGGCTCGCGACTGCAGTGTTCGGCGATGAAGTGCGGCCGCGAATTCATCCGGAGCGCACGTGGATTCAGGTTTACATTCCGCCGACTCGACATCTCACGCACGGAGTTCGCAATCCGGTTCGCGTCTGGTTGGAGGAGCTTGGGGCTTTCGGCCTACGCTCGTACGAGAAGCGAGTTCCTGCCAAAGTCTTCAGCCAATCTCCTCTCGGAATTGCAGTCTTCTTGCGTCACCTGTGGTCAACAGACGGCTGCGTCCGCCTGACGCAGGATCACTATGTTTCGGTCTACTACGCATCAAGCAGTGAGCGTCTTGCGATTGACGTCCAGTCGCTGCTTCTGCGACTTGGAATCAACGCCACACTGTCTCGTCACCGTCAAGGAAGCAAAGGTCGGGACCAGTTTCATGTCGTGATCAGTGGCCGGAACGAGATCCTCATGTTCCTCATGATGGTCGGCACGATCGGCGAGGAGAAGTCTCTCCATAAATCGCTAGTCCTCGAGTATCTGGCCGTAAGAGAAGCGAAGACGAATCGTGATGTGATCCCGTCCGCGATCTGGCGCTTGGAGGTCGTTCCCTCCATGCAGGCAACTGGGATGACCAGACGCGAAATGCAGGCAGGAATTGGCATGGCCCATATGGGTGGCAATCCCTATGACCAGAACCTCAGCCGCGAGCGGGCCATGCGCGTTGCAACCACGGTTAAGTCACCGAACCTCGAGATGCTGTCGACCAGCGATGTCTACTGGGACAGAATTCGCTCAATTGAGCCCGATGGCGCTGAGGAAGTGTTTGATCTTACCGTCGAGGGTTTGCATAACTATGTTGCTGCCAATATTGTTATTCATAACAGTATTGAACAGGATAGTGACGTTGTAATGTTTTTGTTTAGGCCTGAGTACTACAAATCCGACGAGAGGCCTGGCATCGCCGAACTGATCGTCGCCAAGCACCGCAACGGCCCGACCGGCATGGTCGAGCTCAAATTCCGCCGCGACCACACGCGGTTCTACAACCTGGAGACGCGCCGGCCCGAACCAGGAACCGAGTAAACCCGTGGTCATCATCCTGGTCGGCGGCCAGTGGGGCGACGAGGGGAAGGGGAAGGTCATCGACTATCTCGCCGAGAAGGCGGACATGGTCATCCGCTCCCAGGGCGGCAACAACGCGGGCCACACCGTGATCACCGAGCACGGGGAGTTCAAGTTCCAGCTCATGCCTTCGGGGATCCTTTATCCGAAGTGCGTGTGCATCATCGGCAACGGGGTGGTCGTCGACCCCAAGGTGCTGCTGCGCGAGATTTCCCAGCTGCGGGAGCGCGGCATCGAGCCGAAGAACCTGATCATCAGCGAACGCGCACACATGGTGATGAGCTACCACCCGTTGCTCGACCAGCTCGAGGAGGAGGCGCGGGGGGACGACCGCCTCGGCACCACGTGGCGCGGTATCGGCCCCGCCTACGCCGACAAGGTACGGCGCATCGGCTTCCGCATTGGCGACCTCCAGAAGGAAGCGTTCATGCGCAAGAAGCTCGCCTTCGTCGTCGACCAGGTGAAGAACCCGATCCTCACCAAGCTCTATGGGAAAGAGGCGTACGAGTGGTCGAGCATGCTCGACGAGTACATGGGGTATGCGAAACAGCTCGACCCTCACATCAAGGACACCTTCCCGATCATCCAGGACGCGCTCGACCGGAAGGCAAACATCCTACTCGAGGGCGCGCAGGCCACGATGCTCGACCTGGACTTTGGCACGTATCCATACGTGACCAGCTCCAACCCGACCGCAGGCGGCGCCTTGACCGGCAGCGGCATCCCTCCCACGAAGGTCGACCTGACGATCGGAGTGTTCAAGGCCTATACCTCGCGCGTGGGCTACGGCCCCTTCCCGTCAGAGCTGCTCGACGAGGTGGGGGACCAGATACGCGAGCGCGGCCATGAGTTCGGCACCGTCACCGGCCGGCCGCGCCGGATCGGCTGGTTTGATTCGGCTGTTGCCCGCTATTCGGCCCGCCTGAACGGCATCGGCTGCGCGGCGTTGATGCGGCTGGACATACTCGACGAGCAGCCACTGCTGAAGATCTGCACCGGCTACGACTTTCGTGGCAAGAAATTCGATCACCCCGTCGCCAACATCTCCCACTTCAAGCACAGCAAGCCCGTCTACGAGGAGATGCCCGGCTGGGAGTCGGATATCGGCGCCGCCCGAGCGTGGGACGACTTACCCCAACGATGCCGCGACTACGTCGAGCGAATCGGGGAGCTCATCGGGGTCCCCATCGAGCTGGTGGGCACCGGCCCCCGGCGCGATCAGTTCGTCACGCGCGGCCGCGAGCTGTTCGACTAAGCCGCAGCAAGACGTAACTAAAACGCCGCAGCAAGACGTAACTAAAACGCCACCTGGCGTGTCTTGAAAGGTGTGGCACACGCGTTGACGGCCCAAGGTGAGGCCGGTCGTCAAGTAGCCGGCTAGCCGGCCCTGGAAACGCTCTTGACGACCCGGAGGTTGGCTTCACGCTGCCGCAGGCGCCTCGTCCGCTTCCAGCGTGCTGACAGCAGCGAGCCTCCCCAGAAGAACAGCACGAACACCGCCATCACCGCCTGGACGCCGGCCACGGTGATCAACGCCGCTTCGATGCCGTAGCCGTTTCTTCGCAAGCCGACCGCTAGAAGGCCGGCGCCAAAGCCGAGCACGGGACGGATCGTCCACGACCCGGGGAGTAGGCGCCGGTCGGCGAGCAAGAGTGCAGCGGCGAACCATGTGGGCCCACTGTCGAGCTGGAAGACGTAATTCCAGTGAAACGCGTAGATCGGAACTAGCGCTCCGAGCAGGAATGCGACGAGCACGACCAGGCTCACCCGTCGCGCGTACACGAACCACGCGGCTCCGATCGCGACGGCGAGCAAGGATGTTGCGAAGACGGGACCGGGGACATTGCCGACATAAAGCGCGATGGGGTCGATCGCAGCCGCTGTCGGACTGAAGTAGTGGTACCAAACGTTGATGGGGTCGGGGAAAACTGTGCCGTCTGCGGGTCTGATGTACGCGAATGGGGCGCCTCGCGTGATCAGCGCGACGCCTGCGTACGCAAGCAAACCAGCTTGCGCGCGAATCGCCGGTATGTAGCGTGCCCGCAGCAGCTCCAGGATGACCGCCAGGCTTGCGATCTCGAGGCTGGTGATGGGACCGGCGCCGGCTCCAATGAGAGCGACTCCGAAGACGGCCGCGATCAGCGGGCTCGCTTGCGTGCGCGGCAGCTGCTTGCGCCACAGCAGCTGCGCCACGATCTGCCCGGCAATGCCGATGGCGAACGCAATCGCCAGCATCTCCAAGGCCGGAACCTTGAAGATGATGAGTCCCGCGATCACCGGCGGCGCCAGTGCGAGTCCGGTGATCAGGTCATTCGGCAGCGTGGCCGGTTTAAATGCGGCGCGGTCCAGTGTGGCCGCGACTCGAGCCAGCACGCAGGGATTGTAGGCAAACCGCCCTCCTGGAAGGTCGTCGACCACGCGGCTTGGGTGATAATCGGCGGGCTTGTGTCGCTTCCTGGCCGACGTTTTGCCGCGACGCTTTTGGCACTGTGCGTCGTCACGTTCGCCGCGGTGAGCGTTCTCGCGGACGCGCCTCCGCCTTCGACCTGGGTGGCGCTGAAGGCTCTGCCTCACCAGGGCCGGTCGGCGATCTTCGCGCTGGCGGTTGATCCCACCAACAACCAGGTGGTGGTCGCGGGCAACTCCGCGGGAGCGCTTCTCAGGAGTACCGACGGCGCAACAACCTGGACGCAGGTGTACACCGGCAAATCCGCGCCGACCGCCGTTGTTTTCAGTCCGTTCAAAACCGGGCTCGTGCTGGTCGGCACGCGGGGCGGTGGAGCTCTTCTGAGCCGGGACGGCGGCGCCACCTGGTCTGCAACCAACGGGCTCGACGGGCGAGTCGTGCGCGCCTTCGGCTTTGCTCACACGTTGATCGTGGCCGGCACCGACAAAGGCGTCTTCCTCAGCCAAGACGGAACCTCATGGTCGCCGTCCGGTCTCGCGGAAAAGAGCATCGATGCCATCGCTGTGGCGGCCGTGAATGCACCGGTCCGCATCCTGGTGGGTTCGGACGGACCACTCTCGGTCGGAAGTCTGCAGATGTTTCAAAGCGCCGACGGCGGCGTCACCTGGTCGGTGGTGAATCCGGCTATCAGCGGAACGTTCGTGGTCGAGCTCGCCGCCAGTCCCCTTCCGCCAACTGGCACCACCAGGCGGGTGATCGCCGGCACCAATGCCGGACTTTTCGCGTCCAGCGATAACGGCGCCTCATTCGTGGCGCTCAGCGGAGGCAGCGTGCTGCCCTCGACCGACTACACGCGGGTCGCCTTCATCACGGATCATTTCGACCACTTCTATGCGGCGAGTGACGGAGGCGGCTCGCGCGCCGGCGGGCTGTGGCGCACGAACGACGCCGGTCAGACTTTTATTTCGCTTGACCCCCCAACGCCATCCATCACAGCGCTCGCGGTTTCCAGTGACGAATCTCCCACCCTCTACGTCGCCACCTTCCGGCCGGCCGACCATGTAGCCGCCCTGTGGGTCTATCGCGACACTGGAGGAACACCGCAGGGTCCTTTTACGTCGCCGACACCCGTCGCGAGTGGAAGCCGGACCTCGGGATCCTCGTCAGGCTCCAGCGTGTTCGACCTCCTCACGCTGTCCCAGGCCCCGTACGTCGGGCTCGGCATCGGAGCCTTGCTGATCGTGCTTTTAGCCGGCGTCGCCCATCTGCGCGGCCGTCGCCACTAGACTCGCTCGAGCCAATGCCAACACTATCTCGACCCCATGAGCGTTTGCGTCAACTGGGACTCAAGCTGCCCGCACCGCCGGCTGCAATGGCCTCGTACGTGCCGACGGTGCTGGTGCAGATCGGCGACCACCGCGCCCTGCTTTACATCGCGGGCCAGGTCTCGGTCGAAGACGGCAAGCGTCTCACCGGTCGGTGTCCGGACGAGGTGACGGTTGAAGAGGCGCAGGCGCGGGCGCGCGTCTGCGCGCTCAACATACTGGCGCAGATCGAGGCGGCCGTCGGTCTGGACAATGTCGAGCAGGTGACGCAATTGATCGGCTTCGTGTTGTCGGCTGACGGTTTCGGCGATCAGCCGAAGGTGCTGAACGGGGCGTCGGACCTCCTGGTCGATGTGCTTGGCGAGGCAGGCCGGCATACGCGCGCGGCTCTGGGTGCGAGCGCGCTTCCGTTTTCCGTGACGGTTGAGATCGCGGCGGTGGCTGTTGTCCGCACCCGCTGAGGCGCAAGCCAAGGTGCGCCGTTCGCGGGTACTCCTCGTCGGCAGCATCATCTATCTCGCCCTGATCTTTGGCGTGATGCTGTGGCAGGGCATCTCGATCGAACCCGAGTGGGTGCTGCTTGTGCTCCTCGTGATCGCCGTCGCCCTGGGTCGCGGCCGAACGTTCCTTGCCGATTGGACGCCATTCCTGCTGCTGTTCTTCGCCTACGAGGCGATGAGGGGATTTGCAGCGAAGACCAACTTCGCGCCGCACGACCTTTCGGTCATTGAGCGTGGGCTGTTCGCGGGAACCATTCCCACGCTGACTTTGCAGCACGCCTTCTATCACCCAGGCGTGGTCGGCCCACAGGACATAGTCGCGATGATTTTCTACTTCATGCATTTCGTTTTGCCGATCGTGGTCGGGTTCGTGTTCTGGGTGACGAACCGCGAGTACTACTGGCGATTCATCGCGGCGCTGCTTCTGATGTGCTTCCTGGCCTTCGTGACCTACCTCTTCTGGCCGAGCGCCCCGCCCTGGTATCAGCTGCACGACGTGGTCAAGATCAACGACCAGACAGTCCACAGGCTCTGGGGATACACAGCGGCGACCCCGATCTACCAGAGCTTCAACCCGAACAAATTCGCTGCCTTCCCCTCGCTCCATGCGGCCTTCCCGATGCTGGCCACGGTTTACGCGTGGCAGCGCTACCGGCTCCTGGCGTTGGGATTGGCCCTGTGGACAGCAGCGGTGATGGTGTCGATCGTGTACCTGGGTGAGCACTACGTGGTCGACGCGCTCGTGTCGATTGTTTACGTTGCGGTCGCCACCATCATCGTCGAGACGTTCAGCCGCCGGCGAGCCCGCAGCGCGCCGAGCGGCCAGTAAGGGCTAAGCCTGCCAGACCTTCCGCATGATCACGCGGGCGAGCTTCTCCGGATCGTGGTGTGAGGGCAGCTTCACATTGACCACGTCGGCGTCGATGAACCTCACCTCGGGGTGCCTGGTGACATCCAGGGGTTTGAAGATCACCTGGGATTGCCCGCCGGTCGGCGTGTGCCCGAGGTTGGAATTGACGAGCACGAAGTCGAAGAGGTCGACCCCGACGTGCTCGCGAATCACCCTCAGGTAATCGTCGACGGTGTAGCCCTCGGTCTCGCCGCTCTGCGCCGCGAGGTTGCAGATGTAGACCTTCAGCGCGGGTGAAGCCTTGATCGCCTCGACCATGCCCTCGACGAGGAGGTTGGGCATGATCGACGTGTACAGCGAGCCTGGGCCGACGATGATCAGCTCGGCGTTGAGGATTGCCTGAGCCGCCTCGGGGTTTACCTGTGCGCCATCCGGCTTGAGGAAGACATGGCTGATCGGCGCATTCTGCTTCGGAATTCTCGACTCGCCTTCGATAGTGCTTCCGTTGATGGAAGCGACCAGCGTCACGTCCTGCAGCGTGGAGGGAACTATCGTCCCCTTGACCGCGAGGATCTTGCCGGATTCCCGCAGCGCATGCTCGAAGTTCCCGGTGACATCGGCCATCGCCATGATGAACAGGTTTCCGAATGAATGGCCGTCCAGCGAGCCTTCCTTGAATCGGTGATCGAAGAGCTGCTTCATCAAAGGCTCGGCATCGGCCAGTGCGATCAGGCACTGACGGAAGTCGCCGGGAGGAAGGATCCGGTACTCGTCTCGCAACCTGCCTGAGGAGCCGCCGTCGTCCGCCACGGTGACGATGACCGAGAGGTTCGACGTGTAGACCTTCAGGCCACGAAGCAACGAGCTCAAGCCAGTGCCGCCGCCGATCGCGACAATGCGTGGGCCACGGCCGCGCAGGCGGAACGCGTGAATCACCTCGACGATGCTGCTCGAGCTGGTGCCTGGCAGGAATGGACCCAGGACGGATTGCGTGAGCTTCAGGTAGCTGAAAAGCAGCAGGCCGACACCCAGGATGCCGAAGATCGTCGCGCGCGCCCAGTAAGGCCAGAATTGAAGCGTGACGTAGTAGAACTCGTGCGGCAGGGTCAGCGCCTGGTAGATCTCCTTCAAGGCGTAGGCGACGCCGAGCACCAGGACGAGCTCGGAGAACATGAGCAGCAGGAGCCAGCGCTTGATCTGGAGACCAGGCGTCAGCCACCGCAGCCAGCGTGCTGTGGATTGAAGCTTTGTGGCCATCTACCCCGGGGGCAACAACGGTTTCACAACCGGCAAAGTTACTTTGGTACTACGCTTCACTGCTGTATGCGGACTTTACGGCGTGTGCGGCGGCTCGTGCGGTTTGCGGCCTTCGGCCTGGTGGTGGCCGCGGTCGCGACCGAGTTGTCCAAACCTGAGGATGAACGTACCTGGGAGGGGCGGGTGTTCGGCGTCGTACCTTACGATTTCCGACCGCCGACCTGGCAGCGCATTCGGGACGCGTACTGGAATCCCAACTCGGATCGCCTGTTCAGCGACCGTGTTTTTGGCGTCGGGTGGGCGGTCAACCTCCACCGAGCGAAGACGCTTATGGAAGAGGGTTTCGGCCGGCTGATGAGCGATCGAGAGCCACTGTCGATCCGGATGACGGTGCGCTCGGAGGGCTCCTCCAAGAAGCCTGACGTCGTCATCACCCGGGAGTAATAAAGGAGCCCCGCGGGGGGTAAATACCGCGAGGCTCCAGAGGGTCGACGAGCAAAATGGTTCCAATGCGGCCGTAACAAAATCAGCAACAATTTCGCCGGCGGGACGCCTCCCGGCGAAGCCCTGGCTGGGACAATCAGACGGACGCGATTACGACCTTGGGGAGTGGCGCAACGGTAGCGCAGCTGACTCTGGATCAGAAGGTTGAAGGTTCGAATCCTTCCTCCCCAGCCACCACCCGATGAACGGGTCAGTTTGTATTCGGCTTGAGACGTCTGATTTTATTCATGCGCGGTGCGCGCAGTTGTGCCGCGCATTACTCCAGGGAATCAGATCCGCTCCAGGTCGGTGTACATCAGTAAGCCGCCCTGGGCAGACAAATGCCGCGCTGGTCCAACTGACAAGACGTCCAGCGGCTGATGCCACCAGCCCATCAGAATCGAGAGCGTGCAGGCTCTTCCAAACCGATGCTCAGTTACACCACTTCACGTCCGGTCTCGCGGAGATAAGCCAGGACCGCCGCTACTCGGCGATGTACGTGTGGTTCCTCGGTGAGCTCAAGCTTCGAAAAGATCGTGTAGACGTGCTTTTCGACCGAAGATTCGGAGAGCGAAAGGTCCGAGCCGATTGCGGCATTCGTTTTGCCCTCGGCCATTTTTTGAAGCACGTCCAGCTCTCGAGGCGTCAAGGAGTTCACCGGTGAACTGCTGATCCGTGTCCGGCGTGCCACCAGGGTCTCGACCACCTGCGGATCGATCACCGAGCGCCCTGCCACCACCTCCCGCAGCGCCCGCTCCAACTCGGTCAGGTCTCCCAGTCTCTCTTTCAGTAGGTAAGCCAGGCGATACCTCCAAGGAGCCGGTATTGATGCTGAACGTCCACCGACCGGCGCAGGACTTCGCTGCCTTCATTGACCGGGTGAAAGAGCTGGCGTGGGCCGGGAAGCTAACGACCACGAAGGACCCCCGCACGATAGTTAGGTTCTCGACGCTCTTTATGGAGTACGGCAGCGCCAGTGTCCCGACGGGTTTCCTCGGCCGCGTGGTGATGCCTGTCGCCGCGTGGTTTGGCCGGCGGCTGGGAGTGAACCGAACCGCCTCCGAGACGGTTGTAGGCGCGGGCCAAGAAAGCAGTCAGAGTGGCCCGGGCGCCTGAGGAGCTCCTGACCCTGACGGCTTCTGCGACTGGCACGTTCCTCCGCGCGGGCGGCCAAGTCAGCCGGGGTAAAGCGCGTCCGCTCCGACCATTAGCCGGTACAGACCGAGCTTTTGCCCCACGTACACGTGCAACAGGTCCATCGTTCCGAGCGCGGCGGTGAAGAGGCGGGTAGCAAGCGCCTCGGCGCCCACGTCTGTCGCAGCGGTCTGATTTCCCACTGTGGTCACCTCCATCGTCGCCGTCCCGGCTTTTGCCACCAACCATCAGGCGGCACCGGACGATTATCGGCTCTGCCGACGAGCGATCACCAAAATCGGCATGCCGCTGACCACGAGGCTGCGGTTCGCGTTATATGAGCTTCGGTCCACCACCGCTCCAGTTCTCGAACCTTTACCTGAGCAAGACGAAGTTCAGATAGATTGCCTCCCGATTCGGCCAATTGCGCCACTCCTATAGCCTGCAGCTCCTTATGGCGTGGGCCGCTCCGTGCTGGTCACCCTGATCATGTAGTCGCCGCCCATCAGGCCGGCCAGGGGCACGTGACGCCTCAGAAGGGTCTCAGCATTGAGGCTTGCGTCGGTCTGGCTGAATCCATATGTGTCGAGCGTCACTTGGACGCGTCGCTGGCCCTCTTTAGTCACGGTTGGTCGTCTCTCCCATATCGTCTGTTGGATCGTGGCGAGCGATGCCGCCAACCTCTCCACCCAGTCAGCTGGGAAGTAGTGAGCCCACTCAGCTAGCTCAATTGTCAGCGTGGCCTCGTAGGCGTCCGGCGGACCTCCCTTCTGAGCGGCGGTTCGTTCTGACTCTTGCTCGAAGAAGTCCTTGTCGTACTCATAGCTGGCCGGGTGTTGTTTCTCGCAAACGGCGACGGCTCGCTTCACGACCTCGAGCGGATCGTTGGGCTCCTGGGGCGTACGGCCAAGGCTGTTCAAGCGCATGTTCCAGAAGGCCATCCGAAGCATCTGCTGGTGGATCGGGCCGGCGGGGATGTGGGCAAGTTCGCGGCGGGCGACAGCGAGCATTTCTTGCTTCTTCACGATGCTGGTAATCTAGGATACCAGCATGCAGAGCCAGACGTCCGTTTGCCCGTCGACGCCTTGCGGCACCCACCGCCGGTGCCCATCCAACGCCATTGACGTCACGGGGCTTTTAGCAGAATGAGCTGGCCACCACCGACTGCCCCGGTCCGCCGCCGCAGGCGTTGGCGCTTCTACGGCACGCCTGCAGGACGCGAGCCCGTTAGGGACTTCTTGTACGACCCTAAGCTCTCCGACGCCGATGCCGCGGCTATCGCGGTGGCTATGAGGGAGGTTAGGGCGATCGGCCGCGAGCATCCGGACGTCTATCACTTGAGAGGCGACATCTGGCAGATCGAGATCGATGGCCAGCGGGTGATCTTTAGGCTCCTATTTGCCGAAGAAGGCCGCTTTGGACAGGTTCTCCTCGCGCTCGAGGTCGTGACCAAAAAGTGGCAGAAAGCTCGGGAGCAGCACATACGGCTGGCGGAAAAGCGGCTCTCCGATTGGCGCCAGCGCGGCCGATGACGGCCAGTCGTTGTGGTATATCGTCGAAGATATGTATGATGTCGTCATGCCAAAGCGAGACGACCTCGACAAGTTCGTCGCCAGACGGACGGCGATGAACCCGAAGTTCCCAGATCTGATGAGGGCGACGGAGGAGAGTCGACGGCTAGTCGGAGAGTTGGCAGCTGAACGCGAGCGTCAGGGGCTGAGTCAGAAGAAGGTGGCTGCGGCTTTGGGTACCAAACAGCCGAATGTGGCCCGACTTGAGCGTGGCGCGGTCGACCCGAAGCACACGACCCTGGTTCGCTACGCCGCTCTTCTAGGGCGGCGAATTGCCCTCGAGCCTGTCGAGTCGCCGGCGCGAGCGAAAAAGACTCAACGCACTGCCGTGGCCAGGCACTGAGGCGCCGACGCCCTCCGAGTCTCGCATTCTCGCGCGCGGCGCGAGCGGGTGCCGAGACTACAGGCGTACGGTGGAAGCCGACCATCGTCGGCTCTCGCGATGCGGGGAGTTGGCCTGAACACGCAGCCTCGGTCGCGGCTCGAAAGCTGCCGAACCGACTCCGGATCGTCCAAATGAATAGGTTGGTGTTTGCCCGCCGAGAGGTTCAGATCGAGATTGGTGATCCTGGGATCGCGACCTGGTTCGCGTTACGGAACCCGCGGCCCATCAACGCATCGCTCACGAGTGCCGAGGCTGCTTACCGCGAAACCGATGGCGTGATTACGACCAGAACTCGTCGAGTTGGTATTGATCGGAGTAGTGGCCGCGCACGTCTGCGATGAGTCCGTCGCGGAAGCTCATTACCTGGCACGCAGTCACGTCCAGCCTCCGACCCGCACGTTCAGCCGTCGCATGTTGAAACGCTGCCACTCGGTGGCTCCCGACCAGTACGTCCACCAATTCCGCGCGGAAGGTACCGCCCGATAGAGCAGCGATCTTTGCGAAGAAGTCGCGCATGATGGCGTCCCAGCCGTGGTGGTCACCAGCGATCGGGCTGCGTCCCGGCAGATGCCAGACGGCCTCCTTGGTGAAGCAGCCGCGGGAAGTTTCCCAGTCCTTTGCGGCGAACGCCGCGTAGAACCGACGAACCGTAGTTTCCTCCGCTTTCATGACTTTCGTACACCTCCCTGCTTGACGGCTTCTGGCGCGAGCCGGGCGCGGCCTCGGACA
Organism: Candidatus Dormiibacterota bacterium; assembly: GCA_036570165.1. GTDB lineage: Bacteria > Chloroflexota > Dormibacteria > Dormibacterales > Dormibacteraceae > Palsa-870. The sequence goes on along the minus strand of DATCPI010000010.1, from coordinate 46,436 downwards.
TTACCACTCGACTCCGGCGGCGTCAGATGGTGATGCGATGTCCAGAGACGATGAAGTCGCGGTTCGCGTTATATAAGCTTCGGCCCACCATGATCGGCTTGGTTCCTGCAGTCGCCGGGCCAGTGGTTAGAAGGATGCGCGATCCGGCAGCCACTCTCGCAGATCATTTCATCGCGCCTCGACTCCGATGGTTGCGGCTACGTCGAAGCCTGGTAACAGATGAGCTATTGATTCGCGCATCGGCCCATCGCTGATGGTGCCGGTGGCATCTGCCACTCGATCATACGCATTGAAGAAAGCCGCCACGGCAGCTGCATCCGCGACAGCCTCTGGACCGATCTCTCCGAGCAGCTCGGCCCGCGCAGCGTCCAGCTCGTGAGCTGACCCGAGGATCGTTGCCCGCGCGAAACGCCTCAGGGAGGCGCCAACGGGAACCCCTGTGTCGGCTCCAACTACCCCTGAAATCACGGCTTGCAAGTCGACACGCAATCCTGTCTCCTTGGCACTCGCACGGAGTGCGACCGAATGGGCGCACGTTCAATAGAAGCAGCCGTTCACAGCCGACACGGTCGCCGCAACGAGTTCGATCTGAGCGGGTGCTAGTGCGCGGAGTGCGACTCCGCCTCCCATTTGAGCCATGGGACCGTACATGGCCTCCAGCAGGGAGCACATCATTAGCTGCTCTTCCGGGACCAGGGTCAGAGCCCGATTTACGTTGCCGACGAAGCCCCAGCGGTTAGTGAGCCGATCGCGATAGAGCTCGGCTAGCTCCCCCCTGGCTGCATCGGGCGACACAGTCGGTACCCAGGCTGAGTGCACGACGGCTTCCCGAGCCACGTGGCCGGAGGGGCGTCCGTGTGCTGGAGATGGGAGCTCTGGCGGCGGGACACCTAGCGCCAGGGCCAGGGTGTCTACCGCAACCAGCGTTGCCACCACCGCCACAAGCTCAACGTATTGGGGCTCGCTAAGTCCGGAATCGACCGTCGATCTAAGCCAGCGCTCGGTCAACCGAGCAGGATCCGTAACAATGCGGTGCACTGCGTCCACCGCGGGCAACGGCAGTGGGGTCATCGTGGCGTGCTCACCGGGGACGTGGTAGGGGCTCAGCGCGGTTTTCCGGTCGGCGCACAACTGGCAGACTTGAGCCGCCCTCGCCTCGCCCGCGATTGCCACCCGCTCGGTACCGGTCCACGTGGCTCCGGGCATCGCGATATGAGGCCAAGCCGCGTCGACGGCCGCTACGAGATCGGGTCTCTGTGGGAGCGAGCTGGTGATGAGCGGCACGTCCAGAATCTACCTCATATGAATCAAGTGGCCGTCAATGGTGATGTCCCGGTTCGCGTTATGTGAGCTTCGGCCCACCACCCTCAGTCGCTCGTAGCTCGGCCGGATCGACTTTTGCCCTCCCACAGGACACTATTTGAACTGCCGCGCGAGGTCGCCGCATCGGCCGAAACTGCTTGGATTACTTCGCACCTGGCGACTCCGCGATCATCGTCAGGATTCAGGGCTTGAGTTTCGTCAGGAATAACGGGCCGCGGCCGCGGTCAACGCGACCATCGCCTCGATCACCTCGCTATCTGAAAGGCCCTGCTTTCGAGCCAGCGAGCGCCAGGCCTGGAAATCGGCCGCATGGCCACAGGCGGCCAGAATCCGAGCGTGCCGCTTGCCTTTGGCCTTCCAGCCCGCGGCCATCACATCGCGCAGCCGGTCCGCAAACTGGAAAAAGGCCCCGCCTACTGGCATTACCTCGGAGTCACGGATGATGGCGGCCATGCGCTGTTCGTTCTCTCGATAGAACGCGTAGGCGGTAGCCAACCCCGACCGCATGCGGCGGATTGGATCTGCGATCGTGACGCAGGCATCTGGCTCGGGCATAGGGCTCTCATTGGCGCCAAACGCTCGGCACTCTTTGAACAAGGACAGCTCCTCAGGAAAGTGCCGGTAGAACGTGGCGCGTTGAATGCCGGCTTTGCGGCAGATGTCGGCCACTGTCGTCCGAGCGGGACCGATTGTGCTGTGGAAGGTGACAGTTGCCTCGACTATCCGACGCCGAGTTTCGGCCTGGGTTTCCGCGCGCTTGCGCAACTCGTATTTGCGTTTTCGCGAGACAGCCTGTTTCGCCATTATTGACATCCACAAGCCACAGTGTTAGGCTCGGCGCAATCGTTAAACGCCATGTAGCGCCAAATTATAGGAGGTCTAGCCATGTCACGCATTCTGGCCCTGTCACTGGAAACTGCCGAGGGCCCGCAACGGGCGATCCTCGAGAAAACCCGGGCCGAGGTTGGCTACATAAGTGGGACTCGTCGGCTGCTCCTGGTCGATCCCCAAGTGGGCCAGCCTGGGAGGCAGCTCTACGAGTACCTCAACTTGCGGGCTGACTCACCCTTCTCCCGATTGCAGCGTGAGATGGTCGCCACAGTCGTCTACGGGATGGTAGGCGCTAAGCCCTGCCTCTCCGCCCACTGCGAAGCGATGCGGCGGCTGACCGCTGACGATGACTTCGGCCCCCAATTCGTCGAGAAGTGGCCGGACTACCCAATGGATGCACAGACTCTAGCCCTGCTCACTTATGCCCGCCGGCTGACCGGATGGCCCGACCGCATAACCGACCAGGACATCGAATCGCTCAAAGGCGCCGGCTGGGATGAGCGCGCCATCTACGAGGCCACCGCCCTGATCGCCCTCTTCAACTTCATCGGGAGGATTGAAGCTGCGTCTGGCCTTCCGATGGATGAGATTCCTGCATCTGCGGATATCCCCGAGGCGCGAGCGGACGGACGCTCTGGCGGCCTGCTGGTAGCCAAATAGAACGACGACGAACAACGAGGCGAGGACCGGTTGTGCCCGCTATTCCTCGCCTCGTCCGGTCGTCCAGAGCAATGGTCGGGGAGGGGGTGTCTGAAGGCGTGCTACGCGCCGGTTTAAAGCCAGATTTGTGTTCCGGGCTCAGACGCGGAGCCACTACGCAATTCGCATATCAGACGCGGCAACTCAATTCGAAAGCTCGATTGGCGATATCGCGTTTTACTCTGGATCAGAAGGTTGAAGGTTCGAATCCTTCCTCCCCAGCCACCAACTGCTCAGGGGCGCTTTGTAACCGGAGGCCAGGCGATCAGGTCCTCTTACGGGCTCCTCTACCTCTCGCGCCGAAAGCGCCTAAAAAGGGAGATCCAGCGCCGATCAAGAACCCAAAGTCATACCAATTTCCGCTTCTGGCTACGTTGTAAAGGGGAAAGCCACCCCAGAGCCCCAATGCGTGGGCGACCAGAACGATCCATGCCGTAAGACCATTCCATAAGCCCCAGAGGAGCTCTTGCCACCACACGATGTTGTGTGACGATGTTACCCGCTAATCGGTTGAAGGTTGAATCCTTCCTCCCCAGCCACCACCCGCTGAGTGCCGGTCGCCACCGAACAGGCGGGCTCCGTCGACCTCGATCCTGACCTCTTCGCTGATCAGGCACACGTCTGCCCTCGCGATATGATGGCGGAAGGGGTCACCGCCGTGCGGGAGCGGGACACTGAAAGGCGAAGCGGTCGCAAAGCAAATGACTCTCAGATGAAACTCGCCATCCTCGGAGCCACCGGCAGCGTCGGCCGGGAGATTGTCACCCAGGCGCTCGCCGCTGGGCATGACGTGACGGTGCTCGTCCGCCACGCGCCCCGGTCCGGCCACTTCGATCCTCGTGTGACAGTAATTCAAGGCGACGCCAACGATCCCGGAAGCGTGGACCGTGCCGTTGCAGGAAGCGAGGCGGTGATCAGCGCGCTCGGTCACGTCAAGGGCTCTCCTCGCGACTTGCTCGCTGTCGCGAGTTCGAACGCCATTGCCGCGATGCGTGCCCACGGTATCCGGAGACTCGTTGTGCTGGCGTCGCCCTCTCTGACCGATCAGCGTGACCGCCCGGGTCTCGTCTACCGTTTCCTTCTCATTGCCATGCCTCTTGGAATGCGGGCAGCAACCCTCGATCACCGTGCGCAGTCACGACTGGTCAAGGACAGCGGACTCGATTGGACCATCGTGCGCGGCGCCGCGCTATTCACGGATGGCGCGCACACCGGCCGGTACCAGGCAGGGCCGATCACCAACGATGCAGCGCGCAGCATCTCGCGCCCCGACCTCGCCGACTTCATGCTCGCCGCCGCCACCCATGGAACGTTCGTCCGCGATGTGCCGCTGGTGAGCCAAGAAAGATCCACACACACGTGATCAATCAATCTCTATGACAAGATCGGCGTCAACACACGGGCGGGCGCGACGCTGTTTGCCTTCGAGCACGACCGCACCGACCCCGCGAATCAGTGAGAAATCGTCCGAACGGTTGCTTCCGCCTGGACGCTGCCGGCCTTAGACTCTAGACATCGAGTTGGACTCGTCAAGGAGGTTCGGGATGCCGCTGTACATGGATATCCATCACAAGATCGACGGCCTGACAGCAGACGCGATCAAAGGCGCGCACGAACAGGACGTGAAGGTGCAGAAGAAGCACGGCGTCACCTACCACAAGTACTGGTTCGATGAGGCCTCGGGCAAGGCCTTCTGTTTGGTCGAGGCTCCCAACAAGGAGGCTGCTAACGCTGTGCATCGTGAAGCCCACGGTTTGGTGGCCGATGAGCTCATCGAGGTGCAGGAAGGGGCCTGATCAGAACCTACTGACCCCGGTAGGGGTTTCATCGGCAGAGTAGTGTTTGGCCGTCGATGGCCGACGACTGGTGGTTTCACGTCGCCAACCTCAGCGGGCTGCGGGGTAACTGCATCGCCGACACTCGCGCTGGCGTGATCCTTGGGATGTCGGAAGCCCACCTGTACCGGATCGCCGGCAGAGGTCTGGAACGAGTGCGATCGTATTGGCTTTGCCGTGATCGTCGGATTGGTGATGCTCCAGGACGCCTTGACCCACCGCTGAATCGAAGGAGGAAACGTGGCGGACATCAAAGCAAGCGAAACGAATAGAGACTCGCGCGCGGTCGAGCTTGCCCGCGCCTCGGCTCAGACCTGGCTGCTCGACGAGAACGGAAAGATCAAGGTCGAGCGGATCGTCTCCTAAATGGTTCCACGCTCCGCCTGACGGTCGGACGCTTCGGTTCGAAATCGCCCCTGCCGGGTAGATTGAAAATGCAATGTCTGCTAGTTGGCCCCTAGGGTCAGTCGAGCTCAAGGTGCTCGACCTCGAGCGCGAAGTCGAGTTTTACGAGCGGTTCGGTCTCAGGCGAATCGATGACGGCGCCGCTACAGCGACGCTTGGTGCCGGCGGCTCACCCCTGCTTCGCCTCAAAGCCATGCCAGGTGGGCGTGAGCGCCTCCGGCATACCGCCGGCCTCTATCACTTCGCCATCCTCCTACCCCGCGAAGAGGAGCTGGGCGGTTTCCTCCGGCGCGCGCTCGAAGAACGCCTGCCGCTGACAGGCACTGCCGACCATTTCGTCAGCCAGGCCCTCTATTTCGACGACCCGGAGGGAAACGGCATCGAGGTCTATGCGGACCGCCCGCGCAGCGAGTGGCAGTACCCCGACGGCAAGTTGAACATCGGGACCGATCACCTGGATTTCAAGCGGCTCCTGAGAATCGCGGACAAGCCCGAGAAGAAGTTCTCGAGCAGCACGGTCCTCGGGCATATGCACCTCAACGTCTCCGACCTGGACAGCTCACAGGCCTTCTACGAAGCAATCGGCATGGAGCTGATCCTCGACGCCGGAAAAGTGATGCGCTTCATGAGCTGGGATGGCTACCACCATCACCTCGGCATCAACCTGCTCGAGGGTCGCGGCGCGGCGAAGGTCGAGCCCGACGTGCGTGGCCTTCAGGGTTTCGAGGTCCGGCGGCTCGAAGGCGCGCGGACCGATCCCAACGGAATCGAGGTCACTCCGCCGGCTTGACCTTCGCCACGTCGCGCTGGCACCACGCGTACAGGGCGTCGTAGAGGGGAGACTCGAGTGCGATCTTTAGGTGGTCGTTCTCGCCATGGACGATCGCAAACCCGAAGGCGATCGCCTTCAGCCCCGCCGCCTCAGGTGTCTTGTCGATGTCTGCGCTGACGTCTGCGCCGTGCACGATCTGGGCCAGGCGGTCCAGTGCCGGGTCGTGGAGCTCGTACTTGAGGATGATCGACTCGAAGCTGCACCTACCGTCCACGTGGCCCAGCTCGACGCCCCCGACGTCGTACGGGATCGCGCCCTCACGCTCGGCCGTTGCGATGACCTCCTGAGCCGGCACGTACAGGAACTCGGCGTCCGGGTCGATGAACCGTTTGACCAGCCAAGGGCATGCGATCCGGTCGACGCTGGCGTTCTTTCGGGTGATCCACTTCATTGCTAACTCCCTGTCTTTGAAATGTCTTTTTAGGCTATCCTCGCCCGGATGGGCGAAGACGATCAGTTTCGCAGTGCCCTACACGACCTTCTTCTCCACAGCCCTGACCGCCAGACGCTGGCGCACCGCGCACTCGGTTGGGCACGCCGCCTGGTCGGCTGCGAGAGCGCGTTCGTTATCGATTCCGATCGATCCATCCTCGCGGCGGATGGAATTGCACTTGGCGAAGCAGAGGACATCGCGAGACGAAACGACCTTCTGCCGGTGGCCGGGCGGGGGCATGAGCCCTGGCGCAAGGATCACCTGCTCATCGTTCCGCTGGATCTGCGGGAGGGTCGCGGCGCGATCGTCATCGTCTCCGGACGTCTGACGTCGATCTTTGGTGACGACGAGGTCAGCCGTCTCGTCCAGTACGCGGTCAGCATCTCGGCCGGCCTCGACCGGGTGGCGTTGAACGAACGAATCCACGCCCTTGAAAAAGCCAAGAGCGACTTCCTCAACATCGCGTCGCACGAGCTGCGCGGGCCGATGACGATCATCAAGGGATACCTGACGATGTTCGAGGCCGGTTCTCTGGGTGAGATGTCGTCCAAGGCAAGCTCGGTGCTGCCTCTTCTTATCTCGAAGTCCGACGAGATTCTCTGGATGCTCGAGCAGATGCTCGAAGCTTCTCGCCTCGAAGAAGGCCGGCTGGAGCTCAACAAGCAACGATATGACGTCGTCGAAATCACGGACATGGCGATCGATGGCGTGAAGATGCTGCTGAGGAGCCATAACCTCAAGGTCGACGAGCCATCGGAGCCGCTGGAAGCGGATGTGGACCGTGACCGCTTTCAGATGGTGATTCGAAATCTGCTGAGCAACGCTGCCAAGTACTCTCCGGCTGGATCGGAGATCAGAGTCCGCATTCACCGCGAGAACGGCAATGCCACCGTCGCCGTCATCGACCAGGGAGTGGGGATCAGCACGCAAGACCAGGCCAACCTGTTCACTCGATTCGGCCGCATCCAGACCACGCAGCATGTGCAGGGAACTGGCCTGGGGTTGTGGCTTTCGAGAGAGATCGCGCGGATGCACGACGGCGACATCACGGTCAAGTCCGAACCTGGGAGCGGCAGCACCTTCGTGCTGGCGGTGCCGCTGAGGCGTTAGCCTGCTCGCGGTGGAACCGCAGGTGCGAACGGCATTTCCAACCATCCGGCCGCTCGACCTGTTTTCAACCCTCGCTCCGATCGGACCTGGCCCGTCCCTGAGAATCGAAAAGACCGATGTATGGCGTGCGACCCGCACGCCAGAAGGCCCGGCGACGCTCCACCTGCGGCTGGGCGACAGGACGATCGAGCTTGAGGCCTGGGGCCCTGGCGCGACCTGGGCTGCCGCTAAAGCGCCATCGCTTTGCGGGGAGCAGGATGACGCCAGCGGTTTCCAGCCGCGCCACCGCGTGATTGCGGACCTCCACCGCCGCCACCCGGGCTTGCGCCTGCCGAGGACGTTGGCGGTGTTCGAGGCGCTCGTGCCGGCCGTGCTGGAGCAGAAAGTGACCACCGTCGAGGCGAAGGCTGGATATCGAGCTCTCGTCGAGGCGCTCGGAGAGCCGGCGCCCGGGCCGGTGCGGTTGAAGCTCCCGCCGTCGCCGCAGGTGCTGGCCCGGACGCCTTACTGGTCATTCCACCGCTTCGGCGTCGAGCGCCGCCGGGCCGTGGTGATCATCGAAGCCGCCAGGAGCGCCAACCGCCTCGAGGAGATCACCTCGATGGATCTCGCGAGCGCCTACCGCCGGCTCGAGGCGTTCCCGGGTGTCGGCCCATGGACCGCAGCCAGAGTCGCGCTTGTCGCGTTAGGCGACCCCGACGCGGTGCCGATCGGCGACTACCACCTGCCTCACACGGTCGGCTACGCGCTGGAGGGGACTCCACGCTCGAGCGATGAACGCATGCTGCAGCTGCTCGACCCGTACCGAGGGCACCGCGCCCGCGTCATCAGGTTGTTGATGGTCTCTGGGATCGGGGCGCCGCGGTTCGGTCCGAGAAAGCCGCTGCGGGACATCGTCAACAACTAAATTAAGGGGGAAAACCCGGATGGTTTTCCCTGCGCGCAAGCGGCGATAAGGATGGGACTTACTGATTGCATCGCGAGTGCGGCTTCGCCGCAGTCGCTGCTCCCATTCCGGTATATCGATGGGTCTTGATTAAGAACCTGAAGCCCGGCAGCGCATGGAGACCAGGAGACAAAGTCGCGGCTGGGTTGAACCCAGCCCCCCTGCAACGCTGGCAGAACAAGGAGCCGCCACTAGTCGTCGAGTTTTGCGAGCTCGTCCTCGACCAGGGAGACCAGCTCGCGCATCCCCTCGCTGTCGAAGATCAGCCGAGCGCCCGCGGCTCGGAACAGGTCGGGAAGGCGCCGGGTCGCGCCCAGGGCGAGGGCTTCGCGATACCTGCGGACCGCGTCGCCGCCGTCACGCAGGCTGTTGCGCCAGACCTGAAGGGCGCCGAGCTGCGCGATCCCATACTCGATGTAATAGAAGGGGTTGCCGAAAAAGTGCGGCTGTTGATACCAGCGCGCAATTCGCTCCGCATCCAGACCGGACCAATCCACGAAAGGACCCTCGAAGCGCCGGCGCAGCTCGAGCCATTTCCTGTCACGCGCGCCGGCATCGCGGCCGTCCTCGTGTAGATACATCCATTGCTGGAAGGCGTCAACCGACGCGCAGTGCGGGAAGAACAGGACGATTCCCTCCAGCAGCTCGGTTCGCGACCGGCGCGCGTCGTCTTGGCTGTAGTAGCCGCCGCTGTCCCGGTCGATGAAAGGAGCGGCCAGCAGCTCCATCGACATTGATGCGACTTCCGCCATCTCGGAGCCTGGATGACGCTGGAACAGAAGGGGAAGCCTCGCCGCTTCGAGCGAATGGAAGGCGTGGCCTGACTCGTGCAGAAGTGTGCGCAGATCGTCATCCATCCCCACGGCGTTCATGAAGATGAGCGGCATCTTTCTGAACGCCAGCATCTGGCAGTAGCCTCCAGGAGCCTTGCCTTTACGGTTGTCCAGGTCAAGCAGATTCGCGTCGGCCATGCTGCGGTAGTAGGTCTGGAAATCGGGATCGACGTGGCCGAAAACATCTCCGGCGCGATCGATGAAAGTCCTTATGTCAGCGAAGGGCTTGAGGGCCGGACGGCCCTGCGGGTCCGCGGTGACATCCCACGGCCGCAGCGGGTCAAGGCCCATCCGGCGGCGCCGCCGCTCCATCAGCCGTCCAATCGCTGGAAGCACAGCGGACTCAACCGCCTCGTGAAAGCGCATGCAGTCGTCAGTTGTGTAGTCAAAGCGATTCTTCTCGCGATGGGTGTAGTCGCGGAAGTTGTCGAAGTTCGCATTTCGAGCCACCTGCTGGCGCAGGTCGTACATGTGGTCGAAGATGCCCGCGAGCTCATCCCGCAGCTCGATGTACGGCTTGGCTCGGTGCTTGAACGCGCGCTCGCGCACTGCTCGGTCGTTCGACTGGAGAAGGGGGCGAAGCTGAGTGGGAGTTTTTTCCTCGCCCTCCCATTCCACCGTCATCGCACCGTTGACCTTCGACCATTCGGTCTCGAGCTTCGACAGCTCGGCGAAAAGGGGCACGTTGGCCTCGGCGAACAACTCCATCTGGTTCTTGAATCGCTCAACCGTCGTTTCGAGGCCAGGCCGCACGTAATCAAGCTCGACCAGGCGTTCCTGCAGCCGCACCCGCTGCTCGCGGGCTTTCGGCGAGATCTGCATCCCGAACCTCAGCTGCGCCGCTTCGCGATCGGGATCAGAGGTGTCGCACGTATAGGCGAAGCTTGCAAGAGCGCCGGCTTCCGACAGCAGCGACTCGAATAAAGACCAGTCCGCCAGCCAGGCTTCGACGTTGGTGCGATCGAGCTGGCGCGAAGCAAGCTCTTCGTAGTAGGGGAGGATGTCCTCCCACGCCGCGTCCTTAAATGCATCCGGAGATTCCGGAAGAGCCACCACCCTCACCTTCCCCTCGAAACGAGCACGCCTGTGATCCACGCCATCGTACAGAGAGCCGTGCGCACTTTCTCAGGCAGGCAGGACGGTGTCCGTGGCGCGCCAGCAATACCAGGCGGCGACGGTGCGGTAAGGGCGAAAGACTTCGCCCTCGGCCTGAAGGGCGCGAGGCTTGGGCAGGTCCTTGAGCTTGTGCGCTATCGCCCAGCCCTTGCGTACCGCGTAGTCGTCTACGGGCCACACATCCGGCCGGCGCAGCTGAAAGATGAGGAACATCTCAGCCGTCCACCGTCCGATGCCTCGCACCTGCACCAAACGCGCGACCAGCTCGTCATCTGAAATCGACTCGACGTCGTGCAGCGGCACCGTGCCGTCCTCCACCTTGCGCGCGAGGTCGGTGATGGCTGCGGTCTTGGAGCCGCTGAGGCCGGCGGACCGCATGGCGACCTCGGGGAGCGCCAGCACCGCTGCCGGGGACAGGGCGCCGGCGAACAGCTTCAAGAATCGGCTGTGGATGGCCGCCGCGGCGGCGCCGGCCAGCTGCTGATACGTGATCGAGCGCACCAGCGCGGCGAAGCTGTCGTCGAGCGGATCACGAAGCTTGAGGGGGCCGACCGCCTTGATCACCCGCGCCATGGCTCTGTCGCGGCGGGCGACCAACCGGGTTCCGCGTACGAGATCCGGAAGGGCGACTTCGGGGCTCAGGCGAACTCGGACATGAACTGAGCGAACTGGTCGCGCGTCGGGCGCAGCACGTCTTCGCCGAGGTCCCTAAGCGGGCGCTGAGGAATGTTCTCAGTGGTGGCGAAGTCCGTCATCGTCGTGTCGAGATACAGAAGCCCGGTGACCAGGTGACCCGCCGCGCGTCCTTCCTCCAGCACGTCCATCGCGGCGCGGCGATCCGACGGATCGTGGTCCTCGCCCAGCTTCTTGAGGATGATGTGCGACCCGTCGTGGAGCTCGACATCACGGGTTGTCCCCGGCTCGTAGTCGACGTGCACCTCTTCGAAGAATGGGATGAAGGAAACGTCCGCGATCGATTCCTCGTGGTCCTTGACCCAGCTGTAGCTCTTAGTCGATCCGTCGTGGTCGTTGAAGGTCACGCACGGCGAGATGATGTCGAGGATGGCCGTTCCGCGATGGGCGATCGCGGCCTTGATCAGCGGGACGACCTGCTTGCCATCCCCGCTGAAGGAGCGGGCGATGAACGAGCAGCCCAGCGTCAACGCGACCGCGCAGGGATCAATGGGCTGGAAGGTGTTGACCGCGCCCTTCTTCTGCACCGAGCCGAGGTCGGCTGTAGCCGAGAACTGGCCCTTAGTGAGCCCGTACGTTCCGTTGTCTTCGATGATGTAGGTGCAGTCGATGTTGCGCCGGATCATGTGCATGAACTGACCGAGGCCGATCGACGCCGTGTCGCCGTCACCGGAGACCCCGAGCATGATCAGCTGCCGGTTGGCGAGCTGAGCGCCGGTCGTGAGCGCCGGCATCCTTCCGTGCACACCGTTGAAACCATGCGCGGACTCGACGAAGTAGGCAGGGGTCTTCGACGAGCAGCCGATGCCTGACATCTTGGCCAGGCGGTGGGGCTCGACGCCGAGCTCATACAGCGCCTTGATCATGTGGTTGGTGATCGAGTTGTGGCCGCATCCCGCACAGAGGGTAGTGGCCGCCCCCTTGTAGGCGTCACGCGGCAAGCCGACTCGGTTCAGGGTAGCGCTCATACGGGCACGGCCTCCATTTGCTGCAGCGGTTCGGTGATGGCAAGGGCCGGGATCGGCTGGCCGTTGTAATGACGGATCGAGTGCACCCGTGCGACGAGGTCGGGGGGCAGGGCGAGCCGGACCAGGTCGTAAACCTGCCCGTCGCGGTTCTGCTCGACAACATAGACGCGCTCATGTCGCGAGACGAAGGCCGACACCTCATCCGAGAGGGGCAGCGCACGCAGGCGCATGTAGTCGACGGGCTTGCCTGCCGCGGTCAGGGCCTCTCGTGCCTCGACCACTGCGGCGTGCGTCGAGCCGAACGCGATCAGGCCGACGGGGGACTTCGCGCTTTCGTCGACAACAGGTGCGGGCAGCGTCTGGCGTGCGGTTTCGAGCTTGCGTGCCAGCCGGTCCATGTTCCGCGCGTATGCGTCCGCGCTCTCCGTGTAGCGCGCGAACTCATCGTGGCCCGAGCCGCGCGTGAAGTAGCCGGCCGCGGGGTGGTCGGTGCCGGGAAGGGTGCGATACGGCACGCCGTCGCCGTCAACGTCTCGGTACCGTCCCCATTCGCCCGAGAGGCGCTCGAGGTCTTCCTTCGACAGCACCTTGCCTCGGTCGAATGGCTTGTCCGGGTACTTGAACTCGGGAGTCATCCAGAGGTTCATGCCTAGGTCGAGGTCGGACAGCATGAAGACCGGTGTCTGGAAGCGGTCCGCGTAATCGAACGCGTCCCGTGCGAATTCGTAGCACTCCTCGACCGTCCCCGGAATCAGCACGATGTGCCTCGTGTCGCCGTGCGACAGGTTGAAGGCAAAGGCGACGTCCGCCTGGGAGGTGCGCGTCGGCAGTCCAGTCGAAGGACCGATGCGCTGGATGTCGAAGATGACCACGGGCACCTCGGCGTAATAGGCCAGCCCGGAGAACTCCGCCATGAGGGAGATGCCGGGTCCGGAGGTGGACGTCATCGCGCGCGCGCCCGCCCAGCCGGCGCCGATTGCCATTCCGACCGCCGCCAGCTCGTCCTCCGCCTGCACGATCGAGATGAGCTTCTCGCCGGTTTTCGGGTCGGTGCGGAACCTTTCGGCGTAGGCGATGAGGTTCTCGCACACAGAAGAGGAGGGCGTGATCGGATACCACGCCGCGACCGTGACGCCTCCCATGAGCGCCCCGAGCGCCGCCGCCTGGTTGCCCTCGACGAGAACCTTGCCTTCGACCAATCCGGTCATTGGCTCGAGCCGGTACGCGTCCGTCTTGGAGAAGTGGTCTTGCCAGTAGTCGTAGCCGACCTTGATCGCGTCCACGTTCACCGCCACAGCCTTCGGCTTGGTCAGGAACTGTCGCTTCACGGCGTGCTCGAGGGCCTCGAGAGGGATGCCAAGCACGCCGGCGACGACGCCGACGTAGATCATGTTGGCCAGCTGTTTGCGCAGCGTATCGCTCTGGATCTTCGACTTGGCAAGCTTCGAGAACGGGACGGGGTAGTAGGTCACGTCGGAACGGACATCCGCCGTGGAGAACACCTCCTCGTGAATCACGACACCCCCCGCGCGCACGGTACTCAGGTCCTGGTGCCAGGTCGCGGGGTTGAAGGCGATCAGGATGTCCACCTTGTCAGACCTCGCCATGTGGCCCTCTGGCGTGACCCGGAGCTGGTACCAGGTGGGCAGGCCCTCGATATTGGAGGGAAAGACGTTCTTGGGGGCGACCGGGATGCCCATATGGAAGATCGCCCTGGTCAAAACCAGGTTTGCCGTCTGGCTTCCCGAACCGTTGACCGTGGCGGCCTGGATGGTGAGGTCGTTGATGATGGGCTGCGTCAATTTGTCTCTTATCTGCCGCGGATTACGGATTTTACGCGCCTGCAGCAGCAAGGCTGCATTCCTTACAGTCCTTGGAGTGAAGGTCGCCATCCCGAAAGAGCGGGCCCCAGAAGAGCGCCGCGTGGCCCTGGTCCCCGACACGGCGGCCAAGCTGGTCGCCGCGAAGCTCGAGGTCAGCGTCGAGGTGGGCGCGGGCAGTGGGGCTTTCATCCCTGACGACGCCTATGAGAAAGCGGCAGTCAAGGTGGTCAAGGGCGCCGAGGCTCTCCTCAAGGACGCCGACGCGGTGCTCAAGGTCCAGGCTCCCGCCGTGAACGAGGTTGGCCTCCTGAAGAGCGGATCTGTGCTGATCAGCTTCCTCCAGCCCGCGACGCAGGCCGACATCGTCAACGCTCTGGCCAAGCGGGGCGTGACGGCGTTCAGCCTCGAGCTGCTGCCCCGTATCTCGCGCGCGCAATCGATGGATGCGCTGTCCTCTCAAGCCTCGGCCTCCGGCTACAAGGCGGTGCTGATGGCGGCCGGCCGCCTGGGCAAGTTCTTTCCGATGATGATGACCGCGGCCGGCACTGTCGCCCCGGCACGCGTACTGGTCATGGGGGCCGGCGTGGCCGGACTGCAGGCGATCGCCACGGCACGGCGGCTAGGGGCGGTTGTCTCGGCCTACGACGTCCGTCCGGCCGTCAAGGAGGAGGTCAGCTCGCTGGGGGCGACCTTCATCGAGCTGGCCCTCGAGACACAGGAAGGTGAAGGCGGGTACGCGCGCGAGCAGTCGGAGGAGTTTCTTCGCAAGCAGCGAGAGCTGATCGGCGAGCACGTGGCGAAGTCCGACGTGGTCATCACGACGGCGGCGGTGCCCGGCCGCCGCGCGCCACTGCTGGTCACCGCCGACATGGTGAAAGGGATGCGCCCCGGTTCGGTGATCGTCGACCTCGCCGCCGACACGGGAGGCAACGTCGAGCTGACCGAGGCGGGCAAGGATGTCGAGGTCGGCGGCGTCACCATCATCGGCACGCGCAACGTGCCCTCGACGATGCCGCTGGCAACGAGTCAGCTCTACGCGCGCAACGTCGCGAACCTCCTTCTTCACCTGGTCAAGGACGGTGCGATCACTCTGGATTTCGAGGACGAGATCACCAAGGGCAGCTGTGTCACGCACGGAGGCGAGATCGTCAACGAGCGCGCAAAGCAGCTCTTGGCGGCAGCCAGATGACCAACGAGCTGCTCAACGAGCTGACATTCTTCGTGCTCTCGATCTTCATCGGCATCGAGGTCATCTCGAAGGTGCCGACCATCCTGCACACGCCGCTGATGTCAGGGACGAACGCGATCCACGGCATCATCCTGGTGGGCGCGATAGTCATCGCCGCCGGCGCAAGCTCGCCCGTCACCATCCTCCTTGGGCTCGTCGCCGTGACGCTCGCGACCACCAACGTGGTCGGGGGATTCGTGGTCACCGACCGGATGCTCGAGATGTTCAAGGGCCGGGCCGGGCGCGCGCAGGGCGCACAAGATCAATCGCCAAAGGCTGCTGCGCCAGTCACACCTAAATGACGACGGTCATCACCCTGGCCTACCTGGTGGCGGCGGTGTGCTTCATCCTCGGCTTGAAGCAGCTCAGCTCCCCGAAGAGCGCCCGCAACGGAAACTTCACCGCGGCCTTCGGCATGGTGATCGCGCTCATCGCCACTGTGCCGCAGCTGCACTTCACCACGGGCGGCGTGACCATCATCGCGATCGGGGTCGCCATCGGCGGGGCGGTCGGGGCGGTCGGCGCCCGCTTGGTGAAGATGACCGCCATCCCGCAGATGGTCGCCCTCTTCAACGGGGTGGGCGGGGGCGCCGCGGCCCTGGTGGCGGTGGCCGAGCTGCTGCGCTTCGGCGACCATCCGCCTTTCGCCGAAGCGTTGCCCAGTGTCTTCAGCATCGTGATCGGGTCGATCTCCTTTGCCGGAAGCATGGTGGCCTTCGCCAAGCTCCAGGAGCTGATGACCGGGACTCCGATCACCTATCCCGGGCAGCAGATCGTCAACGGCATCCTCGCCGCCGCGATCCTCGGTTTCGTCATCGCGGTGCTGGCTGTCGCGTCGATCCCGTTTTCCTTCATCTCTTTGATGGTCCTGGCCCTGATTCTGGGGGTCGCATTCGTGCTGCCGATCGGTGGCGCGGACATGCCTGTCGTCATCTCCCTGCTCAACGCGTTCACCGGGCTGGCGGTGGCGGCGAGCGGTTTCCTGCTCAACAACTTCGCCCTGATCGTCGCCGGCACGCTGGTCGGGGCCTCAGGCAGCCTGCTCACCAAGATGATGAGCGACGCCATGGGCCGGTCCCTGGCGAACGTTCTGTTCGGCGCCTTCGGCCAGACTCGTGCCGGCGCTGTTGCGGCGGCCGGAAAAGAGGGCCGCAGCGTCAGGTCCGGATCCGCCGAAGACCTGGGCACGCTGCTCGCTTACTCCCAGCGTGTGATCATCGTCCCGGGCTATGGGCTCGCGGTTGCACAGGCCCAGCACGCGGCGCGCGAACTGGCCGATGTGCTGGAAAAGCGCGGGGTCGAGGTCACGTATGCGATCCATCCCGTGGCCGGCCGCATGCCCGGCCACATGAACGTCCTCCTCGCCGAGGCCAATGTGCCGTATGAGCAGCTCAAAGAGATGGATGAGGTCAACGACGAGTTCAAGAACGCGGACGTGGCGCTGATCGTGGGCGCCAACGACGTCGTCAACCCCTCGGCGCGCAATGCGCCGGGCAGCCCGATCTACGGCATGCCGATTCTCAACGCTGACCAGGCGAAGAACATCGTTTTCATGAAGCGCTCGATGCGGCCGGGTTTCGCCGGGATCGACAACGACCTCATGTACGACCCCAAGACGATCATGTTCTTCGGTGACGCCAAAGACTCGCTGACCAAGCTGGTAAGCGCAGTCAAAGCGGCCTGACCAATTCCTGATCAGTGCTAAGTGGAGCTTTAGGCCGGATTTACTCCGGCCGCCACCCAGGCGGGCCAGTTACCAAGCACAACCCAGCGTCGCCGAGGAGAGGAGGGGTTCCCGCAGGGGAGGACACCTGTCCTCCCCTGCGAAATTAAACGAGTCCTGATCAGTGCTAAGTGGAGTTTTAGGCCGGATTTACTCCGGCCGTCACCCAGGCGGGCCAGTTACCAAGCACAACCCAGCGTCGCCGAGGAGAGGAGGGGTTCCCGCAGGGGAGGACACCTGTCCTCCCCTGCGAAATTAAAACGAGCCTCCTGCCGTGTGGTAGGAGGCTCGCGCCGCGAAGAGGGTGTGGTGTGACGAATGTTAGGTCGCGCCCCGTCATTTCAATAGTTGCCCACCCACAAAACATTGGGGGTATCGTTGTGGTCTTTACAATACCGGGCGTGGACGCTCGGGCCGTGCTGCTGCTCACTGTGGCGCTGCTGACCGTCTACACGGTCGGGATCGGCGGGACCACGGCGGTCGCCATCGGGGTCCGGGACGCCTGGCGCCGGCGGTCTCCACTGCGCGCCTCGGATCTGGATCCGCGGCATGGCGAGGTGGCGCTGGCCGCGCCGACCCTGCCACCGGTGGCCCGCTGGCTGAGGACCGCGGGATGGGTCGCATTTCCTTTCGCGCTGCTGCTTGCGCTCTTCGCCGACTCCTCCTATCCGTGGCTGGCGCCGCTGACCGTAGTCCTGATGGTCGCCCTCAATGCCTTCTATTTCACAGCCATGCAGGGCATGGGCGACCACCTGGTCCTCACCAAGGACGGTTTTCGCGTTGGCCCGCCAAAAGGCGCACGCACCGTACGTTGGGTCCACGTGACCGATTTCATGGGCGCTCACGTCGGCGCGTTCCGGGCGGTGCGGATGTCAGAAGCTGGCGAGTGGCAGGATCCGAGGGTGGTGCCCAACGTGATCTTTTATCGGCTGAACCGCCTGCTGGTCCGACCCCAAAAGTCGTTGCTTCGGCGCCTGACCGGCCTGACGTATTTCGACGGTGTGATTCGCAACAGGTTTGGAGTGTCCACCCAGGAGCTCATGCAGGCCATGCGCTCGTGGCAGCGCCTCGCGGTTGAATCCGAGTCGCCACCGCTCCGCCGGCCTGTCAGGTAGGCGACGCCCTCCTCACCGGCCTGTGAGATTATCGAACGATGATCGGCGAGTCATTTGAATTTTTGCCGGCGCGGATCGATTTCAAAACGGCTGGCCCAGATTTCTGGAAGCGCTACCACGTCTACCGCAGGCTGCGGCAGAAAGAGTCGCGTCCGGACGATCCTCTGCGCCCGGATGACATCGAGGAGAAGCGGCTGAAGCGCGAGAGCCCATTCGACATCGAGTATCACTACGAGATCGCCAAGGACGGCTCGCTGCTGAGTTGGTTCTCGGGCTCGACCGTCATGCCGGGGACCCCTGAGTATGAATCGACCAAGCACCTCTTCTGGGGCGACATTTTCGTTCGCCCAGATCATCGCCGGCAGGGGATCGGTTCGTCGTGGGCGCCGCTGATCGTCGAGCTCATGGACGCGCATGGGTGCACCAAGGTTGGCCTCAGTACCGAAGAAGCTCCGGGCCATGCGTTTCTGAAGTCGCTGGGCGCAGACGCAAAGCTCGTCGGTGCGGAGAACCGGCTCAAGCTGGCGGACGTGGACTGGACGATGGTCGAGCGCTGGGTCCATGAAGGTCCGAAGCGTTCTCCTCAGACCAGGATGGAGATCTACGACGGACCTTTGCCCGAGGCGATGTGGGACGACTTCGCGCCGCAGCTGTCGAGCATGCTCAACACCATCCCGTTCGAAAATCTCGACATCGGCACGATCGTGGTCACGCCCGCTCACATTCGTGATTTCTACGCGAAGCTGGTCATCAGCGAAGAGCGCCTGCACACGATCCTGACCCGGGAACCCGATGGCGTCATCTCATCCGTCACGGACATGTCCTGGGACCCGAACCGGCCTTCGATCCTCGAGCAGCGCTTTACCGGTGTAAGGCCTGACGCGCGGGGCCACGGCCTCGGGAAGTGGATCAAAGCGAAGATGCTGTCGCATCTTCACAAGCTCTACCCCCAGGCACAGTGGGTGTCCACCGAAAACGCCGGCTCGAACGCACCGATGCTGGCCATCAACCATAAGCTCGGCTTCAAGCAGTATCGAGCGGGCACCGAATACCAGGTCAGCCGCGATGGTCTCGCAGACCGCCTTCAGGGATTGTCGGCCGGACGGCGGAGCTAGGTGGCCCGGCGGCTGCGCTGGATACTGCGGACGAGCAGGATGGCGCCGATCACGATCAGCAGCGCCGGCAGCGCCGCCTTGCCGAAGATCCCATAGTCCGTGGCGCTGATGCCCAGGATCGACTCGAAGAAGACGAATCCGATCATGAAGATCATGAGGGCCACGAAAATCAACGTCCGTCCACGTTTGAGTATCACGGGGTCGCGGTCGCGCAGCGCCTGAAGGTATAGACCGAGACCGACACCTCCCGGCGCGATCAACGCCCAGGCGAAGGCCCAGCTCGCCCAGTCGCCAGTGCTGCTCTGGTAGGCGAGGACAAGGCCTAGCATCGTCACGATGCCACCGGGCACTGAGGCCCCTGCACCCCCGCCGACGAACCCCACCACCAGCAAGGTCAGGCCAGGGACGATCACGAACAAGGGCCAGCCGTACTGGGTGAGGTCGACGCCGAGGACGACCACGCCGAGGGCGAAGATGCCGACCACGACCAGGACCACGCCGAGTGCAGCGCTGGAGCCGCCGCCACGCGGGCGGGCGGCATCATGCGGCGAGGTTGTAACGGGAGGCGGCGGAGCGGGTATCGCGGTCATCGGTGAAAAGGATTCGGCAGGCTCTACTTTTTCGGCAGACTCTACTTTTTCGGCGGGAGCCTCGACCGCCTCAGGCGGCGCTTCGGCAACCATCGGCTCGGTCACGGCCGCGGGCTCATCCGCCTTGGCCGGTTCATCCGCCTTGACCGGTTCATCCTCGCTGCCCCATTTGGGGGCGAAAATGTTCGGGCTACCAGCGAGCAGGTCAGGGCTGACGTGAGCCATGTCCTCCTTGACCGCTGCATCGTCAAGTTCGCTTCCAGGCTGGTCGCCGCCGGTCTTGCCTAGGCTGGCTCGCTTTCGCTTGCTCATGAGGGCACAGCTTAACCCGCTCCGGCAACCCCAGCTTCTTTTAAGATTTCGCGCTCAACTCACGATCTTGAACATCGGGTTTACCGGCCCATGCCCGCGGCCGACCTCCAGGGCGTGCTCGATCGCACCCGTGATAAATTCCTTCGCCTGGTGCACCGCGGCGAGCGAATCCTTCCCTTTGGCCAGCTCGGCGGCAATGGCGGCCGAGAAGACGCAGCCGCTGCCGTGGGTGTTCGCGGTCGCGATCCGGGGAGACCGAAGCTCGACGAGCTCGGCGCCGTCGAAAAAGTGGTCGATCGCGAGCTGCTCATCAGTGTGGCCGCCCTTGACGACCGCGGCGCGCGCTCCCAGACGGACGAGGTCGCGAGCCGCCTGGCGGCGTTCATCGAGGGTGCGAATCGGCCTGCCGAGCAGCACCTCCGCTTCGGGCAGGTTCGGTGTCACGACCGCGGCCAGAGGAAGCAGCAGCTGCCGAAGCGCGTCCACCGCGTCGTCGCGCAGCAGCCTCCCGCCGCCCTTGGCGACCATCACCGGGTCGACCACCAGGTTTCTGATGTTGTGGCGGACTATCGCGTTCGACACGACCGCGATGATCTCGACGCTCGAGAGCATTCCTGTCTTCGCCGCGGCCGCGCCGATGTCGAGCATGATCGCCTCGATCTGGGCGTCGATCAGCGCTGTCGGCAGCTCCAGGATGTCATCGACACCCAGAGTGTTCTGGGCTGTAATCGCCGTGACGGCCGAGGTGCCGTGCACTCCGAGCGCGGCGAAAGTCTTCAGATCCGCCTGGATCCCGGCTCCTCCGCCGGAATCAGAACCGGCGATGGTGAGCGCAACCTGGAGTTTCACGTCGACCGCATGCGTTGCCCGGTCCAGTAAACCGCCGCAGCGACCGCGACGCTCACGAGGCCGCTCAGGTCGGCCCCATGAAGTGCGGTGATCAGGTCGCCATTGAAGAACTTGGGCGCGCCGGCAAGGTTGCTGAACAGGTTGGCGTAGTTCACGAACAAAAGGCTCGTTGCCGTCCCGGCGAGCCATGCGAAAAGTGCGAGACGGGGCATCAATCGTCGCTCGAAGAGAAAGAAGCTGAGCAGCACGACAGCCGCCCAGGCTGGTGCCCACAGATAGGTGAGGATCAGGAAGTCTTCGTAAGCGAGGTGGAAATCGCTGACCAGCACCGCATAGGCCGCAAGCAGTGTCCCGACGACGCCGCATCCCAACGCGGTCTGCCAGCGCTTGAGTCTGATCCCCATCGCGAGCGAGACCAGGCCGGCCGTGTACACGTCGAGATAGTTGGCCCAGATCTCACCAAGGACGACGAACACGAAGAAGGGGACCGCAACCCAGGCCGGAGAGTGCGCCTGGATCACCGCAAACACTCCCTGGCCGGCAGCAAGCTTCGAATCGATCGTCGGCAGCAGGAGGCCGAACAGGCCGAGCAGAAGCATTGGCAGCGTGACTCCCACGACGGGCCAAAGCGTCACCGATCTCGTAGGGCTGGACTGAGGGAGGTAGCGCGAGTAGTCGCTTGCGAACGGATACCAGGACGCGACAAGCGCAAAGCACGTCATGAAGCCGAGCACGAAAGCGCCGGGATAGTCGGCGGCCGCGGCGGTGGGACCCTGGGTCCAGTGGAACTGCGGAGCGAGGACCGCGAACAAGGCCAGGGACAGAACGATGAACACGATCGCGCCGTAGGTCTCGAGGACCTTGATCGTCTGGTGGCCGAAGATCGCGACGCCCACGCTGATCGCGCCGATCACGAGGACCAGCCCGAACGTCACCCAGCGACTGGCGCCACCGAAAAGCTGAGCCCCCGCCTGCGCCGCAATCACGCAATCGACGGCGAACCAGCCGACCGCAAGAAAGAGCGTCAGGACCGCGCCGATATACGAGCCGCGCAGTCCAAAGATCCGCCGCGTGTAACCGATCTGCGGCTCTCCCGAACGCGGACCGGTGTTGCTCAACAACCCGAGGATCACCGCGGCGGCGACCGTGCCGAGCGTGGTCGCGATCAGGCCGTCCCACACGCCGAGCCCGTAGAAGGTGGTCAGCAGGCTGGCGGTGAAGAGGCTCGCGTAGTTGACGAACGCACCCGCCCACAAGAAGGCAAGCTCGCGTGGTGAGCCATGTCTTTCCGCCGCGGGAATCGAGTCGATGCCACGTTGCTCGACCTTGCCGAACGAATCCGATCCGACCGCCTGAGCAGAAATCGCGCTCATCCTCTCCCTCCGCTGGCATTACCCAGTTCAGGTTCTTGCGGTCGGCGCTTCGGCGCCCTCTCAGCCCGTAAATCCCCACGAACTCGGAGGCTTCGCCTTGAGTTCGCGGGGGCCCCTCTCGTAAAGGGACGAGCTCCCGCTACTCGTGGATGTTAGCGCGTCAGGTTTGGCGCCAGGGCGCGGGGAGGAGGTAGGCGAGGATGCGGTAGACGTCCGGATTCATCGCGAGCCCGATGTGGCTGCCCTGGACCTCGATCGCGTTTACGTCAGGTCGCAGGCAGGCCTTCCAGTTGACGACGCCGTCGGAGCGCGAATAGATCGAGGTGGTCGGCACGCGCGGCGCGGACGCCAGGTCGCGCAGGAAACGCGCCTCAACTGACGCCGGATGCCCGTAGCGGAACACGTTGTAGAGGTGTGCGGCTCGGACGCCGGCCATGGTCAGCGGATGGATGTCGAATGGGTCCTGGAGGGGGGACCCGAGCGTGATCACCTGCTCGACAAGTTCCGGTTTCCTGTGCGACAGCACCTTGGCGAGCACGCCTCCCCGGCTGTGCCCGACGAGCGAGACTCGCGCGCCGGTCCGGTGGTGCAGCTCGACGAGCGTATCCAGCAGCGGCCTGAGCATCACCTCCGAATAGACGACGTTGAACGCGACGCCCGCGACCTGCGGCTTGTATCCGATGCGCCGCAACCACTGGAACGGAGTGTGGAGCGTCCAATCGCCGGCGAGGAACCCCGGGATGAGCATCACCGGCCGTCCAAGGCCCGGAGGGATCTCAACTCCGCGAAAAACTGGGTCGCGGATGAGGCGCAGGTATTCGAGATAGATGCGGCCCTCGAGCCACATCGGGGGAATCGGGTCCCTGCGACCCATGTGGCGAAAGCCCGGGAGGATCGCCGCGGCGATTTCGAGCCGGCTGCGGCGTTTGCTGCGATGAATTTCTGGGTCGGTTGCCACCGTGATGCTTGAGCGCTGCTCCGTTATGAAATTGCGAGCTCGGCGATTCTATATGGGCTCCAGGCGTTCAGGGCGCACATGAACTCATCTGGCGCTTCCATCATCGGGACGTGACCAACTCCCTCCAGAATCTCGAGCGTCGCGGTCATGCGGCGCGCAAGCTCTTGAGCCGCCGCGAGCGGGATGAGTCGATCGAGACTTCCATGGATCACCAGGGTGGGGGCCTGCACCTTCGCCGCGCGGGACCAGAAGCGGGGATCCGCCATGCGTAGGCTGATCGACCGGCTGGCCTGCAAGAAAGCGCGGCCGTTCTGCCTTCCGAGCTGCTCCCGCTCGCGTGTCAGCCGGATGTGAGCATCCATGACCTCAGGCGCAATCCGGGACGGATCCGCGCAGACCAGGGCGAGCGTTTCCTGAACCAGCCGTTCGGGGCCCAGCTCACGAACGCGCCACTCGAGCAGGTTCTGTCCCAAGCCAGGGATCGACACTGCAGCTATCAGGCCCAGCACGAGGGAGTCGTGGCGTTGATAGACGTGGACGCTCGGGATGGCGGGATCGACGAGAACCATCGCGGTCACCCAGGACGGGTGGTCGGCTGCCTCGAGGATGGCGATATGGCCGCCCATCGAGTTGCCCATGAGCAGCACCGGCTCGCCGATCACCTTCTCGATGAAGGAGTGCACGAGCCCGGCGTTGGCCCCCACTGCCGCGGACCGGTCGAAGAGGGGCGTCTGTCCGAATCCGGCAAGGTCAAGCGCGAAGGCGTGGTAGTCCTTGGCCACCTCGGGGCCGACTGACATCCAGTTCAGTGCGTTGCCCCCAAGGCCATGCACCATCACCAGTGGTTTTCCAGTGCCACCGAAATCGAGGTAATGGAGCGGGCCGTCCAGATCGGCCGTTTTATGGCGCAATGCGTCAATCCTACGCCTGGCCTCCCTCGGGGAGTGGTCCCTTCCCCACTTGTGGCGAAGGTGGCGCGGCAGCGCCGGATGGGGAGTTGGAAGCTGGGTTTGGCCTTAAGAAGGGTCCGCCAGGAACTCTCCTGCCATGCGCATCAGGATCTCGGCGACGGCGGACGGAGAGCGCCGCCCACTCTTATGAAGGCGGTCGAAGACCGCGAATGACGTCAGGATCCCGATCACGTCTTCGGCTTCCTTGAGCGAACATCCCGGCCGAAGCTGGTCGTGCGTGGCCAGTCTTTCGGCAAGCGCTCGGTCGTGCTCGGATTCTTCGGCTTTCCATCCATGGTGGGCTTCGAGCCGCCTGTACAGACGCGGATCTGCCGACCAGGCGGCGCTGGCCTGCGCGATCCGGCGCCGAAGCTCGCCCCGCGGATCGGAGCTGGACTCCGCCGCCGCGCTATCGCCGGAGCGGGGGGCGATGCCGGCGGAGAGCGCCTCGAGCAGGCGCTCCTTGGAGCCGAGCTGGTTGTAGACGGTGATGCGCGAGACGCCGGCGCGCTCTGCGACCTTGCCCATGCTGAAGGCACTGCCGTGCTCGGCGACCAGCTCTCGGGCGGCCGAGAGGATAGCGGACCTGGTGCGGTCGATCTCGCCCTGGCGCCGGCCCAGGCGATAGCCTCGAGGGCTCACCGAATTAGATTAACAGACAGAATGTTCAATCAATTAGCGGGCGGCGTCCCAATCCTCGCTCCGCCCAACACCTACCATCGCTCGCTGTGAAGCTGTGGGATCCGCTCGCGCTGCGCGAGTTCTCATCGTTGCTGCGCGACCCCGTGATTCGCGGCCGCGGCGTGCCTCACGGCGATGGGCGGCCGGTCCTGCTGATTCCAGGCTTTCTTTCGGGCGACTGGTCGATGCGGATCCTTCAGGGCTGGCTCGAACGAATCGGCTACAAGGCGTACCTCTCGGGCATCTTTTTCAACGTTCAACACTCGGAGCGTATGCTGGCCGGCCTTCGCCATCGCCTGGCCCAGGTCGAGGCAGAAGCGGGATCGCGGGTGAGCATTGTGGGCCACAGCCGCGGCGGCCTACTTGCCAAGGTCCTGTCGCAGCGGAGGCCGCAGAGCGTCGAGCAGGTGATCACGATCGGCTCCCCGCTTGCCGACTGGACAGACCTTTCTTTCGTCATGCACCACGCCGTAGGCGTGCTCAGGACCGCCAATGAGATCGCCTACGGCCGCAAGCTGAATACCGAGGGGCGTTTTTCGCACGACCTGAGCCTCCCTCCCGTCGTGCCAACGACCTCGATCTACACGCGCTCCGACGATGTCGTGAACTTTCGTTCCTGCATTCGGCCGGACATCCCAGCCATCTCGGTTTGGGGCAGCCACAACGGCATGCTGGTCAACCCTGAGGTGTACCGGCTCCTGGGCCGCATGCTCGCGCGGCCGCGCCGGCCGGTGGGGTCGCTCTCCTGATCGCGGCCGCGATCGCCCTGGCTCTCGCCGCGGCGGTGATCCACGGCACGTGGAACGTGCTGGTCAAGATCAGCGGCGATCCGATGATCACGTTTCAGCGCGCGACGATCGCAGCCGCGCTCGTCATCACCCCGCCGACTGCCGTCGCGTGGATGCTCACCGGACGACCCGGCTTTTCGCAACCGGCGGCGGGATGGTGTCTGCTCTCCGCGACCCTGGAGCTGGTCTACCTCTGGCTGCTTGCGACCGCATACCGTCGCGGTGAGCTGTCCGTCGTGTACCCGATCGCGCGTGGGTCGGCTCCGCTGCTCGCGGTGGTGGCCGGTCTTGGTCTGCTCAACGAAAGGTTGACCGCCATGCAGCTCGCCGGAGTCGGCCTCCTGCTGCTCGGCATCCTCGCGGTCACGATCCCGCAGACAAGCGGCCGCGCCACCGTGCCGGCCCTGCTGACGGGCGTGGCGATTGCGTCCTACACATCGATCGATCGCGTCGGCGTGCGGCTCTCAACCCCATGGCTGTACGGCTGGCTGTTGGTCACGCTCCTCGCCATCGGCATCACGGTTTCGATGTGGGTCGCGGCCAGATTGACCGCCTCGCGTGACACGGTGGTCGACCAGTCCGGAGCTCCCGCGCCCCTTGGCCGCGCGAAGGCAACCTTGATCGGGGTCTTGATGTGGGGAGGCTATCTGCTGGTGCTGTGGGCCTTGAGCCTCGCCCCCCTTTCGGTTGTCGCTCCGGTGCGCGAAACGGCTGTCGTCGGGGTGGCCGTTTGGGGGGTGTGGAGGCTGCGGGAACGCAAGGCCGCAGCGATGAAGCTCTCGGGTGCGGTCGCCACGCTCGCGGGGGTCAGCCTGCTCGCTTTTTGAGCTCCGAAAACAGCAAGCCCCGGTGGTAATGTAGATCTGTCGCCGGGATTGTCAGGCGATGTGCGCCGCGGTCGTCGACTTCTCGAAAGGGCCCGTGCGTTCGCGACATTTGCTTTCGAGAAGGGAGTTAGGGAGATGCCGACAGGCACCATCAAGAAGTTGGTCTCCGACCGCGGATTCGGGTTCATCGCCGCCGAGGACGGGAGGGAGTATTTCTTCCACCGGACCGGACTTGATTCGGCAGTGAACTTCGACTCGCTCGCGGGCGGCGAGCGGGTCACCTTCGAGATCGAGCCGAGCCAGAAGGGCCCGCGCGCGAACCGAATCAAGCTGGCCTAGCCGAACTTTCACATAGCCGGTCGCCCGAGCGCGGCCGGCTTTTTTCCTTTCCGTCAGCGCGAACCGCGTCGGACCAGGACCATCGCCGCCGCCCAGAGCAGCGAGCCGATGCCCAGCAGCGCCCACATGGTCGACGTGATCGGCGACAGCTCAACCAGCGCGCCGAGTACGCACATCGCCGCGGCACCGGCGAGCAGGAAGGCGCCAGGCAGCAGGACCCACGCGGAGTACCACGGCGGCTGGACCGCGTCGCCGCGATCCAGGAGCCGCCCAGCGACGAACACCAGGGCTGCGACGAACACTGCCGGCGCGGTGAGCCCGATCGCCCAGCGTGCCCGGACCACGCCGGTCGCAGCTCCGAGCAGCGGCTGAACGCCGGCCGCGGCGAGGGCCGCCGGCACCGCGAACGCGAGCAGGCGCAACATCGCGCTCGCCGGTGGCACTAGGTAGGCAATAAAGGAACCAGCGCGGGCAGCGTGAAAACCGGCTGGGTGTGGAGCACGCCAAGCTGCACATCGCGGTAGTCCGCGGGCTGCGACAGCTGGGTCATGAACAAATCGTTGAACGTTAGGGCACGCTGTTCCAACCCTGCGGCGGTGGGGATGCCTCCGGCAAAAGGCTGCCTCGGCAGCCCGGAGTAGAGGTCGGTCGAATTGTAGAAATCAGAGTTGCCGTATACGGAAGTCGCCGCATACGAATAGATCGCGACGCCCAGCACCTTGTTGCCGCGCGCCGACGGCGCGAGAACCCGGCGAATCTGGGCCAGGGAGTCGTCCGGGTAATTCAAGAAAGCGCCCATCCCGGTGACTACTCGATTGGCAAACCCAGAATCCTTCTCGAAGGCGACCCACCGATCGAACCAGCCTTTCTCTCGATAGATCCAATCGCTGTCGTAATTCATGGGCACTCCAAAGTCGATGTAGCCCTTGAGCAGCCAGTCGGCCCAGTCTTGAAAGACCGACGAGTAAGCAGAAGTGCCGCCCCAGGCCGCCAGGCTCGCCGGACCAGCACCGAAGCAGATGAGTGCGGCGCTGAGCTTCACTGTCGGGTTCTTTTGCTTCAGGTCGTTGTGCAGGTCGCGCACGAACGCGGTCACGCGTTCGCGACGCCACGCTTGCCACCGAGCATCATCGGGAGCAGGCGTGCCCGTCGCGCCGGTGTCCTGCTTGTACTGGGCAAGTGAGGCGGACGTGTAGCCCCACGTCACGCCGGCGTAGCGGACGAAGTCCATGTGCAGGCCGTCCACGTCGTAGTTGCGCGCGACGTCCATGAAGACCTTGTGCGTGTAGGCCTGCACCTCCGGGATCCCCGGGTCGAGGTATCCGCCGGTCGCGCCGTCGTTGGTGCGATTGACCCAGTCTCCGTGCTTCAAGTAGACGCCGCTCTCTTCACCGACGAAGAACGTGTTGAGCCAGGCATGCACCTCGATCCGAGGGGTTGAAGCATGGGCGACCTGTATGAGGTAGCCGAGAGGATCGAAACCCCGCGATCCTGTGATGTCCAGTGCTCGCGGTTCCTCGGACCGGTTGAACAACGCGTCGCCTCGCCTGCGCACCTGGACGAGGAGCGCGTTCAGGTTCGCTCGGTGCGCGTCGGCGACCAACTTCTCAACCTGGGCCCTTGACTTGATGGCGTCGTTGAACCCGTCGACCCACATCGCCCGGTACTGAGGCGGGCCGTACACGATGGGACTTGGGGACGGCGAGGGCGAAGCAACAGGGGAGGGGGATCTCGAGGGGGAGGCGACCGGTGTCGCGGTGGCCGTGGCGGCGTCTCGCGGACCCGTCCCGCAGCCAGTCAAGACCACGACCAAGAGTTCGATCAGGACGAGGGCCCGAGCGAGATGCCTCATCAGGCGATCGCGAACAACACGTGGTTCCGGCCGGTGGTCTCGATCGCGCCAGGGTGTGTTTGCTTCAGCGTTTCGATCGCCTCAGAGGTGAACTTCTGACGGCGGTCGGCGTCGACTCCTTCCATTCGAGCCGCACAGTCCCACCAGCTGGTGAACATCGAGACCATCTGCTCGGCCGATTCCCACCGCACCGTCTCGTCGACCACTTCGACGCCGGCCGACCGAAAGCCCGCATCGAGCGCCGCATGCGCGAACTTCGTCTTATCCCCGATCGCATCCCGGGTGGGCGCCTGATCCACCGCACGGGGGGCGGGACCGAGCCACTTATCGACCACCGCGTCCACCGTCGACCAAACTGAAGCGGCGGTCCTTTCCACCGGGACGCTGGCGGCGAACCTGGCCCGAGGACGCAGCACCCGTCGCGCCTCGCGCAACGCAACGGCGAGCTGGGGCACGAACTGAAACCCATGCCCGCACACGGCGGCGTCGAATGACGCATCCGCAAACGAGAGCTGCTCGATGTCCATCACTTCGAATCGGGAGTTGGGGATGGCCGCTGCTCGGGCCAGCTCGATCATCCCCGGAGCTAGGTCTACGCCAACGACTTCGCCACCCGGCGAAACGTCTCTTGCCAAGCGCCGGCTCAGCGTTCCCGGCCCGCAGGCGAGGTCCAGCACCCGCATACCCGGTTGTGCGTCGACGAGCTCGATGGCGCGCAGCCTGCCGCGTGCTTCGTCATGGGCCATGATCTCCTCGAGGCGCCGCTGATAGGCGAGCGCGTGGCGGCTGAAAACAGCCGGAAAGAGGTCCTTGGATTTCAAGGGCTGAGATTGTGCCACTCTCGCTCGAGCCACATCGCGGCGCGGAGCGCCGCCGCGTTGGTCTGCCCGACCACCTGCATCCCGACAGGCAGCCCTCGCACCGGCGCTGGAAGCGCGACCACCGGCTGCCCCGTCGTGTTGAAAGGTCGCGTGAATCGGGAGAGAGGTTCGCGCACCTCGTTGCCTGCCTCGACCCGCGGCGCCACGATCGCGGTCGCCGGCAGCAGCAGCGCGTCGATGCCTTCCATGGCGCGCGCAGCAGCTTGCTGGAGGCGCGGCATCTCGCGCAGGGCTTCCTCGAAGTCCACGGCAAGCACCTCCAGCCCGCGCCGGATGTGGCCGAGCACATCGGCACCGTACTTCTCCGGGAAGTCGCCGGCCCATCGGCGGTGATAGGTCGCCGCCTCCACCAACAGGATCGTCAGGCCCGTGCGGAATAGGAGGTCGCGATCGACGAAGTCGATCTCGGGCAAGCCTCTGGACACGAGGCGCCAGGCCCGTTCGGTCGGCTCGTCGAGGTCGGCGACCCAGCCTGCCGGCACCGCGATTCGAGGCCTGTCGACGTGCTCCGTGGAAACGGCCTCACCGGACATCATCCCGAAGGCGCGCGCCACGGTGTCGACGTCGCGCGCCATGGGGCCAAGCGTGTCGAGCGACCAGCTGAGCGGGATGACACCTGCGGTGTCGATGCTGCCGAGCGCCGGCTTGAATCCCACCAGGCCACAAAGCGATGCGGGGACGCGGATCGAACCTCCGGTGTCGGTGCCTATCGCCCAATCGCACATGCCGGCCGCCACCGCGACCGCCGAACCGCCTGATGACCCACCCGCCACGCGGCTCGGGTCGTGTGGATTGCGGACGGCTCCGTAGTGAGGGTTCACGCTCGTCACGCCGTAAGCGAACTCGTGCAGGTTGGTCTTGCCGACGATCACGCAGCCTTCGTGTCTGATGCTTTGAATCACGGGTGCGTCGTGCTGGGCAGGTTCGTTCGGAAGGATGACCGAGCCGGCGGTGGTGACCATCCCGGCTACGTCCACCAGGTCTTTGACCGCGACCACGGTCCCCACTCCGTTCTCGGCTGAGATCGAGATGAAGGCGTGCAAGTCGGCGTGTTCCTCGATGCGCCTCCGTGCCTCTTGCAGCTCCACGTGCCAATTCTCAGGTGTCGGGACCGCTCGGCGGGTTATCCTCGCGCAGTAGTGTCCCGTCCCCGAAGTTCCTTGCATCTTCGCGGCCTAGTCGGCCGGGCCCCTTCGGGGCTGAAGCCGGCGTCGCCTCCTGCGCGCGCTCAGTCACGCATCTACGCGATGCGCTCCCTCGCGTGCTCGTCGTCTCCTTGGCTCCGGCCGCCGACGCCGCGAAACATGCGGCGGACCTCGGGGACAGGCCACTGATGGCACTCAATGCGGCGCTTGCGTGGAGCAAGGTTGACGTGCTCTGTTCGTATCAGCGGCTCACGGCCGAGATCCAGGTCCGGGGCCGATTGTTCGCGACGATCAACGATCCCGAGCCGATCTTCCACCTGCGCAACGTGAGCGCGGAGCCGCTCCTGCTCGGCGCCGTGCCGCTCAATGGAGTGCCGGAGGGCCTGTTCAGCAAGGCCCTTATCGGCGGCATCCGGACCATCGAGCCCGAGCCGCCGCCACCTGACCAGGTCCTGGATCTCACCCGGCGCTACGTCATGTACCAGGCCGGGACTTTCATGGTCACCGGCGCTGCCGAGTTCCCCAAGGTGGTCGAGCCGGCGATGCACAGCGAGATCCTGCTGAAGTCACATTTCTTCCCGTTGGTGGACGTGACCATCACGATCTTCGGCGTCGCCGCCAAGAGCTGGACGCAGCCCTCGATCTTTGTCAACCGGGACCAGATGCTGGCCCTGTACCTCGGCTGAAGTCGAAGGTCTAGGCTTTCGCTCCGAACAGGCGTCTGATCCCCGACCACAGCACCTGAAAGAAAAGGGGCACCGCGTTGATCGGTTTGGCGGTCACAGATGCCGGCGCATTGCTCGAACCCCCAGCCGTGACCGTCCCCGGACCATCACCGCCGCCGGATCCCGGTTCGCCCGCCTCCACGTTCGCCTTGATGCACGCAGCCATGTCGTTGACGATCCGGCGCGACACGTCTTCCATCACACCCCGGCCGAACTGAGCCACGCGCCCGGCCACGCTGTAGTCGGTCACAATCTTGACCGTGGATCCCGCTCCGTCGGCTTGCACGGTCATCAGCGCCTTCGCGCGTGCGGACCCAGGCCCCGTGGTCTCTCGTCCCTCAGCTTCGAGCGTGGCCGAGCGCTCCGTGTCGTTGCGGTCGGCGATTCTCGCCGTGCCGCTGTAGGCCACCGTGATCGGGCCCACCTTGACCTTGACCTTGCCTTTGAAGGTGGTCGGATCCACGACTTCCGAGAGTTCCGCGCCCGGGACACAGCCCACAACCTTGTTGACGTCCAGCAGGTAGGCGAACACGCGGTCGGGCGGGGCGCCGACGCTGAAGGAATTTTCTAGTTGCATTTCGTCGCTAAAAGTAGCGCAATAGACAGGTACGGCTGCGATTGGTCGGTCGACTGCAATTGATCTATGCGTTTAGGGCTCCCGGCGCCACCATGACACCGGGCAGGGGTTAAGGAGGAAGCGTATGAAGCACAAGGTCGCGACCACAGTCAACGGCAAACGGCAGGAGCATGAGGTTGAGCCCCGGCTGTTACTCGTGCACTACCTGCGAGATGTAGTCGGCCTCACCGGGACCCACGTCGGCTGCGACACCAGCCAGTGCGGTGCCTGCACGATTCTGGTGGATGGAAAAGCCGTCAAGAGCTGCACCATGTTCGCCGTCCAGGCCGAAGGCAAGAAGCTCACCACGATCGAGGGCATGGCCAAGGATGGGGAGCTCCACCCGCTGCAGCAGGCTTTCTGGGACGAGCATGGCCTTCAGTGCGGCTACTGCACCCCCGGCTTCATCATGGCCGCGGCGTACCTCCTGGACCAAAACCCGAACCCGACCGAGGACGAGATTCGCCGAGGTCTGGAAGGCAACCTGTGCCGCTGCACGGGCTACGTGAATATCGTCAAATCGGTGCAGTCGGCGGCGAAGGCGATGGGCGGCGCTAAGACGAAGACCGCGGATCGGCCCGCAGTCACCGCGGGAGGGGAATAGCCATGGCCGTTTCCCAACTAGTAGGGGCAAAGATTCACCGTCGCGAGGACCCTCGCCTGATCACGGGCCACGGGCGTTACACCGACGACCTTCCGCATCAGGGCGTCCTCCATCTGGTCGTCGTCCGCAGCCCATACGCACACGCCCGGATTCGCAGCATCGGCGTCGAAGCGGCAAAGAAGGCGCCCGGGGTCGTGGCCGTGTATACGGCTGCGGATTTCAAGGATGTCATCGCCGGTCCGGCCACGTTTGCCGTGGCACCTGTTTTCGCGCCTAACAAGCTGACCAACCCTCCTCGTTTCCCTCTAGCCGCGAAAGAGGTCTGCTACCAGGGCGAGCCTGTGGCCGTCGTGATCGCCGAGCAGCGCGGTCAGGCGGCCGACGGGGGGCAGCTGGTCGACGTCGATTACGAACCTCTCCCTGCCGTGACGGACATCGAAAAAGCCGCCAAGCCCGGCTCACCCAAGTCGCATAGCGACCAGCCGGACAACATCTGCTGGGATACGACATACGTCCCCTGGGAAGCGACCGAGGAGGCGTTCAAGACCGCGGACGTAGTGGTCAAGGAGCGAATCCTGCAGCAGCGGCTCTCGCCGAACCCGATGGAGAGCCGGGTTGTGATGGCGGAGTACGACTCGTTCGACAAGCGGTTGACGATGTGGATGTCGACCCAGAATCCTCACTGGATCCGCCTGTTCGTGGCGGGAGCTCTGGGGATGGGCGAGCACGCCGTCCGCGTCGTGTCGCACGACGTCGGCGGTGGTTTCGGTTCCAAGATCAGCCCGTACCCCGAGGACTTCATCGTCCCAGCCTGCGCCAAGCTCCTTAGCCGGCCGGTCAAGTACACCGAGACGAGGACGGAGGCGATGCAGAACGCATACGCCGGACGCGGCCAGATCTTTGACGTCGAGGTGGCGGCCAAGAAAGACGGAACCCTTCTGGGAATGCGACTCACCCAGCTGCTGGACGCCGGCGCTTACATGGCGCTGTTCAGCGCCTTCCAGACATGCGCATGCCTGGTGGCCGGAGGCGCTTACCACTGGAATGCGATCTCGTCGCGCTCGCAAGCCGTGCTGACCAACAAGATCCCAACCGATCCGTACCGCGGCGCCGGCCGGCCGGAGGCGACGCACGTCGCCGAACGGATGATGGACCTGCTCGCGTTGGAATTGGGCATGGACCCGGTCGAGCTCCGGCGCAAGAACTTCATCCGCAAGGAGGAGTTCCCCTACACGCAGAACTTCGGCCTCAGCATCGACTCTGGCGACTACGAGAGGGCGATGGACAAGGCGCTGCAGATCGTCGGATACGACGATCTGCGCAAGAAGCAGAAGGAGCTGCGAAAGCAGGGCAAGCTCATGGGCATCGGCCTCTCGACCTGGATCGAGCTCTGCGGTTTGGGCCCAGGCGCGGTGACGGGTCCGGCGACAGGGGGCGTCGTGCTGTCCGAGTCAGCGCAGGTGAAGATCCACCCCGCCGGGGGAATCAGCATTTATGTGGGCACCCACAACCACGGGCAGGGCAACGACACGACACACGCCCAGATCGCCGCCGACGCGCTCGGTGTTCCGATTGAGTCCATCGACATCCGGCATGGCGACACCAACGAAGGCCCGGGTTTCGGCTACGGCACGTACGGATCTCGCTCACTGGCCGTGGGTGGCATCGCGATCCTGCGCGCATGCAACAAGGTCATCGACAAGGGCAAGAAGGTCGCGGCGCATATCCTCGAGGCGGCTGAGGAGGACATCGTCTTTGACCAGGGCAAGTTCCACGTCAAAGGCGCGCGGGACAAATCCAAGGCGCTGGGCGAGGTTGCTTTTGCCGCTTACGGCCAGCTCCCCTCAGGAGTTGAGCAGGGCCTCGAGGCGGTCGCGTATTTCGAGCCGCCCAACTTCGTGTGGCCGTTTGGGACGCATATCTGCGTCGTCGAGGTCGACCCCGAGACGGGTGCTGTCGACTTGCAGAAGTACGTCGCCGTCGACGACTGCGGCAATGTCGTCAACCCGATGATCGTCGCCGGACAGCTCCACGGTGGCATCGCCCAGGGAATCGCCCAGGCGTTGTTTGAGGAGATGGTCTACGACGAGGAGAGCGGCCAGCTCAAGACCGCGACGTTCCTCGACTACCCGATGCTTACCGCCAACGAGATGCCGGTGCTTCAACTCGACAACACCGTCACTCCGAGCCCGACCAACGAAATGGGGGTGAAGGGGATCGGCGAGGCGGGCACCATCGCCTCCACGGCGGCGGTCATCAACGCGATCTGCGACGCTTTGAGCCCACTCGGGATCAAACACGTCGACATGCCCGCCAGCCCCGACCGGCTCTGGGAGCAGATGCGGAGGGCACGCGGAGCGTCCAACGGAAACGGAAAGGAGGCGCGCAAGTGATTCCCGCCGCATTCGAATACGCACGAGCCTCCTCCGTCGAGGAGGCGGCCAAGCTGCTGAGCAAGTACGGCGAGGATGCCAAGGTACTGGCGGGCGGGCACAGCCTGATCCCGCTGATGCGGCTCCGACTAGCCCAGCCCAAAGCGCTCGTCGACATCACAGGCATCAAAGAGCTCGACTACATCAAGGCCGATGGCTCGAAGGTGCGCATCGGCGCACTGACCCGGCACGTGGAGATCCAGAACTCTGCCGTCATCAAGGACAAGCTGCCGATCCTCGCCGAGGTGGCGGGTGAGGTCGGCGACAACCAGGTCCGCAACATGGGCACGATCGGAGGAGTGGTCGCGCACGCCGACGCGGCGGGCGATTACCCGACGATCGCTTTGATGCTCGACGCAGAGATCGTTACGAACCAACGCACCATCGCCGCCAAGGATTTCTTCAAAGACCTGTTCACCACTCCGCTCGGCCCGGACGAGATAGTCATCGAGGTCGTGTTCCCGGTCGCGAACGGTCCGCACAAGTACATCAAGTTCCGCCGGCGTCTTTTCGACTGGGCGATCGTCGGCGCGGCAGCGCAGAAGATGAATGGCGGATGGCGCATAGGCCTGACCAACGTCGGCCCTACCCCGGTCCGCGCCAAGGCCGTCGAGGACGCGCTGAAGAACGGTGCCAAGGCAGAGGAGGCGGCGCAGCATGCCTCGGATGGCTTGAATCCGTCCGGCGACCTGCGCGCAAGCCCGGAGTACAAAAAGCACTTGGCCCGGGTGCTGACCAAGAGGGCGATCGAGCAAGCCAAATAGACAGGAAGACGTGGCTCGGCAGTTCTGCTGGGCCTTAAGAGTGGTCCCCGCGAACTCACGGCGAAGCCTCGGAGTTCGTGGGGAACCTCGTAACCTTTGGGCGTGACCGACGCCGGATCTCCCAGGACCATCGAGGACATTGAGGCGCGCCTACGCGAGCGCAAGTACATCGGCGACCGCGGCCTAGCCACGTCGATCTTCCTTGCCCTGAAGCTGGAGAAGCCGCTCTTCATCGAGGGCGAGGCGGGGGTTGGCAAGACAGAGGCCGCCAAGGTCATGGCCGACGTCTTGGGTGCGCGGCTCATTCGCCTGCAGTGCTACGAGGGGATCGACCTCGCGCACGCGGTCTATGAGTGGAACTACCCGCGCCAGCTGCTGCACATCCGGCTGATGGGGGAAGGCGATGACCGCCGCGTCGCGGAACGCGAGATCTTCAGCTCGGAGTTTCTCCTGCGACGGCCGCTGCTCGATGCGATCGACAACGACGATCCAACACCACCTGTGCTCTTGATCGACGAGATCGATCGCTCCGACGAAGAGTTCGAAGCGTTCCTTCTCGAGCTGCTGTCCGACTTTCAGATCTCGATCCCTGAAATCGGAACCATCAAAGCCAAGCGCGCTCCCTTCGTTGTCATCACCTCGAACCGGACTCGGGAGGTGCACGACGCGCTCAAGCGCCGCTGCCTCTATCACTGGATCGACTACCCCGACCTCGAGAAGGAGGTCGAGATCGTGCGGGCCCGCGCCCCTGAAGCGGCTGACGGTCTGGCTCGCGAGGTTGCCGGACTGGTGCAGGGCTTGCGATCAATGGACCTGTACAAGGTTCCCGGTGTGGCGGAGACGCTGGATTGGGCGCGATCCCTCGCCGCGCTTGGCGCGACGCGCATCGACTCGAGTCTCGTCAACGCGACCCTGGGTTCGGCGCTCAAATACCAGGAGGACCTAGAGCGCGTGCGCGGGCAGATACCCGCGCTCGTCGAGAAAGCGCGAGGTGCCTGAGGCCGCACCTCCAGACCTGCTGCGGCGACTTGGCGCGTTCGCGCGGCTGCTGCATGACGCGGGTCTGGAAGCTGGGCCGCGGCGATTGACCGATGCGACGAGGGCGCTGGGCTACATCGACCTCAAGCGGCAGATCGATTTCCGGAATGCGCTGCGCTCTGTGTTCGTGGGACGTAAGGAAGACCTGCCGACTTTCGAGGCCGCGTTCGACATCTTCTGGGCGCCTCCCGATCCACGTGCGGCGGCGGGAGTGATGCCTGGGCGGAGCCGCGCACTGCCAATGTCCCCGGAGCGGGCGAAAGCGTGGGCCAAAGCGCTTGGCCTGAGCAGCTCGCAGATGAACCGCGAGCAAGATCCGACCACGGTGCCTGCGAGCTCGAGCGGTTACAGCGCCGAAGAGCTCTTGCGGAACAAGGATTTCGAGCAGATGACCTGGGAGGAGACCGAGCAGGTGCGGCGCCTGCTCGAGCAAGCGCCGTGGCGAGTCGCCGAGCGCAAGACCCGGCGCCTGCGTGCCGCGCGAGCCGGACGGATCGACCTACGTCGCTCGGCGCGTCACGCGATTCGGTCGAGCGGAGAGCTGATGCGTCTCTTCCACCGCCGCCCCCGTGTGCGGAGGCGGCCGCTGGTCCTGATCTGCGACGTGAGCGGCTCGATGGAGCGCTACTCGCGGTTGTTGATGATCTTCTCGCACGCCATCGCGCGCCGGGAGGACGTCGAGGCGTTCGTGTTCTCGACTCGTCTCACGCGGATCACTCGACTGCTTCGCCATCGCGACCTCGACCGCTGCCTCGAGTCGGTGAGCAAGGGCGTCCACGATTTCAGTGGAGGCACGCGCATCGGCGATGCGCTGGCCGATTTCAATCGTCATTGGGCCCGGCGCGTGCTGGGACACGGTGCAGTGGTGATCATCGTCAGCGATGGATGGGACCGAGGTGATCCGGCGCGACTCACTGCAGAGCTCATCCACCTACGCCGCTCCGCCCATCGATTGATCTGGCTCAACCCACTCCTGGGTTCAGAGGGATACCAGCCGGTGACGCGCGGCATGGCGGCCGCGCTGCCACATGTCGACGACTTTCTTGCCGCCCACAACCTGAAGGCGCTCGAGGACCTGGGCCGCCTGCTGGCCCGGCTGGGCAGCAGGAGCTCGGGTAGGTAAATGCGCGAAGTTCTCAACGAGCTCACCGAATGGACCAAGGCGGGCGAAGAGATCGCACTCGCCACCGTGGTCGAGACATGGGGCTCGAGCCCCCGCCCCCTGGGTTCGAAGATGGTGGTCACTCGCTCGGGCAAGATGGCCGGCTCGGTGTCCAACGGCTGCATCGAAGGCGCCGTTTTCGACGAGGCGCAGAAGGTGCTGAAGAACCGAAAACCGAAGGTGGCCGCCTTCGGCGTGGCGGATGACGTCGCGTTCGAGGTGGGGCTTGCTTGCGGCGGACATATCGAGGTCTTCGTCGAGCCCCTCGGGCCGGTGCACGAGCAGCTGATCGCCGTGCTTCAGCGTAACGAGCAGGCAACGCTCCGCACCAATCTCGTCACCGGTGACGCGGAACTGGTAGAGGGGTGGACTCCTCCGGGATCTGAGCTGGCACACCGTAGCGGTGACCTTTTTGTGGAGCCGTTCCGCCGCCCGGCGCACCTGATCATCGTCGGCGCGATCCACATCGCGATCCCGCTGCACCGACTCGCGAAGCTGATGGGTTATCGGGTCACCGTCGTCGACGCCCGCGCGAAGTTCGCCACCAAGGAGCGGTTCCCAGAGGCCGACGAGCTCATCGTCGCGTGGCCCGACGAGGCGATGGCGAAGCTCGTCATCGACAACTCTTCGTACGTGGTGATCCTCACGCAC
This sequence comes from Candidatus Dormiibacterota bacterium, assembly GCA_036570165.1. Taxonomy (GTDB): domain Bacteria; phylum Chloroflexota; class Dormibacteria; order Dormibacterales; family Dormibacteraceae; genus Palsa-870. The sequence continues at coordinate 7,871 of DATCPI010000010.1, read as the reverse complement.
GATCCGAAATTCGACCTGCCCGCACTGCGCTCCGTGCTGGCGAAGGACGCCGGCTACGTCGGGGCGATCGGCAGCCGCAAGACCAACCAGAATCGCTTCGACGCTCTTCGCGCGGAAGGATTCACCGAGGAGCAGCTTTCGCGAGTCCACGGCCCGATCGGCCTCGATCTCGGGAGCCGCGGGGCGGAGGAGACGGCACTTGGCATCCTGGCCGAGATCACTTCAGTCCGATTTGGCGGGTCCGGGACCGCCATGCGCGAGGCTCGAGCGTCGCGGGCGTAACCGGTTCAGGTCTTCGCCTTGTGGCTCCGGAATCGTCTGGCCTTCTCTCGGTTCCCGCAAGAGGCCATCGTGCACCAGCGACTCGAGTGGTTCTTGGACCGGTCATAGAAAGCCCAGCGGCACTGCTGTGATCGGCACAGCTTGAGCCGGGTCCAGCTCGGATCTTCCATCGCCGCGTAAAGGGTGGCGACGATGCGTCCCATCGCACCGACGACTCCCGGGGCCTCGGGTTCCATGCGCGGCTTGCCGTCGGCGCCAAAGCGCATCCGCAAGCCGCTGGCGGTGGCGGCGCCGTTCAGCGTGGCGACGTCGACCGGATAAACGCGAAAACCGGAGTTGGGTCCTATCGCGCCCCGGATTGCTTCGCGGAGCGCGATCGCGTGCTTCAGGTCGGAAGCGTCAACGGGACGAGAGTCGTCCAGCAGGCCCTTTGCAACCAGCCAGGCCTTGAGCGTGTTTGGGTCGGTGAGCTCCTCTGGGCCGTCCTGCAGGTCGACGGTGTTGACAAAAGCCTGGATGAGTCCGATGTCGCCGGAAGCGGTTTCGCGGTCAGCCACGAGCGTCAGTATATCCATAACCATTATTCATCTTACATCGGTTATACTAACTAGAATACAAGGAATATCGGTTACGAAGGAGACCAGCATGTACAACTTGAACGAGGACGTCGCGTTCGAGCGCTTGAAGGACCTGCAGCGGGAGATGGAGAACAGCCGCCTGACTGCGAGCTCGCTTTCCGATCTGGGCCACAGGATCCGGATGTGGGCCGCCCGCGCGTCTAGCTCGCTAGTCGTTTCAATACGGCCACCTGCTCAGCATCCGGGCCGTCTCCCGCGCCGGGCACCTCCAGGATGAAGGGGAGCTTCGCCAGTCGCGGCTCGTGCAGCAGGGCCCGAAAACCCTCCTCTCCGATCTGGCCGGTTCCGATATTCGCGTGGCGGTCCCGGTTGGAACCGAGGCCGGTGACGGAATCGTTGCAGTGGATGACCTCGACGCGTGATACGCCGATGACGCGGTCCAGCTCATCGAGGGTCTTGGAGACATCAGCGGGGGTGCGTTCGTCGTAGCCGGAGGCGAAGGCGTGGCATGTGTCGAAGCAGACTGCAACGCGCTTGTCGTCGAGCCCGCTCAGCATCTGAGCGATCTCCTCAAAACGCGCACCGACACAGCCGCCGAGCCCAGCGTTGTTCTCGATCAGCAGGTGGGCTGAGCTCGGATTCGCGCGCTCGAGAACGCTCTTCAGGTGCGCCAGGATGGACGGAAGCCTCGCTTCGAATCCCGCGCCTTTGTGCGATCCCGTGTGAAAGATGACGCCGTTCACGCCCAGCTCGTCAGCTGCTTTCAGGTACCCGGCGAGCGTGCTCTCGGAACGCTGCCGCAATGTCGGGTCGTCGCCGGCGAGGTTGATCAGGTAGACGGCGTGAAAGTAAATGGGCGGGTGGCCGTGCTTGGCGGCGGCTTCTTTGAATGTCGCGATGCGATTCTCGTCGAGCTTCGGCGAGCCCCAGAAACCGGGCGGGGTGGGGTGCACCTGAATCGCCTCGGCGCCCATCGCCTTGGCCCGCTCGAACGCGAGGTGCAGTCCGCCGGACGAGTCGACGTGCGCTCCAAGCAGTGGCATTCCATCCAGAGTAAGGCGGGTCCGTTCTGGCATGCTCAGCAAGTGGCCCGCTCCGGGAGGTCCGCGCATCTTCGACGCCCTAGTCGGCCGGGTGCCTTCGGCACCGAAGCCGGCGTCGCCTCCTCCGCGCGCTCGGTGACGCATCCGCGGGATGCGCGCCCTCGCGTGCTCGTCGTTTCCTTGGCTCCGGCCGCCAAGGTCGCGAATCTGCAGCGGCCCCCCAGAGCGGGCCACTAGAGATGGCGATCTTCGTGATGGGCGACCTCGACCTGGCGGTCAGGGGGCGCACCTACCGCGAACCTGAAGGTCCCCACAGCCTCGTCGTTCGAGGTCGCGATCTCGACTCCGCCCTTCAGCACCTGGCATCCCGCGCCGATTGCCACGCCCTCGCGGTCGTCGGCTTACCGGAGGCCGTGCCGGATATGTCCGCTTTTGCCGGCCGGCGCCTGATGCTGGTCGACGGCGACAGCGAGCGCCTGCGCGTGTTTGCCGAGAGCGCCATTCGCGCCAACATCCAGGTCGAGTGGATTCGTTCCGCGCGGCCACCCTTCGAGCGGCTCGCTGCCGCCCTCTTGCCCATCGGGGCTGTGGTCCTGGCCGCTGGTTCGAGCTCGCGCATGTCCGGATCTCAGAAGTTGCTTCTCGAAGTCGATGGCAAGCCGATGGTTCGTCATGCGATGGAGTCCGCGTCGGAGGGCGGCTGCCACCAGGTTGTGGTCGTCTACTCGACAGACGACGTTCGGGATGCGGTGCATGGCGATGCGGAGCTGATTCACAACCCGAAGGCGAGGACCGGCATGGCGTCGTCGCTGCAGGCCGGGCTGCGTGCCATGCGGGGCGATATCGAAGCGGCGGTGGTTCTTCTGGGCGACCAGCCGCTGGTCGGGTCGCGCACCATCGCGACGCTGATGCGGGCGTGGCGCCGCGAGGGTTCGCGACCAGCGGCCGCGGTCTCGCAGACGCACGGCGAGTGGGCGCCGCCCGTGGTCCTCGCTCGCGAGCTGTGGGACGAGCTCTTTGCGCTCAAGGGCGACGCGGGCGCCCGCCAGATCCTGCAGGGGCACCCGGAGCTGCTCGACATGGTGCCGGCCCCAGGACGTCCGGACGACATCGACACGCCGGAGGACTACGCGAAGATCGTCCGCCTCTTCCCGCGCCGCAAGCCTCGCCAGCGGGTTTAGCTTCTCGTTTCCGCGCGGAAACGCTAGCCAGGCGGCGCTGGAGGCGAAACGCGTACGATTCGGGATAGTGCTAGTGATCGCTCTAGGAGTGAAAGCTTGAAACATTCGGGGTGGCGCAGATCCGGCGATTACGAAGACGTCATCTACGAGACCTGGGAGGGGATCGCCAAGATCACGATCAACCGTCCCGAGGTTCGAAACGCGTTCCGGCCGACCACGGTCTTTGAGATGTCGAAGGCCTTCGAGGTCGCTCGCGACGACCCCGACATCGGCGTGGTCATCCTTACCGGCGCCGGAACGGAGGCGTTTTGCTCGGGTGGCGACCAGCGGATTCGGGGCGACGACGGCTACATCGATCCCAAGGGGACCGGGCGTCTCAACGTGCTCGACCTGCAGATCCAGATCCGCCGCCTGCCGAAACCCGTGGTCGCCATGGTCGCCGGCTACGCGATCGGTGGAGGGCATGTGCTGCACGTCGTGTGCGACCTCACCGTCGCCGCCGACAACGCGCGGTTCGGCCAGACCGGCCCGCGCGTGGGCAGCTTCGACGGCGGCTACGGCGCGGGGTTGCTCGCCCGCATCGTCGGCCAGAAGAAAGCGCGTGAGATCTGGTTCCTGTGCGAGCAGTACGACGCGCAGCAAGCGCTGGACATGGGGCTCGTCAACAAGGTCGTGCCGCTGTCGGACCTCGAAAAAGAAACAGTCGCATGGTGCCGCAAGATGCTCGAGCTAAGCCCGCTGTCACTGCGCCTGCTGAAGGCGGGCCTCAACGCGGTGGACGACGGCCTGGCCGGCATCCAGCAGCTCGCGGGTGACGCCACGCTCCTTTACTACATGAGCGAAGAGGCGCAGGAAGGCCGCGACGCGTACGTGCAGAAGCGAAAGCCCAACTTCTCAAAGTTTCCGAAGCGGCCATGATCGCGACGGCTGCGGCGCCGACACGCGCGAGCGTGTGGTGGTCGGCGGTGCGCCCCGCCACGTTGGCGGCTTCGGTCGCGCCGGTGCTGGCCGGCACGGCGATCGCGGTCCAGGAAGGCGGGCCAAGATTGGGCGCGGGACTGCTTGCGCTGGTGGTCGGAGTCGCGATGCAGCTGGGAGTGAATTTCGCCAACGACTATTCGGACCACTCGCGTGGCGCTGACACGCCGCACCGCATAGGGCCAATCAGGGCCGCGTCGTCGGGCCTCATTCCACCGGACCATGTGAGATGGGCGGCCATCGCTGCGTTTGGTGTCGCCGCGGTCGCCGGCCTGATCCTCAGTCTCACCACGGACTGGCGCCTGCTGGTCGCCGGCGCAGCGTGCCTGCTCGCCGGATGGCTCTACACGGGAGGCCCGCGGCCGTACGGCTACCTGGGCCTGGGCGAGGTCTTCGTGTTCCTCTTTTTCGGCCTGGTCGCCACGGTCGGGACGGTTTACGTGGAGACGCTGCGGGTCACGCCGCTTGCCATCCTTACCGGGACTGCGATGGGATGCATCGCGACCGCGATCCTGGTCCTCAACAACCTTCGGGACATCGACACCGATGCGGCGGCAGGCAAGAGGACGCTGGCGACGCGAATCGGCCGGCCACGGACTCGCGTCCTGCTCGTCGCGCTGGTGTGCGTTGCGTTTGCAATCCCCGTCCTCGTCGTGCTGCTCAAGCTGGCGAGCATCACCGTGCTGCTCGTCGCCCTGGCCATCCCGATCGCCGCGGTGCCAGTGCGCATCGCGTACGCCACTGCCGCCGGACCGCCGTTGGTGCGCGCGTTGAAACGCATGGCGATCGCCGAGCTTGCTTACGCGCTGCTGTTCGCGCTTGGTTTGCTGCTGTGACGAGCGCGTTCATCACCGCCCGCCGGCCGCCGGAGGTGGCACGTGAGGTTGAGCGACGGCGCCGGGCTGGCTGCACCAGGTTCGTCTTGCTTCGCCTCGACGACGGAGCGATGCTCGACCAGGAGCGCCTCGGAGCAGCCCGATACGCCGCCGGTCTTCAGGCCGAGGTCGAGCTCGAGGGCCATTCGTCGCCGGCTGCGAAATCGCTCGAGGGCTCTGGTGTGCGGGCGCCCGATGTCGCGGCCGCCAGGTGATCGGCGAGGATACGGGCAAAGGCATCCGGCCTTTCCTGGTGCACCGTGTGTCCGGCCCTGGGCACGACTTCGACCCGCCCGTCGGGCACCGTCGCCGCGAGGCGGCGGGCCGAGCTGACATATCCATGATCGAGCTGTCCCGCCACGAAGGTGCACGGAAACGTGGCGTGCGCGAGGTCGTCCCAGAGCGGCTCCATGCTCCCGGCTCCCATGCCGCGCAGCGAGCAGGCAAGGCCGGCGACGTGGTTGGTCATCCTTTCCGCTCGCGCCTGGGCAACAAAGGCAGGGCCTCGTCGCTCCAATCCGGCGAACAGCGGCAGGCGGCTCCAGTAGCTGACGAACGCTTCGAGACCATCATTCTCGATGCGATGTGCCAGAGCCTCGTCCCCGAGCCGGCGTCCTCCACGCGCTTCTTCCTCCAGGCCCGCATGCGCGCCGATGGTCAGGAGCGAGAGGATGCGTTCCGGCCGCCGTGCCGCTACATGAAGGGCAAGGCGCCCGCCCATCGAATAGCCGGCGAGATGAGTGCGCGTTACGCCGAGGTGGTCCCAGAGCATCTCGAGGTCGCGGGTGCAGGCGTCCATGGTGCAGGGCGCGTCCGGCATTGTCCGCGTGTCACCGTGTCCGCGCAGGTCGGGCACGATCCACATCCAGCCTTCGGGCATCCTGGAAATGATCTCGAGCCAGCTGCGCCCGTTCTGCGTGAACCCGTGGAGCAGTGTGACCGGCGTGCCTTCGCCGCTCACAAAGTAGTTCACTCGGACGTCGTCACCCTCGAGAATCACAGGGGCTCAATGCTATGGATGTAACGCAGTCCTTCGCCGCCACGTTCGTCGACGAGCTGGCGGCTCAAGGCGTCGAGTACGCGTGTATCTCCCCCGGCTCGCGGTCGGCGCCCCTGGCCATTGCGTTCCAGCGCCATCCCAAGACCAACGTTCTGATGCACATCGATGAGCGGTCGGGATCGTTCTTCGGGGTCGGCCTGGCCAAGGCAACTGGCAAGCCGGTCGTTCTGCTGTGCACCTCTGGGACTGCAGCGGCCGAGTTTCACCCGGCCGTGGTCGAGGCCTCCTACTCGCGCACGCCGCTCATCGTTCTCACTGCAGACCGTCCTCCCGAGCTGCAGGGCACGGGCGCCAACCAGTCGATCGACCAGCAGAGGCTGTACGGCACGGCGGTCAGGTGGTTCTTCGACCCCGGCGCGCCGGTCGAGCTGCCCAATGCGGCTCGCTTGTGGCGGCGGCTGGCGGCGCGAGCATTTGCGGAGGCGGCAACGGGCCCGGTGCACCTGAACCTTCCATTTCGCGAACCGCTAGTGCCCAAGCCCGGTCATGTGCCGCTTGCGATCGGCGTGGCGGGGCAGTCGGTGACCCGCGGCAGGATGCTGCCGACGTCAGCGCAGGTGGCCACGCTGGCTTCTGCCTTACAGCGGGCGCAGCGTCCGCTGGTGGTGGCTGGGGAGATGCGCGAGGGGGATCGGCTGGCGCCCGCGCTCCACCGCCTCGGTCTTCCGGTCATGGCCGAGCCGACTTCGCAGCTGAGGCGTCCCGAGACCGGGGCCTCGATCGATTCATATGAGGCGCTGCTGAGAGCCGGCTGGTCGCTGCAGCACGGGCCGGACCTGGTGATCCGGCTTGGGGCGATGCCGACCTCCGCTGCATTGAACAAGTGGCTGGCCGCCGCGTCGGCGCCGACATTCCTCGTCGATCCGGACCACGCCTGGCGCGACCAGGATCAGGTTGCCACCAACGTCGTCGCGTGCGAACCGCTGCCGCTCCTCGAAGCGCTGCCACCACTCGAGCGAGTCGCGTGGCGAGACCAGTGGGTGGCGGCCGGCAAGCGCGCCACCGCGGCGATCGCCGCCACGCTCGTCTCGACACCGATGCATGAGGGCCATGTGGTGCGCGCTTTGAGCGCTCGGCTTCCAGATCCGGCGCAGGTCTTCGTCGGGTCGAGCATGCCGATCCGCGCTGTCGAGGCCTTCTGGCCGCAGGCGAGGCCCCAGCAGCGTCTCTACGGAAATCGAGGCGCGAGCGGCATCGATGGGCTGGTGTCGACGGGGCTGGGTCTGGCCGCGGGGCGGGGGAATCTTCCGACGGTCCTGCTGCTTGGAGACCTGTCGCTGTATCACGACATGAATGGGTTGTGGGCGATGAGGCGGCACGGCATCCGGGCCACGTTGGTCGTGTGCGATAACAACGGGGGTGGCGTGTTCAACTTCCTGCCCCAAGCTGAGCATCAGGACGTTTTCGAGGAGTTGTTCGCGACCCCTTTGGGCCTCGATTTTGCGCAGGTGGCGCGACTATACGGACTTGTGTACAGCCCGGTGACGGACCGCTCGGGTCTCGAGCCGGCGATCGCAGACGCGATTTCTGCGCCTACTTCCACCATGGTCGTCGTGAAGTTCAAGCGCGAGGACAGCGTGAATGGGCATCGGTTGTGCTGGGAGGCGGCGGCGTCAGCGCTTAAGGGGTAGCTCCGAATGACGCACGTGTGGCGTCACAGGTGCTTATAGACACACGGCGCATTCCGCACGGTTGGCGGGTCGTCACAAGTGCGGAATTGAAGAAGAGGAAGGTCAGACCAGTGCGGTCAGCAGCGCCTTGAACTTCAGCTCCGTTTCCTCCAGCTCGCGGGCGGGATCCGAGTCTGGCATGACTCCGACTCCCGCATAGAGCCGCGCGCCGTCCTCCCACAGCAGTCCGCAGCGCAGCGCCAC
>DATCPI010000009.1:0-96147 GCA_036570165.1 Candidatus Dormiibacterota bacterium | reverse complement strand
CCGACCGACGCCACGAGCGCCTGCCCGATGTGCGTCCACGTGTCGATCAGAAGCTTGATGTCGTCCACACCCTTGGGCATCGGTGGCGGCGATGCAGCGGCGGCCACGAATAGATCCAGCACGATTTACCTCCAGCGCTTTTCGACGCACCCTACCGGCGGACCGCGCGCGCGAAAACCCTGGGTGTTAAGGCGAGGCGTGGTCTCGTCTTCCGAGCCTTGAGGCGAGAACCACAGTGACTTTGGTGCTTTCCGCGCGGAGTGTGCATGTCGATGCAACTTCGGGTCCTTTCCGCGCGGAAACAGCCAAAACCGCACGCCGGCGGCGCGAGCGCGAGAGCGTCAGTGTTAAGGCGAATCCCCGAGTGACATCAGCTCCCTCTCGTTAGCCAAGTACAGCGGGTGGATCGGCTCACCGCCTTTCGTCAACCCGAAGACCCATATGTCGCCAAGGCGCTGCAACAGTTCCAGTACCTCACGACCTCGGCTTCTCAGCGCGCCATGAGTGCCCCAGCAGGGCACGATGCACCGTGATTCGCGCGCCGCAGCCGCGAGGTACGGGAGGTTCTCTGGCCCAATCGGATCGGCAGCCAATTTCAGAGCGCGGGGGTCGGTAGCTCTGAAGGCGTAGAGATTCGTCAGGATGAGAAAGCCGAAGCCACTACGACGCGCAAAGCCGATCAACCGGCGCACAGTGGGATCGTCGGAAGACTCATCTGCCGTTGAGGGATTGAGGCCCACGAAATTCACGAGCGCCTGATTCGGATAACCGGTGGAACGCACGAGCTGATACCGGTAGACGCGGTCCTGAGAAAAGGTCGCGTCACGGGCCACAGGCACGTTCCATTGCATCAGGCCGAATGGCCCTGGTCCCGTAGGGAACTCAGCTCCTCGAGGGTCGCGGCCCCGAGGGCGCCGATCAGCGGCTCCAGCCGGGCGGCCAGCTCCAACCTCGGCACCTCGAAGGAATCCCACCGGTCGTCGCCCGCGGCGCGACATGAAAACTGGAGGGTGATCCGGTCCGCGTGGGCGGAGCGCTCGCGATATGCGAGGCGGTTGAAGTCAGCGGAGGGGACGAGCCAGAGTCTTGCGAGAAGGTGCTGCTGCAGATCGAGGAGGCACACCAGATAAAGGAGACGGGCGCTCTCGGGGATCGCATCTGCCGGATAGTTGGCGAACGCGACGACCCGGCCCTCGCGGTCGGGGTGAGTGGTGCCCTTGACCTGAAGCCAGAGGGCGCCGTAGCCGCCCACCTCGGCGACGACGAGGTCGCGGTGGTCGACATCGGGCTCGAGGCGGGAGGAGATGAGGCGGCCGCCGGAGCCGGCCAGGATCTCGGCCTCGACCATCAGCTCGACGAGGGTCCCGAGTGCCGTGCCCTCGATCATGCGGATCAGGGTAGTTCAGCTAAACACGACCATCGGGGCCCGAATCGCCGTATCCATCGACGGCGATGTGACCATCGGGGCCCGAACGGCCGTATCCGAAGCGGAAAAGACCCGGCGGGACGGCTGTGATCCAGGACATGAGCAGCGAGGCATCTCACGCCGATATCGCCCAAGAAGTCGAAAGGATGCAGCTCGGATGGTGGAGCACGTTCACGACGAAGGCGACGCTGGAGATGCTCCGGCGCCGGGCCTACTCGCCGGCTCGCTTCGAGCGCCTGGCCGCCTCGAGCTCCTTTCGTACATGCGAGATCCAGACGGAAGGCATCGGTCTTGAGGTGCGGCTCAAGAAGCCCGAGGCCTAACCTTTATCCGTGGCCAAAAAGCTCGCTGAGTACGAGGCCAAACGCGATTTCAAGAAAACTCCGGAACCCGGCGCCAAGGTCCCCCGCAAGGAGACCAAGGCGAAATCCCCACGAACTCAGATGCCGAGCAGTGAGTTCGTGGGGGCCCCTTTAAAGCCGCGGTTCGTCGTCCAGGAGCACCACGCGCGCCGGCTGCACTGGGACTTCCGGCTCGAACACGACGGCGTGCTGGTCTCATGGGCGGTCCCGAAAGGCGTGCCCCTGGACCCCAAGACAAATCACCTCGCGGTCCACGTCGAGGATCACCCACTCGATTACATCGACTTTCACGGCGACATTCCCGCAGGGAACTACGGCGCCGGAAAGGTCCTGATCTGGGACAGCGGAACGTACGAGACGGAGAAATTCTCCGACCGCGAGGTCATGGTCGTCCTCCACGGAAAGAAGCTCAAGGGCCGCTACGTCCTGTTTCAGACCAACCGCGAGAACTGGATGATTCACCGCATGGATCCGCCGCAGGATCCCGAGCGCAAGCCGATGCCGGAGCGCATCGAGCCGATGCTCGCCAAGCTCGTCAAGAAGCCGCCGACCCCCGACGACGCGTGGGGCTTCGAGTTCAAGTGGGACGGGATCCGCGCGGAGGCGTACGTCGATGGCGGCCGGGTCCGCCTGCTGAGCCGCAGCGGGGAAAACGTCACGGCGCGGTACCCCGAGGTGCACGCGATGGGCAGGGCGCTCGGGTCGAAAGAGGTCATCCTGGACGGCGAGGTCGTGGCGCTGGACGACAAGGGCCGCCCGAGCTTCGAGGAGATCCAGCAGCGCATGGGCCTCACCTCCGAGACCGAGATCCGCCGGAAGATGAAGGAGGTCCCCGTCACCTACATGATCTTCGACGTCATGTGGCAGGACGGGCACGCGCTGCTGAAAGAGACATACGTCGAACGGCGGAAGAAGCTCGAAGCGTTGAAGCTGAAGGGCGCCTCGTGGCAGACGCCGCCGTACGAAAAAGGAGGCGGGGCGACCATGCGCGAGGCCAGCCGCAAGGCCGGGCTCGAAGGGATCATGGGCAAGAAGCTCGACTCACCCTACGAGCCGGGCAAGCGCAGCGGCGCCTGGGTGAAGCTCAAGAACCGGATGGGCCAGGAGCTCGTGATCGCGGGCTGGCTCGAAGGTGAGGGCAAGCGGCGCGGATATCCCGGTGCACTGCTGGTGGGCTATTACAACAAAGAGGAGTTCGTCTACGCGGGCAAGGTCGGCACCGGATTCACCGACGAGATGCTCGAGAAGCTCGCGGCGCTGCTGAAGCCGCTCGAGCGCAAGACCAATCCTTTCGATAGGGGCAAGCCGCCCAAGGACGCGCAGTTCGTCAAACCAGAGCTGGTGGGCGAGTTCGAGTTCGTCGAGTGGACAAAGTCGGGCCAGCTGCGCGCGCCCGCGTTCAAAGGTCTGCGGACGGACAAGCCGGCGCGTGAGGTCGTGCGCGAAGGTGGCTAAAAGCACAGAGGTCGAGGTTCAGATCGAGGCCCGCACCCTCAAGCTGACCAACCTCGAGAAGGTCCTTTATCCCGAGGTGGGATTCACCAAGGGGCAGGTGATCGATTACTACACGCGGATCGCGCCAGCACTCCTTCCCCACACCCGCAACCACCCGCTGACGCTCAAGCGCTATCCAAACGGAGTCGACGCCGAGTTCTTCTACGAGAAGAACTGCCCGAAGCACCGCCCGCCGTGGGTGCAGACGGCGACCGTGTGGAGCGGCGGGAACAACCGCGACATGTATTACTGCCTCTGTCAGGACCTGCCGACGCTGGTGTGGCTGGCCCAAATCGCGACGCTCGAATTCCACACCTCGCTCTCGTACGCCTCGAACCTGCCCGCGCCGCGGACCCTGGTCTTCGACCTCGACCCTGGGCCGCCCGCGACCATCGTCGAGTGCTGCAGGATCGGGTTGATGCTGCGTGACGTGTTCGCGGAGCACGGCCTCGACTGCTGCGCCAAGACGTCGGGATCGAAGGGCTTGCAGCTCTACGTCCCGCTGAACACCAAGGTCACGTACGTGGAGACGAAGGTCGTGTCAAAGGGCCTTGCGCAGCTGTTCGAAGAGCAGCACCCGGACCTGGTCGTGCACAAGCAGCTGAAGGAGCTCCGCACCGGTCGCGTTCTCATTGACTGGAGCCAGAACGATCAGTACAAGACGACGGTGAACGTGTACTCGCTGCGCGCCCGCGCCCGGCCGACGGTGTCCACGCCGGTCACGTGGGCGGAAGTCGAGAAGTGCCTGAAGGCGAAGGACCCGAGCCTGCTCGTCTTCGACTCGGAGCAGGTCCTCGCGCGCGTCGCCAAGCACGGCGACCTCTTCGAGCCGGTGATCAAGAAGAAGCAGAAGCTGCCGAAGTCGCTCCTCGAAGCCACCGGCGGGGGGGCTGCCCTGGAGAAGATGGCCAACCGCCGGCGCGGCGGCCCAGGACGGCTCCGCAAGCTCCCGGCAAAATGACGCGGCCGCGGGTCGTGATCGCGGGCGCGGGATTCGGCGGTCTCACGTGCGCGCGATCCTTGAAGCGCACCCCGGTCGACGTGCTGCTGGTCGACCGCAACAACTACCACCTCTTCACGCCGCTCCTCTACCAGGTCGCCTCCGCGGTGCTCGACCCGGGTGAGATCGCAAGACCGGTGCGGCAGCTGATTCGTCCCTTGCACAACGCGGACTTCTTGCTCGCCAAGGTCACGGGGGCCGACTTCGACCAGCGCCGCCTGCTGACGGACCACGGCCCGCTGGCCTATGACTATCTCGTCCTGGCCTCGGGCAGCCAGAGCGATTACTTCGGCAACGCGTCGCTGGTGAAGCACGCTTTCGGCTTGAAAGATCTCGATGAAGGCCTTGCGGTAAGAAACCGCATCCTGATGCGCTTTGAAGAGGCTCGGTGGAGCGACGATCGCGAGCGGCGGCGAACGCTGCTCACGTTCGCGGTGGTCGGAGGCGGACCAACCGGCGTCGAGATGGCCGGAGCCCTTGCCGAGCTGACCCGCCTGGTCCTGGCCAAGGACTATCGCGACCTCGACCTCGGCCTCGTGCGTGTGGTGCTTCTCGAGGCGGCGGGTTTCGTGCTCGGCACGTTTGCCGAGCCGCTGCGGGAGGCTGCACGCAAGTCACTGGAGAAGAAGGGCGTCGAGGTCTTGCTGAAGGCCAAGGTCGCGGACGTCACGCCAACCTCGGTCCGCCTCGCGGATGGACACGAGATCCCTGCATCGACCGTCATCTGGACGGCCGGGGTGCGCGCCTCCGAAGTCGGGAGCGTCCTGGGCCTCTCGCTGGGCCGGCAGGCCCGCGTCCAGGTTCTGCCGACGCTGCAGGTGGAAGGGCATCCCGAGGTTTTTGTGATCGGCGACCTCGCCGGCCCAATTGATAAAAGCGACGGCGGCTCTCCCCTGCCCATGCTCATCCCGGTCGCGATGCAGGAGGGCCGGCACGTCGGCGCCACGATCCGCGATGTGCTCCGCGGCTACGGCGCAACCAACTTCCGTTACAAGGATCCGGGAATCATGGCCACCATCGGACGCAACTCGGCCGTGGCGCAGCTTGGTCCGGTCCGCCTGACCGGATTCCTGGGCTGGTTGATGTGGCTCGGCGTCCATCTCATCAACGTGATCAGCTTTCGCAGCCGCCTCGTCGTTCTCGTGAACTGGGCGTGGGATTACCTCTTCTACGACCGGCCTATCCGCCTCATCGTGCGGGCGGCCGACGAGAAGGTCTGAAGTATCTTCAGGCGGACATGAGGAGGGGACTGGTCGCCGTGATGGCGCTCGCAGTGCTTGCGAGCTGCGAAGGAAGCACGCCGCAGGTCGACGCGGCTCAGACACTGCGCGCCGCCGGCGCGGCGATGGCCAAGCTGAAGACGGTCACTGCAACGCTCAAGTTCACGAAGGGCGCGATCACGTTTCAGACTTTCACGCTGGTCTCCGCCAAGACCTCGGTTCGGCTGCCGGCCGACAGCGACACCTTCTACACGGTGAGGCGGCAGGACATCTCGATCTCACTCGAAGTCGTCATCTCAGGTGGGCACGTCTACCTTCACGTGCCCTTCTCGACATTCCAGGACCTGACGGGGAGCCCCGAGGCCGCGGCCATGCCGGACCTGGCGAAGCTTTTCGACCCGGCCACCGGGCTGCCAGCAGTCATCCCGGCCGGCCGCAGCCCTAAGTACATCGGGCCCGACAAGCTCGACAGCGTGGACACGCAAAAGATCGGCGTGACCTACAGCACCGACCAGGTCCACGGCATGCTCGCGCAGCTCACCTCGAGCGGCGACGTGAGCGCGCAGATCTGGGCCGGCACCTCCGACCACCTGATCCGCAAGGCCGTGCTCGACGGCGCGTTCGGCGACGGAGGCAAGCCGGCCTCGGTCGAGGTCAACATCTCGGGTTTCGACGCCGCGGTCAACATCACTCCGCCCTCGCCTTAATGCCCCACGAAAAATCCCCACGAACTCCGAGGCTTCGCCGTGAGTTCGTGGGGACCCCTTATCTCGGAGGCTTCGCCTTGAGTTCGCGGGGGCGCCTGGTGTAATGCCCCGTCCTGCCCTCCTGGCACTGGCGGGGGCCGGACTCTTCGTTGCGGCGCTCGACGCCTACGTCGTGGTCACGCTGCTGCCCGCGATGATCGGCGACGTAGGCCTGACCGTCGAGCACTTCGAGCAGGCGACTCCGATCGTGACCGGATTTCTCGGCGGCTACGTCGTCGCCATGCCTTTGCTCGGCGCCTACTCCGACGCGCGCGGGCGCGCGCCCGTGTATGCCGCGTGCATGTTGACGTTCGCTGCCGGATCTGCGATCACCGCGATCGCAGGTTTGTGGAGCTTCGCGGGCCTGCCATGGCTCGTCGCCGGCCGCGTGCTGCAGGGCCTGGGAGGCGGCGGGCTCGTGCCGCTGACTCTTGCCCTGGCCGCTGACCTTTACCGGAACGGGGCCCGCACGCTCGCCCTCGGCTCGGTGGCGGGCCTGCAGGAGGCGGGCAGCGTGTTCGGGCCGCTGTACGGGGCAACCCTTGCCGCGCTGGCCGGCAAGTTCTTAAATGGATCCGGCGGCTGGCGCTTCGTCTTCTGGCTGAATGTGCCGCTCGCCGCGATCTTCGGGGCCGGCCTCGTGGTCGCAGCCCGGCGCGCCGCACCGTCGCCGGCGAACGCCGGGTCGTCGATCGACTGGGTGAGCGCTGCGCTGCTGGGGCTCGGGCTGGGGCTGCTCGTGGTGGCGCTGTACCCCGACGACCCGGACCACCGCGCGACGAGCGCGCTGCTGATCCCGGCCGGAATCGCGAGCGTGGCCGTGCTTGCGCTGTACGGGTGGCGCCAGGTGCACCGGCTCGAACCGTTGGTTCCGCGCGAGCTCTTGCGGAGCCGCGCGTTCATCGGCGCCGCGGTCTCCAACGTCTTGATCGGCGCCGCCCTGATGGTCGCGCTGGTCGATGTCCCTGTGCTGGGCCGCCTGGTGTTCAGCCTGGACCAGCTCGGGTCGGGGTTGCTGCTATCGCGGTTCCTCGCCGGCATCCCGGCCGGGGCCGTGCTGGGCGGATGGCTCGCGGGGCGCTTCGGCGGACGCTCGGTGGCGGTCGCCGGCATGGCGCTGTCGGCGGCGGCCTTTCTTCAGATGTCGACCTGGCCGGCGAATGCACTCGCGCTGCAGCTCGGGCCGCTGCGCCAGGCAGACGTGGCCCTTTTCGCGTGCGGACTGGGCTTCGGCCTGGTCATCGCGCCGCTGACCGCCGCGGTCCTCGCGCTGACTCGCGGCGAGAGCCATGGCCTCGCCACAAGCCTGGTCGTGCTGGCGCGAACGATGGGAATGCTGGTCGGACTGTCAGCCCTGACCGCGTTCGGCCTGTATCGCTTTCATCAGATCCTCGGCACCCCGGTCGTGACCGACCCGGACCTCAAGGCGCGAATCGATCACCTCGAAAGGCTGGTCTCGGCCGCGTTCCTGCAGGAGTATCGCGAGATCTTCAGCGTCGCCGCGGCGATGTGCGCGCTTTCCGCCCTCGTCATGCTCGCGGCCCTTGGTCAGGAGGCCGATGAGGGGTGACGTCGAGAGATTTGGGTTCCCAGGTGGTGCAGATGCTAGGAGGCGACGAGCAACGCAGCGCGCGCATCCGTCGATGCGCAAGCGAGTAGCGCAGGAGCCGACAACGCAGATGCGCCGCATGGGAGCCAAAGATCCGACGGCAATCCCTCAGCGGCCTCCTAACGCTTGAGGGCGACGGCGATCAGATAGGAGTGGTGGTAGCGGAAGGCTTCGTCTGGATCACCGAGGCTGTCCATTGCTGATTCCACCTCGGCCTCCAGCTCGCTTCGGTAGCGTGGGCCGAGCGCGCTGATGAGTGTGTAAGGCAGCGGGCCGGCCCCTGTCATCAGGTCAATCCACTCGCGAGCGTCACGGGACCGGCCGCCGGTGACCATCTCGGTCACGCGCGTCACCTCGAAGTTCGCGCCGTCGAGGAGCTGCGGCAGCACCTCCGGCTCGCCGAAGAGCGCGCGCTCCGAGCTGTAGCGGGGAAGGCTGAGGTAGTGGCGGCGAGCAATCGGCGCGAGGCCCTGGAAGAAGAGGTCCTGCGCACGGGTGCTGAGGCTGCGGCGCTGCACGGACACCGCGAGGCGCCCGCCCGGACGCAGCACCCGATGCGCCTCGGCGAGGGCGTCGGTGGGGTCGGAAAGGTAGGCGAGGGCCTCGCCCATCGTGACGAGGTCGAAGGTGTCAGGTTTGAAGATGAGGCGCTCGGCGGCCATGCCCAGGAACTGGACGTTCTTGGCGCGTCTTGAGCGAGCGATCGCGAGCATGTGGTCGGAGAGGTCGATGCCGATAACGGTCCCGGGATCGACCCTGGGCGCGACGAGGTGGGCGACCAGCCCGGTTCCGGTCCCAACGTCGAGCACCTGCTCGCCCTTTTGCGGGTTCGCCCATTCGACCAGCCTGGCGGCGACTCTTTCGTGCTGTCCCCCTGCCCAGCTGTCGTAGGAGGGGGCGGTGCGATCGAAGAAGTCGACCAGGTGGTCGATCATCTCGTCCGAGGCATCCGGGTCCATCAAGGTGGTCAAGCGCTCCAAAAAACCCGGATCGGGGCTGTCTGCCCCGATCCTTAATCTGCTTCTACGTCCGGCGGCACCCTGTTACCATGCAAGCTCGCTCACATCCAGAGTTGCTTGATCGCGGAGCGCAAGTCCGCTCGGCGCTCAGAGTTGACTACAAAGTATGGAAGGCACGATCAACGTAGTGGAGGTTTCCCGACATGGCCCAAGCTGAAAAGTCTGCGACTCAATCGCCCCCCGGGGCCCAGAACGGCGGCACCAACGTCGTCAACCTCGGTCCCCGCGACAGCCTGCACGGCCGCCTGGACATCCAGGGCGACCTCAAGATCCAGGGCAACGTCGAAGGTGAGCTGAAGGCGAGCGGAGACGTGACGGTCGATTCGACCGCCACCATCCAGGCCTCGGTCGAGGGCGCGAATGTGAACGTGCGCGGCCGGGTCAACGGCAACGTCACCGCGAGGAAGCGCCTGACCCTTGGGGGTTCCGGCAAGCTCAATGGGGACGTGAAGGTGGGGCGGCTGACTGTTGAGGACGGGGCCACGCTGAACGGCAACGTCGTCATGTCGCCGGAGAAGGGCTAAGACCCAACCGCAGCTCCGGGCGGGCCGAAGCAGGCGAGTGGAGGATCCCGCGGGTTATTCGGCGTCAAGGTTGGCTTCGGCGTTCGGCCCGGCTGATCGAAGGCAAGACGACGGTCTCCAGGTAGCGGTGGATCACATCCATCGCGTTGTGGACGATGCGCCACTCGATCTGCTCGAGGATCACCTGTTCCCGGTTCAGCTGGGTCAAATGGTTCCGCCAGAAGCCGGCGTCGAGGTTGAGTCCAGGCAGCTGCAACCGCGGCGCAGGTTTGGTCACCCTGCCTAGGTCAGGCAGCGGGCTGCTGAATGTTTTCGCCGGAGCCTCGACGGCCTGGACCTGCGCGCCGACGGCGTGTCGCATCACCGATGCGGCGACCACGTTCCAGACGACCACCAGCAGCACCGCCACGACGACGCATTCGCCGATCACGATCCAGGTCAGCGGTTTTCGGAGCAAGTTGCGCATGACGCCAAGCTAGAACTGGCGGACCAAGCTGTGAACCCTGGCTGTTAAGACCCTTTTCTAGCGGGCCGCAACCGCGCGTAAGGCTTCAAGGCCGCGCTCGATCGTCTCGATCTTCTTCGGGAAGCTGAAGCGCAGGTGACCGCGACCTGATGAGGGGTCGTGGTAGAAGCTCGATGCGGGCACCGTCGCAACCGCAACCTTCTCGATCAGATGCCTCGCGAACGCGACATCGTCGTCGAAACCAAAGGCGCCGATCCCCGCCATCACGTAGTACGCGCCATCCGGAGCCTCGACCTCGAAGCCGCACTCCCGCAGCCCGGCGACGATCACGTCACGGCGTTCCGAATAGTCGCCCAGCAGCTCTGTATAAAAGGACGAGGGAAGCTCGAGCGCGGACGCGATCGCGACCTGCAGAGGGTGGGCCGCGCCGACGGTCAGGAAGTCGTGGACCTTGCGGATGCCGGCGCTGAGCGCCGGCGGCGCGACCAGCCAGCCGATCCGCCAGCCGGTGACCGAGTAGGTCTTGCTCGCCCCGCTGATCGTGATCGTCCGCTCTCTCATTCCCGGCAGGGTCGCGAGGCTGAGGTGGCGGCCGCGATAGACCAGGTGCTCGTAGATCTCGTCGGTGATCGCGAGGGCGTCGTGCTCGATGCACAGCTGCGCGATGAGCTCGAGCTCGGCCTGGGAGTAAACCTTGCCAGTGGGGTTGTGCGGGGTGTTGACCACGATCGCGCGGGTCTTGGGGTTGAACGCGCGCCGGAGCTCGTCCGGATCGAATGACCAGTCCGGTGCGTGGAGCGTTACGTAGTGAGGTACGGCGCCGCTGAGGATGCAATCGGGTCCGTAGTTCTCATAAAACGGCTCGAATACGACGATCTCGTCGCCGGGGTCGACCGCAGCGAGCATGGCGGCGATCATCGCCTCGGTCGCGCCGCACGAGACCGTGATCTCGGCGTCGGGGTCTACCTCGCGCCCCCACGCTGCTGAGTACTTCTTCGCCACCGCCTTGCGCAGCTGCGGAGCGCCCCACGTGGTGGCGTACTGGTTGAAGCCGTCACGCAGCGCGTTCGCTGCCGCATCGAGGATGCGAGGGTCGGTGTTGAAGTCGGGGAAACCCTGGGCGAAGTTCACGGCTCTCTCGGGGCCGTTCAGCTGGAGGTTCAGCCGCGTCATCTCGCGGATGACCGACTCCGTGAAGCTCTGCGCCTTTAGAGAGAGTCGATCAGTGGCCGGGATCGGCGCGCTCCAGCTGCAGGTCGAGGCTGGAACATGAGTAGCAGCGCTCCGGCTTCTCCAGGCTGTGCTCCCACCAGCCGCACACCTTGCACGTCCATCTGGTCCTGGCGAAAAAGTCCAGCACGTCGGAGCGGCTCAGCAGGCCGACCATCTTGCCCTCTTTGATCACAGGGACGCGGCGGATGCGCTCGCCGATGAGGAGGCGGGCCGCCTCGTCGATGCCGGTCTCTTCGGTGACCGAGATCACCCGCAGGCTCATGATGTCGCGCGCCACCTTGCCCTTCTTCGAGAACACGTCGGTCTCGGAGACGATGCCCACCACGTGGCCTTCACCGGACACGACGGGCGCGCCGGTGATGTGTTTGGCGAGGAGCGTCTTCGCGACTTCGTCCACCGGTGTGTCCTCGCGAAACGTGATCACGTTCCGCGTCATCACCTCTTTGACCGGGATCATCGCGCGAGCAGTCTAGCCACGGTCGAGAGGTCGGCGTTACCGCCGCTGAAGACCAGTCCGGTGCGACCTTTTGGAAGCTTGCCTGCGAGGTAAGCAGCGAGGGGCAGCGTCCCCGTGGGCTCGAGCGCGAGATGCAAGCGAGACCACGCCACCTTGACCGCATTCGCGATCTCGTCTTCGGTCACCAGGACGATCTCGTCCACCAGCCGGTTGGCGAACATGACTTCAAACGTACGCGTCCCGATCGCGACAGTTCGCACGCCGTCAGCCATCGTAGTCGGGGACGTCGTGAGGGTGACGATGTGGCCCGATTTCCAGCTCTGATACGTGTCGTCAGCCGCAACCGGCTCGACTCCGATCACCTTGATCGACGGCCTGTGGCTCTTGGCCGAGATCGCCGAGCCCGACAAAAGACCGCCACCGCCAACCGGGGTCACGATCACCTCCAGGTCCGGCTCGTCCTCGAGCAGCTCGCGCACCACAGTGCCCGCGCCGTGGATGACGTCCCAATCGTCGAAGGGATGGATGAGCACGTACCCGAGCTCTTCCCGCAGCGCGCGCATGCGCTCCTCACGGTTCGCGAACGTGATGCCGTCTTGAATCACCTCGGCTCCGAGCGCTCGGGTCGCCGCCACCTTCGCGGGATTGGAGCCCTCCGGGATGAGAATCAACGCCGGGAGGCCGACGGTGGCCGCGGCAAGAGCCACGCCCTGGGCGTGGTTGCCCGAGCTCACCGCGATCACGCCCGGAGGGCGGGTGCCGCGCTCCAGCATGGACAGCACGGCGTTGAACGCCCCGCGCGGCTTGAAGGCGCCGGTGACCTGGAAGCTCTCCGGTTTCAGCCACAGGTTCGGGTCGAGATCGGTGGTGAGCACCGGCGTGCGGCGCACGTGGGGCCGGATCCGGGCGGCCGCCTGGCGGACCTGGTCTGCGTGCTCCTCGGCGTAGGTCGTCAAGCAGCTAGTCTCTCAGAGCCCGAGCTCGGCTCGGCGCCGGCGGCGATCGGGGTCTGGCATCCAGCCGGGCATCGAATTCAAAAACTCGTCGTCGGCGGGCTGCTCCGGAAAGACCTTGTGCGGGTTGAGTATTCCGTCCGGGTCGAGCACCGCCTTGATCTTCCGCATCAGCTCGATCGCGATCGGTCCGTGCTCGCGCTCGGCGTAATCGCGCTTGAGGGCGCCAAGGCCGTGCTCGGCCGAGACCGATCCGCCAAGCGAGAGCGCATCTCGGAAGATCTGAGCCGCAGCGTGGCTGACCAGGTGCCGCTGGTCATCGGTGAAAAGGATCGTGGGGTGGAGATTGCCGTCGCCGGCGTGGCCGACGGTGACGATGCGGAGCCCGGTCTGGCGCGCCAGCTCGTGTACCCGGCGGATCATCTCGGGGACCTCCGCGATCGGGACAGCGACGTCCTCGGCGAAGAAGTTCTTCGGCATCGCCATGAGGACCTTGCCGTAGGACCGGCGGGCGTCCCAGAGCCTGTCGCGCTCGAGCGATGACTGCGCGATTCGGTTGTCGGCGCCGTCGAGCACCTCCACCAGGCGCATCAGGTCGAGCTGCACGAACTCCTCGTCATTTCCGTCCTGCTCGACGATCAGCACCGCTTCGAGGTTCGGCTCGAAGCCAGGAGGGAGCTTGTCAGAAACCAGCTCGAGCGAGCCGCGGTCGAGAATTTCGATCGCGGCCGGAAAGTGGCCGGCGGCGAGGCACCGCGCCACGGCCGAGCCCGCCTCCTCGAGCGTCGCGAAGCCGACCATCGCCGTGGCGCGATACCGCGGCAGCGGGACCAGCTTGACAATCACCTCGGTGACGATGCCGAGGGTCCCCTCTGACCCGACGAAAAGCTGCAGCAGCCGGTACCCCGAGGCGCGCTTGCGGAGCTTGCCACCGAGATTCATCACGCGACCGTCAGCCAGGACCACTGTCGCGCCGATCACGTAGTCGGCGGTGACGCCGTATTTGACGCACCGCATGCCGCCCGAGTTGCAGGCCACGTTGCCGCCGATGGTCGACAGCTCGATGCTGGCCGGGTCGGGCGGGTACATGAGGCCGTGCTGGTTGGCCGCGCGGTCGAGTTCGGCTGTGATGACGCCCGCGCCGGCGGTCGCGACAGTGTTGGGGCCGTCGACTTCGAGCTTGGTGAGCCGCTCGAGGCTCAGCACAACGCCGCCCGCCAGGGGAACCGGCCCCCCGACCAGACTGGTGCCGCCGCCACGCGCGACGACAGGCACTTTTCGGGCGGCGCATTCACGGACCACAGCGGCGACCTGCTCCGTGTCCGCCGGCCTCACAGCACAGGTCGCGGGCGCCTCCATGAAGGTGGCGTCGTGGCCGTACTCGTCCATCAGCTCGCCCACGAGGACGTGCTCCGCCCCGACGATCGCGCGTAGGCGATCGACTAGTTCGGCCACTTGTCAGGCGGCGGCGGACACTGGCTCGCGGCTTGCCGGGCGGCGGACGTTGGTGAGCACGATGCCTGCGAGGATGACGACCATTCCGATAACGATAGGCAAGCTGAGCGTCTCGCCCAGCAGGACCACTCCCCACAGGACAGCCGTCATGGGCACCAGGATCGTCACCCCGGTCGCCCGCACCGGTCCAAGTGTGTTGTTGATGTAGTAATAAAGGAGGTAGGCCAGTCCCGAGCCGCCCACGCCGAGCGCGATGACCGCCGCGAGCGACGGCAGCGCGAGATGCAGGCTCGGGAGCGATGGCGCCGCGATGGGAATGGCGAGCACTGTTGTAGCCGCGAGCTGACCGACGCTCACCTCGTAGACGCTGAAGCCTCGCAGCTTCATCCGCTGGTACAGGGCGCTGATGGCGTACGAGATGGAGGCGATAAGCACCACTCCGGCTCCGAAGACGCTGCTGCCGAAGCCTTTGGCGGTCACGTCGGGAAGGACGACGATGGCGACGCCCGCGAGTCCGATCAGCACGCCCGCGTAGTTCAGGGCGCTCGGCCGGTCTCGCGGGATCAGCCAGGTGACCAGCACGGCCGCCCACAGCGGGGTCGTCGCGTTGAGGATGCTGGCCAGCCCGCTGGAGATGCTCTGCTCACCGATGGCGATCGCCGTCCACGGGATGACACCGCTTCCGACCGCCAGCACGGCGTACGGAATGATCCGGCGCTTCCAGTTTTCGCCGAGGAGCGGGCGGCCGGAGAGGCGCATGTACGCGGCCAGGGCGGCGAAGCCTGTGGCGGCGCGGATCAGCATGAGCACGGTCGGGCTCATGTCGTGCAGTGCGACTTTGATCAAGAAGAACGAGAAGCCCCACACGAGGGCAAGAGCGACCAGAGCCAAATAAGGCTTTAGCAATCTACTTTCCTCGCCCCTCTCCCTGGCCCTCTCCCCTGAAGGGGAGAGGGAACTCTGCTAAACACGCGTCCCCCAATCGTCCGTAGACATCACGAGCGTGACCGGGCCGTCGTTTTCGATGCTCACCCGCATGTCAGCTCCAAAGCTCCCGGTCCGCGTCTCTATTCCGCGCTCGTGGAAACGCTGAACGAATACCTCGTAGAGCTGCTCAGCGCGCTGGGGGTCGCCCGCCTTCAAAAGGCTCGGCCGCCGGCCGCGGCTCATGTCCGCGAACAGCGTGAACTGCGACACGATCAGCGCCGAGCCGTGCACGTCGACGAGGCTCCGGTTCATCCGGCCTGCCTCGTCCGCAAACACGCGCAGGTCGATGATCTTGTCCGCCAGGCGCCGCACATTGTTCTCGTCGTCATCAGATGCCGCACCCACCAACAACACAAGCCCGGGCCCAATGGTTTCACGGAACTGCGTCCCTGCGTCGTGCCAGCTCACCGAGCCCGCAGCCACGCGCTGCGCGACGATTCTCAGACTTTCGGGCCGAACTCTGGCTCGGCGTGGACCAGCGAGTCGATGTAGCGGAATCGCTCGTACCTGTGCTGCAGCAGCTCTTCGGTAGGCTCCGTCAGCAGCGCCTGCATGTGGCGGTGCATCGCCTCGTCCAGCGCCGCCGCCGCCGCGTCGTAATCCGCGCGCGCGCTGCCCTCCGGCTCGGTCACGACCTCTTCGACCACGCCCATCGCCAGCAGGTCACGCGACGTGAGCTGCAGCTGCTCCGCCGCCTCCACCTTGCGGGCGTTGTCGCGCCAGACGATCGAGGCCGCGGCCTCGGGAGACGCGACCGAGTAGATCGAATTTTCGAGCATGATCACGCGGTCGGCGACGCCCATGCCGAGCGCGCCACCGCTGCCTCCCTCACCGATCACGGCCGCGACGATGGGCACGGGTATCCGGAACCATTCCATGACCGCCGCGGCGATGGCGGCGGCGATGCCGCGCTCCTCCGCGCCCGCGCCCGGATACGCGCCAGGGGTGTCGATCAAGGAAACGATCGGGAAGTGAAACTTCGCCGCGTGGTGCGCGAGGCGGATCGCCTTGCGGTAGCCCTCGGGATGCATCATGCCCCAGTTCCGCGCCACGCGCTCCTTGAGCGTCCTGCCCTTCTGATGGCCGAGAAACATGGTCGTGCGCCCGTGCCACGTACCGACCCCGCCCACCAGCGCAGGGTCGTCGGCAGCGAGGCGATCGCCATGAAGCTCGATGAAATCGGGGGCCAGGCGCTGGATGTAGTCGAGCGCGTACGGGCGGTCCTGGTGGCGCGCAAGCTCGATGACCTGCCAGACGCTGAGCGTGGTCTCGTCGGGCTTGCGCCCGTGACGCGTCATGGGTAAATCTCCAGCACATGAGCGAGCAGCCGGCGCAGCTCGGTGCGCGGAAGTACCAGGTCAACCTGCCCATGCGCGAGCTGGAACTCGGCGCTCTGGAAGCCGGGCGGCAGGTTCTCGTACGTGGCCTGCTTGATCACGCGCGGCCCGGTGAACCCGATCGCGGCGTTCGGTTCCGCGATGTTGATGTCGGCGAGCAGGGCAAGCGAAGCCGCGGTGCCGCCAAAGGTCGGATCGGTGAGCACGGAGAAGAACGGCACGCCGGCGGCGTGCAGCCGGCCGACCGCGGCGTTGACCTTGGCCATCTGCATCAGCGCCAGGACTCCCTCCTGCATCCGAGCGCCGCCCGAGGCGGAGACCAGCACGTATGGGATTCCCGAGCCGGCGGCCTGCTCCATCCCACGCGCCAGGCGCTCGCCGGCGACGATCGACAGCGTTCCGCCGACGAAGCGGAAGTCGAATGCGGCCAGCCAGATAGGACGCCCATTGAGCGTGCAGGTGCCTGTGCGCACCGCCTCGTTGAGTCCCTCTTCCATCAGCTGCTCGATGACCGCCTGGTAGGGCTTGGGCACCTTCCAGTTCAAAAGGTCGTGGGACCGTACGTCGCCCCAGCGCTCTTGCCATGAGCTCCGATCCGCGATCAGGGCGATCCAGGCGTCGGCGCCGAGCCGGAAGTGGTGACCGCACTCGCATACGTAGTTCCGTTTCCTGAGCTCCTCGACGTCGAGGCCGACTCCGCAGCCCGGGCAGTTGGTGGGCAGCGGGATGTCGGGCAGCTTGCTGCCCGCGATGCGAACCTCGGGCTGGCCCTTGCGCACCACCATCACAGCGAGAGTCCTCCATCCACGGCGAGCACCTGGCCGGTGATGAAGCCGGCCCGTTCCGAGCAGAGAAATGCCACCGCCGCGGCCACGTCCTCGGCGGTTCCCTCGCGCTTGATCGGTGTCATCTTGACCAGCTCGCCCACCATCTCGTCCGTCAGCGATCCGGAGGTCAGCTCAGTACGAACATAGCCCGGAGCCACCGCGTTGCAGGTGATGTTGCGCGAGCCGTACTCGCGCGCGACCGATTTGGTGAACCCGATCAACCCTGCCTTCGCCGCGGCGTAGTTGGACTGGCCCGCGTTGCCGGTCAGCCCGACGATGGACGAGATGTTGACGATCCGGCCCCAGCGCGCCCGCATCATGCCCGACATGATTGCGGCCCGCGTCGTGGCGAAGGCCGACATCAGATCGGTTTTGATCAGCTCCTCCCAGTCCGCCGGAGCCATCTGGATGAGCAGCTTGTCGCGCACCGCACCTGCGTTGTTGACCAGGATGTCGACGCGCCCGATCGCCTTCACCATCGCCTCGACCTGCGCGGGGTCGCCGACATCGGCCTTGTGCGCACTCGCGTTTGGCAGTGAGGCCGCGGTTTCCTCAGCGGCGGTCTTGTCAGCCCGGTAGTTGACCACCACACGCGCGCCCATGCCGGCCAGGGCCTGGCTGATCGCCTTGCCGATGCCCTTGCCCCCGCCCGTCACGAGCGCGGTTTTGCCGTCCAGCTCACTCATTTAAGCGGAGTCGATGAAGAGCTCTTCGGCATTCCAGGTGTCGACACCTGGGATGTGCTTGGCAGCCAGGCTCGCGAGCACGCGGCCCGGCCCGAGCTCGACCACCGTCTTCACCTTCATGGCTCGCATCGACACCATCGTCCGCGCCCAGTCGACCTGGCGCAGCATCTGGAGCCGCAGCTCGTCCTGCAAGCTCGCGACGGTGCGCATCGCCTCACCCGAGGCGTTGGCGAGGATGGGGATCGAGGGCGCCTTGATCGGCAGCTTGTCGACCAGCTTGCGGAACGCGGCGGCGGCGGCGGCCATCAGCGGCGTGTGGGCAGCCAGGGGGATGGTCAGGATGAGCGCGCGGCGGGCGCCGGCGGCGAGGGCCAGCTTTTCGGCCTCCTGCACCGCGGCGATCTCGCCCGACAGCACGAACTGGACGTCCGCGTTGCGGTTGGCGACCCAGAGCTTGCCGTGGGCCGAAGCCTGCTCACGAAGGCTTTCGACCTGTGCTTCTTCGAGGCCGACGATGGCGATCATGCCGCCCGCCTGCTCGTGCGATGCCTGGGCCATGATCCGGCCCCGCTCCTTGACGAGCAGCAACGCGGTCTCCCACGGAATCGCGCCTGCGGCCGCGAGGGAGGCGATCTCACCCAGGCTGTGGCCCGCCGTGACGCTCACGTTCTCGAATCCGTAGCTCTCGCGCCAGACCTCGTAGGCGGCCCATGAGACCGTCATCACGCACGGCTGGATGACGTCGGTGCGGTTGAGCTCCTCGACCGGGCCCTCGAAGCACAGCTTGCGAATGGGCATCTCCAGGATCACCTCGGCGCGCTCGAACACTCTGCGCGCCGCCGGGTAGCGGTCGTGCAGGTTCTTGCCCATGCCGGGCTTCTGCGTCCCCTGTCCGGGGAACAGGAGAGCGATCGGGCCAGTGAGGGCTACACCCACTTCAGGAGGCACGCTCCCCACGTCAGGCCGGAACCGAATCCGGCCAGCAGCACGTGGTCGCCGGTCTTGACGCGTCCTTTTCGAATCGCCTCTTCGAGGGCGATCGGGATCGACGCGCTCGACGTGTTGCCGTACTCGTCGATGTTGATGGCGACGTGGTCGAGCGGGAGCCCGATGCGACGTGCCGCGGCGTCGATGATCCGGAAGTTAGCCTGGTGCGGAACCCACAGGTCGATGTCTTCGAGCGCCACGCCGGCTCTCTCGCAGACCTCGTTGGCCTGGCGGATGAAGATGTCGACGGCGAACTTGAATACGTCAGGTCCGACCATCTCGATGTACGGGTTCGCGTCCTTGTTCGCGTAGGCGCCCTTCTCGATGTTGCCGGCGGTCACCTGCGCGTAGCCGCGGCCGTCCGCGCCGAGACACCAGCTGAGGAAACCTGAACCCTTGGGCGCTGTGCGAACGATCGCCGCGCCAGCGCCGTCGCCGAAGATGACGGCCGTGCCGCGGTTCGAGTAGTCGAGCATCCGCGACAGTACCTCAGCGCCGATGACGAGCACGGTGTCGGCTCGCTCGGTCGCGATGAACGAGTCGGCGGTCGCCAGCCCATACATGAAGCTCGTGCACGCGGCGAGCATGTCCCACGCCACTGCGCCCGGAGCGTCGAGCTCGTCTTGAATGCGAGCCGCGATGGAGGGGAACGGACCGTCGGGCGACGAGGTGCCGACGAGGATCATGTCCAGGTCTTTGGCGGTGATGCCCGCAGCTTTCAGCGCGCCCTCGGCGGCCTTGGTCGCGAGCGAAAGGGTGGTCGTCCCCGGCTCGGCGATGTGGCGCTTGTGGATCCCGGTGCGCTCGGTGATCCACTTGTCCGACGTGTCCATCGTCTTCTCGAGGTCAAAGTTCGTGATGATCTTGTCGGGCGCGTAGACACCCATGCCTGCGATCGCACTCGGTCGGCCCTTGGCCTTGAACGAGCGCAGCGGCAACGCGTCGGAACGAGTTCGGTAGGCGCTGGTGATGGCCATGGCGAGCTATGCCTCCAGCCGCTCGGCGGTCTTCTGCTCCAGGAACTTCCAGAGGTCGCCGATAACCTTCATCCTCTCGAGCTCCTCTTCGGGCAGCTCCACGTCGTACTTGTCCTCGACGGCGGCGATCAGCTCGACGAGGTCGAGCGAGTCGGCCGCGAGGTCCTTGGCGAAGCTCTTGTCGAGCTGCACCTGGTCGGGCTCCACGCCGAGGATCTCAGACGCGAGGGCCTGCAGTTCCTTGAAATCGAGCTGGGTTGCCATTGGCAATACTCCTAGTTGGCATAGCCCCACGAAATCTGAGGCTTCGCCTTGATTTCGCGGGGACCCCTGTTAAACATGAGGGCCTTTGATGACGAGCGTCGCGTTGTGCCCGCCGAAGCCGAACGAGTTCGAGACCGCGACCTTGACGTCCGCTTTGCGGGCCTTGTTGGGCACGTAGTCCAGGTCGCACTCGGGATCGGGGTTGTCCAGGTTGATGGTCGGCGGGAGGAGTCCGCGGTCCAGCGCGAGCACGCACGCCGCGGCCTCGATCGCGCCGGCGGCGCCAAGCAGGTGGCCGTGCACCGACTTGGTCGAGCTGACCGCCAGCTTGTACGCGTGGTCGCCGAAGACCGCCTTGATCGCCTTCGTCTCCGCGACGTCGCCGAGCTTGGTCGACGTTCCGTGCGCGTTGATGTAGCCGACGTCTGAGAGCTCGACGCCGCTCTTCTCCAGCGCGCGGCGCATGGCGCGCATCGCGCCCTTGCCCTCGGGCTGCGGCGCGGTGAAGTGGTACATGTCGGCGGTGGCGCCGTAACCGGCGATCTCGGCCAGGATCTTCGCGCCGCGCTTCTTCGCGTGCTCGAGCTCTTCGAGCACGAACATCACGGAGCCTTCGCCCATGACGAAACCGTCGCGGCCCAGGTCGAACGGCCGGCAGGCCCTTTCGGGCTCGTCGTTGCGCTCGCTAGTGGCCTTGATCTGGCAGAAGGCACCCATGGTCAGCGGTGTGATGGTGGCTTCCGATCCGCCGGCGAGCATCGCGACGGCGTCGCCGCGCTTGATGATCTCCGACGCCTCGCCGATGCCGTGCGAGCCCGACGCGCAGGCGCTGACGATCGCGTAGTTAGGGCCACCCGCCTGCAGATGGATGGCGACGATGCCTGCCGCCATGTCGGCGATCATCATCGGGACGGTGAAGGGGCTGATCCGCTTCGGCCCGCGCTCCATCAGCTGCGTGTGGCTCTTCTCGATCTCCTCCATGCCGCCGATGCCGGAGCTCACGATCACGCCGACGTCGTCGGGGTCCATGTCCGCGGGGACCAGCCCGGACTGCGCGATCGCCTGCTTCGAGGCGGCGAGGGCGAACTGGCAATAGCGCCCGATGTGGCGGGCGGTCTTGCGGTCCATGTATTCCTCGGGGACGAAGCCCTTGACCTCGGCCGCGATCTTGGTGTCGAAGCCTTCGGTGTCGAAGTGGGTGATCCGGCCGACGCCGGAGACGCCTTCGATCATGTTCGACCACACGGTCTCGACGTCATTGCCGATCGGAGTGATGAAGCCCATGCCGGTGACAGCCACACGGCGGCCGTTGGAGTTGGAGGTCATGGTGAAAGCATACGGACGCGAGGGCCAATGTACATCGGCACGTTGTGGGAAAACTACCGTCCTACCTTGGACACGGGGTCCAAGTTCACTCTTAGAGCAGCTTCCGGAGCTCCAGGGCGAGCTGCAGCCGGAGGCGAGTGGCCGGGAGCTCGAGGTCTCCGCCCAGGATCTCGCGCAGCTTGTCGAGGCGGTAGAGAACGGTGTGACGGTGCAGCCGGAGGGCGGCGGCGGCTTCCTTGACGGTGCCCAGGACCAGGTAGGCCTCGAGCGTTTCCAGCAGCTGCTCGCGATTGCGCAGCTTGGGTTCCGTGAGCCTGCCGAGGCTGTTGGCGACGAAGCGCTCAGCGAGGCGTGGGTTCTGGGCGAGCACCAGCTGAGGGATGAGCTCGTCGTGGCGGTGCGTGATCCCGTCCGGGCGCAGCTTGCGGCCGGCCTCGAGCGCCTGCTGGGCCTCGAGGTACGAACGCGAGATGCCGCGCAGGCCCGGGTGGTAGCCGCCGATGCCCGCTCTAACGCGGGCACGCGCGCTCCCCGAGCGCTTCACCGCCTCCTCCTGGAGCTGAGCCACGAACTGACCGACGGCATCGACGTTCGCCACCGACTCCGCGGGCCACAGCACGACCAGCGTGCTGGGGTCGGTGGCGTGGTGGATCGCGCCTCTCGGCACGTCGAGTGAGGTCGCGACCTCGGCCAGCGCGTTCCCGCCTCGTTCGCCGTCGCGGCTCCCGCTCCCGACGATCAGCTTGCAGACGGCGACCACGTAACCGGTGGGAGCGATCGGAATGTTGAGCGCGAGCGCCTGCTTCTGCAGCTCGAGCTCGGAGTCGAAGTTGTCGCTGATCAGGGCATGGAAGAGGCGCGCCTGCGCGCGTGTCCCGCGCTGCATGTGCTGCTCGCGCGCGTGGAGGTAGGTCTTCGTCACCTCGGCCGCGACCTGGTCGAGCGCCGTGAAGACGTAGTTCGCGGTGAGCATGATCGCCTCGGGCGTGGCGTCAGGATGGCCACGCCAGGCGGCTAGGATCGCGTCCCACGCGACGCGCGCCGCGATGCGGTACGCGGCGAGGATGGGCTCGACCGACTGGCTGCTTCTTGCCTGCAGGATGCCGAGCTGGGCGACACGTCTCAGCTCTTCGTTCGTCGCGGGTCGGGCTTCGCGGGCGGCGGCGAGGAAGAGGTCGAGGCCGGCCTCGCAGGCGCGGGCGATGGCCTCTCTTTGTGGCGGGACGCCGGTTGACCCATCCCATCTGACGAGGCTGACCACGGCGCGGGCCATGTGGCGGGCCATGCCGGAGCGGCGGCGCTCGAGCTCGGAGATGAGGGCGGCGGGGAGCTGCGGGGCGGGTTTGGGCGGCCGGGTGGCTTTGGACTCTTTGGACTCGGTGGCCAGCTTAGCCATAGGGCGGACTATACGAGTCGGCGTCGGCTTAGGACTCGGGGTCTAGGAGTGGCCGTGCCGCGGCATTTCGCACCTTTCGATCAAAAGGGGTGTATGAGGCGACAAGATTCCGCACTTTGCGATCAAAAAAAGTGTTATCCGGCGTTGTGCTCCTTGACGAAGGCCAGGATGCGGCGCCAGGCGTCGTCGCAGGCGTCCTTCCACTGCTCGAAGGTGCGGTCGAAGAAGCTGTGGGGCGCCCCCTCGTAGATGTGCATCTCGTGCGGCACCTTCTCCGCGGTGAGCTTCTCGTCGAAGTCGATGAAGGCTTCTCTCGGACTGGCTGCGTCGTTGCCCGCGATGAGGAGGAGCATTGGCGCCTTCATCTTTTCGATGTAGGGAAGGGAGCGCACCGGACGGCCATAGAAGCCGATCGCACCGTTGATATCGGGCTGGAGCGCTGACTGGTTCCACGAGCTCGACCCGCCGAAGCAAAAGCCGACGGTGAAAATCGACTTGACCGCGCCGCCGTCCTTTGTTCGGAGGTACGCGATCGCAGCCGCCACATCGGCCGCAATGCCTTCCTGCGTCGTTTTCTCGACGTGAGGCATGTATTCGAAGCTTTCGCTGCGATCGCCGATGCCGGCAGTGCGGCCGAAATAGTCGATCGCCACCGCGTCGATCCCCGCCTCGGCGAATCGCTGCGCGAGCTCCTTGAAGAAGTGATGCAGGCCGCGCACGTCTGGCATGACGACCATGCCGGCTCCGGTCGGCTTCTCCGCGCGCGCGAAATACGCGGCGAAATTGGTTCCGTCGGAGGAGGTGAGGACCAGGTCGCCCTGGTCGGCGGCAGCGCCGCTGATCGGCGGGAGGGGCGGACGGGCGTCATCCGAGTAGCACACGACGTGATTCTCCACTAGATTGGTCTCGACATGAAGATCGAAAGCGCCGACTACACCAAGACAGACTTCGAAAACTTCCTGAACGGGGAGCTGGACAGCGAGCGGAACCTGCTTGCGGACCGGCTCGAGCGAGCGTCAGCCCGCCTGGCGAAGCTCGGTCCGAAGATCAAGGCCGGCGGTGGTGAAGGTGACGAATGGAACGGAGTCGAAGTCCTCGCCCACATCGCCGGGTTCTCGAAGTACTACGGCGTGCTGGTGCACAAGGTTGCGAACGGCCAGATCAGCGAGGTCGACCTGATGGCCAGCACCAACATTCGGGACGCGTCGATCGTGCAGATGTCGGCGATGGAGCCTGCCGACCTGCTCCGGATGGCGCTAGACGCCCACGCCCGCACCGCGAAGGAGCTGCGCACGCTGGACCTTGCGGCCTTCCGAAACAAGACAGATGTCGCGGGCGGCGTCTGGTTCAGTCCCGTCGGCCCGGACTTCCTGGCCCGGTACCCCTTGGTCAACCACCTCGAGGCGCACGTCGAACAGCTGGAGAAGATCCTCGGCTAGATTGCAGCCTGCTTCGTAAAGCCCAGCCCGCGCAGCTCACGCCGTATCGTCTCCGCCGCCTTATCCATCATCGCCGGGTCGGGATGAGGATCCTGGTGGGCAAAGTTCAGGTCCTGCATGCCGCGGATCGGTACGACGTGGATGTGGCAGTGCGGCACCTCGAGGCCCGCGACCACCAAACCGATCCGGACGGGCTTGAAACCCGCCATCTGCGCCTTGCCGATTGCCTGCGCAGTTTTGAACAGATGCGCCAGCACGTCCGCGTCGAGATCGATCCAGTGGTCGACCTCCTGGCGAGGCACGACCAGCGCGTGGCCTGGACGCAGTGGGCTGATGGTGAGAAAAGCGACGCACAGGTGATCCTTCCAGACGAATCGCGCGGGCAGCTCGCCTTCGATGATGCGCGTGAAGATCGTGGCCACTGTCGTAAGCGTAAATGGCTAGCCTTGGGGCAATGTGTCTGCTGCCGAACTGATCGCCGCGACCAAAAGATACGGCGCGGTCGAAGCCCTGAAGGGTGTCAGCCTGCGCATCGAGCTTGGCGAGGTGGTGGCGATGCTCGGCCCCAACGGCGCGGGCAAGACGACGTCGATCAGCCTGCTTCTCGGCCTGCGCAAGCCAACCTCGGGCAAGGCTCTGCTGTTCGGGCTCGACCCGAAGAGCCTGGATGCTCGCAGCAGGGTGGGGGTCATGCTGCAGGAGTCGGGCGTCCCGCAGATGCTCAAGGTGCGCGAGATCGTCGACCTGTTCCGTTCTTACTATCCCAGGCCGCTGCCGCGGGAAAGGGCGATCGCGATGGCCGGGCTCGAGGAGAAGGCCGACGCGCTCGTGAAGGAGCTGTCCGGAGGCCAGCGCCAGCGCCTGTACTTCGCTCTCGCCGTGTGCGGCGACCCGGACGTCCTTTTCCTGGACGAGCCGACCGTGGGCATGGACGTGGAGGGCCGGCGTTCCTTCATCGAGCGAATCGCGGAGTTCGCTCAGATGGGACGGACTGTCGTGCTCACGACTCACTACCTGGAGGAGGCGGACCAGCTGGCCAAGCGCGTGATCGTGATCGACCGCGGCGTGGTCATCGCCGACGCACCGCCCGCCGAGATCAAGTCCAGGGTGGCCGGCAAGCGCGTCGGGTTTATCTCGCCAGACCTCCACGAGAAAAATCTCGAAGGCTTGCCGGTGACTGCAGTGACCATCAAGGACGGCCGCGTCCAGCTGCTGACCAACCAACCCGAAGCCGTGCTGCGCGACCTGTTCCAGAGGGGAGTGGAGATCTCCGATCTCGAGGTGTCGGGCGCGGACCTGGAGGACGCGTTCATCGCGCTCACCAGCCACCAATGAATTCAAGTCAGGCCGCCATGAAAGCGCCCGCGCGAGCGCCGATCTGGCCGATGCTGACCCGCCAGACATATGCAGAGTTTCTGAAGCTGTGGCGCGTGCCGGCGTTCAGCGCGACGAGCCTTCTATTACCGATAGTCTTCTACGCGTTCATCGGTATCGGCCAGTCCTCGCAGAGGCTGCAGGGCACGCACGTCACTTTCGGCGCCTACTTTCTCGCCTCGATGTCGGTGTATGCGGTCGCGAACGTGATGATCTTCAGCTTCGGCATCTCGGTCGCGACAGAAAGAGGGATGAAGACCGACCTTCTCATGCGGGCGACGCCGCTGCCTCCGCTGGTCTACCTGCTGTCCCGATGCATCACCGCGATCGTGTTCGCGGCGCTGACCCTGGCGGTGCTGTTTCCCTTCGCGTACATCGCGGGCGGGGTGAGGCTCGAGGCCGACCAGTGGCTTACCCTGGCTTCGCGCGTGCTGCTCGGGTCGATTCCTTTCATCGCGCTCGGGTTCGCCATCGGCTACCTGGCCGGCCCCAACTCCGCGGTGGCCGTGATCAACCTGATCTACCTGCCGACCGCCTTTGCGTCAGGCCTGTTCTTTCCGAAACAGCTGCTGCCCGAGATCATCCAGCAGATCTCGCCGTACTTGCCCCTGTATCGGTTCGGGCAGCTCGGATGGGATGCGATCGGGGCGCCGACGAGCGAAAACGTAACCACCGACTGGTTGTACCTGGTGGGTTACGGCGTCGCCTTCTTCGCCATCGCCATCTGGGCGTATCGCCGCGAAGAGAGTCGCAAATTCAGTTAAATATGAGGGAAAACCCGGATGGTTTTCCCTCATCGAACGTGCGGCTTCGCCGCAGGTTCTGCTCCCATTCCGGTATATGGATGGGTCTTGATTCAAAACGTGAAACCCGGTGACTAGCTAGGTTGGTCGGACCAGAATTTCTGCGGTAGGTCGGCGCCGAACGCGGCGTGATAGCGGCGCGTGAACTCGGCCTGCGTGTAGCCGTGCTCGATGGTGCCCACCTGCTCGATGGCATAGGTTGCCGCAAGCGAGGCCACGCGGCCGGCTTCTTCAAGCTTCAAGCCGCGAAGCAGGCCCGCGACCAGCCCGGCTCGATACGCATCGCCGGCTCCGGTGGGGTCGGACTCGCGAGTCGGTGGCGCGGCAGGAATCTCGATGGTCTCCTTGCGCGTGGCGATGCGAGAGCCACCGCGGCCGAGGGTCGTGACCACCATCTCGGCGAGCTCGAGGAGCCCCTTCTCGTCGCGGCTCGTGCGCTGCTGGATGAGCTCGAGCTCGTAGTCATTGCCGATCACGATCCATGCGCCCTTCGTGCTGTCGGTCACGTCCTCGGCCGACATCATCGGCAGCTGATGGGCGGGATCGAAGACGAAGCGGACCTCGCGCTCGCGGCATTCGTTGACGAGACGCTTCATCGCTTCTGGATCGTTGGGTCCAATGATCACAGCGTCGACCGCGGGTGGCGCGTCGTCGAGGCCTAGCATTGCCGCGCGCCACATCGCGCCGCCGTAATAACCGGTGAGCTGGTTGTCGTCGAGGTCGGTGGTGGTGAAACCTGTCGCGCTGAGCTCGCCCTCGAGAAGCCGCAGTCCGCGGCAGTCGATCCCCTGGGACATCAACCAGTCGCGGTACTCCGTGGCGTCGGTGCCGGCGGTGGCGAGGACCGCGCACGGATAGCCGAGCAGCGCGAGGTTGTACGCGTAGTTGCCGGCCACGCCGCCCCGGCGCTTCTGCAGGTCGTCGACCAGAAAGCTCAGGTTGAGGATGTGGGTCTTGTCGAGAAGGATGTGGTCTTTGAAGTGGCCCTTGAAGGTGAGGATGTAGTCGTACGCGATGGAGCCGGTGCAGACGACGGTCATCGGGAAGGAAGGCTAACGGAGTAACGCAAAGGACGCCCGCGATGGGCGCCCTTCTTCAGCCTTTCTTAAGCGTGTTTCGCGCTAGGCCGCGCGACGGCGGGCGGCGCTGCGGCGGGCCTTGGCGGCGGCGGGCTTGGCCGAGGCCGGCTTGGCCGTGGTCAGCGCGGTGGCCTGCTCGAGACGGGTTGCCGTGCGGGCGATCGTCTTGAACGAGCCGTTGAACATGCGAAGCGTGCGCTTGGCGACGCCACCGACCATGTCCTGGCGTCGTGCCTGGAGCTTGACCAGGTTCAGGCCCTTGATGGCGACCTTCTCGGGCAGCTTCTCGTTGACCTCGAGACCGAAGAGCGTCACCTTCTCGGGAAGGATGGCGTTCAGCCGGGCGTTGAACCGGCGGTTGATCTTGCGTGCGGTGGGGGCACCCTGCCGTTCGAAACCCTTGACCGACTTGCGGGCCGATCCGATCGGGTCCGAGGCTACCTTGGCCGCGGCCTTGGCGGCGCCGAAGGCGACCTCCTCGACGGTGCTCGCTGCCTCTCCGAATTTGATCTCAGTGCTCACGTGACTCAGCCTCCTCGTGTGATTCTGCCTCTAACGCATTGCATCATAACGCAACGCGTCAATTGTGTCAAGGCGCCTGGTCGGGATTCGTCCCTTTCACGCGCGCGATCAACAACTCGGCGGAGGGGCCGAACACGTCGTAATGGGCAACCTTGCGGCGCTTCTCCGGCTGGATCCACTCGGGGCGCAGACCGTGGTGCCGGCCCCACTCCTCAAGCAGTGGCCGCAGGCCGATGACGTGCAGGAATGGGCGCTCGCGGACCATGCCTCGGATCGTCGAGCCGTGGTAAGAGTCGAAGTTGCGGTGGATCGCGATGCCGCCGGCTTCGGCGAAAGCGATCGCTTCCTTGATCTCCCGTCGCTCGAAGTAGCGCTCGCGAAGAGGCTTGGTCAATGTGCGGATTTCACGCGGGAGCCGGCGCTCGCGGGTTTCATCGGGGGAGGGCGTCGGGGCAGATCGGGCGGAAGGCGCAGAGGGAGCACGGGCGCTGCGCGTGCTCGGGCCCGAGGCTGAAGTCCCCGGCGGCGATGCGCGAGGCGGCGGCGCGGACCTTGGCTTCCACGCCCGCGTCGTCCGGTGCCACTTCCCGGGCTTCGCCGCGGCGCATGTCAAACAAAATCAGGCGAGGTTCGGCGGCGCCGGGCAGCAGGCCGCGATGCGCGGCGAGCCCGTACAGGCGCAGCTGGACGGAGTAGGCGTCGAGCAGCTTCGCGTCAAGCGAGGCGTTGGTCTTGTAGTCGACCAGGACGGGCTTGCCGTCGAGCTCGCAGATCCTGTCGACCAGGCCTTTCACACGCGTCGAGCCGATCCGCATGTTGAATCCAACTTCGACTGCGACCGTCTTCGCGGCCGCGAGTGGATGCGTGAGGTAGCGCGCGAGCATCTCGCGACCGGCTTCGGGCCCCGAGTACAACTCGAGTAGATCTCCTCCGGAGATGTGCCACGCGGCAAGCGCCGCGTGCACGGCCGACCCAAGCTCGGTCGAACCAATTGCTTGCACGTGGCGCGGCTGCAGCTCGTCGGGCGGCGCGGGCACGCGCCACACCTGGCTGAAGCGATAGCGCACGGGGCAGAGCTCGAAGTCGTGCAGCTGGGAAAAGCTGAGCTCGACCTCACGCGGCAGAGCGGGCAAGGCCGCGGCCTCTTTTGGCCGCAACTGTTCCAGCCGGTCCAGCACCGCCGCCACGACGGCCGGCCCGCCATCTACCTCGCCGTTGGCCGCTCGCATCACCGGCAGCTCCAGCTGCTCCGCTTCGACCACTGACGCGGACTGCGGGTTGGCGAGCGCCCAGCCCAGGATCTCGGCGAAGTGGTCGTGGTCCTCCACGCCGTTGGCGCCGACGTCGCGAGCTGTCTGTTCTTCGCGCGTCGCGGTCACGTACAGCGCGTCTTTGGCGCGCGTCAGCCCGACGTAGACGATCCGCCGGCGCTCGCCGATCGCGAGCTTTACCGCCGGCGCGCCTGGCGAGGTCTCCACGTAACGAGGATGTTTCTCGCCGCGCCAGTTCTTCATGACAAAGCCGAGCGTGTCCGGGTCGAAGAAGAGACGCTCCGTGTCCCTCGGCCTCGGCGGTCGCAGGTTGACGAGGAAAACGACAGGGAACTCGAGACCTTTGGCCGCATGGATGGTCAGCAGCGAGACGGCCTCTGCCGTCGCGGCCTCTTCGGCGGCCTCGCCAACCGGCAGCTCGGCGTCGATCACCTGGTCCAGGTGACGCACGAAATCGCCGATGCCCGCGAGCGAAAGGTCGCGCTCGAACCTGCCGGCAAGCTGGAAGACCTTGCGCAGGTTGAGCAGCGCGCGCGGGCTGCCGTCGCGATGCGCGCGCAGCTCGGCCCAACGCATGTAGCCGCTCTCCTCGAGCAGCCGGTTGAGGATGTCGGCCACCGTGAGGGCGTCGCGCAGACGGCCCATGCGATCGGTCAGCTCCACCAGACGCCGGCCCTCGCGCGCGACCTTCGCGTCCATCTCCGGGAAGCCCTCGCGCCCTGATTCGTCGAAGCAATCTCGCAGCCGCATCCCGGAACGGCCCGAGCGCCGCGCGGCCAGCACGTACATGCCGCTGTCCGGCAGCCGGACGATGGGCCCCTGCATGATGCGGACGAACGCACCGTCGTCCATCGGATTCTCGGTCAGGCGCAGAAGCGCCAGCACGTCTTTGATCTCCTGGCGATCGAAGAAACCCGAGCCGCCGCTCGTGATGTACGGAATGCCCTGGCGCCGGAGCTCGTCCTCGAACTCGCGCGGGAGCATCCGGATCGAGTGAGCAAGGATCGCGATGTCAGCGAAAGCGCGACCGCTGACATGAAGGCGGCGTATCGCCTGCGCCATCGACCGGGCCTCGGTTCGCGAATCCGGCGCCATGATCACCGTCACCGGCTGCGCGCTCACTCCCCGCGTCGCGACCAGGTCGGGCTCGGCCGCGAAATCCGGGTCGCGTCGGATGAAATCGGTGGCGCAGTCGAGGATGCCCTGGTACGAGCGGCGGTTGTGGGTCAGCGGAAGCCTCTTACCAGGGAACCGGGTGCGGATGTTTTCGATCTCGGCGTCGCGCCAGCCGTAGATAGACTGCTTGGCATCGCCGACCACGGAGACATTGCCGAAGTTGTCGGCGGCGAGGAGGCGGATCAGGTCGAGCTGGATGCGGTTCGTGTCCTGGAACTCGTCGACGAGCAAGTAGCGGAACCGCTCCCGGCAGCGGTCGCGAAATTCCTTCACGCGCTCGAGCGCGTCGATCACCTCGAGGATGAGGTCGTCGAAGTCACGCAGCCCCGCGGCTCGCAGCGACTCTTCGTAAGTCTTGTAAATGGTGAAGAGCACCTCGATCGCCTCGACTTCGGCGAGCGCCGCTTGCACAGGGTCTGGTCCGAATCTTCCCTCGCCCCTCACCCTGACCCTCTCCCCTGAAGAGGAGAGGGAAGCGTGCAACTCCAATGCGCGTTCGTGGAAGCCGTCGGGCGTGATGCCGCGGCCCTTGAGCTTGAGCAGAAACCGCAGGCCCGAGCGCAACAGATCGTCCAGGTCCTCGACGGTCAAAGCGGAGAACGAGTCCGGGTCGAACGGCGCCGCGACGCCGCTGCGCAGGCGGGCGATGAGCTGCTGCTCGAAGAGTCGCTGCCCCGTCTCATCGAGCACTCGCTGCTCGCGCGGCGCGCCGACCAGGTAGGCGAACTCATCGAGCAAGCGCGCGCACGTGCCGTGGAACGTACCGATCCAGGCGCCGTCGAGGACCTCGGGACCCAGCTCGGGACGCCGCGCGTGCATCTCCTTGGCGATCCGCTGCCGGAGCTCCTCCGCTGCTCGTTCGTTGAACGTGACGGTGAGGATTCGGTCCGGAGCCGTGCCCTGCTCGACCAGCCAGCAGAAGCGTTCGGTCGCCGTGTACGTCTTGCCCGTGCCTGGGCCCGCGGCGATGAGAAACGCGCCGGCCGGCCCGGCGTGCGCGGCGGCCGCCTGCTCGGGGCTGAGCGACACGGTGCTCGGAAGTCGCGTGGCGCTCATTCCGGTGGCGCGCCTCCGTACGGGCACACCGCGGCGTGCGGGCAGCCACCGAACCGCGTGACGCAGGTGCCCGCGAGCTCTCGCGGCGCGGGCTCGAAGTGCCCTGCTTTGATGCGCTCGATCGCCTGGACGACGATCGCGCGGCTGCGGTCCAGGTCCTCGGTGGTCAACAGCTTCTCGCGATATTCCTTGAGGCCCGCCGCCCGGCCGACGCTGAAGATGTCCTGGCGCATGCCGCCCCAGACCCAATCCTTCGGGTAATAAAGAGAGAGGTACCTAGGCGTGAAGCCGAGCGGCTTGCCCTCCTCGTCGAAGCCCTCCCTGCACGCGATGTAGTAGAGGGCGAGCTGGACGTCGTACAGCTCAGGTCCGAAATATGCCTCGTAGGCGTACTTCATCGGCTTGCCCGAGCCGGTCTTGTAGTCGACGACCTCCACCTCGCCGTCGCCGACGTCGTTGACGCGGTCGATCTTGCCGACGATCTCCGAGCCGTCGAGCTGCAGGCTGAACCGTCGCTCGATCGCTACAGTGCTCAGCCGGCGGATCGGCTGCATTCCGGTCACGAACTTGATGTAGTTGCCCAGCACCGACCGCACCTGGCGCTCTTCGCGCTTGCGATCGAGCACGCCCTCCATGTGCGCGAGGTAGGGCTCGAGGTGGCTCTGCAGCGCGGTCTCGAGCCACTCCTTCTGATGGTCTCCGTCGAGCGGCCGCCACTCGCTCTCGTTGGCGTGGAAGTCCTCGAGCACCTTGTGCAGGAATCCGCCGCGCTCCATCGCGACTGAACGCGGCTCCTCGATCAGTCCGGGGTGGTGGTTGTACCAGTAAAGGCGCGGGCATTTCAGGTAGTCGTTGAGCGTCGTCGGGCTGAAGTGATCGATCTCCACTGGTGACGGATTGCGGTCAGGCCCGAAGGACTCGAACGGCTCGCCCGCATCGGGATCGGTGAGGAATGCGACATCGAGACCGAGCGCGGCGGCGCGCGCCGGGATGCCATTTATGAGCGCGGGACGGTGGGAGGCAAGCAGGACCTCAGCCTCGCGGGCCAGCAGAACGTCGCCGGGCTCGAGCCGAGATGAGCCGCGCGTGTGGACGCGTGCGCTGGCTTCGGGCGCGGCCATGTCGAGAAATGCCGACGGGCCGGCCTGGCGCAGGTAAGAGTCGGCGTACGTGAGGTAGAGCCGCCGCCGGGCGCGGGTCATCGCGACGTAGGCGAGCCGCGCCTCCTCGGCCAGGTGGCCGTCCGGGTCGGAAGGCCACGACGGCATGAAGTCGACCTTGAAACCCTCAAGCCATGCGCGGTCGTCGGGGTCGAGCAGCGGGTGCGGGCGCACCGGCAGGGGAAACAGGCCGTGGGCGAAGCCTGAGCAGAAGACGACCTCGAACTCCAGGCCCTTGGCCTGGTGAACCGTCATCACCTGCACGGCGTCGCGCGCGCCGGGCGCCGCCTCGCTGTCGTCCGCCGCGGCGGCCAACAGTGTCTCCAGCGAACCGGAGATGTCGGCGAGCTTCGGCCGCGAGCCGTGCAGCCGTTCGTGAACCGCCTCGATCGCCTCCAGGCCGTCGATCGCGGCGCGGAGGTCGGCGATCGCCTCGACGCGCTGCTCTTCTCCGAGCTCGAGGTCGAGGAGCCGGCGGATTCCTCCGTCCTCGATGAGGACCGAATACGCAAGGCTCGCCACGGAGAGCTTTGACGCGCGGCCGAGCAGGCGGTGGCGCGTGACCATCGCGGCGTGCAGGCTGTTCAGCTCCGCCTCGTCGAGAAAGGCCATGAAATCGGGTTCAGCTCGCTCGTCCTCTTTTGGCGGGGCCTCGCCGCCCCAGGGCAGCGGGTAGCGCTGCGGGTCGCGCGCGGCCAGCGCGTACATGAGCCTTCGCATCACCCGCAGCAGCGGCCGGCTTCGTTCGCGAGCGTGCGCG
This sequence comes from Candidatus Dormiibacterota bacterium, assembly GCA_036570165.1. GTDB lineage: Bacteria > Chloroflexota > Dormibacteria > Dormibacterales > Dormibacteraceae > Palsa-870. Next base: position 62,756 of record DATCPI010000009.1, on the reverse strand, counting down.
CGAAGACGTCCGAGCGTCCGCGCTCCTACGCCACCAAGGCTTGACGCGAGCGCGCCTTCGAAGGCATCGGGGTCGTCTGGGCGGCGAAGCGATTCGAGGTAGCCGACGAGGAAACGGACAACTTCGTTGCGCGAGGTGGCGCCCGATCCGCGAACTTCGTAAGGAAGGCCAAGCGCACGCAGCGCCTCTTCGAACGGCGCACCGAACGAGGTGGTGCTGCGCAGGAGGATCGCGAAGTCGCGATGCCGCAGCCCAGGATTCTCTGAAAATGCGCCCTGGCCTGAAGGTGCGCCCTGCGCGCGCCCGGCTGCGCGCCCGGCTGCGTGCATGCGCTTGATCTCGCGCGCCACGAAGAACGCCTCGTCGACAGGATCGCGCTCGCGCGCGACGACGATGGCCGGTGGCGACGGGGCGACCACAGTGCGCAGCCGCCGCGGTTCACGGCCGGCATGCGTGGCGGCAAGCACCCGCTCGCCTGCGTCGAGGGCTTCTTGCGAAGAACGGCGGCATTCGTCCAGGTGCCGTGTGGCGCTGCCGTAGACGGTCGCGAAGTCGCGGCTGAGCAGGCGCGGGACGGTGCCGCGGAACCCGTAGATCGACTGGTCGGGATCGCCGACCACGACCAGACGCGGATTCGTGTTTGGCGGCGCGACCAGCTGGAGCAGCTCGAACTGCGCGGGGTCGACGTCCTGGAACTCGTCCACGAGGATGAGGCGGAACTTCTGCCTCAGGTTCTCGCGGAGCGGCGCGTTCGACTGCAGGAGCTCGATCGCTCCCGAGATGAGGTCGCGAAAGTCGAACATCCGGGCGTCCTGGAGGCGGAGCTGGTAGGCCTGGTAGACGGACGCCAGCACGCGCAGCCGCTCGCCCGCGCTCGCCTCGGCGGCGAGCATGAGCGCGGAGGGGTGGACGAGGTTCTGCTTCATCAGCGCGACAAACGTCAGGAGGTCGCGGGCGAAGGCATCCGACCTGCGGACTCCTTCCAGAGGGCCGAGCAGCGCGGGGTCGAGCTCTGTGAGCACCTGTCGCATGACGAGCCACTCCTGGAATCCGTTGAGCAGGAGGCGGTCGCGATCTGGAGCATGCTCCCGCAGGAGGCGCGCGCAGAAGCTGTGAAAGGTCGAGATCCAGGCCTCGCCATATTCGTCCTGCAGGCGCTCGTCGATGCGGCGCGAGATCTCGTCCGCGGCACCCGTAGAGAACGTGAGGACGAGGATCTCGCCGCGGCCGGCCAGGCGCTCGCGGATCGCCTGCTCGTACAGGTCGACCAACGCATGCGTCTTGCCGGTGCCCGGTCCGGCGAGCACGCGCAGCGGTCCGACTATTTCGTGAATGTCGAGTGGCAAAACTGTTCCTCTGAGTGGCGCGGGCGACCTGATTATGCGGGCGCCCGAGTCCTCGAGTCAGCCGCGCCTGTTAAGGGTCGCCATGCGACCACGAGGAGGGCGAGGAGCAGCGCGTACTCCATCAGGGGCATTCGATTCAAGTTCGGACCGAGCCCAACCAAGAGAGGGTAGGGGCTCGCGAGCAGCCACCCGGCGGCAAGCGGAATGCGCCACGCGAGCGCGGTGCGCTCCTCCCAGACGATCCACGCGGCCGCGGACAGGAGGCACAGGTCCGACCCGTGAAGGTACGGGGCCACGATGAGCGTGCCGACGATCCCGGCGGAAAGGACGAGGCCCGGCGAGGCGCGGAGCTTGAACGCCGCCAGGAGCGCGATCCCCACGACGACCACGCGCAACACGGTCGCCGCGACTCCGGTCACCCCCAGCGCGCCTTTGAAAGTGAGCGAGTCGGCCCCGCTCGGCAATGGCGCCAGCAGCTGGTTCACGTAGCTCGACATGCCGTCGATCCCGATTGTCAGGAGCGCGATGAGGCCGATCAATCCTCCCGCGGCGATCCAGGCGGCGAACGCGCGATAGCGACCGGCGACGAGCAGCGCGAAGGGCGCGAGGACGGCCGTGTTTGGTTTCAGGAAGATGACCGAGAGGACAATGCCGGCGGCGATGTCTTTTTCCTCTCGCAGCAGGCGCCATGCGACCACCACGCCGGCGGCGACCAGCGGCACGACCTGACCGACGCTCACCGCGTGCAGCACCCACCACGGCGAAAGGGCGGCGAGGACCGCGATCCAGCGGCTGATTCCAGTGCTCACGCCGGACCACGCCAATGCGACGGCGAAGGCCGCGAAGGTGAACGCCGCCCACAGCCAGTACGCGACCCAATATGGAAACGGGGTGAGCGGCGCCACCAGCCAGGCAACGCCGGGCGGACTCAAGAATGGCTGGGACTTCAGGTAGGGGACGAGCCGCTGCTGCTCGACCGAGACGAGCGCCTGGTCGTAGAGATGCGCCCACCCCGACTGCAGGCCGACTCGTGCCGCCGCGAGGTAGGTGTGGAAGTCGATGCTGAAACCGCCGCCGAGATGCATCGGGTGAAACCAGACGTCCAGCGCAAGCGCGACGGCGGGGACCGCAAGAGCGACCCACAACCAGGTTCGGCGAGAGATGGTCACGTTTTGACGGTACCGCACGGACATTTATAGTCACAGGCCGATGGCCCGCCGCATGCAGCTTGGATTGTGGGCGGGAGTGATCGCCGTCACCGTGCTCATTGCGCACCTGCCGTCGTTCCTCCACCGCATGCTCGACGGCGACGAGGCCATCTACGGATCGATCGCCGCGCTGATGAACACTGGGGCTCCGCTCTACGGGCCGGGCGGGGTCGACAACAAGCCACCTGGGATCTTCTGGGTCTACGCGGCCACCTTCCAGGTTGCGGGCACGTACCAGATGACCGCGATCCATATTGTCGCGCTCATCGTGATGGCGGCGACGTGCGTGGTGCTGTTCATGATCGGCCGCGACGTGGGTGGAGTCCGCGCCGGCACCCGCACTGGGCTGATGGCGGCGCTCTTCTACGGCGTTCTGACGGCGGCGGGCAACCCGCGCTTGCTCGCGGCGAACACCGAGCTCTTCATGATGCTGCCGCTGACAGCGTCCGTCCTCTTAATGCTGCGGCGGCGGTGGATGTGGTCGGGCGTGCTGCTGGTCGCCGCCGGCGCGTTCCGCCAGTTGGCCGCGGTGAACGTGCTGCTGGCCGTCGCCGGCATCCTGTGGCTCGAGCCGGCGGGGACTCGATGGCGCGCGGCAGCGCAGTTCGCGGGGGGCATGGCGGCCGGGCTCGTCGCGGGGGCGTTGATCCTGTTGTGGACGGGATCGCTTCCGGGTTTCTGGCGGTGGACGGTTGGCAGCCTATATGGCTACGCCTCGACCAACTGGACGCCCGCTTTCGTGTGGATACGCGCGAGGGACAGCCTGCTGCCGTTCGTCATCGACATGGCGGTTTTCTGGATCGCGGCGATCGCGTTTGCTGTGCGTTGGCGCCATCTCGAGCGACAGGACAGGTTGGTAGTCGCGTGGCTGGTGGCGGCGATGGTCGGATCGGTGGCGGCGGGCCACCTGTCATGGCACTACTTCATCCAGGTCATGGGACCGCTCGCCGTGGCCGCGGCGCGCTGCTTCGACACATTCTCTTTGGGGAGAGGTGTGAGGGTCGCCGCAGCGCTGGGCATCGCGGTGCCGGCGCTGGCGTGGTGGGCGTACAACCTGGAGGCCGACCCGCTGACTTATGACTTCGGCTCGTCTGTGCCGCAGCACCAGTCGGTGGCCACCTACATTCACGACCACACGGAGGCTAGCGAGCGGGTTTTCGTGTGGGGCAACTGGCCCGCGCTTTACGTCGAGTCGGACCGCCTGATGGCAAGCCGTTTTCCCGGCTTTCTTCGCGGCTTCGCCCGCGGAACGGGGATCCCGCCCAACAACTGGGACACGACCGCTGACGTGTGGCCCGAGCTCCAGGCTGACCTGAACGCGCACCCGCCGGCGCTCATCGTCGATACCGCCGCGGCCGATTGGAGCGACTTTTCGATGTACCCGCTGAGCGACTACCCCGTCCTCGCCAACCTCGTGGCCACTCGGTACCACGTGGTGGCGACGGTCGACGGGGTCGTGATCTACGCGCCCAACAGCCCGCTCAAGGCAACCTCAGTTGTGGTGGGAGGCTAGTCGGGGGTCGGTTTCCTTGGGCGCTTGAGCTCCAGGATCGAGGGCTCGCCGGCGGCGATCGAAAGCAGGCGCTCGAACACCCGGTTCGATTCAGCGGGGTCGGGCGCCTCCGCCAGCCGCACGTAAGCGGCGGCGCCGTCGGGGAAAACCAGCGTCGGCGTCCCGAAGACGCCGTGCACGCTGACGGCCTGCCGGTGGTCACGCGCGAGCGACTCGAGGATTCCCGGGTCAGCGAGGTCCTTGCGAAACCGTTTGATGTCCAGGCCGCAGTCGATCGCGACGCGCTCGACGACCTCGAACTGATCGATGTCAAGCCTGTCGCGATGCCGAGCCTCGAGCAGCGGCATGTGGAAATCGTCGAAGCGGGACTGGCGACGAGCCGCCTCGGCGGCCTTGAAGGCCAGCCGTCCCCTCACCACCTCGGATTCCGGCGCATCCCACACGGTCCACCCGTCATCCTTGGAGTTGACCTGCGTCAGCGAGAAGTACCGCCAGGTGACGTTTAGCCGCGGGTTGGGAGACCGGCCCACGTTCTGGAGCAGCACTGATGCCCGGTAGACGAACGGACACATGTAGTCGTAGAAGACCTCGAACTGGATGACGTCGGGCTCGGCCACGCTCAAGAGTGCAACGCGTCTGGTCGCCACCAATATTCCCGACAGCTGGGCATGGATGCGCACCGACCTCCTCGTGCGCATCGCTCCGCTTGCGGGCGCGTACGTCGTCGCGTACGCGGTTCTGTCGCGGCCGGCCGCTCTCGGCCTGAGCGCCGGACGGCCGGGGGTGCAGCTGCTTTTCGCTGCCGTGGCGGCGCCTTTCCTGTTCTTCGCGGCGGTCGCGGTGCAGCTGTGGCTGACCCGGCGGCGCGGGGCTTTGAGCGTCCCGGCAAACGGGCGCGACGCCTGGTTCCAGGCGGGCTTCTATGTCGTCAACGGACCGGTTGAGGAAGCCTTTTTCCGCGGCCTGCTGCAGGGCGGGCTGGGCATGTTGTGGGGTCCGGTTGGGGGTTTCGCGATCGGCACCGCGACCTACGTCCTTTATCACCGCCTTGGCCGCTGGACGTGGCCGGACACTCTGGCCACCGCGCTCGCCGGCGTGCCCCTCGGACTTGCCTTCTGGTTGCTGCCGGGCCCGCCGTCGCTCCTGGGCGTCTCGATCGCGCATATCGCGGCCACCTGCGGGTTCCTGGGTCCGGGCCCTTACCTGCTGCACAAGCTGCGCTTGCTCTAGACAGGCAGCGTGATGGAGCTGGATTCTCAGCAGCGGCGGACTCTTCTCTGGGCTGGGCTCGCGGTCGTGCTCACCGCATTCGACGGCTCCGTATTGGTCCTCGCGCTGCCGGCGATCGCCACCGACTTCCACGCCCGGACCCCGGCGCTGTCCAACCTCGGGTCGGTGCTGGCGTTGGGCGCGCTCGGGGCGCTCCCGCTGGCCACGCTGGCCGACCGGTACGGTCGGCGGCGGCTGATCGCGGTCGGTGTCGCGGGGTTCTCGATCGCCAATTTCTTAAGCGGCCTCGCGTCCTCGTTGGAGGCGCTCGCCTTGTTGAGGCTCGTCGCCGTCTGCTTCGAGGCGCTCGTGGGTGGGGTGGCGACCGCGCTGATCGTGGAAGAGGCGCCGCCGGGACGGCGCGGCCAGGCGGTGAGCGTGCTGGCGGTGCTGGGAGGTCTCGGCACCGGCATCACGGTGGTCGCCTACCCGCTGCTCGCACCACACTGGCGGTGGCTCTTCTTGATGGGGGGAATCGGGGTGCTGGCCGCGCCCTGGATCTGGTTCCGTTTGCCCGAAGGCAGGACGTGGCTCGGCGCGGTCGCCGGGCGCGTGAGCGGTTCTGCGCTGCTGCTCTTGCTGCAACCGGCCTGGCGCCGCAGGGTTCTGGTGATCGCCTGTGTGAGCGCCCTGCTCGCGGTCCTTCTCGAGCCGGCCGGGCTGTTGTTCACGGTCTATGCGAGCGATGTGCTGCGGCTGTCGCCATTCGCGATCAGCGCATTGATTTTTGTCTCGGGGGTTGCGGGTGGGGTGTCGTACCTTGCGGGCGGCTACCTGAGCGACCGGTTTGGGCGGCGCGGGCCGGCCATCGTGTTGACGGTCGGGACGGCAATCGCGGCGAGCCTGAGCTTCGTGACGGCGACGGTGGGTTTTTATGTGGGCAACGTGCTGTGGAGCGTGTTTGCCAGCGCGGCGTCACCTGTTTTCGGGGCGTGGACGGCGGAGCTGTTTCCAACGCGAGCGCGTGCGACGGCCGAGGCGACGACCGCGGTGGCGGCGGCTGTGGGCAGCGTGGTCGGGCTGCAGGCGGTTGGATTTGTGGCGTCGTCGATCGGACTTGGGCATGCGATCGAGCTGGGCGGAGTGGCGGCGCTTGCAGGGGCGGCGTTGCTGGTCTTGCTGCCGGAGACGAAGCAGGCGCCGCTTCCGGACTAACCGGCTCGAGGAGCTACGACCAACTGGCCCCGAATGGCTGAACGCACTCGCATCACAACTGAGTCTGGGCTCCCATATACATCTGGCGCGGTGAAGCGCAACAAGCGATAGCCCGCGCCGACGAGCCCGTTTTGGCGGCGGTTGTCATCCACCAAACGATCACGATGGTTGCCGCCATCGTATTCGAGTCCCAAGCGCTGAGTGCGGTAAAGCAGGTCTGGACGGGCTATTTCGTGGCCTTGATCGTCGTAGATGGGGCCTTGAACTTCCGGCCGTGGGAGTCCGGCAAGTACGAGGAGCATCCGCAGCCGCGTTTCCATTGGGGACTCGGCCTTCGGTTCGGCAAGGTCGACAACTCGCCGAAGACGAGCGATTCCTTTGGCTCGCCGATGCTTGGCGATATACGTGCGAAGCTCGGCGATGGTGACCAACTTGGCATGAAGGACCAGGTCCGCGGCGACGACTCCCTCAGTTAATGGGTTTCTACCACCAAGGTCGACGACGGTTCGGAGTGCTGACGTGGTGGGTAGGCCGCGCCGCAACACGATCTCCTCGCCGGAGAGCGCGGCGCGGCGAACGTGCGTCCCGGCACGGCGGCCGACGCTGCTCGGTTCTGGGATGGTGACTTCGATCGGGTCACTGTGCTCTTGGTCTAGTCCGTGCAGCCAGAGTGCGGTCCGGCCGGAGAAGGCGGAGCCGGCCGGCAATCGCCGCGCGACAGCGGTCAACAACAGTTGCGGGCTTTCCTTCAAACCCACCCACCGGTAGAGCACCGAAATAGGATCGCCACTGCGACTCCGCAGGACAACGCCGGTGGTTAAGGACGCACATTTGGGCCCAAATCACGCTGTGAATTGCTCCGGATGCCCACCTCTGGGCCCAAATGTGGATTTGCTAGAAGACCGTCACGCGATGGCCTGGGACCACTTCGACGCGAGGTAGGCGCTCGCCGCGGCCTGCTGCTCAGCAGTGGGAAACAACGCCTGGCCTTTCACCTTTGGAAGGACCGCCAGCGCAACAGGGTCGATCGCCCCAGATTTGTCCAGCGCAGCCTGGCGGACTGGATGGGCACCGCCCTTGAGCCACAGGTTCTGGCCGAGATCGGAGAAGAGGTATTCCTCCCACAGCCGTGCGGCCGCCGGGTGCGGCGCAGCCTTATTGATCGCCTGCGTGTAGTACCCGCCGATGATCGCGTTCGACGGCGCCAAGACGGTCCAGCCGGGCACGTCCTTGACGTGGGAGGCGGAGACGTAGTCCCACTCGAGCAGGACGCTTGCCCTGCCGGACTTGACGGTGGCGATGGTCGCGGACCCGGGCACGAAGTTGCCGGCCACCTTCAGCCGGTGGAAGAAGTCGACGCCCTTGCTCACGTCGTCGATGGAGCCACCGTTGGCCACCGACGCCATGATCAACGCGTTGAGGGCCTGGTTGGACTTTGTGGGATCACCCGTCAAGGCGACCTTGCCCCTGAACCCTGTTCCGACCAGGTCCGCCACCGAGTTGATGGCCCCTCCAGGGACCTTGGCCGGGTCGTAGCCAATGCTCATGTAACCGCCGTAGGAGGAGAACCACACGCCGGTGTCTGCCTTCAGGCTCGTCGGGATGTCGCTCCACCTCGCGACCCTGTACGGAGCGAAGAGGGAGGCGTTCGCCTGCGCGATCCCCAGTCGGAGGTCGACGACATCGGGCGGGCCGGTACTCGCTGAGGGATGGGTGATGGCGTCGATCTCTTCCTGGCTGACAGCGTTGGGGCTGGCGGAGTTGACCTTGATTCCAGGGAAGGCCACCTGAAAGGTATCGATGATGGCGCCGTAGTTGACCCAGCCGGGCGCCAGGGCGATGACGTTGACCTGGCCTTCGGCTTTGGCGGCCGCGTAGAGGCCGGCGATGTCGCCACACGCGGCGGCGGACGTCGCCGCCTTGGCGCACGAAACCTTCTCGTTGGACGATCCGCCACAGGCACCCAGCAGCACGCACGCCATGACCGCCATGCCAAGCCGGCCCACGGAACCACTCGACCTCATAGCAAGCGAGCAGTATGGAGGCGGTCGCGTTTCATTGAGCCGGGATAGGGGAATCAAGTCGTCGCCGATTCGTATCAGCGCCAGGCGCGGCCTGTGCTAACGTAGGCGTTGCCCGTTGGGGTGCTTGGTCCCGCCTGGGGACCCCTTTTTGAACTCACTTGATCCCCATTTCACGCTCAGCCCGCGTATGGACACTCAGGTCTTCCTGACATGAGCACGCCCAATCCCGGGGACGTTCTCCCGCTCTGGAATCCTGACATTCCCGGTGAGGAGATCCAGGCCGGCCGCCTCGGCATCCGGGTGCGTCCAGGCACCCCCGCCGCCGCCAAGGTGCTGGCTCTCGAAGCCGCCGGCGGCGCCGAGCTGCTGCGCCAGGTGCTCGAGGAGCAGAGGGTCATCGACGGCATCTACACCGTCATCAAGCCCGAGAAGCCGCTCGAGTTCACCGGCCAGGTGAGCACAACGCTGCTCACCGGCAAGCTCGGCCGGACGCCCATGGGCCTGGCGCTCGAGATCACCGACTGGCAGGACCTGGACGGCGACTACGAGATGGAGAAGAACCGGCTCCGGCTCCGCTACCAGGAGCTCCACGTCGTCAAGGAGTGGGACGGCGACCTCGAAGGGTTCACCGCCCTGATCCTGCGCGAGCAGGCGAAGACGCTGCCCATCCTCGACTCGACGATGCGCTTCATCGAGCACCTGCGCGACTACCGCGAGAAGCTCGCCGAGGCCGCGGTCCGCCGTTACGAGGCGACCGAGCAGTGGATGGAGTGCCCGAAATGCGAGGCCGAGGTGCCAACCTCCAACGGCATCCACTGCCCCGAGTGCGGCGAGGACATGCGCGGCGGCGAGTACGTGCGGGCAGTCCTGCACCTGGTCGACGACGCCGATGGCCGCATCTACCGGGGCATCGACTCGCTGACCGTCCGCTCGGCGGGCTTTCCCGAGTACCGGGGCATGTCGCTCGATCGCATCCAGGGCTCGAACCTGTGGGTGAGCTTCCGGCGCTACGACCCGCTCCCGGACGAAGGGATCGTGCTGCCAACGGCGAGTGTGGAGATGTTCGAAGCGCAGCGCTCGGTCATCCGCCAGCTCCAGATCGGCAGCCCGCGCACGGGCGCCCTCGCCGCCGAGCTGGCCGACACCGGCTGGCTGGGCAGCCCGCCGCAGGTGCCCCTCGACGGCAAGAAGGCCCACCACCTGCCGGACCCGAACGAGGAGCAGGCCGAGGCGGTCGCCCGCGTGATGGGCATGCGGCCGGGCCAGATGTACCTCATCCAGGGCCCGCCCGGAACCGGCAAGACGACGGCCATCGTCGAATCCATCCGGCGCATCCTCGGCCGCAACCCGAACGCGTCGATCCTCATGTCCTCGCATTCCAACGACGCAGTCGACACCGGACAGGAGCGGCTGCTCGGCTTCTCGCACGTTCGGCAGGCGCGCATCGCGGAGCCAGGCAAGGTGCCCCGCCGGCTGCGGCCGACCCTCGTCGAGAGCGACGACCTCGAGCCGTACAACCTGGTCGCCGGCACCTGCAACAGGCTCGCCATCGACTCCCGGTTGCGGTTCAAGGTGTTCGACTGGCTGATCCTCGACGAGGCGAACAAGGTGCGCGCCAACGAGGCGCTCGCGCTGATGCCGCTCGCCAAGAGGTGGGTGATGATCGGCGACCTCAAGCAGCTGCCCCCGGTGATGGAGGAGGCCGCTTCGACCTTCAAGATCGAGCAGCCGCTGGACGAGCTGGTGCGCGACGACAGCTTCTACGGCTGGATCTGGGACAAGGTCCCGGCCGGCTCGAAGATCATGCTGCCGCGCCAGTACCGGATGCGCGAGCCGATCGGCCGCGTCGTCTCCGATCTTTTCTACGAAGGCAAGCTGGTCCACGAGGCGCCGCATCCGCGCATGCCGCTGCCGTGGCCGTTCGACCGCGAGCTGGTGTGGGTCGATACCGGCGCGCAGGACGAGTATCGCGACGCGCAGCGATCCGTCGCGAACGAGTTCGAGGTCGCGCTGTGCAAGGACATCACGTCGATCATCCGGCGACGGGTCCGCAAGGCGAAGCTCGCCGTGATCGCGATGTACGCGTCGCAGGTCAACCGGCTGTCGTCGGCTTTGAAGGGCATCGTGCCGCCGGACGACATCGAGTCGGTGGACGCGTTCGAGGGGCGCGAGTCGGATGCGGTGATCCTGTCCCTGGTGCGGTCGAACGACCGCGCCGCGATCGGCTTTCTCAACGACCCGAACCGGGTCAACGTGGCCATCTCGCGAGCGAAGAAGCTGCTGGTCATCGTCGGCGACTCCAAGACCGTCATCGGTGGCGCACCCGAGCTGTTCGGGCCGCTGTTCGAGCACTGCAAGCAGGAGGGCCTGGTGGCCGGGGTCGGCGCGGTGGTCACGGCCTGCCAGCGAGTCGGCATCCGCTCGCAGGTCCAGCGCCTGTCCCGGCCACACCGGGCGGGCGATCGGCTTCGACGCCGCCGGCGGCGGGGCCAGCGCACGGGCGAGATGGGCGCCAACGGGGATGCCGCCGCGATCGAATCGAACGGATTGGAACCTATGGCCGAGGGCGCCGAGGCTGAGGCGCCGCCACTCTCCAACGGATCAGGGCAGCCGGAACCCGCGCCGATCGAGTCGTCAAACGAGCCCGGATAGCTTCACCGTCGCTTAGGGAGGCGCGCCGGAACCTCGGCGAGAGATTCGGCGCCCAGGTGGCCCAGATGCTAGGCGCGGCCGAGCATCGCAGCGAGCGCATCCGTTGATGCGTAAGCGAGAAGCGGAGGCCGCAACAACGCAGATGGGTCGCATGGGCGCCGAAGATCCGTCGACGTTTTCCAGCGCACCTCCCTTAAGCTTCGCGCGAGTCAAGTGAGCGATTGCATCTTCTGCGAGATCCTTAAGGGGACCTCGCCTGCCAGCTTCACGTACCAGGACGACACCGTGGTCGCCTTCATGGACGTGCAACCGATCACGCGGGGTCACATGCTGGTGGTGCCGCGTGCGCACGCCGAGTTGATGTCGGACGTCGAGGAGACGGTCGCCATGCGGAGCTTCCGCGTCGCGCGGCAGCTGGGGGCACTTGTGCGCACGACTCTTGGTGCGGCGGGCGTGAACCTGTTCGTGGCCGACGGCGAGGCGGCGTTTCAGGACATCCCGCATTTCCACGTCCACGTGATCCCGCGGTATCCGAAAGACGGTTTCGGGTTGACCTTCCCCTCCACGTACAGCAAACTGCCGAGCCGGGCGGAGCTCGAGACCATCGCGGAGGCGATCCGGGCGGCCACGGTCTGAGGGGTGGTCGTCTCGGGGTCGGTTTTGCCCGCCGGTGCATGCACTCGCGGGTATGAAGTGAGCGGCAAACCCGCTGGAGCCGGCACTCGCGGCATTCGGACGGCTTCGGTTAGGGCGTGACGGTGACCTTGATCGAAACGACAGCCACGTACATCGGACAGGCCGAACCGGGCGGGCAGTGCGGGCTGGCGTAAGCGGTGATTTCCGCCTGCCCGGGGGCCACGGCTTTGAACGCAGCAAGAGTGACGCCGCGGACTGCGGTCGCGGCGGGGTTGACGAGGGGGATGAGCACGGACTCGTTGGTCGACTTCACCTGCATCCAACTGTCCATCCCGCTGGCGGCGTGGAGCACGACCTCGACCTTCTGGCTTACGCGCATCGTGGCGGCTTTGTCCTTCTCCGTGACCACCACGTCATAGCCGAGGCCCGGACCTTCGCTAGGGGTCGGCGACGGGACTGACCCTGCCAGGTAGCTGCCGCAGCCGGAGATGACCAGGGCCGCGGCTGCTGCAATCAACAGGTTTCTCACTTCAGCTACGTAACGAAGCGGAGCCGGCAGACGTAACATCTGCGGCTTACGTGCGGAATTCTGAGATTCGGAGCATCGTCCTCGGTTCAGTTGTGGCGATCCTGATCGCTTCCTGCAGCGGCGGGTCCGCGGCTGTGAAGTCGCCGACCCCGCTGACAGGGGGACTCGCGCAGGGTTTGATCGGCTACATCGGGGACCAGGGCGTGGGCGTGGTCGACCCCGCGACCGGGAAGTCGACCATCCTGGCGCCGCTGCCCGCGGGCGCGCCCTTCCGGGTTGCCGGTCCGGTCTGGGGCCCTGCTCCCGGCGTCGCGTACCCCGTGCTGTACTTCACGATCCACGACGACCGGCCGGCCGAGAGGCTCCGTACCGCAGGCGTCGTGCCGTACGACTGGTTGTTTCGGGTCGACCCGTTCACCGGCGCGATCGATCCGCTCGCAGCCTCGATGGACTCGCAGAGCGAGGGTCCGATCGGACTGGTCGCCAACGCTCATTACGTGGCGCTCACGGTCGGATGCTGCTCGAGCTACGAGGTCGACGCGCTCGACGTGACGAAGCCGCTCGGCGCGTTGACGGTGCTCTCCAAGCCGCCGGAGCAGGCGGCGTTCTTCACCGAGGGCGTGGCGCCGGGCCAGTCGGGATTGTTCGCGGTGCGCGCGTTCGGCACCGGCGCGTGGTACTGGCTGAATGCCGAGGCCGGCGTGCTCAACGCATTCCCGCTGAAGCTCGGGCCGGACGACGGTCCCATCGCGATCTCGAAGGACGGCACGATGGCCGCGGTCTCGCTGCCCGATCACGGTGCGACGATCACGTCCATCAACACCGCGCTTCCGGTTGCGCCCGCGAGCCCGGTTGGCACCCCGACGGTTGTCGTTTCGCCACGCGCCTCTCCGTCGCCGTCGCAGGCGGCGGCGCGCGCACCATGGAAGATCAACTCCAAGCTGCCCCACGTTGACGCCCTGGCGTGGAGCCCGGACGGCAAGCAGATCGTGCTGGCGGTGAACGGCGGGCTGGAGGTGTACGCGGCATCGGGTTCAGACGGCACGCCGCCGACGAAGAAGTACCCGGGGGGCAACATCATCGGCGCGGACTGGTCGGATTCGATCCCCGGGAAGACTGCGGAGATGTTGAAACCTGGGCCGGGGCCTCAAGCGACCGTCGATGCGCTGCTCACCACCACGATGCTGCCTGCCGCCGCGGACACGGCGACAGCGCGGGCTCAGACCAAGGTGTACCTCTGGCAGTTCGATTCGAGCAAGCCGTCACCCCTGGCATCGATCGCCGACGCGACGCCGGCGGTGCTGACTCAATATCCGCCGCTGCCAGCAGCCGTCGTCTTCCATCACTGGGCTCCGTCGGTGAACTGGGAGCTGCTGGGCGGGTGCTTCCGCTATCGCGTCGTGGTCGCGGGCAGCGTGCCACCAACTGCGTCGACCTTCGGCCTCGGATCAAACACGCCGTGCAACGCACCCGCCAGTCCGAGTCCGAGTGGGAGTCCCAAGCCGACGGCGTCGCCGTAGCCCAGGCTTCCCTCGCTGATCAATGCATCACTGGTCCTAGCGACCCAGCAAGGCAGTCGTATCTCGGATCTCCAACCAGAAGTGCCCACCTTCGATCTCGCCTTCAGCCTCGACCAAGTCGATGAACTGTTCTAGCCGCTGCCGTGAAAGCACCTGGGTGAGTCCGAGTAACCCAGCATGTTGATAGCGCGGTCGCCTCAACAGAGGGCGAAAGTGCTCAGGTTGCAGGTCACGACGATGGCTGCGTTCTCGTGCGCCCAACGGGCGATCAAGTGATCATCTGAGCTTGGCAATAGCAGCTCAGCAACGTGGATGACCTCGTGATTTCGCTCGACTAAGAAATCTGCCGCGGATTTGGGCACGTCCTCATCAACGACGAACCGCACCTACGGGTTGCAGCTCAGCTCGCGCGCCGATGCTCCTCCGCTTCGAGAGCAGCCGCGATGTCACGGTCGGTCAGTCGGGGGAACTCCGTTCGAATTGCCTTGCGGCTATACCCAGCCTGATGCAGCTGCCATATCGCGCGCGTGGGGATCCGCGTACCGGCGATGATCGGCTCATGGCCCATCGTGTATCTGCGTCGCTCGACTTGTCCCACCTGCGCTGGATCACGCTTGCGAAGCGTAGCGATGGCATCCTGCATGTCTTGGGTGACTGCATCCATCTCGATACGCATTTCCGACTGCAGAGGATGCGCAGTACCGACTCTCTGGCCGAGGTCATCGTCCCAGTAGACGCGCCTACCGCGGATCCAGAACTGCCGGCCAGCCCAGGAGTCGCGATGTTGGTCCAGCCATGCTCCGACGCGCCGCAGTTCCTGCAACGGAACTCGTTGCCGCATGAGCGCGATGACCTTGAGGCCTACAAGGTCTTGGAACGAGTACACGCGTCCAAAACGCTCCCCTTCCTCGTTCGGGAGCGCAGGCTGAAAGAACCCGGTCTGGTCCCAGTAACTCAGTTGGCGGGCCGAAAGCCCTGTCAGGCGGCGCACCTGGTCAGGCGAAAACAGACTGATGACGATGGCAGCGTCACTCATCCAGTCCATTTTGGGACTAGACCCCCCCTCCCGTGCACGCTTCCGCCGTCGGTCTTGGCGATCGTCCTTGGACTCCGATGCACCTAGGATTGGGCGATGGCTGAGTTCGACTTCCTCGCGAGCCATGCGGAGTCGCTTCCGAACAAGCCCGCGGTGATTCTCGGGGACAGGACTATCGATTTCGCGTCCCTGCACCGAAGCGCGAATCGGATGGCCAATGCCTTCAAGAGCCTGGGCTGCGTCGATGGGGACCGCGTTGCGTCCATGTCGTTCAACTCGATCGAAGGTTTCGTGACCGCGAACGCCGCGCGACGGGCCCGAATGGTCGTCGTCCCCATCAACTACCGGCTGCGCGGCGCGGAGGTTGCTTACCTCCTCAACGATTCGGGGGCCTACTTCGTCATCGCGAGCCCCGACCACGTCGACGTGATGTTGGCGGCGCTGCCTGGGTTGAAGGGCAACCGCCGGTTCATCGCCATCGGCGATCACGTCCCCGACGGTTGGCTTTCCTACCGCGCATTGATGGACGGCGCGAGCGAAGCGCCGGCGGGCACGCCTGCCGACGCGCTCGCTGCATCGATGATCTACACGTCCGGCACTACCGGTCACCCCAAGGGCGCCTGGCGACCCAAAGGGGTGGACATCGCGTTGGTCCTGCAAACGATCGGGGTCTTCGAGCTGAGCCAGTCCGGCGTGCACTTGATGTGCGGGCCCGGTTATCACAGCGCGGTCGGGTTGTTCGCCGCGCTGCACCAGATCATGGGCGCGACGGTGGTCGCGCAGAAGAAGTTCGAAGCCGACGAGGCGCTGGAGGAGATCGCGCGTCATCGCGTGACGAACGCCTTCCTCGCGCCGACTCTCTTGCAGCGCCTGGTCGACGCGCAGCAGCGCAAACCACGCGACGTCTCGTCCCTGCGCGCGCTGATCCTTGGGGCCGCACCTTGCCCGCACGAGTTGAAGGTGCGGGCCGAGGCCGTTTTCGGAAAAGTGCTGTGGGAGTTCTATGGCGCCACCGAGACCGGCATCAACACAGTGCTGAGGCCCGAGGACCAGCTGCGCAAGCCCGGTTCGTGCGGCACCGCGATGCCAGGCCAGGAGATCCGCCTCGTCGACGCCGACGGCAACGAGGTCCCCGATGGGGAGCCTGGCGAGCTCATGGTCCGCAACACAGCACTGGCCGAGTACTACAACCGCCCCGACGCCACCGGCAAGAGCCTGCACGACGGGTTCTTCTCGGTCGGCGACGTCGCCTACAAGGACACCGAGGGCTACTACTACATCTGCGACCGCAGGATCGACATGATCATCTCGGGCGGCGTCAACATCTATCCCGCCGAAATCGAGGCGGTGCTTCATGCGCATCCGGCGGTGATGGACGCGGCGGTGATCGGAGTGCCCGATGAGCAATGGGGCGAATCGGTGAAGGCGGTGGTGGAGCTCAGAGCCGGCGCGTCGGCCACGATCGAAATGGAGGAGGAGCTGATCGCGTTTTGCGCGGCGCGCCTGGCGAGCTACAAGAAGCCGCGCTCGATCGACATCGTCGATGAGCTGCCGCGCGACCCCGCCGGCAAGCTGCTGAAGCGAAAGATCCGGGAGCCTTACTGGGCCTCCGCGGGTCGGCTGATCTAAGAGAGTCGGGGCAGCAGGTACTCCAGCGAACGGCTGATGCCGCCGAGCGGGCGGACGTCGGCGGTGGGAAGCCTGGTCTCCTGCCGGAGCGTGAACCAGCCGCGGTACTTCGAGCGTCGCAGCTCTTCGATGACTTTGTCGACCTTGGCGATCCCTTCGCCGAGCGGCTTGAACAGGCCCATGCCGACCGCCTCGACGTAATCCTCGCCGTGGTCGCGCACCTGCTCGGCAAGGTCTTTGTCGAGGTCGTTCAGCTGCACGTGCTGGATGCGGCCGACACCCAGCTCGAGCACTTCGATGGGGTCCGCACCGGCAAGGATCAGATGTCCGAGGTCGAGGCAGATCCCGGCGTCAGAGCCGACCAGCAAGCGCTCGATGTCCTCGGGTCCCTGGATGGTGCTGCCAAACCTTGGCTGGAAGGCGAGGCGCAGCTTGTGGCGCGCGCAAACGTGCTGGACGGATCCGATCGAGTGGAGAAGGTGCGCCCACTCGGCGTTGTCCAGCACGATTCCGTGCTCCGCCCCGCCGTGCCGCTGCGGGATGGCGGAGAGCACCAGCGTTTCAGCGCCGATTGCGGACAGCCACTGCGCGTGGCCGTCGACGTGCGCCAGCTCGACGCCGCGAATGTCGTGATGGTGGAGGATGGCGTGGACCTCTCCCGCCACCACCCGAAGTCGATGACGCTTCAGGAGCGGCTTGGCCTGATCGCTCCGGTCGGGAAGGAATCCTGGCGGCCCGGCGGTGATCGCGCTCTCGCCGACCGCCGCGGCTTCGGAGAGGACCCGCTCGGGATCGAGCTGGTGCCCCCAGCCGAGGACGTCGCTGACGCCCCAGCAGTCCGGCGACAGCGCCAGGCGGTGGGGAGAGCGAGGGATCCCGCGTAGATTTCCGACTCGTCTGGCAATCACGGCGCAGAGATTAACCTTCTAGTGAATGCCCGCTCGACTTGGCCTTGACCTGCGCCCCGCCACGCTAGACGACGTCGGGATCGTCGCCGACCTCGAAGCCGCGCGCGATCCCGAGGACCGCGGCATCGCGCGCGCGTTGAAATATGAGACGGTCGCCCAGGCGATCAACCTCGGCTTCGAACGAATCGGCACGGCCAATGACGGCGCCAACGCCCCGATCCTTCACCTGAACAAGGAGATGGGGTACCGCCTCGTCAGGCAGATGATCGAGCTCCACCGCGAGCTTCAGACGTGAGTGACGAGTCTTACGGCGTGAAGGTGCTGCCCAAGCTGTACGAGGAGTGGGCGGCGAACGGAATGATCGCCAACATCGGGACCCGATTGGTCGAGGTCGCCCGCGGCAAGCTGGTGCTGTCGGGAAATTTGACCGGCGAGTCGCACGGATTCCCGACGTCTCGCGGCACCATCATCCACGGCGGCGCGATCGCCACGCTCGCGGATGAATCGCTCGCGTCGGTCGCCTTCACCGCCGCGGACGAGGGCGAGACGACGGCGACGGTGGACCTGAAGGTCGACTTCCTGAGGCCGGCCAGGCCCGGCCGCCTGCTCGCGCGCGCGACGCTGCGTCATCGCACCCGGCGCCTTGCTTTCTGTGAGGCCACCGTCGAGCAGGACGGCGGCGAGATCGTGGCCGAGGCCCGCGCCGTGATCGCCTACGTGAAGGCCTGAGGGATTCGCCAGTGCAACTTTCACCGCTCTCAGAGCGTCGGGAGAAGACGCCCGGCTAGAGCGTCGGCGGTGAGACTCGCGTCCAGCTGAGACCTCCGTCATTCGTGACCACGACCGCGGACGTCTGAAAGCCGGCGGCGTTCGTGGGCATGAACAATGAAAGCTGCGCCCAGGCACGCCGCGCATCGAAGACGTGGAGCACGGGCCGCCCCGGCGGCGCAGTCGAGGAGATCTGCTGCCACGTCTGGCCCGCGTCCGACGACTTGAACAATGAGCCCGCTCCGAGCGCCCACCAGTGCGCGGCGTCCTCGTAGGCGATGTCGCGGAAGCTGAATGCCGCCGGCGGAGGCGGCACCCCGATCCAGGTGGCACCGCGGTCGAACGACACGAACAGGACCTCATCGGGTCGGAAACAGGGCCCGCTTTTCTGGCATTCGGCGCCGAACTGTAGGAAGACCGCCACACCTGTGCCGGGCAGCAGGTTGACCTGCGCGGTGAAGAACAAAGGGCCGCTCGGTGCCGGCTGGAACGCAGGCGGGCGCGGGACCTCGACTGAGGACCAGGCCAGGCCCCGATCAAATGACGTGTACACGTGAAGCCTGCCCGGTGGAGAGGCGTGGGCGCTGAGCCAGGCCTCGGGGCCTCGGAAGACCGGCTCGAACGCGTCGTGCGGCAAATCCGGAAGCGGCGCCAGGTATCTCCGCCGTCCTCGGTTGTGTACAGAGTCCAATAGTTCGGGAACACCGGTGGGACCCACGCCGAACCGTTAAGGGTGTCGGTGAAGATGATCCCGTTGTCCGTTTCCGCGGGCGTCACCGCAAGGGCCCAATGGGCGCCGCCGTCGGTGGTGCGGTAGAGCCGGTGTGGTCTGGCGGTGACGACGAGGCCGTGGGTCGTGTCGACGGCGAGGGCGCCGGCGAGACATGCCTGGCGGTGATGGGCTTCGTTTGCGCCTGCTCTCCCAGATGCACGGAGGGCACGATCCAGGTCAGGCCGGCCAGCGCGAGAGCGACCAACGATATTGCGATCAGCCCGACCGCCCGCCGTTTCCTTGCGCTAAGCGGTCCCGCCGAGTCGGGCGCCATCGCCTAAATTGTGGACGGACATGGTTCGGCCGGCGGCGCTCGAAGATGCGGAGGCGATCGCGCGCGTGAACGTCGCGACCTGGCGCAGCGCCTATCGTGACCTGCTGCCGGCCGACTTCCTGGCCGCGCTCAACGAGGCCAACTACGCCGAGCGCTGGACGCGGGTCATCGGCGAGGGGACGAGCCGCGTGTTCGTGGTCGAGGAGCCCGGGGGAATCGTCGGGTTCGCGTCGGGCGGGCGCGAGCGCGCCGGAGAGCACGGCTTTGAGGGCGAGCTCTATGCGATCTACGTCCTCGACAGCGCCGAGCGGCGCGGGCACGGCCGTGAGCTGGTGCGCGCCGTGGCCGGCGCGCTGCGAGAGATGAAGCTGCCCGACATGATCGTGTGGGTCTTGCGCGACAACGCCCCCGCGCGCCGGTTCTATGAGCGGCTCGGCGGCGTTTACGTGCGCACACAGCCGATCACGGTCGGGACGGCGACGCTCGAAGAGGTCTCGTATGGCTGGCGCGACCTCGACGAGATTCGCTACTGATTTATGTCCCTCTCCCCTTCAGGGGAGAGGGTTGGGCGGCGGCAGCGGCGACTGTTTGAAGTCGAAGCAATCCTCCATCGCGTCCGACGCAGCCGTGCGGGCGTTGAGCGATGGGAGCCCGAAGTTCTGCTCGCAGAACTTGATGAGGCTGACGTGCGAGTGCCTCGCTTTTGAGATGTAGCCCTTGCGCGCGTAGGGGCAGAGCACCAGGCAGCCGACGCGCCCGCCGAAGCGGAACTGGGTCCCGTCGGTCCACTTCTCCACGTTGGGTGGCGTGACGTGGTCCCACCAACCGCCCCAGTCGTCCCAGGTGATAAAGATGGCCACGCTCGGCCACAGGCCGGCTTTGACGATCGCCTGGACCTGGCTCGCTGTCCAGCTGCTTCCGGTGGTGACGTTGCCCACGCCGGCGGCCAGATCGGCCGGAGTGTCGGCGGGATGTTCGTTCAGCGGGTGGTCCGCGTAGAGCCAGGACACGGAGGGCAGCGATCCGGCGGCGGCGTCGGTGGCGAACTTCTGCGCAGTCCTCTTCTTCCCGGCGGTGTACTTGATGAAGTCGAACGCGTATCCGTTGTAGTTGCCCCACGTGAGTCCCGCAGTGTCGAGCTGGGCGGGAAGCGAAGGCTTGTCGTAAATCGGGGGCCCTGACCTTGTCCGGTAGTGTCGCGATGGGTTGTCGACGAGCGGGGAGTCGGCCACGATCAGCATCAGGTGGTTGGGCGTCGAGGGCCCGGCAACGTCGGTGAAGTAGTTGTCGCATAGGGTGAACTGGCTCGCGTAGCTCCAGTAGTGGGGGATGTCGGTCTTCGGAAACTGAACGCGCGGCGCCTTCGCGTCGCGGGCGAGCCAAGCGGCGTGGCGGTGGTCGGGGTCCTTCGGCGGCGGGTTCGGGCTGTTCGGCATCGTGACGCCATTGCCGCCGGGAAAGGGCCCGAAGTAGTTGTCGTAGCCATGGTTTTCTTTCACGATGATCACGACATGCTTGATCGGGCCGCCGCCGCCCGATGGTTTTGGCGCCGGCCGGCGACGTGGCCTGGTTGCCTTCTTCTTCATACGCATTGACCGGCCTGGTTGGACCACTCCAGCTGCACGGCGTAGGAACCGAGCGTCCTGGTCTGCCACGCGCAGATGTCGCCGATCTCTCCGTTCTGATCGTCGTACCAACCCTGGCCTGGAATGGGATCCGTGATCGCCTCGCACAGCTCGTGCGAGCTCGTCGAGGTCAGCGCATCGATCACTGACAGCGCGCCCATGCATCCGGTGCAATCGGGGTAGGGCATCACCGCGTAGAAGACCTCACCGTTTATGTGGCGGTGATAGCCGCAGAAGTTGGAGCACGACGCTCCGCCGTCCATCGTGAGCGTGACCCCCGGCGGAAGAAAAACGAAATACAGCGAGTTCGGACCCGGCTGCGGCACCGCGGCGTCGGTCGAGATCTCCTCCTGGATCAGGCCCTGGATGTCGCTGTCGTCGACTGTGCCCGGCACATCGCCGCCAAGGATGACGGTGCCGATGCGGGAGCCGTGTCCGATCGACATGCCCGGCACGCTGTACTCGGCGAGCTGATCGAGTAGGGCGCTCGTCAGGATGAAGTCGAAGAACTGGTTGACCTGCTCGACCAGGCTCGCCTGCTGATCCTGCCAGGCGCTGCCCCAGAAGAAGGTGAAGACCTCGACCGCCGGGAGCAGCGGCCCGCCGCGATACGTGAGGTCGGCCGCCGAGATCGGCGCTTCAAGCGCTTCGCCACGAAGGGGGACGATCTGGATGGGGTTGCCGGCAATCATGTTCACCGCGCCTCGGTCGCTTGCTGTGAGAGAACGGCCGCCGGCCTCAACGCCGTGGCCGCTGCGAGCAAACATACCGCCGTGATGGCCAGGAACGCGTAGGTCGGGCTGAGCGCGAACAGCGCGCCGCCGGCGAGCGCGCCGACGATGATGATCAGCGTCTGCGCCGTCTGGAACACGCCCTGCGTGCGGGCCTGATGCCCGGGCGGGGCGGTGCGACTGACCTCGGCGTTCAAGCTTGGCCCGCCGGAGATGGTGAATATGCCCTCGACCAGGCCCAGGGCGATCAGCCAAGGCACCGACGCAATGAATGGATACAGGGCCGCGAAGAGCCCGGTGAAGATGAGCGCCGCCACCACCAGGCGGCGCGGACCGATGCGGTCGCCCAGCGCGCCTGCGCGCGCGCTGAGCACTACCGCCGGAATTGCGAACGTGACGAACGATATGCCGACCCATAGCGTGTTGGCCCCGCGATACGTCATATAGAGAGACCAGATCGCGTCATAGGTGCCGATCATGTAGGAAGTCCCAGCGCCCAGGAGGATCAGAGGCATGAGTCTTCTAACGATCCTCAGGGTTCCTACTGGCGCCTCGCGCACCGCCTCCGCGCGGACGTTCGGCAGTCGCGAAAGCGCGATGGTCGCGACGACGCCCATGCATGCCGACACGATGAACACCGCGCTCAGGTTGAAGAGGGCGATGAACCCTCCGATCCCGGGGCCGATGAGCATGCCGGCCATCGAGGTCGACTGCATGACGCCGAACGCCCGCCCGCGCTGGCCGGCGGGTGTGAGCTGAGCGACAAGTCCGTTCGCGGCAGGCCAGTAGGCACCCGCCGCGAGACCATGCAGAAAGCGAATGACCACGAAGGCAGGCAGCGGCAGGGGCAGCAGGTAGGCGAGGAACATAACCGTCCAGACCGCCATCGCGCCGAGGAGCACAGGGCGGGTGCCCCACCGGTCCGCGGCCCAGCCCGCGGGGTAGCGGATGAGCGCGTTGGCGAGCAGACCCGCGGCGAACACGACGCCGATGAGCGCGGGCGAGCCGCCCCGGCGGGCGATGAAGATCGGCAGCAGGGGTATGAAGAACCACACACCGATCTGGGTCAGCAGGTTGCCCGCATACAGCGTCCACAGCGTCCGTCTGTGCATTCGGAATACTTTGCCCCAGTGCAACCAGTGCACGAGCAACAAATCGATAAAGTCGAGTGGGAGCTGATTCCGTCATCGCCTCACCCGGCTCACATGCACATGGCGCTGGACGAGGTGCTGCTGGAGCAGGTGATCGCCGGCGCACGCCGCCCGACGATGCGGATCTGGGAGTGGATCGAGCCCGCGCTGGTCATCGGCTCCCATCAATCGGTGCTCAACGAGGTCGACGCCGTCGCCGCGCGCCAGCTCGGCTTTGTGGTTACGCGGCGCATGAGCGGCGGCGGCACCATGCTGTGCGAGGCCGGACGGACGATCACGTACTCGCTTTACCTGCCGGACTCTTTAGTCGCGGGCATCTCGTTTCGCAAGTCCTACGCGCTGCTCGACGGCTGGGCGGTGCGAGCTTTCGTCGAGCTCGGCATCCCGGCCGGCTATCGCGAGATCAACGACATCATCTCGCCGCGCGGCAAGATCGCGGGCGCCGCGCAGGCGCGGAGGCGCGGGTTCCTTTTACATCACACGACGATCGCCCACTCGATGGAGGTCGAGCTGCTCCCGCGCCTCATTCGGATCGGCCGGCCATCACTCGCGACCACCGGCGTGCGCAGCGCAAACAAACCGGTGTCGCCGCTCTCGTGGTTCACATCGCTTTCATGTGCCGAGGTGGCGGCGCACCTAGGGCGGCATTTCTCTGACGAGTTCCACGTTCAACAGAGTGAGGTTTCAGGAGCGGAGCTGGAGGCGGCGCACCGCCTGGTGACTACGAAATACGCGACACCGGCGTGGGTGGACCGGCTGCCGTGAACGTCAGCCATTCCCTGGCCTCGGCGACCGTTGCGAAATACGCGACGTTCAGCATGGTGCCCCGAAGTCGACTCAAGACGTCTTCGATGCTCATCATCGCCAGCGCGCTGTGCGGGATGACCATGGCCAATCGCCGCAGACCGGCCACGAGAGCTCGCGGGAACCAATCTCGGTTCACAAAGTCCTGATCCGGCTGCGGGACCGCTTGTTGTCTGAGACTGTCGACAAGCCCTCGTGAAGCGCGATGCTTCTTTATGGCACCCAGACTTGCCTCGAGCACTGCAACGAAATCAGCGTGGTCTGCCCAGCCCTGCCACTCGGTGGACACGGCCTGGATCGCCGAGTCCCATTTCACGATCGCCACGCCGGGGTTGTTGAAGAAGACCTCATCCGCCTCGCTTATCGCCTTTTCTTCCGGTCCCATGGTCCCAGGTATACGGGGAAACCATGCCTTTGACGCCAGCCGAACGTACGGGCTCGTTACTGACGGATTAGCGCGACGCCTCCCATTCTCTGATCAGGTCAGCGCTCTGCGTGACGTGCTCGCGATAGTGGTCGCGCAGCCACTCGATGACGTCCTCGGGGCTGGTCGGGTAGGGGTCCTGGCCTGCGCCGTAGACGACCGCTGCCTTGCGTGACCAGTCGGTCTCGGGCAGGCGCGTGACGGCGGCCACGACAGTTGCGTGCAGCCGCCCCATCTCTTCGATTGCCTTCGCCCGCTCGCGGGCCTCGAGCCCCGCTTTTGCTCTCTGGCCAGCGGCCTCGGCCTCGCCAGTACCGTCCTGTGGGCCCAGCTGCGCGAAGCCGCCGGCGACGATGCCGTCGATGACGCGGCGGTAGTGCGTGAGCACCCAGTTGACGTGGACCTGCAGCCCGCCGAGGGCGTAGTCGTCGCCGGGTTTCAAATACGCGAGAGCGCCCTCGGGCACCTGGGCGAACGCGGACTCCCACTCGTTTCGGGCGAGCTCGAAGTCCGCGAGGGCCGCGGCGCGCTGCATCAACTGAAGTAGTTGTGCGCCGTCAGGTAGGTCTTGGCGACAACGTCGGGGTCCATGTGCTGCAGCGAGACCTGGGAGTTCATCGCCACCAGGTCCGCCGTGGTCAGCTTGGCGTCGATGTTGTTGAGCACCTTCTTCGCCTCGTCGTTCGCAACCGCGGTGCGGATGATCGGCACCACGTTGTCGGCGGCCTCGAGGTGCTTGTCGTCCTGGAGCACGACCAGGCCCAGCTGGTTCAGGTCACCGTCGCTGCTGAAGACCAGGCCGACCTGGATGGTGCCGTTGTTGAATGCCGCCCGTGTGAGAGGTCCGTCAGTGTCCAGCGCCTTGAAAGCCTTGAACTTGATGCCGTATGTCTTCTCCAGCCCGGGGGTGCAGTAGGGCCTGGTCGGGCACTCCGGTCCCGCGCCCATGGTGAGCTGGCCCGCGACCGGGGCCAGGTCGGAGAGCTTGGTCAGGCTGTACTTGGCCGCTGTCTCCTTGGTCACCGCAAAAGCGTTCTGGTCCACTGCTGCTGAAGGGGTCAGCGCCACCAACCCCAGGGGCTGGAGGTAGGAGTTGAGCTTGGCGGTCGTCGCTGTCGCGTCGCCTGTGGCCTCGCCCGCCTTGTTGTTGTAGTACTCGAGGTCGGTTGCCGCATACCCCGGGTAGAGGTCGATCTGGGCGCTCTTGATCGCGGGTGCCACCACCTCGCGGGAGCCCAGGTTCAGCTTGTAGGTGATGGTGAAGCCGTCATGGGCGAGCGCCTGCCCGTAGACCTGGGCCAGGATGCTGCTCTCGGGGAAGCCGAAGCCGCCCACGACGATCGTTCCCTTGGCGGGGGTTGACGGGGTGGGGTTTCCGCACGCGGTCGCAAGGACCACGAGCGCTGTCAACGTCGCAAGCAGCCATGGCAGCTTTTTCATCGGGTTCATTGGGGAGGTTCCTCCTTCCAGCCGGCGGGGGTTACGCGAATCCAACCTGGGTCAGCCTCTGATTCTTCCACTTAAGCAGTCTTGAAGGTGGTCGCTCGGCGCGAGATGGCAGGCGCCTTGAGCGAGCGGAGCCCACGAGGCACCAGCAGCCGTTCCAGCGCTGAGAGGGAAAGCTCGGTCGCCAGCGCGAGCAGCGCGACCAGGATGGCGCCGGCGAAGACCTTGGTGTAGATCTGCGTCGCGAAGCCGTCGATGATGTAGCGGCCGAGGCCGCCGCCCGCGATGATGGCGGCCAGAGTGGCGGTCGCCACCACCTGCACCGCCGACGTGCGGATGCCCGCCATGATCAGCGGCACCGCCAGGGGCAGCTCCACTCGGATGAGCTGGGTGAGCTCGCGGTAGCCCATACCTCGCGCCGCCTCCTTGATGTCGGCGTCGACCTCCCGCAGCGCCACGTAGCTGTTGGTGACCATCGGCGGGATGGCCAGCGCCGTGAGGGCCAGGATGATCGGTGTGTCGCCGAGGCCGAACAGCTGGAAGGCGATGACGAGGATGGCGAAAGACGGCACCGCCCGGCCGACGTTGGAGATGTTGATGGCGAGGTTGCCAAAGCGGCCGAAGTGGCCGAGCCCGATGCCGATGGGCAGCGCGATCAGCGCGCCGATCAACACCGACTCGGCGGAGAGCTGCACGTGCTGTGCGAGCCGGACCGGAATTCCGTCCGGGCCCTGCCAGTGAATGGGATCGGCCAGCCACTGCAACGAACTGAGGATGAACGTCATCTTGCTGCCGCCCGAGACCATGGAATGGCGAGCCGCTGCGCGCCGGCCAGGGTGAGGTCGGCGACCAACGCAAGAGCTATCGACAGCACCGTGGCAACCACCAGCGGAGTGTGGAAGCTCTCGATCAGCCCTTGGTTGATGAGCTGTCCGAGCCCGCCGACGCCGATGAGCGCGGTGATGGTGACGAGCCCGATCGTCGTCACGGTGGCGACTCGAACACCAGCCATGATCGCGGGCAGCGCCAGCGGCAGCTCGACCCGGAGCAGGCGCGCCAGGGGCCGGTAGCCCATCCCATCGGCCGCGTCGAGGATGTCCGGCGGCACCGACTCGAGGCCGACCACCACGTTGCGCGCGAGGATCAGCAGCGTGTAACTGACCAGGCCGATCTCCGCACTGAGATAGGTGAGGCCGGTGTAGGGGACGAGGAAAGCGAACAGCGCGAGCGAAGGAATCGTGTACAGGATGCCGAACGTGGTCAACACCGGGTTGCGCAGCCAGCGCACGCGGTGGGCGGCGATGCCGAGCGGCAGAGAGATGGCGAGACCGACGAGAACGGCGATCGCGGTGAGGATGACGTGCTGCTGGAGATCGCCGAGAACGAGCGGGATGTGCGCGCGCAACCAGTCCCAGTTGATCCACGGGTCGGCCGGCATTCAACTACGGTAAATGACGCGGTGATCCGCTTGGAGCACGTTAGCAAGGAGTTCCCGGGCGGGTCGAACGCGGTGCTCGACCTGACTCTCGACATCCCGACCGCGCAGACCTGCGTGCTCATCGGGCCGTCGGGGTGCGGCAAGACCACGACGCTGCGGATGATCAACCGCCTCATCGATCCGGACCACGGTCGTGTCCTCGTCGATGGTGAGGACACGCGGGGGATCGACCCTCCGCACCTGCGGCTGAAGATGGGCTACGTCATCCAGCAGACGGGCCTGTTTCCTCACATGACGGTCGGTGAGAACGTGGCCACGGTGCCGCGGCTCTGGCAGTGGGACAAGGCGCGCATCAGGGCTCGCGTCGAGGAGCTACTGGTGCTCGTAGGGCTGGACCCTGGGCAGTATCGCGATCGGTATCCGCACCAGCTCTCGGGCGGGCAGCGGCAGCGCGTGGGTTTTGCGCGCGCGCTGGGCGCCGACCCGCCGATCCTTTTGATGGACGAGCCGTTCGGAGCGGTCGACAGGATCACCCGGGAGCGCCTGCAGCATGAGTTCATCAACATCCAGCGTTCGATGCGCAAGACCGTGGTCTTCGTCACGCACGACATCGACGAAGCGGTGATGGTGGGAGATCGGATCTGCCTGATGGAGATGCAGGCGCGAATCGCGCAGTACGACACGCCCGAGATGATTTTGACCCGCCCCGCGAGCGACTACGTGGCCGAGTTTCTGGGCAAGGAACGGTTAGTGCGGCGCATGTCGGTGGCGACCATCGACCCTGCGTTCCTGGAGCACCCTGCGGCGGGCCCGGTTGCGGGTGAGCCGCGGGTGCAGGTGACAAGCACGCTGTCGGAAGCGTTCGCGGCTGCGCTCTTGAGCCCGACCGAGCATGTTGCGGTGTTCGAAGGCGAGCGCTTTGTTGGAACGTTCACCGCGACTTCGCTGTTGGAATCGCTGCGACACGCAGGCGCTGATGGAGGTGAGCAGGTTGCCACAGGAATTTGACGTCGTGTGCCTTGGGGGCGGTGTGGCGGGCGAGGCGATCGCCGGCGGCCTGAAGGGGAGCGGCCTGTCGCTGGCGGTGGTCGAGCGCGAGCTCGTGGGCGGCGAGTGCCCGTACTGGGGCTGCATTCCTTCGAAGACGCTGCTGCGCTCGGGCGAAACTCTCGCGGAAGCCTTGCGCGCTCGCATCCTTGCTGCGTCGCGAGTTGAGTTTGACGTCGACTTTCCGAAGGTCTCCAAACGCGTGCTGTGGATGGCGCGCGACCTTGATGACACCGGCGCGGCGGCGGCGCTGGAGGCGACGGGGGCGAAGCTGATCCGCGGCGTGGGCTCGCTTGTGGACCTGCATACGGTTGCGGTCGGCGGCGAGCAAATTGTTGCCCGTAAGGCGGTGGTGATCGCAAACGGGGGCACCGCCGCGATTCCTCCCATCCCAGGTCTCGACAAGGTGGAGTACTGGACGAACCGGCAGGCCACTCTGCCGCGCGAGCTGCCGGCGCGGCTTGCGGTGCTGGGGGGCGGAGCCGTGGGCGTCGAGCTGGCCCAGGCTTTCGCGCGGCTTGGGTCGAAGGTCACGGTGATCGAGGCAGGGCCGCGCTTTCTCGGGCTGGAGGAGCCCGAGGCGGGCGCCGCGCTGCGGCCTCACCTGGAGGCGGACGGCATCACGTTGTTCGTGGGCGACCCGTGCGTGGCGGTGGAACCGCACCCTGCGGGCGTGATGGTGAGCCTTCAGTCGGGCACGATCGTGGAGGCGGACCGGCTGTTGGTCGCGACCGGGCGGCGGGCGAACTTCGAAGCGTGGAGGGAGTCGGGCCTGGCGCAGACGGAGCGTGGATGGTTGAAGGTCGACCCCTTGACGCTCGAGGCGCACGCGAACGTTTACGGCGCGGGCGACGTCACCGGTCTCGGCGGCTTCACACACCTCGCGTACTACCACGGGCAGGTGATCGCGCGGCGGCTGCGCGGAGAGGACGCGCGTGCGGATCACACTGCGGTGCCGCGCGTCACGTTCACGGACCCGGAGGTAGCGTCGGTGGGGCTGTCGGAGGCGACGGCGATCGAGCGTGGTCTTGACGTGGTGGTCGCGGGTGCCGATCCGGCGGAGACGGCGCGAGGGTACATCCACGATTTCCACGGGGGTGCTTTGAAGCTGGTGGCCGACCGCAAGCGGGGCGTGCTGGTGGGCGCCACGATGGTCACGCCGCGGGCGGGCGAGATCCTGGGCGAGCTGGTGCTGGCGGTGAAGGTCGGCACGCCGGTCCAGGCTCTGGCCGACGTCATCCACCCGTTCCCGGCGTTCAACCGCGTGCTGGGAGCCGTGCTTGGCGATCTCGCTTCGAAGCTGAAGTAACAAGACGCCTGGGCGCGGTTCGCTCCCATGCGTTCGCCACCAGCTGCGTCGCCAGGTCTAGACCCACTCCGGGAAGCCGAACCCTCACCCAACCGAAGCGCCCTGCGTAAGGAGCGGGAAAGAAGGTCTTCGGGTCCATGTCGATCAGACCCCCCTGGTCGTCGGGCGTTGCCTTGACCGAGACGAACTCGCTTTCCGGAGAGCCAAGGGCGAACATGCGGTCTTTGACGCGAAAGGTTGCCGCGCCCCAGGTCTCGCGTTCCTCGGCCTCGGGCATGGAAAGGCACAGGCGGCGGAATTGTTTGAAGGTCAGGGTGGGACGACCTCGAAGGTGAGTCTCGCCTTCAATCGCGTGAGCGCCGCGAGGACCGGCGCGCCGAGTGCCAGCACCATCACGACGTTGCCGACCGCACGGAACGTGTCATAGGCGAGCGAGGTGAGGAGGTAGTAGCGTCCGAAATGGATCAGGGCTGTGATCGGGTCCATCCCCGGTTCCCAGCCGAGGGTCGGGTTGCCGCGAAAGGCCGGCACCCACCCGCTGATGTCGAGCAGCGCTCCGAACACCCAACCCATGATCGCGCCGACACCGGCGAGTGTGATCAGGTCACGCCAGTTTGGGGTGGTGTTTCTCCAGTGCCCCGCGAGGCCAGCCGCGACGCCCACCCAGCCCAGCCCGAAGACCTGGTAGGGCACCCACGGGCCGACTCCGCCGCCGGCGATGGCCGAGACGAGGATGGAGAACGCGCCCGCGAGGAATCCGAATGATGTGCCGAAGACGTAACCGGAGCAGAGCACTAGAAAGTAGATGGGGTTGAAGCCTCCGATGCCTTCGATGACGGCGAGGCGCAGCGCGGTGTCGATGGCGGCGATCGCCGCGAGGAGGGCGACGGCGCGGGAATCCAGCTCGCGCGTGCCGGCCTCGACCAGGAGCAGCGCCGCCACACAGCCGACGGCCAGGGCCCAGGCGGGGGTGTTGGCCGGCAGGCCGCTTCCGATGAAGGGCCAGCAGAAAAGCGCGAGGCCCGCGAGAGAGACAAGGCCGACGGGTGCTGCTCTTTTCATACGCTCACTTTTCCGCCGGAAACCTTGAGCACGCGGTCGGCGAGTGTCGCGCGGAGTTGTTCGTCGTGGGTCGCCAGCACGATGGCGGAGCCTGTGTCGCGGAGGTGCGTGACAAGGCGCACGAGCGCGTCGCGCGCAGCGTCGTCCATGCCGCGAGTGGGCTCGTCGAGCAGTACGAGGGCCGGGCGGCCGGGAAGCACCGCCGCGAGTGCGGCGCGCTGGCGTTCGCCGGTCGACAGGTCGCGAGGGTAGCGGCTGGCGACTTCTGTCAGGCCGAGCTGGTTGAGGATGACTTCCGGAGCGTCTTTTTCGCCGGCTCGCTCGAGGGTCATGCTCACCTCCGCGCGCAGGGTTGGGCGGTGCAGCAGGGCGGTCGGGTTCTGCGGCAGGTAGGCGATGCGACCGGGTCTTCGCTCGACCTTGCCGCTCGCTGGCGACAGAGCACCGGCGATGAGGCGGAGCAGCGTGGTCTTGCCGCCGCCGTTGGGACCGCACAGCGCCACCACCTCGCCCTGGTGGCCAGCCGCGTCCACCGCGTCGAGCACGACGTGAGTGCCGAAGCCGGCCGTGACGCCGGCCAGGGACCACGCGAGGGGGCCGGGTGGCGATGGATTTGGTCGTGCGGTGTGGTTGCGGCGTGTGGTTGGCGGGCCGGTGGTCATGCGACCTTCGTCGACCGTGATGTGTGCGGCGGCCAGAGGCAGCAGGCGCTGGAGGCGGTGCTCGGCGATGACCGCGGCTCGACCCTGCTCGACCAGGCGCGTGGTCGCGTCGAGCACCATCGCCGCTCCCTCTGGGTCCAGCTGCGACGTGGGCTCGTCGAGGACCACCAGGCGGGGCCGCATGGCGAGAGCCGAGGCAAGTGCCACGCGTTGGCGCTCGCCTCCGCTCAACGTCCTTACGCTTCGTCCGGCCAGGTGCGATACGCCGGCGGCATGTAGCGCTTCTTCGACTCGGTCCGCCATCTCGGGGGCGGGCATTGCAATGTTCTCGAGGCCGAAGGCGACCTCACGGTCGACGACGTCGTAGACCGTTTGCAGCTCGGGATCCTGGAAGACGAAACCAACGGTGCGGGCCAGGCGGCGGGTGGGCGTCTTGATCACGTCCAGGTTGTGGACCTCGATGGATCCGGCGATGCGGCCGCCGTGGAAGTGGGGCACGAGGCCGTTGAGGGTGCGCAGCAAAGTCGACTTGCCACCGCCTGATGGCCCGCTGACGACGGTGAGGCCTTCTTCTATTTGCACTGTCACGTCTTTGAGTGCGGCGTCCGGCGCGCCGGGATACCAGTAGGAGAGGTGCGTCAGGCGCGCGATCGCCATGTCAAGACCGGGGTGAAGAGGAGCAGGCATGCGGCGAGCGGGACGATGTCGATGGCCGGGGCGTGGAGGGTCGGGTATGGGTACCAGTCGGCTGCCCGCCCGGCGATGAAGGCGATCACAGCGACCGCCGATGCGGCGATGAGAATCCAGTCGGCGTTGTTTAGCTGCGCTGCCTTGAGAGCGGTGCGGGGTCCGGATCCGAAGCCCCTTGCCTCCATGGATTCCGCGAGCTGGATCGAACTCTCCACGCTGGTGAGCACCACCGGCACAACGACCTCGGCCCAAGAGCGGGGTCCGCGCGGACGCCATCCGCGAAGGCGCTGCGCCTCGCTGACCTGGACGAAGGACGTGGCCACCGAAGGCACGAGGTTGAGTGAGGCGGCGATTGCCGCGCCGGTGCGCGAGAGGGCGGAGGGGAGCGCGTCCATCACGTCGTGGGAGGCGAGCATCAGTGAGAAAGGCGCGGCGGCCACGATGGCCGCGGCGACGGTGATGCCGCCGGATAGGCCGGCGGATAGCGCTTCGAGGGTGTAGGGGCCGCCGAGGGCAGGGATTTGGGGCGGCAGTGTAAAGAGGGTTGTCCTGCCGAGGTGGGCAGAGACAAAGTTGAGTGCTGTGGCGAAGGCGGCGATGAGCACGACGCCGGTGAGCAGGCCGCGCATACGGTTCAGGCCGGCGCCGGCGGCGAGCGATGCGATCGCCGCCGCCAGCACCACGACCTTGTAGGCGGGATTGGTGGTGAACAGGACGATGAAGAGGCACGCGGCGGACCAGGCCGCCACGGATCGTGCGTTCATTTCTTGTTCACGTGCGTTTGTGTCTTACGGCTTGGCCAGAGGAGGAGGCGCGGCAGAAGGATCGGTGGACTGGACGTAATGCCAACCCATGGCTTCCTTGTCGTGGAGCTTGACGTCGGTGTAGCCGGTCTGGGCGGACGTCCACTTGGCGTTGGTTTCGACCCAGAGGCTCCAGTAGGGCTTGTCCTGGGGAAAGCACTTGCTGAACTGGGCGGGTTCGTTGTCGATCTGGCACACGCCTTTGCCGAAGCTGAAGGTCTGCGTTTCGAACTGGATGGTCGACTGGTCCATCACGGTCTGGCCGTCGATGGTGTCGGTGGTGAAGCCGACGCACTTCTGGACCGCGGTGCCTGAGAGATGCTGGATCACCACGTAGGCGTGATGCGGCGCGGCGGCGTTGACGCAGGTGCTGGCCGGTGATGCGGTCGCGGTTGACGGAGAGCCGCCGCACGCGGCGATCGCGATGAGAGCGAGGGCCAGTATCGCGCTGGTCCCGATGAGGTGCTTGCGCACAATGTTTCCTCCAGGCGGCCTGCCTTTCCCGAACGCGACGCCTGAAAGCTGACCGCCATAGAGCTTCCGTGCCGTTTCGCGCGGACGGGTTTGCCTTGCGGGCGTTCAGGTCTCCTGGCTCGCGGATCGCCGCCTCCGTCTCGCCTTCCCAAAAGTCCTTGCCGAAATCCTTTTCGGACCTTCAGTGGCGTTGTCTGGA
The DNA here is from genome assembly GCA_036570165.1 of Candidatus Dormiibacterota bacterium. GTDB lineage: Bacteria > Chloroflexota > Dormibacteria > Dormibacterales > Dormibacteraceae > Palsa-870. The sequence goes on along the minus strand of DATCPI010000009.1, from coordinate 29,652 downwards.
CGGAGGCTCCCCGCTCACAGTTGCGCGACAGCTCCGGCTTCGTACCGGATTCCCTTGGTGCCCTGAGGAGATCTTAACTTCTTGTGTTTGTCTGGTCGGACTTGGTCAGCCTGAGGTGGCCGGTCTCCCGTGTCGCGGGCATCGCGAAGTTGAATCGGTCGGGTGTGAGGGCGAGCTCGAGGTCGGTGGGCGGGAAGCCGGGCGTTGCGCCGTTCATGAGTCTTTTGTATCGCTCGCTTTCCCTAAGGGGCTGCAGCAATCGATCGGCGTCCGGCTTCTCGCCGCGGATGATCGCTTCCATGTAGCGCGCGCACGCGTGGTCTTCAGGGTGGTCGGCGGACGCGATGAACGTCAGGTGGGTCGGGCTCGGGCGTCTTAACAGGCAGGCTTGTACTGTCGCCCGGGCCACGACGAGACTGGCCGCAAAGATGTCTATCCCTTCTGCTACCGCCGCGGCGACCTGCGTCCCGGCCGACGAGCGCTGGACCAGGACCCGGCCTTTCACGTCGGCCGCTTTGATCTGCGTCGGCGAGTTGCTGATGGCGATGCCGGGGATCGGAAGCCCGTCTTCCTCCGCCGACACAAGCGCACCGGGAATGGCCGCCGTGAGGGCGAGAGCTTCCTGCGTTGTTGTCACCAGGCGGCACTCTCGGGCTCCGCCGGCGAGCGCGTACGCGCTGACGGTGAAGGACCGGAGCACGTCGATGACGACTGCGATGCCGCGTGCGTGGCGGGCGCCGTCGATGCCCGTCGCGTGAATGACTTCCACGCGTAGATCGTCGTAGATCGCGAGGGCGTTTTGAGGCGCGAGCATGATATCGGGCGAAAGTGTCATCGCCGGATGAGCCGCGCCGTCCTTTTGGTTTCGAGCAGATCGCGGACTGCGGGTCGATGCGCGTCGTGGGTTTGCGGCTCGAGCCGGGTCAGAAAGTGCCGGAGCACCGCAATGCGATTCCGGTCGCGCTCATCGTGACCGAGGGCCAGCTGCACTTCGACGACGGTGCCAAATCCGGAGAGGTCGGCGCGGGCGAGATGCTCCTGATCAATCCGGGCGAGAGACACACCTACCGCGCCGACATCGAGACTTCCGCCTACCTGGTCTTCGCGGGACTTCCGGGCGTGCGCAGCCGGACGTGGAGCTTGCGACGCAAGGAGTGAGCTAGGCGGAGTTCCAGAGAGCAATCAGGCGGTGGCCGTCATCGCGAAGCACGCTCACTGTGGCCACGTCGAGCATCAGGCCGGACGCCACGCTGAGGTCGGCGCGGATCCACGCGGCGCCCATCGCCCGCAAGGTGTGCCCGTGAGAGATGGCGAGCACGCGGCCGCCTGACTTGCCCGCCAGCGCGATGAACGCCTGCACCCGCGTGTAGATCTGCGCGGGGGTTTCGCCGCCTGGAGATCCATCCATGTAGAGATCCCAGCTGGGATTCCCGTCGTGGATCTGCGTGGAGGTGAGGCCTTCGTAGTCTCCGTAGTCCACCTCTTTCAGGAGGTCGGTGATCTGGGGACTCGAAAACCCTGCGAGCTCGGCCGTCCGCCTTGCGCGTTGCATGGGGCTCGAGTAGACAGTGTCGAAGTTGAGCGAGGCGAGACGTGGACGGAGGGCTTTCGCTTTCTCCTCGCCGCGGGGTGTCAGGGGTAGGTCGGTCCTGCCGGTGTGGCGTCCGCTGGCGCTCCATTCGGTCTCGCCGTGGCGGACGAGGTAGATCTCGAGCGTCAGGCAGGTTTGCCCATCATCTCGGGCCGGCCCGAGCGAAGCGATCGGCTGGCGCTTTCAATGACTGCCCCTGCTCGGACGCGCTGACCTGGCCTTACGCACACAAGGCCGACGGCAGCCTGCCCGCCCGATTGCTTCAGCGCTTCGTTCACTGCTGAGAGCACTCGGTTGGCGGCGTGCGCCGTTCCGGCTACGTCGGTGTCGGGAAGGATGGCGAGGAGCTGTGGAGGCGTTCGCCCGATCACGCCGGGTGTGTCCACATCGCGCACAGTCCCCGCGAGGGCGGCGGCCATGAGCTTGAGCGCCTCATCCGCGGAGCCGGCGCCATTGGCCTCGATCAAAAGCACGCCCAGGTTGCGTTGATATCTGTGCGCGCGGGCAAGCTCGTCCTCGAGCACCGGGCGCACGAAGCGATCGTTGAACAAGCCCGTGGTGCGATCGACGATGTGGAGCGGCTCCGCCTGCGGGTCATCGACCTTGACGCCACACGACGGGCAGAACACGGCGCCGTGGGGCAGGGGCGATCCGCAGGCCTGGCAAGTCTGCCCCTCCGGCCGGCGGCGGAGGAAGTCGCCAATCGGCATTCGGTAAAGCCTATCAGTCAGGTTAATCGGCGCCTTGAGGGCGCCGGGCGGGAATCGGCGCCATGTGAGCCCTTAACAACCAGGGTTGACCTCATTTCGTTCGATAAGTAGCTTTGGCCCAGGAGTGCCGGTTGGGGGAGGGGCCGGGAAAAGAAGGGAGGGCCCGCCAGAGGTCTGCGAGTTTCGGTCAGCCTACCGCTGCTGCAGCGGTGGTCAGCCAGCCCTCCGCCCAATCGGACACGGCGCCCAACACAGGCTCGAGGGCTCGTCCACGTGATGTCAGTCGATAGCTCACACGCACCGGCGGACCGGGATCGACGAGCCTCTCGACGATGCTTTCAGTCTCCAGCTCTCGCAGCCGCTCGGTGAGGACACGGTCGCTGATGCCCGGTATGCCGGCGAGCAGCTGGTTGAAACGAGCGGGGCCTGGAAGCAGCGCTTTGACGACTGCCCCGGTCCAGCGCTTACCAATCAATTCGATAGCCTTCTGAAAGGATGCGCTGTAGTCGAGACCCCCTCCGACCATGGGGAGAGATTCTATGCGCTATCGAAGGTCTTAGAAAGCAAGCGTCAGGTGTTTTCCACAAGAAATTTTTCTGTCGCCATTTTTTGGGTCTGGGATAGTGGTCGTCAATGGACGTTGAAGGCAGAGTAATCGTGGTCACCGGTGGCGCCCGGGGCATTGGTCGCGCCCTGGCAACCCGCTTTGCCCGCGAGCGCGCGGAGGCGGTAGTGGTCGCAGACATCGATCTCGACGGGGCGTCCGAGGTCGCCGAAGCGATCGGCGGCTCGGCGGTTCAATGCGATGTGTCCCGCGACTCCGATGTCAAACAGCTCGTCGATCGGGTGCAGTCCGAGCACGGTCGCATCGACATCTTCTGCTCCAACGCCGGGATCGCGGTCGGCGGTGGTCCCGAGACGCCTACGGATCAGTGGCAGCGCATCTGGGATGTGAACCTGATGAGCCACGTCTTCGTCGCGAGGCATGCGCTGCCGGCAATGCTTCAAAGAGGCGAGGGATACATCCTCGGCACCGTTTCCGCGGCCGGCCTGCTCAACCACGTCTTCGCCGCCCCGTACGGGGTGACCAAAGCAGCGGCCCTTTCACTATTCGAATGGCTCTCGATCGCGCATGGCGCCCATGGCATACGGATCTCATGCCTGTGTCCGCAGGGGGTCAAGACCGACATGCTGGCGGCTGAGCGCAGGGAAGGCCTCGAGTTCCTCACCGCGAACGCGCTCGAGCCTGCGGCGGTTGCGGAAATCGTCCTGCAAGGCTTGCGGGACGAACGGTTCCTCATCCTTCCGCACCCGGAGGTCGCCGAGTACTTTCACCGTAAGGCGGACGATTACGACCGCTGGCTGAAAGGCATGCGGAGGCTTCGGGCCAACATCATTTCCGCCTCCAGCTGAGTGCGTCGCCGGATCTCTCTGATCGCCGGCATCGTGCTGATCGCGATCGCATTCGCGGCCGCGACTCGAGTCGCCAACACGCGCGAGGGTCTCATCGCCGAGGTGGTCACCCTGCTGGCAGGACTGGTCGGCATGACCCTGGTCTTCTATGGCTTGTTCGCCGGCGCTCGTCCGGCAGCAAGTCCTTCGAGACCAAAGCCGCGGGCACCGGCAAGGCCGCCATCCGCCAGGGACTTCGCTCTCGGTGCGACCGGTCTTGGGTTGGCGGTGCTCCTCATCGGCGGATGGGGAATGTCGGCAGGCTGGCAGTGGGCCGCCCTGAGCGTGGTGGTGCTGCTTCCGATGATCGTGGGCAGCGCAGTCTTATGCATTCGCTTCCTGCGCGCGCGTTAGGTCACGAGCTCAGCGCGAGGATTTCGCCGACCAGGTAGAGCGAACCGCAGACCAGCACGTTGCCGTTCGGCCCGGCCAGCTCTCTGGCCTGCTCCAGGGCCGCGGCGGCCGGACTGACGGCACGACCATCGCCCCCATACATCTCAGCCAGGTCGTCTGGCGAGATCGCGTGACCTGCGGCGCTGGCCGGCTCGGTGAACACGACTGCGTCGGGTCTCACGGTTCGCAGCGCAGCCAGCAGCTGGGCAGGGTCGCGCTCGCTGAGCATGGCGAAGACAGCGACCAAACGCTCTGTGCCGATCAGCCTGCGAAGAGTCGCGCCAGCCTTCACCATCGCGGCTGGATTGTGGCCGCCGTCCAGGATGACGCGAGGCTTAGTCGCGATCACCTGAAGTCGCCCGGGCCAGCGCGTCGACTCGAGACCCTTGCGGACCTCATCGTCCGTGACCTCGCCCAAGAGGTGGGCGGCAGCGACTGCGAGCGCCGCGTTGCCTGGCTGATAGTCGCCAACCAGCGGCAGCTTCAGGTCCATGTGCTCGAAGCCCGGCCCGGTCACGCTCAGGTCGTGGCCGCCCCAACCGCGCGATGTCGACTCGACGTGAATATCCCGACCAAGACGCCATACGGGCGCGCCCGCAGCACGTGCATGCTCCTCGACCACCGAAAGAGCGACGCCCTCGCAGCCCGTGACGACATGATTGCCCGGCTTGATGATCGCCGCCTTCTCGTGCGCGATCTTCTCGATCGTGTCGCCGAGATATTTCTGGTGGTCCAGGTCGACGTTGGTGATCACCGCCACGCCGAGGTTGAGCGCATTGGTGGCGTCGAGTCTGCCACCGAGCCCGACCTCGCAGACCAATCGGTCGATGCGCGGAGCGAGGTATGCCAGCGCCATCGCGGTCAGCATTTCGAACTCGGTTGCCGGACCCATCTCAGCGGCAACGGCGTCCAGCGTCGGGATCAAGGCGTCGAGCGTCGCAACAAATTCGGCTTCACTGATCGGCCGGCCGTCGAGCTCGATGCGTTCCGTGTACGAAATCAAATGAGGCTTGGGCATGAAGCCGACCTGACGGCCGGCAGCTTTGAGAATCGCCGTCAGACAGGCCCCGGTCGAACCTTTGCCATTCGTGCCTGCGATCAACGCACCCCTCAGCCCGCGGTCAGGTTTGCCTATGCGATCAAGGATCGTCCGGGTCCGCTCGGTGCCAAGCTTCATGCCGAAGCGACCTTGCTTCGAGATGTAGGAGAGCGCCTCCTCGTAGGTCACAGGGGAACGCTCAGCCGGCGGCTACAGCTTCAACCGCGCAGAAGTCTGATCCGACCGGAACGACGCCGGTCATGCGCAAGCCGGCCCTAGCCAAGAGATCGCGATACTCGTTTGCGGTCCGCTCTTTGCCACCCAGCATGACCATCATGTGGACGTCGCCCATCAACGCCGACAACGCCTCGTCGGGACTTTCGATCCGTTCGGGCAGTCTTCTTTCTAAGATGACCAACCGCGCCTCGGCGGCCATTGCGCGCCGGCAAGTTTGAAGAATGGCCACCGACCTGTCGTCGTCCCAGTCGTGGACGATGAACTTCAGCAGGTAAAGGTCGGCGCTCGAAGGCACGCCTTCGAAAAAGCTTCCTTCCTCGAGCGCTACTCGGTCGGCAACCCCGGCCGCAACGAGCCTTTCTCGGGCGCCCGCCAGCCCCTGCGCGAGGTCGAACAGAATTCCTCGCATTTCAGGGTGAGCCTGCAGTACTGCCACCAACAGTGCACCGTTGCCACCGCCGACATCCACAACAGTGCGCACACCGGCGAAGTCATACGCGGCGACGAAGGCCCCACCAACGCGGGTTGAAATTTCGACCATCGCGGCGTTGAAGTGCGATGAGACGTCAGGATCCTCCGCGAGCTTTTCGAACAGACCCTTTCCGTGCATGTGGTCGAAAGCGGGGTTCCCCGTGCGCAATGTGTACATGAGCTCGCCCCAAGCCGGATAGGCGCCCTCGCTGAGCATGATCGCCTGGTTGCGGAAGCCGGGTATGTCAGAGCGGAAATTGTCGGAAAGTGGGGTCGCGGCAAACCTTCCGTCGGCCAATTCCTCGAAGAAGCTCCACGCCTCAAGGCCACGCAGGATCCTGCGCAGCGACGGGGCATGCATTCCAGTTGATGCGGCCAGCTCCTCTGCGGTTTTCGGCCCGGTCGCAACCAGGTCGGGAATTTCTAGCCGGCAGGCGGCTACAACCATCTGGAAAACCCTGAATCCACTGACAATTCGCTGTGCCTCGATCGATTTCGTCACGGCCTGCGGCGCACCTCGGCATCGAAGGTGTTCTTGATCAACATCGCGCGAGTCATGGGGCCCACGCCGCCAGGATTGGGAGTTAGCCAGCCCGCCACCTGGTCGACGCCCGGGCCAAGGTCACCGACCTGGCGATCATCGAACCGGCTGGTGCCGACGTCGACGACCACCGCGCCGCGCTTGACCATCTCCTTGGTGATCAAGTTTGCCTTCCCCGCGGCCGCGACCAGGATGTCCGACGTACGCGTGTGGTTCGCCAAGTCGGTGGTCCGCGTGTGGCAGACCGTCACCGTAGCGTTGCGCTTCAGCAGTAGTAGTGCTGTGGGCTTGCCGACGAGGTTGCTCCGTCCGACGACTACAGCGTTCGCGCCTTCGATCGGTATGCCCGCGCGATCGAGCAGCTCGATGATGCCCGCCGGCGTGCACGGTTGCACTCCACCTGGCAACCCGAGCGCCACGAGGCCCGCGTTGATGGGATGGAAGCCGTCGACGTCCTTCACAGGGTCGAGCGCCATGACGATGCGGGTCATATCGATCTGTGACGGCGTGGGCTGCTGGACGAGGATCGCGCTGACGCTTTCGTCCGCGTTGAGACGGCGGATCAGGTTCAGAAGCTCATCGGTGGTCGTGCTGGCCGGGAGGCGATGATCCTCTGAATCGATGCCGACCTGCTTCGCGTTCTTCTGCTTCAGCTCGACGTAAAGCGCAGACGCAGGATCGTGGCCGACGAGGATGGTGGCGAGCTTCGGCCGTGGATGACCTTCAGACACGCGTGCGGCGACAGCTTTGGAAATCTCGTCGTAGATCTGCTTCGCGACGGCTCTCCCGTCGAGGACGCGAGCTGTCACGCGAGACCCACCTCATTGCGCGCCGCGTCAGCGACCAGGCGCATGACCTCGCGGAGGTCTCTGCCGGTCTGCCGTGAGATGCGGCGGCAATCTTCGTACTCCGGCGCAACGTCAATCGCCTTGCCGCCGAGCTCCTTGACCTTCACGTGGGCGCTGCCGAGCGGAGTCTGGACTTCGATGATCCGCCGCTGCGCCGTCACGCGCTGCGCATTGGTGATGCGCACGCCGAGCGTGGTGGAATGTTCCAGGAGATGCTCGGTCAGGCGCGCCACCAGCTCCGGCGCCGACATGACCGTGATGAGATGACCGGCCCGACCCTTTTTCATCAGCGCGGGTGTAACGCTGACGTCCAGCGCCCCCGCCTCCATGAGGTCTTCGCACAGAGCTGCGACGAGGTTCGGCGCCATGTCGTCGATGTTGGTCTCGATGAGCGTGACGCCAGTGGTGCCCTCGATCTTCTCACCGATCCAGACTGCCAGCGCGTTTCCGGGAGTGTCGCGCGTGCCGATTCCGTATCCGATCGATCGAAGAGACATCGCCGGACGCTCGAATCTCGCGCCGGCGGCCAGGATGGCGGCTCCGGTGGGAGTCACGAGCTCGCGGGTCTCGTCGGTTGCCTCAAAAATCGCGCCGGTACTTTCGAGCACGCGAACGCTGGCGGGCGCGGGGAGCGGCATGGGGCCCATGCGACCGCGAGGCACCGGCAGGGCCGAGGAGAAGACCTGGTCGACGTCCAGGCCGTGGAGCAGCCAGAAGGCGCCCATCAGGTCGACGAGAGTGTCCGCGCCGCCGAGCTCGTGCAGGTGGACCTGGTACTCGGGCAAACCATGAAGGCGGGACTCTGCGCGCGCAAGGCGGTTGATCGCGTCGAGGACCGGCGCTTTGATGCTTTCAGGCGCGTCGGCATCCTCGACCACCGCGCGCAGCGCGGGCACGGTTCGCTCGACCCGATCGACGGTTTGGACGATGACGCGAGTGCCACCGACGTGGCCGCGGGTCTCGTGGCGCACGTCGATCGTGACCTCATCGCCGAGGCGGAGAGCTTCGATCGCAGCGTCGAGCAAGGCGCGGTCGGCGCCCGAGTCGATCAGCGCACCCAGGGTCATGTCGCCGGAGATGCCCGCGAAGCAGTCGAAGTACGCGATGGTCATGCGCGCGTCCTATTGATGCGGACGCCTGCCGCATCGAGGGGCAGCATGCTCGCAGGGCGCTTGGCGATTCGCACGGCGACGCCCACGACCTTTGGAAGCTGCATCACGCGCTCGGCGATCTGCGCGGCCAGCGACTCGAGGAGCTTGTGCGATTCGCCCTCGATGACGTCTTTGGCGATGGCGCGGACCTGCGTGTAGTCGACTGTGTCCTCTAGGCGATCGGTCCGGCCGGCCTCGCTCAAGTCGCAGTCGACCTCAACGTCAACCCGAAACTCCTGTGGCTGCTCGCGTTCGGCCGATCGCACGCCGTGCCGGCCCTGAAACGACATGCCCTCGAGAAGAACGCGATCCATGGAGCAATTGTGGGCTGAAATAAACTGCCCCCGTGGCGAAGACAAAAGTCGAGGTGCGGCCGGCGACCGCCGCAGACCTATCCGCAATCAACGACATCTACAACCAGTACATCCGTGAAGCGCACTACACGTTCGACCTCGAGCCGTGGACGATAGATGCGCGCCGGGAGTGGTTCACGCATTACGCGACGACCGGCCGTCACCGGCTCCTGGTCGCGGTGGCCGAGGGTCAGGTGATTGGATATGCGAGCAGCAGCCGCTACCGGCCGAAGGCCGCCTACGACGTCACGGTCGAGACGAGCATCTACCTCGACCCCGAGTCCGTCGGCCGGGGCGCCGGATCGCGTCTATATCAAGAGCTCTTCAAGATCCTCGAGGGCGAGGACGTGCATCGTGCGAATGCGGGGATCACGCTGCCGAATCCGGCCTCGGTCGCCCTGCATGAGCGTTTCGGTTTCAAACGGATCGCCCTCTTCACCGAGCAGGGCCGCAAGTTCGGGCGCTACTGGGACGTCGCGTGGTTTGAAAAGCCGCTCGGCGGCGAGTCGGGGAATCAATCCTGACCACGTAAGGTTCAAAGCAGGCATGGCCCAAGCTCGTTCTAACCCATGGCTCGTGCTCGTGGTTCTGACCACGGGATTTTTCATGATCATGCTGGACACCACGATCGTCAACGTGGCGATCCCCGCGATGAGCGCCGGGCTGAAGACCACACTCGACCAGATCCTGTGGGTGCTGAATTCCTACATCCTGGTTTACGCCGTGCTCCTCATCACGGCCGGGCGCCTCGGAGACCTGTTCGGACAGCGCAACCTGTTTGCCATTGGGCTCGCCGTCTTCACAGTCGCTTCGGCTCTGTGCGGCCTTGCGCAGGACGCGAATCAGCTGATCGCCGCGCGGATCCTTCAAGGCATCGGCGGCGCTCTGCTGACCCCACAGACACTCGCGATCCTCACCACGCTGTTTCCGCCCGAGCGCCGCGGCGCCGCATTCGGAATCTGGGCCGGGGTCGCCGGCCTGGCCACTCTTGCAGGACCGACGCTCGGCGGCGCCATCGTCACCTATGTCGATTGGCGGTGGATCTTTTATGTCAACGTTCCGATCGGAATCGCCGCGCTCGTGGCGACGTTCGCGATCATCCCGGACATACGGCCGGGCCGCCGACACGGTTGGGACATCGTCGGCACCATCCTTGCGACCTCCGGCCTATTCGGCGTGATCTTCGGGCTGATCGAGGGTGAGCGCTTCAACTGGGGTCAGATCGCCTCGTCCGTGATCACCATCCCGGAGGTGATCGGCGCAGGCGTGCTTCTCCTGGTGGCGTTCGTGATCTGGGAGCGATACCAGCCCGAGCCGCTGGTCCCTCTATCGCTCTTTGAGGAGCGGAACTTTGCGGTGGCGAACTGGATGGCCGCGGCGATCGCCTTTGGAATGATGAGCCTGTTCCTGCCCATCATCATCTACCTGCAGTCGGTGCGCGACTTTTCCGCGCTTACCGCCGGACTGACGCTGGCGCCGATGTCGCTGACATCGATGTTCGTGGCTCCGGTCGCCGGGCGGATGGCGGACCGCATCGGCGGGAAGTACATCTTGATGACAGGGGTCCTGGTGTTCGCGATCGGATTCGGAACGATTACGTTCGTCGCCGAGCCCGACTCGACGTGGATCAACTTCCTCCTGCCGGCGATCGTCGCGGGCGCGGGAATGGGCATGACTTTCGCACCGATGACCACGGTTGCCATGCGCAACATCTCGCCGCGGATGGCGGGAGCGGCGTCGGGAGTCCTGAATACGACCCGCCAAGTGGGTGCGGCGATTGGCAGCGCGGTGGTCGGTGCTCTGCTCCAAAACCGGCTCGCGATTACGCTGCACGACCAGGCGGTGAGTCACGCAGCTGCGCTGCCGGCTGCCTACCGTGACCAGTTCGTCAAGGCCTTCAGCTCGGTGGCCGCCAACGGCTTCCAGATTGGGACCGGCCAGAACGGAGCGAAACTGCCCTCGGGACTGCCACCCGATGTGGCAGCGCAGCTCACCTCGCTCGCCCACCAGGTGTTCGTCAGCGGTTACATCGATGCGCTCAAGCAAACGCTGGTGCTTCCGATCGCCGTCCTCGGCCTGACCGCGTTCTCAGCTCTGCTGATCAAGCGCTACGCGCGGCCGGCGGCGGTCGAGCAAGACGAGACTGAACCCGAGATCGTGGCGGCTGCGAGCTAGAGACGACCGCCCGAAAGAAGCTTCAGAACTGATAGCAGCAGCGCGGCGCCTATGAACGCCACGATGATGCTTCCCCAGAAACCCACGGTGCCGGTGACGTGAAAGATGGCTCCCAGAAGGTAGCCTCCGATCAGCGCACCCGCCACCCCCACGACGATGTCGGCGATGCATCCAAATCCCCGGCCGGCCACCACCCGTGCGGCGATTGCGCCCGCGATGAGACCGACGATGATCCACGAGATCCAGGAGCCGGGATCGAGTGTCACGTCCTGCTCAACCAGTCCGCGATCATCTGAAAGACCTCCTCGCTGCCCACGTCGTTGAACGGCTCATGCAATCGTCCCTCGAAAACGTGAAGCTCGCTCATTGAGGGCGCTTGCGCGTGCAGCTCGCGGCTGCCCGCCGGGTCGATGAGATTGTCATCCGAGCCCGCGACGATCAGGAACGGGATCTTGATCTGGCCGGCTCTGGCGAGGACGTCCTTCGTGGCCTTCTGCCACTCCGTGTACAGGCGGCTGGACATCTTGCCATGGACCAACGGGTCATGGTCGTAGGCTTCGGCGACCTCGGGAATCCGGGAGAGGAGCGAGCCATGTGCGGGGGCGTCCAGCGCGAACCTCGGCACCAGTTTCGAGGCTGCATTCCCTAGCGTGATCTTCCAGCCGGGCACGGCAATCTTCACTTTGAGCGCCGGTGAGGAGACGATGAAGCGTTTGCTCTTGGGCAGCTTGCCGGCGAGCACCGTGCTGAGCACGGTGGCGCCGCCAAATGAGTGGCCGAGGGGTACCACCTCTGTGCCGGCGGTCGCCTCGATGTGCTTGACAAACGCGGACGCGTCGTCGGTCCACTGCGACCACGAATCGACGTATCCCCTCTGGCCTGGGCTCTTGCCATGACCTCGCAAGTCCAGGGCGTAGGTGCTTATTCCGTATTCGCCCATCCCCGCCGCGAACCGCTCGTAGCGGCCGGAATGCTCCCCGAAGCCATGGACCACTGCAAAAGTGATGTGCGCGCCGGGCTTTGGCCAAGCCCGATAGGCAAGCTTTGTTCCGTCTGCCGACTCAACTGAGCCCGCGATTGCGGCCGGGTTCTCAGCTGCCAAGGTGCCCTAAGCCTCTCAAGATCTTGAGTGCCTCCTGCTCCGCCTCCATGAGCGTTGGGGCGTAGGCGCGGATGCCGCACAGCGAGTAGGCCCACTCCGGACTGGGTGGGCCCTGCGAGTGAAGTCGAAACGTCGGTGGATAGAAGAAGATGCGCTCGCCCAGGACCTTCTTGATCACCGGCCGTTTGGCGAGCACGTCCTCGAGCGCTTGCCCGTTCGGCAAGCGGCCGGATTGAAACTCAAGGCGCCGGAGCTTGGCGAGCGGATGGTCCTCGTCTCTCATCGAGGTGCGGATGCCGTACTCGGCGCTGAGGTCCCTCATGAAGATGGCAATGATCAGCGCATCGGTCTCATCCCCGGCCATCTTCACGAAGCCTGCGGCGCTGACGTCGGGCTCGTGGCTTCGCAGGTGGCGGAAGTACTCCATCTCGAAGAAACCGCGTGAGTGAGGGTTCGCGACCCATGGCGGATCGCAGCGCCAGGTGCGTGCGGCGGACAGCGCCTCGAACTGGGCGTGGACGCGTTCAAGGCGCGGCTCGGAAAGCCCGGTCAGTCGGTAATGAAGGACTCGCCGCACGTTCGGAAATAAGCCTACCGGTTCAAGCAGGGGATCGAACCGTCGCACGTCCACGACGCATGGTCTCTTCCTGCCAGGGCGGCGCCTTCACGTGGACGGCGACTCGCTCGGGGCCAGCCGCGAGCAGAAAGTCACCGCGTTGAGATGCTTCGAGATGCGCCCGCTGACGCGTGCTGAGATGAAATGTCTCCTGCAGCTTGGCCGCCTCGCCGGGCCGTTGTGCTCCAAAGAAAACCACTGCCGGATTCGTCGCGACGACCGTTCCTTGATCCGAGCTCAACAGATCGCCCGGATTCTGGGTGGCGAAGACCAATGAACCGTCGTACTTGCGAATCCGTCGCGCGAGGCTGACCACGAATCGGCGGATGGTCGGATCTTCGAAGAGAAGGCCGAGCTCATCGATGATGAGCATCCGGCGGTGATCCTTGCGCTTGATTCGCGACCACAGCGCTTCAGCGAGCAGGAAGTGCACCGGGGCGATCATCTCGTCTCGGAGCTCGCGCATTCCGAAGGTGACGATCGGGGCTTCGAGATCGACGTTGGTAGGCGCGCTGAACATCTGGCCCAGGCTCCCGTGAACCCAACGCTGCAGGATCGTGGCCGCTCGCGAGCGTTTGGGCAGGCGGTCAGCGACGTCCCGCAACACCGGCTGTTCGACTTGGCCGTAGGTGGCGCGCACAGCGCTTTCAAGCAGCGCCCGCTCTGCCTCATCAAGTCCCCCGCAGATGGTCGAGCAAAGGTCGACCGCATCGGCGGTGGCGGGTCCGAGCCACGCTTCGTTTCGACTGTCAGATGGCCGCAGATCAAGGACGTTGAGCGCGTGCCCGGAGCCGAGGCCCAACTCCACGTCGACACCGCCGACGTTCTTGGCCATCTCTCCGTACTCGTGCTCCGGATCGATGACGTAGACCTGAATGCCGCGGCCGAGAGCACCGAGCGCGAGCGCTGAGAGGAGGTAGGTCTTGCCGGCGCCGGAATGTCCGAACACGCCGATATTTGCGTTCGCGTAGCGCCGCTGGTCGAAGGGGTCGACCAGCACAGGCGTTCCTGTCATCAGATTGCGGCCGATTACGAATCCACCGGGCTGCACTAGATCCGGCTCGAGCCACGGAAAGAAGGTGACGAGCGCACTTGTATCCAGGACGCGCTTGCGCTCAAGGCGGTCGACGCCAACTGGCTGGGTGGCGAGGTAGCCATCGAACATTCGGAAGATGCAGGGCTGCAATTGGCAGAGGACAGCCCGAGCCGCCGACTCCACGCGGATGGTTCCGGCCTTCAGCTCGTTCAACGTCGCCGTTGTCAGCGTCACGTATACAGCCACGTGGAAGGCTTTGTCCTGGCTCGAGGCAAGCCGACGCTGGAGGTCTTCGGCATTCGGCAGGGCGCCCGCCAGAAGGGGATCAGGCGAGCCCGCATCATGGTTGATAAGTCGCGTGGCGCGCATGTTGATGAGCTGGCGCTGCAGGTACTCGACGATCCAGGCGACGGGTAGTGGCGTGACGTGCCACGCAAGCCGAACGTTAAGGCCTGGAGGTATGAGCTTGAAAAGCCATCCGGCTTCCAGGTCCGTTCCCGGCAGGCGTTCCACATACCAGGTGCGGCTGTGCCCGCCAGGATGCTGGAAGCGGTTGGCCAGCTCCTTACCGAAGCAGCTTTCAATGTTGGGCACAGGGACGTCGAACGGCACATCGATCTCGCGCAGAGCCGCTTCCAGACGCTTGGACTGTGCCTCGGAGGTGATCAGTCTGGTCTCAAATCGATGCGCGGAGGGTGACTGCGACACCTGGTCGACAAACGCCAGGTCCGCCCCACGCATTTCATCGAAGTCGATCGGCGATGGGTGAGCCGAACTTTGCGTACCGGAACCTGGGATCGCTTCGATAAGAACCTGAATTGGACTATCCAGACCGTCCAGCAGGTGGCGAAACGAGTTCATCCAACGCGTCCGATCGCTGTCCGCGGCACCAGCGAAACCGAGCGACCCGGCTTTAATTTGGGTCATGGCGTGGGGCCCCTTCCACAGAACCGACGCCGGGCGGGATACAACTCGGAACAATCCGAGATTCACGTCTTGGATCACGCGGCGGTGACGATGGTCTCCGCCGGCTGAGCTGAGGGCGGTTGTTTTGCGGTCTTCCGTTGAGGCCATCGCAGCGACGACGTATTCCACGTCACCTGATGAGACCTGGCGCTGAAGAGAATGAAATCGACCAACCAGAGGTCCGCGGACCGGCCCATCCAGCGCCCCCATGACGCGACGGCGCCGATCCCAATGGTCAGCAGCGCGGCCCCAGCGCGGATCGGTGTGGGCGCCCACGGCGACGACCAGAGCGCGAAGCCGGAGACGAGCGCGACGACGAGATACGCCAATCGCGTTGGAGTCAGGCCGTAGAGCAATCTGTCTTCAAGGTCGACATCGAGGGGCACCCGCGCAGTCATGTGACCCAACATAAGGTGTGCGTGTAACCGGAAGAACCCAGGTTGTTAATAGCTCGCGTTCCTTAGAATCGACTCTCGGCTCTCATCTCACCGTGCTCGCGTAGCTCAACTGGCAGAGCAGGGGACTCTTAATCCCAAGGTTCAGGGTTCGATTCCCTGCGCGAGCACCATTCTTCTGCACCATTTCGACACGAGCACCATTTCGGAAGCGCCAGATCGCATATTGAAGGCCGCATGCTCGTCCCAACGGGCCTGCTTGCGGCCCGGGGCGCTAAGAGGCACCCGGGACCACGCGCGAGCCTGACGAGGTGGTGATCAGCCACTCCGCTAGCGGACATTTCGTCGACTCCCGTCCAGCCCGCTCGGAGCGAAGGCGGCATGCGCCGGACATCTTGACGTTCAAGTGAGAAACGCGCTTTGATCAAAGGGACGCCTAGCCGGACTGCTCAACCGTAGTCAGAGGTCGTTTTTCGCAATCGCAAACGGGGAATGATGATGGTCCTGAAAACGCTTTCCGCCCTGGGGACGGTAGCCGCCGCATCCCTCCTCCTCGCCACTACCGCCGAGGCGCGCGATGCCGTGGTCGTGAGCCCGAACCACATGCACGACTGGTTCTTCTTCAATGACAACAACAATGGCCCGGGGACAGGTCATATGGTCGAGGGCCCCGGCGACCCGCCCCTAGGTTCGGGCAGCGCCGAGCTGGGCGTCGTCAACACCGGTGACCGCCAGGCGCTCGGAACTCAGGCCTACAACGAAACCATGCTCGGCGACATCACGCATCTCAGCTACTGGACCCATCAGACCGACCCCAGCCACGCGATGCCTCTACAGCACAACATTCGATACCACCCCGCCGACACCGGATGGCAGGGGCGCCTCGTTTTCGAACCAGGCAACGGCAACCCCGGGATCGTGAGCGGGGCCTGGCAGCAGTGGACTCCGATGGGCGGACGGTGGTGGGCCAGCCAGACAGGGGCCACGGGCTCGAACGGATTGTGCCCTCAGAGCCGCCCATGTACATGGAACCAGGTCAAGTCCAACTGGCCACAGGCATCTGTCAACGGGACTCTCCTCTTCAAGGCCGGTGGCGGCTGGGGACTGTGGGTTGGCAACGTTGACGCCCTCACGATAGGAGTCCACGATCACGCGACACGGACCTACGACTTCGAGCCGGCCGCCATGACAAAGGCGATGGCGAAGATGGCGACTGCGGGGACTGAGCGGGCGCTTTAGCGACCCGCCGCCTATTGGTCCTTGCTTTGCAGGCGACTCTTGTTGAGGCGCATCCTGTTCATGACCGCCCCGAACAAGAGAAACATGCTCAGGAAGTACGTCCACGTGCCCAGGATGAAAAGAAACCCGAAGCTCCGTCCGTACGTGGCCACGCCATGAGTCAGGTGGACATAGGTCGGGAATGCAAAGTTCAGCAGTTCGATGAACACACCCGCCGCCAGGGCTCCCGGCCACAGCTCCGAGAATCGGCTTGTTCGGTTTGGAACGTATCTGTAGATGATCAGCAGCACCGCCGCCATGATGAGCACGCCGAAAACGAAAGAGACGATCGTGTGTTCCGGCGCCTCGGCCGTTGCCGTGCTGACTCCCACAGACACACCGACCGCGACAAGGAAGACGCCCAACATGGTCAGGCCCATCAATCGGTTTCGCCAGAAAGACCGCGTGGCGGACAGGCAAATCTGGTTCAGCGCGAACTCCATGGACGCAAAGAGGTTGGTTCCGCTCCACACCAGCGCCAGCACCGAGACGAGGGCCAACGTGCCGGCCGAGGACTTGGCGTGCAGGAAGCTCTTCAAGATTCCGGCCTGCTCGCTGGGTGGGAACGCCACCACCAGCACCTTCTCCACCGCGCCCTTGATCTCATCCGACTGCGGAAACAGCCCGACCAAGGCGATAAGTCCCAGGACCAGCGGGAACATCGACAGAAAGGCGTTGAACGCGAGGCCGGCGGCATGATCGGACGCATGGCTCGCGAGATACGCCATCACGATGTTCAACGGCGGCCTTCGCCGCCAGGTGCTCAGCTTTTGCGCGCTCAGCCACTTGGTGGTTGCCATCGAAGTGATCCGCACTGCGCACAGGGTAGGCCACGGTGACGACTCTGCAGGGCGCGCAGGTGACGCTGCGTCCGCCCACCGAGGCGGATGTGCCAGAGCTGGCGCGAATCCGGACCACCGAAGAGGTGCATCGATGGTGGCGTGGTGGCGAGGACATGACGAAGGCGGTAGCCGACGACCTTGCCCAACCGGACGTCGAGACCTACGTCATCGAGCACGAAAACAAAGTCGTCGGCGCGATCCAATGGCAGGCTGAAACGGAGCCCGACTACCTCCATGCCAGCATCGACATCTACATCGATCCCGCGGTGCACGGCCACGGACTCGGCTCCGACGCCGTGCCCACGCTTGCCCGGGACCTCATCGTGGATCGCGGCCATCACCGGCTCGTGATCGACCCCGCAGCCGACAACGCCGCCGCCATCCGCTGCTACGCAAAGGTCGGTTTCAAACCGGTCGGAGTCATGCGCCGCTACGAACGTGGCCTCGACGGCGCCTGGCATGACGGCCTGCTGATGGACCTGCTCGCGGAGGAGCTGACAGGACCCGTCGCATAATGCCATTGGTGGCAACTGCTCTCTCCCTCACGCACCTCGGCTCGTTGATGCGCGGCGTGCGCAGCGTGGACGAGGTCGGCGCCGACGCACGCGCCGCCGAGCTCGCCAATCGCTCGATCAAGAAGTCTTCCAAACTCTGGGCGCTCGACCTTGCGGTCCGCAGCATGGACCTGACGACGCTCGAGGGCTCTGACACCCCGGGCAAGGTGACGGCGCTCTGCGCGAAGGGAATCCGGCCCAAACCGGGCGATTCCACCATCCCGTCAGTGGCCGCGATCTGCGTCTACCCGGCGCGGGTCGCGGACGCCGTGGCATACCTCAGGGGAAGCACCGTCAAAGTCGCCTCGGTCGCGACTGCGTTTCCGTCCGGCCAGAGCTTCACCTCGATCAAGGTCACCGAGACCGAACAAGCGGTGGCCGCTGGCGCCCACGAGATCGACATGGTCATCGACCGGGGCGCATTTCTCGCCGGCGACTACCAGCGCGTCTACGACGAGATCGTCGCCATCAAGGAGGCGTGCGGGAAGGCGCACCTGAAGGTCATCCTGGAAACCGGCGAGCTCGGCACCTACGACGCCGTGCGGCGCGCCAGCATCCTGGCCATGGCCGCCGGCGCCGACTTCATCAAGACCTCGACCGGCAAGGTGCAGCCCGCGGCGACGCTGCCGGTGAGCCTGGTGATGATGGAGGCGATCCGCGATTTCGTGCGCGAGACGGGAAGACCCGTCGGCTTCAAGGCCGCCGGCGGCATCCGCACCTCCAAGCAGGCCATCGCCTACCTCGTGCTGCTTTATGAAACCCTGGGCTCCGACTGGATGACGCCCGACCTCTTCCGCCTCGGCGCCTCCACCCTGCTCAACGACGTGCTCATGCAGATCGAGAAGGAGCGCACCGGCGTGTACCAGTCAGGCGACTACTTCACGATCGACTGATGGCGATCACCAAGAAGCAGAGCGCTGAGCTCGCCAAGCAGGTCTTCGATTACGCCCCCGCCCCCGAAGCAATCGACCACGTCAAAATCCAGCCCCGATACGGCCTGTTCATCGGCGGCAAGATGGTCGAGCCCCACAGCAAGAAGCACTTCCCCACCATCAACCCGGCGACCGAGAAAAAGCTCGCCGAGGTCGCGGAGGCCGACGCTACAGACGTCGACCGCGCCGTCAAGGCCGCCGCCAGAGCGTTCGAATCCTGGTCCCACCTCCCCGCCTCGCAGCGCTCCCGATACCTGTTCCGAATTTCGAGAATCCTCCAGGAGCGCGCACGAGAGCTGGCTGTCGTCGAGACGATGGATGGCGGCAAGCCGATCAAGGAATCTCGCGACGTCGACATCCCGCTCAGCGCCGCCCACTTCTTCTATTACGCCGGCTGGGCCGACAAGCTCGAATGGGCCTTCCCCAACCGGCATCCGCGACCGCTTGGCGTCGCCGGCCAGGTCATCCCCTGGAACTTCCCCCTGCTCATGCTCGCCTGGAAGATCGCGCCTGCGCTCGCCGCCGGCAACACCGTGGTGCTCAAGCCTGCCGAAACGACTCCCCTTTCCGCGATGCTCTTCGCCGACATCTGCATGCAGGCGGAGCTGCCGCCAGGGGTCGTGAACATCGTCACCGGCGCCGGCAAGACCGGCTCGCTCGTGGTCGGGCACCCAGGTGTCAAGAAGGTCGCGTTCACCGGCTCCACCGAGGTCGGAAAACTGATCCAACGAACGCTCGCCGGCACCGGCAAGAAGCTCACCCTCGAGCTCGGCGGCAAAGCCGCCAACATCGTTTTCGAGGACGCGCCTCTGGACCAGGCGGTCGAAGGCATCGTCAACGGGATCTACTTCAACCAGGGCCACGTCTGCTGCGCAGGGAGCCGGCTGCTGGTCCAGGAGTCGATCGCGGAGCCTCTCATGGAGAAGCTGAAGCGCCGCCTTTCCACACTCCGGCTCGGCGATCCCCTCGACAAGAACACCGACATCGGCGCCATCAACTCGCGGGCACAGCTCGAGAAGATCCAGGGTCTGGTCGAGTCGGGCATACAAGAAGGGGCCGAGCTCTATCAACCCGAATGCCGGCTGCCCGAAAAGGGCTTCTGGTTCCCGCCCACCCTCTTCACCAACGTCAGCCAGTCGTTCCGCATCGCCCGCGAGGAGATCTTCGGCCCCGTCCTCTCCGTGCTCACCTTCCGCACGCCATCCGAGGCCGTGGAGAAGGCGAACAACACTCCCTACGGATTGTCCGCAGGTGTGTGGACGGACAAGGGCTCGCGAATTCTCTGGATGGCCGAGCGCCTGCGCGCCGGCGTCGTGTGGGCGAACACCTTCAACCGCTTCGATCCCACCTCTCCCTTCGGCGGCTACAAGGAATCGGGCTTCGGCCGCGAGGGCGGAATCCACGGCCTGGCGCCCTACCTGGACCTCAACTAGAAGATGGAAGTCCGCAAGACCTACAAGCTCTTCGTAAACGGAGAATTCGTCCGCTCCGAGTCCGGGCGCGCCTATCAGCCCGACGGCAACGTCAACGTCCCAAGAGGTTCGCGCAAGGACCTTCGCGACGCGGTCCGAGCGGCCCGAACGGCATTCAACGGATGGGCGGCCCGCACCGCGATGAACCGCGGCCAGATCCTCTACCGCGCGGCGGAGATGCTGGACAGCCGCGCCGCGCAGTTCACCGAGCTGCTGGGCGGCGGCGCGAAAGCAAGACGCGAAGTCGAGCAGGCCGTGGAAACGCTGGTCTGGTACGCGGGATGGACGGACAAGCTGCCCCAGGTCGCAGGCACCGTCAACCCCGTCGCCGGGCCGTACTTCAACTTCACCCTCCCCGAGCCGACCGGCGTGGTCGGCATCGTCGCGCCCGAGGAACCGGCACTGGCCGGGCTGATGCGGCGCATCGCGCCCGCTCTGTGCGGCGGCAACGTGGTCGTCGCGCTGGCACCCGAGTCGACGCCCCTGCCGGCTCTCACACTCGCCGAAGTTTTCGCGACCAGCGACTTCCCCGCCGGCGTCGTCAACGTGCTGAGCGGACAGCGCCGCGAGCTGCTGCCGTGGCTCGCCTCCCACATGGACGTCAACGCGATCGACGTCGCCGGCTGCACGCCCGAAGAGGTGAAGGCGGCCGAGGCCGCCGCGGCCGACAACGTCAAGCGCGTGATAAAAGTCTCACCCGACGAGTCGAGTCCGTACCTGATCACCGCCTTTATGGAGATGAAGACCGTGTGGCATCCGATAGGCGTCTAAAATCCAAGTTGCATGCCTGAGGTGCTGACGCTGCCGGCTCCAGTCCAGACCACTGATAAGAGGGACAAGAGCGACAAGAGCGCGGAAACTCCCCGCAACGGCAAGCCGATGATCAGCGCAGCCCGGATCAAGCGTCGCGTCCGCGAGCTGGGACGCCAGATCTCCGAGACCTACAAGGACATCGACACCCCGCTCGTGATGGTCGTCATCCTCAAAGGCGCGACGGTATTCGCCGCCGACCTGCTGCGCTGCCTGACCATCCCGGCTGAGCTCGAGTTCGTGCGCGCATCGAGCTACCACGGAGGCACCACCAGCAGCGGCCGCCTCCAGCTGGCCCACATGGTCGACGGGCCATTGGTCGGCCGCCACGTCCTGCTGGTCGAGGACATCGTCGATTCGGGCCTCACCGTCAACGTGATCGCCAAGCGCATCCGCCGCATGAGTCCCGCCTCGCTGCGGATCGCCGCACTGCTCGACCGTCCGGCGCGCCGCGTGCAGGAGGTCAACATCGACTTCTGCGGTTTCGTCATCCCCGACCGGTTCGTGATCGGCTATGGCCTCGACTACGCCGGCCTCTATCGCGAGCTGCCGCACATCTATTCGCTGACATAAGCGCGTATCTCGGCTGGAAGAAAGCCGAGCTTCACTCGCATCTCGATGGCGCGGTGCGCATCTCGACCGCCGAAGAACTGTCAGGCCGAAAGGGACTTCGCATGGTGGCTCCCGACGATTGCCCTAGCCAGGCCGATTACATCAAATACTTCGACGACGCGATCGCCGTGATGCAGACGGAGGCGGCGCTCGAACGCATCGCTTACGAGCTGTGCGTGGATTCGGCCGCGGAGAACATCGACTACCTCGAGGTCCGCTGGGCGCCTCGCCTGCATCTGCGCAACGGCCTCACGGTGCCCAAGGTGATCAGCGCGGTCCTTGCCGGCCTTGTGGGCGCGCCGCTCACCGCCGTCGCGATCGTGTGCGCCATGCGCCAACACTCACCGGAGGACAACGTCGCGCTTGCGCGCGAGGCCGGTCGCTTCGCGGGACGTGGCGTGGTCGGCTTCGACCTGGCCGGCGACGAGGTCCGCTACCCGGCCTCGCCCCAGCGCCCCGCCTTCGAGGCCGCGCGGGCCGCCGGCCTGAGGCTCACGTGCCACGCCGGCGAGGCCGGTGATCCTTCGCACGTCGAGGAGGCGCTCGACCTCGGAGTCGAACGGATAGCGCACGGAGTGACCGGAGCAAAGGAGCCCCGCATCGTCGAGCGCATCCGGTCTGAGGGTGTGGTGCTCGACCTCTGCCCGACCGCCAACTGGAAATGCAAAGCCGTGCCGACCCTCGACGAGCACCCGCTGCCCCGCCTGGTGCGCGCCGGCGTTAAATGCACCATAAGCACCGACTCGCGAACCGTCGCCGACACGACGCTCACCCGCGAGTTCGAGCTCGCCTCAGCGATGGGCATGACCGACGACGAGCTCCGGCGCTGCAACGCCACTGCCTACGACGCGAAGTTCGGCTAAGAGCCCGTCCCGAACAACCGGTCGCCGAAGTCGCCCAGCCCCGGCACGATATAGGCGCGGTCGTTCAGCCCCTCGTCCAGCGCCGCCGTGAAGATCCGCACCTCCGGATGTCGGTCTTCGAGCGCCTTCACGCCTTCCGGCGCCGCCACCACGCAGATCATCCTCGTGTCGCGCCCGCCCGCCTCTTTGATCAGGTCGAGCGCCCGCGCCGCCGAGCCCCCCGTCGCCAGCATCGGGTCGAGCAGCAGCGGCACCTTGCCCACCATGCCTGGGAGCTTCTCGTAGTAGATGCGCGCGACCGCCGTTTCCTCATCCCGCTCCAGCCCGATGTAGCCGACGCTCACACGAGGCAGCAGCTCCAGCACCGGACCCAGCAGGCCGAGCCCCGCCCGGAGCACCGGAATCGCCACCACCTCCTGCTCGACGGTGATCGCGGCCGCCTCTTTCAGCGGCGTCTGCACCGTGCCGTGCAGCACGGGAAGATCGGCCGTCGCCTCATACAGCAGCAGCGTGATGATCTTGCGCGCCAGCACCCTGAACTCTTCAGGAGTCGTAGAGCGGTCGCGCAGCCCGCGCAGGCTGTCGGCGACGAGCGGGTGGCTACTTACCTTTAGCGGCACTGTCGCGCTCGATCAATCGCCGGATCGCGTCCACCGCCACCGCAAGCATGCGCTCCATATAAGAAGGATCGAGGTGATGGATCTCTCCCGCGCCCAGTTCGTCCACGCACAGGTTGATGGTGCCCGCGCGCAGCTTTCGCAGCCGCGCCACAACGAACAGCGTCGACGATTCCATGTCGTTGCTCAGCACCCCGGCGCGCGACCACATCTCCAGCTCGTCTCGCAGATGCAGCCTGGGCATGCTGTCGGGCACGAGGTCCGAGTAGAGCGCATCCACTGAGCGGATGACTCCGACATGATGCGGCGCGCCCGACGCCGAGGCAGCCTCGACTACAGCATTCACCACGTCCAGCGACGCGACTGCCGGATATTCGGGCGGCACGTACCCGTTCGGCGTGCCCTCGGTGCGGACGGACGCTATGGCGATGACGAGGTCGCCCATCTTGACCTCGGGCTGCGCCGCCCCGCAGGTGCCCACACGCAGGAACGTGTGGACGCCAAGCTCGCTCAGCTCCTCGACCATGATCGCCACCGCCGGCCCGCCCATGCCCGAGGAGATCGTCGACACCGGCACGCCGCCGAGCGAACCAGTGAACGTGCGGTACTCCCGGCTGAACGCGACCTCGTGGGCGCCCTCCAGGTGCTTCGCGATCATCGGCGTGCGTCCCGGATCGCCCGGCACCAGCACGTACTCGCCGACCTCGCCCTTCGCAAGCCCGATGTGGTATTTCTTCGCTCCCACCCGCCGGGAATTCTATAGAGCCTTCGTAACCCCGTCCTTGTCGACACGCGCGAGGACGTGGGGCGGCCGCTTGACCGGCGTATCGCGCAGCCGCCACGCTTTTTCCAGCCGCGGCGAGACGCGCTCGGCCAGCTCCTCTGAACGCGCGTGCACCGTGGCCAGCACATCGCCCACTCGAACCTGTGCGCCGACGGCAGCTTCGATCACCAACCCCGCGGCAGGATCGACCCTGTCTTCCTTGCGCGCCCTTCCGGCGCCGAGCTCGAGGCACGCAAGCCCCACCTCCAGCGCGTCGATCGACTCCACATAGCCTTCAGAGGACGAAAGCAGACGGCGCTGAACCGGCGCCACCGGCAAACCTCTCTCGAGATGCCCGCCCTGCGCCGCCAGCATGCGCACGAATGCCTCACGCCCAGCGCCAGAACGCAGCGCGTCTCCCGGGTCGGCTTCGACCTCCGCCAGCCAGCACATCTCACGCGCGACGGTCAATGAGACCTGCACCAGCTCCTCATCGCCATGACCCGCCAGCGCGTCGAGCGCCTCCTGCACCTCCAGCGCGTTGCCCACCGACCGGCCCAGCGGGTTGTCCATCGCCGTGACGAGTGCGATGGTCCGCCGGCCCGCCCCCTCGCCTAGCAGCACCATCTCCGAAGCCAGCTCTTCGGCAGCCGCGACGTCGGGCATGAACGCCCCCCGTCCGAACTTCACGTCCAGGACAATCGCGTCCGCTCCCGCGGCGATCTTCTTCGACATGATGCTGGAGGCGATCAGCGGCACCGACGGCACCGTCGCCGTCACGTCCCGCAGCGCGTACAGCGCCTTGTCGGCGGGGACCATGCGCGGCGATTGCGCGGCGACCGCGAGGCCGATCTCGCGCACCTGCTTGATGAACCGCTCGGGCGAAAGGTCGACAGTCAGCCCCGGCACCGACTCGAGCTTGTCCAGCGTGCCGCCTGTGTGGGCGAGCGCGCGCCCGCTCAGCTTCGGCACCTTCACCCCGCATGCAGCCGCGAGCGGCGCCGCGATCAGCGTCACCTTGTCGCCTACGCCCCCGGTCGAGTGCTTGTCCACCTTCACGCCTTCTATCGCGCGAAGGTCGAGCACCTCGCCGCTCGCGACCATCGCCTGCGTCAGCGCCAGGGTCTCGGCACGGGTCATGCCGCGGATGCAAACCGCCATCAGCCACGCGGCCATCTGGTAGTCGGGAATCTCCGCCCGCAGGTAGCCCGAAAGGAGGAAATCGATCTCCTCGGCCGAGTGCTCGCCACCGTCGCGTTTGCGGGCGATGACCTCGAGCGCGTGCATCCGCGCCTAACTTACATTCAAAGCAGGTCTGGGCTACACTTCCGCGATCCGGGAGCGACCCGCTTCGGTGGTCGGGTTAGTTAAGGGGAAAGTTGGAATGGGTCTTTCGCGACTGCGATTTGTGGGTGTGGCCGGCTTGATTTTGGCGGTGCTCGCGGTAGCCTGCGGTAATCCCGCCCCGGCCGCAAAGACGTACAACATCGGCCTGGTCACCGACATCGGCGGCCTCAACGACAAGAGCTTCAACTACCTCGCCAACCTCGGGCTCGAGAGAGCCAAGGCGGAATTCAAGTTCAAGTCCAGCGTCATCGAGTCGAAGAGCGGCGACGACTACGTTCCCAACCTGACCAACTTCGCTTCCAAGAACTACGACCTCGTGATCGCGGTCGGCTTCCTCATGCAGACGGCCGTCGGCACCGTGTCCGGTCAGTTCCCCAAGGTGAACTTCGCGATCATTGACGGCGCCGGCACCGACGCCAAGTTCAACGACCTCAAGCACTCCAACGTCGAGTCGCTGTACTTCAAGGAGCAGGACGCCGGCGCCATGGTTGGCGCCCTGGCCGGCATGCTGGAGAAGCAGGGCAAAGCGGTTAAGAACAAGCACGTGATCGGCGCGGTCGGCGGCATCAGCATCCCGCCCGTCGACCACTACATCGCCGGCTACAAGTGGGCCGCGCTCCAGTACGACCCGACGGTCAAGGTCCTCATCGGCTATTCGAACGACTTCACCGACCCCGCCAAGTGCAAGGGCGTAGCGACCAACCAGATCTCCGGAAATGCCGACATCCTGTTCCAGGTTGCCGGTGGCTGCGGCCTCGGAGTTCTGCAGGCAGCAGGCCAGGCGAAGGTCTACAGCATCGGCGTGGACGCCGACCAGAAGGACGCCGACCCATCGGTGATCGCTAGCGCGCTCAAGAAGGTGGACGTCGCCACCTACACGGCGATCAAGGGCGTCGTCACCGGCAACTTCCAGGGTGGAGCGCTGACTTTCAGCATCGCCAACGACGGAGCCGGCTACGCCCTCGACAACTTCCCCGGCGGGCTGCCCGCGGACATCAAGACCGAGCTGGACAGCTTCGCGGCGAAGATCAAGTCCGGCGCGCTTACACCTCCCGCTGACATCCCCAAGTAATACGTAGATAGAAAGGAATCTGGGGGCGGGCACCTGCCCGCCCCCACATAACCGCCGCCGCCTGATCCAATAGGAAGGATCGTGGCAGCCTCACCCGCCGGCCCCGCCCGGCGCCCCGTGCTACCCGCCCCCCTCCAACGGATCGCGCGCGGGATGGCGGTGCCCGTCGGATCGGTCATCTTCGCGTTCGTCGTCGGCGGAGTCATCGTCGCGGTAACGGGCGGCGACCCGTTCGCCGCCTATCAGGGCCTGGTGTGCGGTGGGTTTGGGCTCTTCTGCAGCGGGGGCGAGAACTCGGCGCTGCAGCTGTCCAACACAATCGTGTTCACCACTCCGCTGCTGATGACCGGCGTCGCGGTCGCGCTTCCTTTCCGGGCCGGCCTGTTCAACATCGGCGCGGAGGGCCAGCTGCTAGCGGGCTCCATGGCATGTGTCGCGATCGGCACCCAGTTCAGCACGCTACCCGCGCCAATCCTTCTGCCCATGGTGCTCCTGGGTGGAGCGGCAGCCGGCGCGTTCTGGGCCGGAATCCCGGGCGTGCTCAAGGCCACCGTCGGCGCCCATGAGGTGGTGACCACCATCATGCTGAACTACGTCGCCCAATGGCTGGTCCGATTCCTCATCGTCGGAGGCCCGCTCCAGGCTCCTCACGGTTTTTCGGCCTCCGCGTCCATTGGACCCGGCGCCCGGCTCCCGACACTGCTGCCGCAGGACAACAGCCTCATCATGTTCGGGCTGCCGTCGAGCGTCTTTCGCGTCCACTCCGGCCTTTTCATCGCGCTCGCCGCCGTGGCCCTGTTCGCCTTTCTTTTGTGGCGGACGCCGCTCGGCTATGAGATTCGCGCGGTCGGCCAGAGCCAGCGCGCCGCCCGCTACGCGGGGGTGAGCGTGCGCCGCACCATCATCGTCACCATGCTCATCGCCGGCGCGTTCGCCGGGCTCTCGGGCGCGGTGCAGATCGCGGGCGTCGACCACAACCTGACGGACAAGTACTTCAGCGACACGACCGGCTTCGACGCCATCGCGGTGGCGCTGCTCGGCCTTGGCAGCGGCGTCGGCATCATCCTCGCAGCCATCCTGTTCGGCGCCCTCCACGCCGGCGGGGCTGTGATGCAGAGCGACGCCGGGATCTCGGGCAACCTGGTCCTCGTCCTGCAGGCGCTAATCCTCTTCAGCATCGCGGCCAATTTCCTGAGCACGATCAAGCTGAGAATTCCGAGGCTGAGCCGGGCTCCATGACTGCCCTCTCCGACATCGGCCACCTGCTGCTGACCGCCGACCTGTGGCACGCCACGCTCGCCGCCTCGGTGCTGTTCCTGCTGCCCGCCCTCGGCGGTGTGATCTCCGAGCGCAGCGGCGTGGTCAACATCGCGATGGAGGGCATGATGCTGACCGGCGCCTTCTTCTCGGTCGTCGCCGACCTGGCCTGGCACAACCCATGGCTTGCAGCACTCGTCGGCATCGTCGCGGGCGGTCTCATGGCGCTGATCCACGCGGTGGTGTCGATCCGCTACCGCGCCGATCAGATCGTCAGCGGGATCGCCATCAACATCTTCGCCGCCGGTCTGACGGTGTTCCTCGTCAACCGGCTGTACGGCCAGGCGGACACCGGGCACGTCGGCCCGGACGAGCTCCTGCCCAACCTGAACATTCCGGTACTCGACGCCATCCCAATCCTCGGGCGCGTGCTGTTTCAGCAGAACGTTGTCGTTTACGCAGCGCTGGTCCTGCTGGTGGTCGTCCACGTCGTCCTCTTCAGAACCCGCCTGGGGCTCCGGATCCGCGCTGTCGGCGAGCACCCGCAAGCCGCCGACACCGCCGGCATCAACGTCTACGCCATCCGCTACAGCGCGGTGATCACGAGCGGACTGCTGTCAGGCCTCGCGGGCGCCTTTCTCGCGATCGGCGTCTCCAACACGTTCGTGCCCAACATGACCGACGGCCGCGGGTACATCGCGCTGGCCGCGATGATATTCGGCAAGTGGACGCCGGCCGGCGCCTTCGTGGCCTGCCTCATCTTCGGACTCGGCCAGGCGATCTACGACGCAAATTCGATCATCCACGTGTCGCCCTATCTGCTGAGCATGCTGCCGTACGTCCTCACCCTCATCGTCCTCGCCGGCATCGTGGGCCGCAGCATCCCGCCCGCAGCCGACGGCGTTCCGTACGCGCCGGGTACAGAATGAGCGACTCGCTCGCGGTCGAGATGCGCGGCATCACCAAGGCATTTCCTGGCGTCGTCGCCAACAGCAAGGTCGACCTCGAGGTGCGCACCGGCGAGATCCACGCGCTGGTCGGCGAGAACGGGGCGGGCAAGACGACGCTGATGAACCTCCTCTATGGATTGCTCCACCCGGACGAGGGCGAGATCCTCATCGATGGCAAGCCCGCCCACATCGGCGGTCCGCGCGACGCGATCGCGCACGGCATCGGCATGGTGCATCAACACTTCATGCTCATCCCGGTTTTCACCGTGGGCGAGAACGTGATGCTCGGCCGCGAGCCGGTCACCGGTCCAGGCTTCTACGACCACGGGCGCGCGCGCAAGGAGATCGCAGCGCTGACCAAGCGCTACGGCCTGCGCCTCGACCCCGACGCCCGCACCGGCGATTTGCCCGTAGGTCTCCAGCAGCGCGTCGAGATCGTCAAGGTTCTCTACCGCGGTGCGAACATCGTGATCCTCGACGAACCTACAGGGGTCTTGACGCCGCAGGAAAGCAAGGAGCTTTTCACCGTCTTGCGCGACCTGGTGAAGAGCGGCAAGACGATCATCTTCATCAGCCACAAGCTTCGCGAGGTGCTCGAGATCTCAGATCGCATCACAGTGATGCGGCGCGGCAAGGTGGTCGGCCACCTTGTCACCAAGGACACGACGGAGCAGGAGATCGCGACGCTGATGGTCGGTCGCGAGGTCCTGCTGCGCGTCGACAAGAAGCCCGCTCAGCCGGGAGACGTCACCTTTAGGGTCGAGAACCTCACCGCCAGCTCCGACCGCGGCGTCCCTGCGTTGAAAGGAATCTCATTCGAGCTCCATCAGGGCGAGATCCTCGGCATCGCCGGCGTGGAGGGAAACGGGCAGAGCGAGCTCGTCGAGGTGCTGGCCGGGACGCGGCGCGCCACCGGCGGACGCGTGCTTCTCGGCGACAAGGACGTCACGACTTTCGATGCCCGCACCGAGCGCGACGCGGGAATCGCGTTCATTCCGGAAGACCGTCGCGGTACAGGTCTCGTGCTCAACTATTCGGTCGCCGACAACCTCATCCTGGGCCGCCAGCGTTCGCATGCGTTTTCCTGGCACGAGCTGGTGCTGCGCTTGGTCGCGATCAAGGAGTGGGCACGGCGCCTGGTCAAGGAATTCGACATCCGCACCCCGACCATCGAGACCGCCGCCCGCAACCTGTCTGGCGGCAACCA
>DATCPI010000008.1:0-3324 GCA_036570165.1 Candidatus Dormiibacterota bacterium | reverse complement strand
TGGACCGCAGGTCCGTCATCGCCATCCGGCGCCACGTGAGGTTCTGCCAGTACATGAAGGTGTCGTCGGCGACCTTGCGGTAGTCGCTAGTGAAATGCCCGTGCATGAAAAGGGTCATGCGCTCGGCAAACGGAGTCGATGTGCTGAGCATGTGGTCGAGCCACCACTGCTGGAGTTGTCCGATGGCGAAGCGGCCGCCAGGCGTGCTGGCGGCATCGAGCATACGAGGCTCGATCGGCTTGGTTTCGATCAGGCGGTCGACCGTCTTCTTGAACCCGTCGGACAAAGCGGACTCGAGCTGGGCCGGGGTATATCCGAAACTCGTCCGGCGCAGCACTTGCATGACGCGGGCCGACTCTGAACCTAGCGGCGAGATCCAGTCCATGCTCGATCCCGCACGGGGCTTGCCGATGCTCTGCATCGACCCTCCCAGCAGGCGTACCGCCCCGACCCCGACCCCCGCCGCCACAGCAGCGGCGAGCGCCTGCCGCCGGGTGAGGCCACGACGCGTCTCCAGATCTATCGAACCGACCTTTTCACGACCTGGCGCAACACTCATGCTGCCATTCAATCCCGCACGTCCACGCAGGGCATCAACCGGATGTGAAGAATTCGTAATGAGGCAAGGCAGATGGATATAGATGCGGCGAACGCCGCCCGATTCCGAACTCGCGCCGGTACGTACGAAGCCTGGTACGTGACTGTCAACGAGCCTGCGAAGCGCCAGGGCTACTGGATCCGGTACACCAGCTTCAACCCAGCACCAGGCGTCGAGGCAGAGGCAAACAGCGCGTTGTGGGGCTTTGCGTTCGATCACGAGAACCCGAGCGCGAACTTCGGCGCAAAACAGTCGTTCCCCCTTGGCTCTCTGCAGCTGCAAGGTCGTCCGTTTGTGCTTCGAATCGATGACGCGTTGCTGTCTCGCAAAGGCTGCTCGGGTGAGATCGAGAGCGAACGGGGAAGGATGACCTGGGACCTGCGTTGGGATTCGCGCGAGCAGCCTTTTCCATTCATGCGTCCCCCGTGGCACTTGCTTGCGTCCGTGGCCAACACCAGCGTCCAGCCTGCGATCAAGGTGTCTGGAAGGATCGAAGTCAACGGCAAGACGTTCTACCTCGAGCATGCTCCCGGCGGGCAGCACCACACCTGGGGCTATCGGCACGCACTGGAGTGGAACTGGGGCTTCGCGTCGGGCGACGATTTCTGGGTCGCCGGCGCCACCTCTCGCGTGCGAACCCGAATCGGAGGTCAGCTGGTCGGCACGCCTGTGGGCGCGCACGCACGAGAGCAGCGCTTTGTTTTCAACGGACCGGTCCACGTCCTCGGTACCCGGGGACCGATCGACGCGGATTCGTGGACGGCGGAAGCGAAGCTGGGGCCGCGGCGGCTCTATGTCGCGGTGACGCCGAGGCGGTCTGACGTTATCGGCGTGACTCTGGCCGATCCGCGCGGCGGGTCGCGAGTCGTTTACCACACGGAAGTAGCCGACCTGGAGCTGAGGCTCACACAGGACGACGAGGTCCTCGCGCGAGTCCGCCGCCCTGCGTCCGCCGCCTTCGAGTACGGGTCCGAATCACCCGTTGCGGAGCTCCCCGTTCTGTTCTAGCGAAGGCTCTCGTAATCCTGGCAAATGCTAGGATTTTCTAGGCAATGCCTAACTATCGCCTCGGACAGGCCGCCAAGATGCTCGGCGTCAGCGCCGACACCATTCGGCGGATGGTCGACGACGGCCGCCTCATCGCCATTCGAAGCTCCGGCGGACAGCGACTGATCGACGGCGAATCTCTCGCGCGTCTCGCGAAACCGAAGCGGCTGGCAAAAGCCAGAATTTCCGTCGCTCAGTCCGCGCGCAATCGCTTTCCAGGCATCGTCACCCGGGTCATCAAGGACCGCGTCGCAGCGCAGGTCGAGATCCAGGCCGGGCCTCATCGCCTCGTCTCGCTGCTCACGCGCGAAGCAGTCGACGAGCTGGATCTCAAGCCGGGCATGCCTGCGATCGCCGTGGTCAAAGCCACCAATGTCGGAGTCGAGCTGCCCCGTGACTAGGCGATTGACGGTCCTGGGACTCGCTCTTGTCCTCTGGGCATGCGGAGGACAAGGCACCGGATCGCTGCCGGCTGAAACCAGCATCACCGTCTTTGCCGCGGCGTCGCTTCAACCGGCCCTCGACAAAATAGGCGCGCGCCTCAGAACGACCGACAACATCAAGACGACCTTCAATTACGCGGGCACCCAGACGCTCGTCGCTCAGCTGCAGCAAGGCGCACAGGGGGACGTCTTCGCGTCAGCCGACACCGCGCACATGACCGCGCTGCAGGATGCCGGCATGATCAGCGGGCCGGCCAAGATATTCGCGCACAACAAGCTGGAGATCGCCGTCGCCAAAGGCAACCCCAAACACATCCAAACGCTGGCCGATCTTTCGCGCGCCGGGCTCGTGGTCGTGCTCGCTGATCCGTCAGTCCCCGCGGGCAAATACGCGCAGCAAGCGCTGGCCAAGGCGAAAGTCACTGTCCACCCGGCGAGCCTCGAGCTTCAAGTGACCGCCGTTTTGAACAAGGTGGCCCTCGGCGAGGCGGACGCCGGAATCGTCTACGTCAGCGACGTCGTGACGAACGGGAAGGTCGACGGTGTGGCTATCCCCGACGAGCAGAACGTCATCGCCGACTACCCGATCGCCGCTCTGAAGTCGGCATCGAACGCAACCGGCGCACGCGCCTTCATCGACTCGGTGCTTTCATCCGACGGCCAAGCGACCCTGAAAAACGCCGGATTCCAGGGGGTGTGAGCGGGACAAGAGTTCCGGCAGCTCTCGTAGCGCTGGCGGGACTGGGACTCCTCTTTTTTCTCCTTCCGCTGGCCGGTCTGCTCGTGCGCGCGCCGTGGGACCAGGCGCTGGCCGGCATCACCGCTTCCGAAACCATGACGGCGCTCGGGCTCTCACTCTTCTGTTCGCTCGCGGCGACCGGCGCCGCGCTCGTGATGGGAATTCCTCTCGCCTTGGTCCTCTCGAAGACCTCAGGAAATCTCCGCAGCGTGATGCGAGCGCTGACGACGCTGCCCATGGTGCTGCCCCCCGTGGTGGGCGGAGTCGCGTTGCTCCTCGCCTTCGGTCGACGTGGACTGGTCGGGTCGCTCCTCTACCAGGCCTTCGGCATCCAGATTCCGTTCACCACCGCCGCGGCGGTGATGGCCGAGACATTCGTCGCCATGCCTTTTCTCGTGATCGCGGTCGAGGGCGGCCTGCGCTCCCTCGATCCGCGCTACGAGGAGGCGGCGCGAGCCCTTGGGGCGCGGGGCTGGATGGTGTTTGCCCGCGTCACG
>DATCPI010000007.1:0-13794 GCA_036570165.1 Candidatus Dormiibacterota bacterium | reverse complement strand
TGGCACGACTCCGTTGGGAGATGAGATGAAACCGCCGACTCTGCTCGATAACGTGCGGGGGCATGAACCCGGAAAATAGACCGGTTGGGACCCGAGCGCGACATCGACGACCCAGCTCTGCAGCGTATGAAGCTCGGCCCGGACGTCGAGCCATCGGAGGGCGACCTCCTCAAAGCGCCACATGAGGGTGACGATGTAGCGGCCACCGGTGGTCCGGCCGCCCCGGAGACCGGCGTTGGCGCCGCCCGGCGCATGGGCCCCAAGGCCTTCCTGCAGATCCTGGGGCCAGGCCTCATCACCGGGGCGAGTGACGACGACCCGAGCGGCATCGGCACCTATTCCCAGGCCGGCGCCCAGTTTGGCTTCGGCGTCCTCTGGACGGCGCTGTTCACCTTCCCGCTCATGTTGGCCATGCAGGAACTCTGCGCACGGATTGCACTACACACGGGTATCGGGCTCGGGCTCAGCCTTCGCCGCAAGTTCCCGACCTGGCTGGTCGGCTTTTGCATTCTCGCCATGGTGGTCGCAAACACCATCAATATCGGCGCCGACCTCGGTGCGATCGCGGCAGGCGGCTCGCTGCTGACCCGGGGGAAGGTCGCTCCGATCTGGCTCGTGGTGCCGGCGGCAGCCGTCATCGTCGGACTGCAGCTCTTTGCCAGCTATCGGGTCATCTTCAACGCCTTCAAGTGGCTCACCCTCGCGCTCTTCGCCTATGTGATCACCGCATTCCTGGTCCATCCGCCGGCGGTGAAGGTACTGATCGCCACCTTTGTTCCCCACCTGGAATTCAACAAGGCCTTCATCACGATGCTGGTCGCGATCCTGGGCACGACCATCTCGCCATACCTCTTCTTCTGGCAGGCGTCGTCTGAGGTTGACGAGATGAAGGCGGCCGGTCGGCGGACCGAGCGCTTGCGCAAGGGGGTCACCCGATCTGAGATGCGTGGCGCGCGGATCGATGTCTTCGTCGGGATGGCCTTCTCGCAGGTGGTGATGTACGCGATCATCCTGGTCAGCGCCGCGACCTTCAATGCCCACGGCACGACGGGTGTCGCGACCGCGGACCAGGCGGCCAAGGCGCTCGAGCCCCTGGCGGGCTCCCTCGCGTTCGTCCTTTTCGCGGCCGGGTTCATTGGCACAGGCCTCCTGGCGATCCCGGTTCTTTCGGGTTCGGCAGCCTACGCGCTAGCCGAGTTCACCGGCCTCAAAGGCACGCTCGCCGAGAAACCCAAGTACCGGCCCACCTTCTACGCCGTGATCGTTGTAGCGACCCTCGCCGGCGTGGCACTGAATCTGCTCCGCATCGATGTGATCAGCGCTCTGTTCTACACCGCGGTCATCAACGGCGTCGTCGCGCCACCGCTGATGATCCTGATCGCCCTGCTCGGCTCGGACAAGAAGGTTATGCAGAAGCGGGTTAGCGGTCGTGTCAGCTTCACGCTCGTCTGGATCGCGACCACTAGCATGACGATCGCGGCTCTGCTGTTGATCGTGACCCTGGTCCCGCACGGACCGCTGAGCTGAAGCCGCACAATGTCACCCTGCGTTCGGTCCAGTCGCAGTTCAGGTCACGAAGTAGCCTCGGCAGGCCAGAGCGATCAGGGGATCAACGCGAGTTCGATTTTCGAGGCAATGATCCTTTCCCTAGCGTGAGGTCCGGTTTCGATTGGCCTCGTTACGTACGTCCTCTTTGACGTCACGGACGGTGCGCTTGGCCTTGCCGACCTGCTGCCTCAACTTGCCCTTGGTCTCCTCGGTGCGGTTGCCGGTGACCTTGCCCTTGATCTCTTCCGCCTTGCCACGAACCTGGTCCTTCATGAAGACCCCCTTTGAAATTTGATTCGGTTACAACAATGTCGGTGTCGACGACTGGAGCGATGAGCTGCCCTATGTGGTGGCCAATACACCGCGCTTGTGCGGAACTGCTCCGTTGAGCTCGTGCACCCGAGCGTCCCAGTAGCCAAGGCGCCGGCGAAACCTCTCCGCCTGGGCGACCACCACCGGCACATTGGTCAACTCGACCTCGCGGCGCGCCACTCCTGACTGCGTGGCCATCAACTGGCGGATTCGCTGCAGAACCTTCTCCTCCATGCCTAGGATTTCGGTATAGATCTGTCTCCAGTAGATCGCCTGCTCCATCGTCGCCTGACTCGGAACACCCTCACCATCCATGGCCTGGGTCCAATCTCCCCCACGCACCGCCGCGGCGATGTCGGGACGGCTGTGTTTCACCTGAGCCCGATTCATGTGTGTACTTCTACGGCTCCGAGCGTAAGAAGATCAGCAACTTTCCGAGAGTCGGCGACGACCAGATTGGCGGTCTGCCTGTTTCGAAACTCGGGTAGGGCTCCAATCAGAAAGCGCAACCCCGATCACCGAGACCTTGAGCGCACCGCGCTTGGCCATCGCGAACAGCGGCGAGAAGGATCACCTTGTGTGCGAGGTCGCCCCTGGTGCCGAAACTAACCAAAGCGTCAGAAGAGGCGCTTGACGATGTGCGTCTGAGGACGACTGCGCGCCAACAGCCTTACTCTACTTTGCGGTGGCTGGCAGGTCGTGGAGTCCTCCGCCGATTCGCGATTACGGCCTGCTCGGCGACACACGCACGGCTGCTTTGACCTCGTCGGCGGGGTCGATCGATTGGATGTGCTGGCCCCGCTTCGACTCAGAACCGATATTCGGGCGCCTGATCGATCCCAAACACGGGGGACACTTCGCAATTTCGGTCCTGGGCGCAACTCGCACGGCGCGCCGCTACCGCGATCGGTCAGCGATCCTGGAAACAACCTGGAAAGCCAGCGGGGGCGAGGCGACGCTGGTTGAGGTCATGGCGATGGGACGGAAAAGGT
Source organism: Candidatus Dormiibacterota bacterium (assembly GCA_036570165.1). Classification (GTDB taxonomy): domain Bacteria; phylum Chloroflexota; class Dormibacteria; order Dormibacterales; family Dormibacteraceae; genus Palsa-870. The sequence goes on along the minus strand of DATCPI010000007.1, from coordinate 10,942 downwards.
CGGTCTTGGTCCGGCGCCTCAGCTGCGAAAAAGGTCACGTGTTGGGAAGGCTGGTCTACGATCCGCGGCCTGGCTTGCCTGGGAACAGAAGCAAAGGTTCCCCATTGGTGCTTCTTACCGACTCTGATCTGCCGGTACGCCCGGGTCGCCCAACCGAATTTGAGCTCTCACGTGGGCAGTCGTTGATGGCTGTTCTATCAGGAAGCGACGATCCTGTCTCGGCCGCGCAGGCTGCTCAGCTGATAAATGATACCGACAACTTTTGGCGGGACTGGAGTGATGAGATTCGCTCAGGCAAGCAATATCGCGAGGTTCTGGTCCGGAGTCTCATCAACCTGCGTCTCCTCACTTATTCGCCTACTGGAGCGCCCGTTGCCGCGCCGACCACCTCACTTCCGGAGGAAATAGGCGGCGGTCGGAATTGGGATTATCGGTTGTCTTGGCCACGTGACGCGAGCGTCGGCGTGGCTGCCTTCCTCGCGGTTGGAAAGTACAAGGAGTCGCGAGCATTTGTAAGGTGGTTGGTGTCGCGCGCGTGCACTGGTGCTGATCCGATTCGAGTCTTGTATGACCTCGACGGCAACAAGGCGAAGCGCGAACGAGAACTTCGTGGGGTCGCGGGCTATTTGGGCAGCCGCCCGGTGCGGGTCGGGAATTTGGCTGCCGAACAGCATCAACTCGACGTCTATGGCTGGGTCGTCGACGCAGTGTGGAACCTAGTGGAAGCCGATCGAAAGCTCGGTCGCAAAGGACGCCAAGCGCTCAGTAACTATGCGAACTGGGTGGCCTCCAAGTGGCGGAACCCTGACGCCGGGCTATGGGAGATTCGCGATAAGCCTACCCATTACGTGCATTCCAAAGTGTGGGCCTGGATTGCGCTCGATCGAGCTGCGCGAACGGCGACGGCGCTTCGAATGAATCGCGGCAGGACCGCAGATTGGGAGCGCGAGCGTGACCTGATCGCGGATGACATTCGGAGCCATGGTTTCAGTACCGACCTCGGAAGTTACGTTAGAGCTTACGGTTCGAAGGAGATGGACAGCGCCCTCCTGCTCCTGCCGCTCACCGGCTTCGACGATGACGCACGTCGGGTTGGCGGCACCGTGGACGCAATCTGGAAGCAACTCGGGGCTGGCGGGCCACTCGTCTATCGGTATCCGCCTGGCCAGGACGGTCTGGGCGGCAAAGAGGGGGCATTCCTGCCGTGCTCGTTCTGGTTGCTGGAGGCGTTGCTCAGGCTCGGCCGGATTGATGAGGGGTTGCGTCTCTTCGAGCAGGTCCTGGGGCTCGCCAATGAACTCCTATTACTGCCCGAAGAGATCGACCCAGCGACTGGCGCCTACTTGGGCAATTACCCCTTGGCCTTGAGCCAGGCTGGCCTTGTTCATGCCGTTCTGGAGGTGCAAAAAGTGCTCAATGCCTAAGCGGGTACGCGGTCCGATAGTGATCGTCGGCGCGGGTTTGACTGGAGGTACCGCGGCCAAGGAGTTACGGAAACAGGGTTACGCCGATGAATTGTTGATCCTCTCGGAGGAGCCCAGCTTCCCGTTTGGACGACCACCTCTGACCAAGGGGTACCTGCGCGGAGAAGAGGATCTGTCGGGCTGGATGGTCGCGCCGCGCGACTGGTACAAGGCGCATCAAGTCCAGCTGGTGCCAGCGCGGGTTTCAGGCGTGGACACAGCTGCCAGGCAGGTGAAACTGGAGTCGGGAGACGCCATCGGATACCGCCGGCTGCTGCTCGCGACCGGCGGCCGCAACCGTCATTTTGATGTCCCAGGCTCGAGGCTCCCGGGCGTTCACCAGCTCCGGACGATTGCCGAATGCGACGCCATCAAGCGCGCCGCCAAACCAGGCGCGCGCGCCGTCGTGGTTGGCTCGGGGTTCATCGGCTCTGAGGTGGCTGCTTCACTGCGCCAGCTTGGGTTGAAAGTGACCTCGATCATGCGCGGAAAGGCGCCGCTCGACGCAGTCCTGGGTTCCGAGGTGGGAGGCGTGTTCGGCACCATCCACCGCGGCGCCGGAATCGAGCTGGTGGCCGGCGACGAGGTGGTCCGATTCGAGGGGAAGCTTCGCGTGGAGCGAGTCGTGACGAAAAAAGGACGGCGAATTGCGTGCGACCTCGCCATCGTGGCGATCGGGATCGAACCAAACGTCGAGACCGTCAAGGGCTCCGGCGTTGCTACCAGGGACGGTGTCCTGGTCGATGCAACGTGCCGCACGAATATCGGCGGCATTTTTGCGGCCGGTGACGTGGCCAACCACCTTCATCCGATCTTCGGGCGCGTGAGGGTCGAGCACTACAACAACGCTGAAAAGATGGGTGCAGCAGCCGCCAGGTCGATGCTGGGCTCGCGCGCGGCCTACAGCTACATGCATAGTTTCTGGAGCGATCAATTCGAGCACAAGCTCGAATACATAGGTCACGTTCGCAAGTGGGATCGCCTCGTAGTCAGGGGCTCTCTGGACGAGCGCAGGTTCGTTGGCTTTTACCTGCAGGCCGGCAAGCTGCGTGCGGCGGTCGGGCTGAACCGCGGCGGCGATCCCGAGATGGACAAAGACGGCGAGCTGGCGCAGGCGGGCCGGCTGATCGCGAAAGGCGCGCGGCCCTCACCGGCGCTACTGTCGGACGAAAAAGCAAATCTGGGGTCAACGTAGTGGCTGCAGATCATGTGATTGTTTTCGACACCAATTCGTGCGGGGGATCAGGCGGGCCGAAGAATCCGTCGATCCAATCGTCGTGAGATGGGGCTCTCACGGGGTCAAAAGACAGGTGCCGCCAACCATGGTCTTCGAACCAGTCAGGCTGCTCGGGGCTGATGAGCACGATCTCCCCGCCGACCTCGGTGACTCGCTCCAGCTCGTTCAGCACCGTGGCGTCGGGTCCCAGCAATCCGCAGGCGGCGGTGAGCTCAGACCAACCGTCCGGAAGCGGCAGCGTGTCGGCCCAAGCTGCAACCACACAGATGTCCGGCAAGCGGCTGCGAAGCAAACTGGCAAGTCCGGCCGACGGTTCGATCGCGATCAGGGAGGCGGATCGCTCTGCCAGGTGAGTGGTCAGCCGCCCGCTGCCTGCTCCAACCTCCAGCACCCGACCGCGCGCGGCGGGTAACGCCGCGAGCACGCCTGGGTGGATTGGCTCGGCCCGCGCAAGTGCATCCCACATCTCCGGTTCGAGGTGGTACACGAGGGTCCAGAAGGACGCCCTGAGGATTCTTTCGCGGACTTCTCGATCGCCGGCGGCCAGCAGTTCGCGCTCGGCATCAGGGATGCGCGCGAGCTCGTGGTCGCGCACAGCGGCGGGCAGCCGCTCAACGTCGGACATCGTGAAGTGCCGCCAACCGGGCGGAGCCGTCTCGACAGCAAGCTCATAGTCCATTGCTGGGTCAGATCAGACTAAGTCGAGATGCTGCTTGCCGGCCCGCCATGCACCAGGCACGTGGCGCCAATCAAGTGAGGATTTCCGTCGTCGCATCGCCCGTAACCCCATTGCGCCGGGCCCAGACCGGTGGCGCCCAGTCTGTCATCTGTGATCTGGCGGTCGGGCTGGTCCGACGCGGCCACGACGTGCTTCTGCACTGCGCGGAGGGCTCGGAGGTGGCGGGTGTGGAGTTGGTCATGGAGCCGACCCCTGCAGACGCGAATCAAGCCCTGGTGATGCCTGGCGGAGCCCGAACCATTCCAACTCCGGGCGTGACCGCGGCGATTACGGCAATGTTTCGCGGAATTGAAGCAAGCCGGCCCGATGTCGTCAGCCAGCACGCCTTCGACGCGCCCGCATTCGAGCTGGCCGAGATGCTTCCTTCGCTGCACACGCTGCACCTGCCTCCGATCGAGCCTGCCGTCGTCGCCGCCGTACGCCTGATTCCAGCAGCGCGGTTGGCGACGGTTTCGCAATCCTGCCGGCGGGATTGGGAGGCTGCCGGAGTGCGGATCGGGCGGGTGATTCGAAATGGGGTCTTCGACTCGGATGGGAACGGGGATCCAGTCGAAGACTTCGCCCTGATCGCGGGGCGAATATCCCCGGAAAAGGGTGTCGACCATGCACTGGAGGCCGCGCGGTTGGCCGGCGTTCGCTGTCGAATCGCTGGATCGCTCTACGATCCTGGCTACGTGGTCGACCTTATCGGAGCCGAAGTCCTGGGCTCCATCCCACGAGGCGAATTGCGCCGCGTGATGGGACGCAGCGCCGTGACGGTTTGCGCAATCCGTTGGGAGGAACCCTTTGGACTGGTGGCGGCCGAGGCGCAGATGGCGGGGTGTCCAGTTGCTGCGTACCGACGCGGAGCCATGCCCGAGGTGGTGGAGGAAGGCATAAGCGGCTTCCTGGCTACGCCAGACGATGTCCATGACCTTGCTCGCGCGATCGCCAGGTGTCGGACGCTTGACCGAAGGAAAGTCAGAGCGAGCGCGCAACAACGCCTTGGCCTGGAGGGCATGTTGAACGGGTACGAGGCTGCCTTGGCCGAGGTCGCCCGGTGAGTCCGACCGCAGTCGTCACCGGCGGTTCGGGCGGCATCGGTCGCGCGGTCGCAGCCGAATTCCGCGAGCGCGGCTGGGAGGTGGTTTCGCTCAGCCGTCGGGAAGGCTGTGACGTTTCGGACGAAGCACAGGTCCAGAGTTCCTTCGGCCGGATTGAACACCTTGACGCTCTGATCAATTGCGCGGCACAACTCATCAAGCGACCGATCCTCGAGCTCACCGCCGCGGATTGGGACGTCCAGCTCGACACGGGCCTACGGGGCGCCTTCCTGTGCAGCCGTGAGGCCTTTCGCCTGATGCAGGAGGACGGCGGATCGATCGTGATGGTCTCGAGCCTCTCGGGTGTTGCCGGCGCTGAGAAGTTCCCGGGCATGGCGGCCTACGTGGCCGCGAAATCGGGGCTGGCGGGGCTCGCCGAAGCGCTGGCGGTCGAAGGCCGGCCGCATGGCATCAGGGTGAACGCGATCAGTCCGGGCGCAGTGGACACGCCAATGCTCAGAATCGCTGGCGTGGAAGGTCCCAGCCTGCAGCCGGCGGAGGTGGCTCGCATCATCGTCTGGTTGGCATCCCCCGAATCCGCGCCGTTGTCTGGCGCCAACCTCCGGCTCGACCCAGCCGATCGTGCTACTTGATTTGGCCCGCGTTGACTCGGTAACGTCGCCGGCGAGAGGGTTGCCTGCGGCCGACGTTGTACCAGAGGAGGTGGCTCGATGAGCACCACGGCTACTGTTCGGATTACACGCCGGGCGACCTTCGCCGCCGCGCACGTCCTCTGTCGTCCTGAATGGAGCGAGGCTCGAAACCAGGAGGTTTTCGGTCCCTGCTCTAGCGATCACGGCCACAACTACGTGGTCGAGGTGACCGTTGCCGGCGCAGTCGATCCCGAGACAGGGATGGTCGCCAACCTCAAGGACGTGGATCGTGTCCTCAGGCGCGAGTTCATCGACCTGGTCGACCACAAGCATCTCAACCGAGACGTTGAATGCCTCAGGGGGATTGTGCCGACCGCAGAGAACATCGCTTTCGCCGCCTTCACCAAGCTCTCGCCTCATTTCGCGCCCGCGCGGTTGGTGCGGCTGCGCTTGACCGAGTCGGAGAACAACGCCGCCGAGGTCATCTGCGAATGAGCGCCTCCCAGCCTGCCCGCTCTCTTCCCATCGAGGAGCTCACGACCATCACTCGGCGGATGCTGGTTGCCCTCGGCGAGGATCCGGAGCGCGAGGGCCTCGCCGACACCCCGAGGCGCGTGGCCGAATCGCTCACTTACCTGACGGACGGATATGGGGTAGATCCAAGGCAGGTCGTCGACGGCGCACTGTACGAGCACGAGGGCGACGACCTGGTGACCGTCCGGAACATCCCCTTCTACGCTCTATGCGAGCACCATGTCCTGCCGTTTTTCGGTCGCTGCCACATCGGGTACCTCCCCGCGGGCAAGATAATCGGGCTCAGCAAGCTACCCAGATTGGTCGACGTGTTCGCGCACCGCCTTCAACTGCAGGAGCGGCTCACACGCCAGATCGCGGAAGCGATCGAGCGTGTGCTACGCCCACAAGGTGTCGCGGTTGTGATGGAAGCGCGGCACTTGTGTGTCGAGATGCGCGGCGTCGAAAAAGTGGACAGCGACACAGTGACCTCGTGCCTTCTCGGCGGGTTTCGCGAGAATGCCGCCCTGCGTGCCGAGTTCTTGGAGCTGGTCCGGAGGTAACGATCCGGCCCGCTGCTGCCACGTCGGCGACGCGGCCCAGCAAGACTTCACCAAGATGTCGTTATTAACCGGACCAAACGGTGTTGCTGCCTCTGTTATGGCAGATAGACGATCCTTTGTCGAATGCAGGCAACCCTGCGTTTCGCGCTCCGGTGGCAGGTCTGGCCGCCGCGAACACGTTTACGCCTGATCCGCCTGATGATGCGATGGGACCGCGATCTGGTTCCGAAAGGTGAGGCGTGAGCTCCTCGCCCGTTCGGGGTAGCCGGACAAGCAATGGAAGTTCAGCGGAATCGACATCCGCAAGCGACGCTACTGGGACAACCGGCTCCGCCCTCGGCCGCTGTTCGACAGCGGCCCCCCGTGGCATGTGGTTCCCGCCAACCGCAACTGGTACCGAAACTGGGCTGTCTCACAGTTTCTCATCGAAACGATGGAGGACATGAAGTTGCTCTATCCCAACCCGCACCTCGACGTCCGGGCGCTGAAGAAGAGCCTTCAGGCGGCGGCCTGAAGTGGCAACTCTTCAAGGTGGCAACAACGCCGTCAAGCGAGTAGCAGCCAACCCGCTCCTCGAGCTTCTAGAGCGCCTGGGCTATGTCGTCCGCGGTGCCCTGTACGCCGTAATGGGTCTGCTTGCATTGGGTATAGCGCTCAGGGTGGGGGGCGGCCAGACCACCGACCTGTCGGGAAGTCTCGTGTTCTTGATCCGCAACCCATTCGGGAAGCTGGTGCTAGTAGTGGTAGCGGTCGGGCTCACCGCCTACTCGTTGTGGGGTTTCACCAGGGCGATCTACGACCCTCTGCACCGTGGACATGACGCCTACGGCTACGCGGCGAGGCTTGGCTTCGTGACGAGCGCCGTGTCGTACGCGGCGATCGTATTTTTCGCCCTCCAGATCCTTCTGGGGTCAGGCGGACCTGCCGCTGACAGCACTCAGAAAACGATAGCTGCGATCCTCACCCATCCAGGCGGCGGTCCGTTGACAGTCGTCATCGGCCTCATCGCCATCCTAGTCGCTTTGGGGCAATTCCTCGAAGCCTATCGCGCCGCATTCAAAGAGGACCTGAAGGGCGCGGAGATGAGTGTCTCCGAACGGGACATAGCAGTGAAGCTCGGTCGTTTCGGGATGTTTGCCCGCGGCGTCATCTTCTTGGTGATCGGTTGGTTTCTTGTCCAGGCCGGCATGCACCACGACGCCGCCCAAGTCCAAGGCTTCGGAGGCGCATTCCTCTACTTGCTCGCCCAGCCCTTCGGCCGGATCGTGTTGGGCATCATCGCTCTGGGGTTCGTGGCGCTGGGCCTCCACTCATTCGCCTGCGCCCGCTGGATTCGGCTTATGGATCGCGCGGCTTGAGCAGCACAGTCGCCCCAGGCATCCTCGGACCGGTCGAACTCACATGACCACAATGACCAGAGCTCGCCCGCCGATTGCAGGGAAAGCGAAGCCGGGGACCAGCCTGCTGATCCTGAGCCCGAACGCAGGCTCAATGACGCCTGAGATCGAAGCCAAGCTCCGAAAGGCATTCGACGGGAGCATAGTCGTCGAGTTCGACCCCAAGATGGACATCGAGAAGCTCATCGGGCCGACCGCCACGATCATCGTGGCGGGCGGCGACGGCACCATCGGGTGGGTCGTGCGCCAGCTCGCCGACACCAAGCACCCGCTCGGCATTCTGTCGCTGGGCACGTTCAACAACTTCGCCAAGTCGTTGCATCTGCCGACCACGGTCGATGCCGCCATCCGGGTCGTCAAGTCCGGGAAACCTCACCCCATCACGCTGGGACGCATGAACGGAAAGATCTTTCTTGAGGCGGCCGCGATCGGACTCTTCGGCGAGACCATCGCAGCCGGCGAGTCCGCCAAGGACAAGGCTTTCGGAGCCTTTGCCAAGGATGTGAAACACATCGCCGAGGCCAGGCCGTTCAAATACGAGCTGAGCGGGGACATCAGGGGAAGCGGGACCGCGATGTCGCTCGTCTTCACCAACACCACGTCGATCGGCTCGCAGATGCCGGTGAGCGACAAGACGCCGCAGGATCCGTACCTGGAGCTCTCTGTGCATGCGGGCGCGAGTCGCACTGACATCGTCAAGCGGGTGCTCGCGCGCGCCATTCTCTCCAAGCACAAGGAAGGCGGCCTGGGCCAGGTATTCAAGTTCCGCAAGCTCGAGGTGACGACCAAGCCGAAGGTCCGGATCTACGCCGACAACGCTCAAATGGGCCGCACGCCGGCCAGCATCACCGCGGAACTGAGTGCATTGCAGGTGATCGTCCCAAGTTGAGCGCGCTACCCAAGGACGCCGCGGCGCCTCTCGCTGAACCGAAGCAAGCCGTTGCGGAGGTCATCGCCGGGCGCCCCGGGCCGACCGCCCGGCGCTGGCTCGGTCCCACAGCGCTGGTCGTCTTGGTCCTCTTTGCAATCGACACCTTCCTTGTTGTGCAGAACCAGGTGCTTCCGACCGACATCCCGATCGACAGGTTCATCCAACAGCTCAACTGGGGCCCGATCGTCTATCCGATGGAGCTGATCAACGCGAGCGCCGGCATCTGGCAGGTGTTGCTCGGTGCCGTCGCCATCGTCGCGCTCTTCATCTTCGAGCGCAGGGCCGGCTGGCTGATGTTGATCGGCAGCATCTCGAGCTTGCTCGACAACATCATCAAGCTCGTGATCTCACGGCAGCGGCCGCCGGCGGATGTCGTCCACATCCTGTCGCCGACGACCGGCTTCAGCTTCCCGAGCGGGCATGCGGTGTTCTTCACCTGGATGGCCTTCATGATCGCCGTGTCTGTCGCTCCAAAGATCAGGCCTGTTTTCCGGCCGATCCTTTGGACTCTCGTCGTGGTGGTGATCGTGCTCACCTGCATCGCCAGGGTCTGGGCGGGCGCCCACTGGCCGAGCGACGTCGTCGGCGGCGTCCTGCTCGGCATCGGCTGGTCGGCGTTCGTGCTCTGGCTCCCCGAGCGCTGGCTGCCGTCCCCGAGCTTCCGATGGTTTCGAGGCCGCGCCCCGGCGAAGTCGTCATGATCCGGGTCCCCGTGCTCGCCGTCGCGATCGCGGCCGCGATCGCAGTCGGCGTCATCACCGGGATTGTCGTCATGCATCCCTACCTGCCGTTCGACGCGACGGTCGAGCGTGACATACAGGCGACCAACCTGGGCCCACTCACGCTGACATTCCCCTTCTTCACCTGGGTCGGCGGACCCGGCGGGATCCCGATGCAGATAGTCGTCATCCTCCTCGTGCTTCTGTTGAATCGTCGCGCCTGGTTCCTTGCGCTTGCCGCGCTTGCCGGCGGCCTCTGGTACGAGGCCATCGTCCACCTGATCAACAGGCCGAGGCCTGTGGTCGGCCAGGTCCTTCGCGTGACGGAGCATCCTGGTTCGACCAGCTTTCCCAGCGGGCATATCATCTTCATCACGATCAGCGCGGCCGTGCTGATGCTGTGCCTCGGCCATAGGTATCTGCCGCGGTGGGCAAGACCGATCGGTTGGGCAGTTGTGGCGGGGATTGTCGTGACTGTAGGGCTCGACAGGATCTACGCCGGGACCCACTGGCCGAGCGATGTCCTTGCAGGCTTGCTCATCGCCATCGCCTGGCTGACCTTCGTGGTGTCGTTGCGGCGGGTCACTGATCGAGCGTTCGCTACCGGGGCTCAGCAGAGCGACCACCGTACGTCCGGCGCGCCAAACGCGGCCAGATTCGGTTCTACTGATTCACTCGCTTCTTGAACACCCAGGCGCTGTGGTCGATCGAGGAGGGAATACGTGAAGCGCGAAGATCGTCATTCAAGTATTTGACCTGCTGAACTGGAGGCTCAATGGCAAAGAGATCCATGAGGGACATGCTCAAGGCTCGCGCGTGGAAGGGCCAGGTGAGCCTCGCGGACGTTGACCCTGGCGATCGGCTGGGAGTCAAGCGCAAGAAGATAGCGCCCGCCCGTGAGAAATATGGCCCCGAATTGCTGGACCTTCAAGAGCGCCTCTACGCGGAGAAGAAACAGGCGATCCTGATTGTTCTGCAGGGATTGGACACCAGCGGCAAGGACGGAACAGTCCGCCACGTAATGGCGGCGATGGATCCTCAAGGTGTGCACGTCCGCACCTTCATGGCACCAAGTGCGACCGAACTTAGACACCATTTCCTCTGGCGGTTCAAGAAGGCATTGCCGGGGCCAGGCCACATCACCATCTTCAATCGCTCGTACTACGAGGATGTGCTCATCGCCAGGGTCAAGAAGCTGGCCGCTCCGGAAGTGATCGAGAGTCGGTATGCGCAGATAAACCGATTCGAGGCTGGACTTGTCAAATCAAATGTCATTCCCCTGAAAATCTGTCTCCATATCTCAAACGAGGAGCAGCGTCAGCGGCTACTTGCTCGCCTCAACACCCCCGAAAAAAGATGGAAGTTCAGCCTAAATGACATAAAAGAAAGGGGTCTTTGGGATGAATATCAGGAGGCCTTCAACATGCTGCTGACCCGGTGCTCGACACCGACCGCCCCTTGGTACATCGTCCCGGCCGACGACAAGCCGTTCCGCGATTGGGCTGTGTCACGCATACTGCTGGAAACCCTGAGGGCTATGAACCCGAGGGTCCCGATGCCGAAGCTCAACGTACCCAGTCTGATCCGACAGCTGCCTCCGATCGACTGACACCCGTTCCCGTCTTTCGAGGCTACAGCCGAATCAACACGCTTATCGCTAAACAGATACGCCGGCCACCAAAATGGTGGCCACGACGATACCGGC
>DATCPI010000006.1:0-4326 GCA_036570165.1 Candidatus Dormiibacterota bacterium | reverse complement strand
GGGCGTCGCCCGCCGGCGAGGCGGAGCCGAGGTTGCCTCCGACCGTTCCACGATTGCGGATCTGCGGCGAGCCGACCGTGCGGGACGCCATGGCGAGTCCAGGAAGCCGGTCGCCGAGCTCTGCGATTAGGCGTGTGTAGGTGACGCCGGCGCCGATGCGCAGCCAGTCTCCCTCCTGGCCCCATTCCGAGAGCTCAGCGATACGCGTCAAGTCGATGAACGCAGGCGGCCGGTGCCGGTCGAAGTTGATCTCGACCATCACATCGGTCCCGCCGGCGATGGGCAGGGCGTCCGGGTGTGCCCCCTTCATCGCAAGTGCCTCAGCCCAGGCGGTCGGCTGTAGGAAATCCATCGCCGATCACCACGCTTGATCGGCTGGAGCGACACCGTCTCGGGTGACCGTCCCTTCGATCAAACCGTACGGCCTGTCCGCCGCATAGAACACCTCGTTGTCGTTCTCGAGACCGAAGGGCTTGAGGTCGACCGCGAAGTGGTGCTTGTTCGGCATCGAAAAGCGGATTTCCGCAATCTCCGTCCGCGCCTCGAGCACCGCCTCCCCCATCGCGTACAGCGTCTGCTGAAGGGAGAGGCTGTGCTTGGTGGCGAACGTTTCGATGATGAGGCGCCGAGCTTCGGCGCGAGCGTCTGCCCAATCGGCGTGTGGGTCCAGGTATCGCCAGCGCGCGTCGACTGCCGTCGCCAGCACGCGATCGTGAGTCTCGGGCAGCGTCGTGTAGCGATCTTTGGGGTACCCCCAGAACTCCGATCCGGCCGTCTTGAGGAGCGTGAGGTCGCTGAGGCCTGAAACAACCCACTCGGCATCGCGCGCGCAGGTCACGGTCGTGGTGCGCAGCTCCGACCCGCCGCGCTCGAAGGCATGCGGGTGCGGCCCGCCCCCGGCGTGAATGCGCGTCCAAGGCTGCTCTGAGATAAAGACGCGTGCTCGATGAACGGGCGCGTAGTCCTGCACGAAATGGCGGGCGAGCCGCAGCCCGAATTCTTCGATTTCACCCACACCCTCGCTGGCATAGGCGAAGACCGTGTTCTTCTGGGTATCGGTCGGCACCACCTCGCTGTTGTCGCCCGTGAGGTGAGTGGCCTCGAAGTCGCCCGCGAGCATGACGCTCACCGTCATGTCCCTGATCTCATGCACGGTCCCGCCGGGTCCACCCTTGGTGACGCGGACCACATGCGTCTCCGCCTTCCCGTACTGGTTTTCACCGAGGCGGACCGTCATGTGCCGCGGTAAGTGGAGTAGCCGAACGGGCTCAACAGGAGCGGGACGTGGTGGTGGGCGCCGGCGTCGGTCACTGTGAAGACCACAGAGACCTCCGGGTAGAATGCCGCGGTCCCCGACGCGTTGAAGTATGCCGCGGTGGCGAACTCCAACCTGAAGTCGCCCGCCTCGACGGCACCCGAGGAGAGATCGGCCACCCGGCCGTTGTCATCGGTCACACCCCTTCCAACCACCGACCAGGCACCGTTCCCGCGGCGGTAGCTGAGAGTGACCGCCAGCCCGGCTGCCGGCCTGCCGCGTGCGGTGTCGAGAACGTGCGTCGAGATGCTCACGATTGGAACAGTGCCACCATGCGGAGGCGCGCGATCTTGCGAAGCTCGGCCGCCGCCACCTCAGCCTCGGTCACCGGGTCGTTTCCCATGCGTTTGCGCATGGCGGCCAGGATCTCATCCGCGCCTCGCCCTGCGGCCGCGATGAGAAATACATGACCGAAGCGAGCTTCATAGCGGCGGTTCTCCTCGACCAGCTGAGCAAGCTGGTCGTCGTCCGCGGTTCGAACGCCGCTTTGCTCGCGCTCGGACGCGCCCGGTGAGCTACCCCCACGCTCGCCGATGCGCGGGTGCCCGGCCAGAGCCTCCGACCAGTCCCCCGGCCCGAGCTCGGACCACGCTCTTTCGGCACCGACGAACAGAGCGTCGAGGTCGGCATAAGGTCGCCCCGCGACAATCCGCCGCGCCCATTGGCGCGAACCGAAGCACGTGTACAGGCGCTGCTGCGCCTGTTCTGGCGGGAGACGATTGAGCTCATTCAACGCCCAGCGGCACCAGCTCGAACCGCGCTACGTCGACGAGGCCCCGGTCGGTGATCTTCAGCTCGGGGATGACCGAGAGAGCGAGGAAGCTCAGGGTCATGAACGGCGCGTTCATGGTCACGCCCATGCCGGCCAGGCGCTGTTCCATCGAATGCATTCGCTGATGGACTGCCGCGAGCGGCTGATCGCTCATCAAACCGGCGACCGGCAGCGGAAGCTCCTCGACCACGCGGCCTCCCTCGGCGATCACGATGCCGCCCCCAATTTCCGGCATGCGCAACGCGCAGGCGGCCATGTCAGCGTCATCGACCCCCAGCACGACCACGTTATGCGCGTCGTGTGCGACGGTCGAAGCGAACGCGCCGCGCTTCAGCCCGACGTTCGTGGCAAAGCCCAGGCCGACGCGACCGCTTGCGTGATGCCGCTCGAGCACTGCGATCTTGACCAGGTCACGCTTGGGGTCGGCAACAATGCACCCGTCGCGCGTGGTTGGCTCGACCAGCTCGGTCCCCGTCAAAAGCTGCGACGGGATGACCCGGATGACCCTGATCCGCTTCGCGCCCGCCGCCACGTTAAAGGACGAGGCGCGAACTTCGGCCAGGTGCACTGTCTGGCGCACCCACTCCGGGACTTCGAGCTTGACGAAGCGAGGCGCGGCCCCGCGCTTGAGGACCTGCCGCGGCACGAAGGAGCGGAGGTCGTCGAGCACCAGGATGTCGGCCTGGTAACCGGGTGCGATGGCGCCCAGGTTGCGGAGCCGGTGATAGGTGGCGGGGTTGAGTGTCGCCATGACCACCGCGTCCTCGGGTGAAATGCCCTCCTCGACCGCGACGCGAACCATCTGGTCGATGTGCCCTTCCTCGACGATGAAGCTCGGCTCGCGATCGTCGGTGCAGAACATGCAGCGCTCGGTGCCGTAGCGCTTGACCAGCGGGAGCAGGTCGCGCAGGTTCCGCGCGATGCTCGCTTCGCGAAGCATCACCCACATACCCAGGCGGCGCTTCTCCAGGGCCTCCTCGTACGTGGTCGCCTCGTGGTCGGAGCGGATGCCGGCCGCGATGTAAGCGTTGAGGGCCGGGCCGCGAACACCAGGCGCGTGGCCATCGACGTGGTCGGTGAGGCCCGTCTGCAGCTTCGCGACCTCCGACTCGCTGCCCGCGATGACGCCCGGAAAGTTCATCATCTCGGCCACGCCGATCGTGCGGTGCCGGCGCAGCAGGCTCTCGATGTCGCCCGTCGTAAACGGCCGGTGAGGAGACTCAAAACGTGAGGCGGGCACGCACGACGAGGCCATGACGAAGACGTCGAGCGGCAGGTCGGCGCAGCTGTCGAGCAGCCAGTGAATGCCGTCCGTCCCGAGCACGTTGGCGATCTCGTGTGGATCGGCGACGACCGCGGTGGTGCCGTGAGCCAAGACGGCCCGGGCGAACTCATCGACGGTCAGCTTCGAGGACTCGATATGCATATGCGCATCGATGAAACCCGGTACGAGGTAAGCCCCGGCCGCATCCATCCGCTCGCCGCCTTCGTAACGGCCCAACCCGACCACATGGCCGTCGGTGATTGCGACGTCGACCTCAAGCCACTCCTTGGTGAAGACCGACAGCACCTTGGCGCCGGTCACGACTACGTCGGCGGGCTCGTCGCCTCGTGCCACCGCCATCCACCGTGGGTTCATGACGGGTCAAGGATAGTTCGGCGGCTTCAGGCGCCTAAGGCAGCCCTGTCTTTAGACAAAGAGCGGTGCCGTCTTCGAGCGCTCCAGCATGGTGGCCAGATCAGCATCGCTCGGGCGCTTTTCGAAACGCTCGGCCGCATCCAGGACCAAAGGCAGCAGGTCGACGTCGCCGACCGTGTTGAGAAACACCCCGGGCCGACCGAGCACCCACCAGACCGCGAGATCGATGTCAGCCTGGCCCTCGAGCGGCTCGTACCAGGTGGTTCGCGTCTTTTGCCGGCCCAGCCACGGCCGTAAGGCGATGGACTTGATCGTCTGCACGGCGACCTTGCGCTCGGCGCACGTCTTGACAAGCGCCTCGAAGTTTTCGGCGTAGTAGGGCAGCCGCATGGTTACGAAGTTGTAGGGGAGCAGCACCGAGTCGAAGTCGAAGCGCTCCAGGCTGCGGCAGTGGTTGGCGGCGATCTGCGCGCCGTGACCGGTGACGCCGATGAAGCGCACCAGGCCCTCGGCACGTGCGTCCACCGCGGCCTCGATGACTCCGCCCGGGCTGAGCGCGATGTCCCATTCGATGGGGTCGGCGAGGTTGTGCAGCTGCCA
>DATCPI010000005.1:0-5402 GCA_036570165.1 Candidatus Dormiibacterota bacterium | reverse complement strand
CTGCCGAGCCGGATCTCGCGCAGCACCTTGCCGATCTCGTCGCCCAGCGCGTTGTGGAACCGCTCGGTGACGCTGAGCAGTCCTTCGTCGAGGCTCATGCCGGACTCGACGACAAGCGTTAGAAGATCGGTGGCCTCGGCCAGGGAGCGCTGGATCTGGTGGCGGCGCGACGCGATCCGCTGCTCGAGCCAAAGGCTCGGAAGCAAATAACCGATGAACGCTGCAACGACCCCGGAGATAGGCGTGACGATGATGACGGGCAAGGGCGTTGATATGAGCACTCCCACGCCCAACCCCGCGATCGCCATTAGCGCCGCGAGGCCGTAACGCACTGCCTGGAATCCGGCGGGCGTCAGGCTTCCCGGGTCGCCGGCGCGACTCAGCTGCTGGCGGAGCGGTGCGGTCTCGTGGGCCGGCATCCGAGACGTGAGGGGTTTGGCCAGCGCCTCGAGCTGCTTGACGAAGCTTGGGTTTGGGGCAGGGGCTCTGAAATTGCCCGGGGTGGCGGTTGCGCTCTTGCGGACCTGGTCGATCGCGATGAAGTACGCCATCACGATCACGGCGCAGATGATTCCGGCGGACAGCGCGATCGTGAACATCAGGCGTCGAGCGAGGTCATGCGCTGAATGATCACGTTGCCGATGACAACGAAACCCGCCGCGATGCCGAGAAGAATGTATCCGAGCAGCGTGCTGGTCATCGGCGCGAAATAGCCCGGAACGAAGAGGAAAAGGCCGAACGCGAGGAGGATGGGCAGCCCGGTGATGATCGTCGCTGAGGCCCGCGATTGGGCGGTGAGCACGCTCATGTCGCGCTTGGTTTGCAAACGGTCGCGCAGCGTGTCGGAGATGTTGTCGAGGACCTCGGCCAGGTTGCCGCCGACCCGCGTGTGAAGCAGGATGGCCGTGACGATGAACTCCAGGTCAGGGCTGTTGATGCGCAGCAGCAGCGCGCTCAGCGCGTCTTCGACGGGGGTGCCCAAAGTGATCTCGGTGGCGACGCGTTCGAACTCTGTCGAGATAGGGCGTTGTGACTTGTTGGCCACTGTCTCGAGCGCTCGGTCTATGGGGTATCCCGTCTTGAGCGAGTTCGAGAGCAGCTGAAGCATGCCGGTCAGCTGCTCGTTGAATTTGTCCTGGCGCCGCCGCTGGAGGAAGCCGATCACCAGGGGTGGGCCGAAAAAGCCGACCAGGCCCAGGATGACCGACCCAACCGAGATGCCGAAGCGAAAAAGACCGATCAAGGCTCCCAGGGCCACGGCCCCGATCCGGATCAGCAGGTACTCCGACGGCGTGATGTTCAGGCCGGCGCGGGCCAGGTCCTCGGTCAGCGTTGGCTTGCCGCTGGCGCTCCGCCGGTGGCTGAGGTTGTCGGCCGCCGGGCGCAGCAGCCTCTCCACCAGCTCGCGGGGAGTGGCCCGAGGAGGAGCCGGCGCCAATGGCCTCGCGATGTGTTCCTTGCGGATGCGGTCCAGGCTCCAGAAGAAGACGATGATCGCTGCCGCCATAGGCACGGCGACGATGACCTGAGGCGGAAGGGCCAAGTTAGAAGAGGCCGGGGTAGTTGGCCTGCATGAACTGCAGAGTTACGCCCTTGGCGTCGCCGACCGTCGGGCATTTAGGGTCAGGTTGCTGGGTGCCCGGCTGAAGGTAGTCCTTGAAAGACTGGAGGGTGTACTTCAGTGACGCGTAGGTCAAAAACCAGGTGATCACCTCGGCCTGGCACTCGGTGACCACCACCGTCAGGCTGCTCGCATTCCCGCTCGTGCCGGGCGCGTTCGCCTGGGTCCCAACCCGGATCACGTGGAGGTTGGTGAAGATGGTCTTGGACGCCACCTTCCCGGCGGTGGAGACGGTCGCGATCACGGAGATGTAGTCGTTCGGCTGGGGGTAACCGGCGACGCCCTGCTGCTCGCTGGTCGGGATGGTGATGGCCACGTAGCCCGAGGGGATGGGCAGGTACTCCGACTGCGACCCGAACGCCTGGTTCGGCTTGGCAATGTCATTGGCGATGACAGCCTGCCCGGGGTGAATGGGAACCAGGGGGATCATGCCCTCAACGTCCGCTTTTTTGGTGAAGAAGTAGTCCTTGGGGTAGCCGGAGGCCACCGGGATGGTTTTGAGGTCGAGCGAACCCAGGTCGATCGCAACCCTGGGCGTGAGGTCCTTGTTCGCCACCACCACCTCCAGCTGGGGACTGCTGGATGCCGCCCCGGCGTTGAGAGCTACGAGGACGAAGGCACCAATCACGAGCAGGGCAAGCAGGATTCCGAGGATTGTGAACGGCCTTCTGAACGTGAAGCCGGTCAATAGGGGGCGCACAGCCGACCCATCATAGGCAAGATAGTCCGGTGCCGCGCCCCCCTAAGACGCCCATGCTGGGGCTCTTCATGACCCAGCGCGGCCAGTCCATGGTCGAGTTTGCCCTGTCCTCGGTCGTGCTTCTCCTGCTGGTCGGCGGCCTGGTCGACATTGGCCGGGCGATATACGTGGGCGAAGCCCTTTCGAACGCGGCTCGCGAGGGGGCTCGCCACGGCGTCTGGTTCGATGCACCCAACCGAAACCATCCCTGGCTGTTCGACGCGGAGATCCAGAGAGTGGTCGACGCCGAGCTGGCGGCGATCTCCATCCCCCCTTCGGCGCTCATGAACGCAGTGACCACCTGCCCGACGCCGTCCGACGGGAACGGATTTCACAACCCGCCGTACGTGACCTCCGCGTACCCGACCACGCCAAACCAGGCGTGGCTCTACATCTGCTACAACAACACGCCCGGGTTGGACTTCACAGCGCCCGCCACGAACCAGGGCCAGCAGGACCTGAACGTGATCGTGCTCTATTCGTACAGCCCTCTCACGCCGCTCATCACGTCACAGTTCGGGATCTTCCGCCTCGCCGCGAACACGCACATGACCGTCCAGGGCAACGGATGATGCGCGGCCAGCGATCGCAGGCGCTGATCGAGTTCGCCCTGGTCTCGCCGGTCCTGCTGCTCCTCTTGTTCGGCATCGTCGACATCGGGCGGGCAGTCTTTTACTACGACACCGTGAGCCATGCGGCGCGCGAAGGCGCGCGCGTGGCGGTGCGTGCCTCCAACCCTCTGCCGACCGATGCCGACGTCCTCGCCGCCGTGGCCTCGCAGATCATCGGGGCGCCGGTGAGCGCGCCTTGCCCGCAGGGACCGGTGACGAGCGCTGTGCCGCCCGACAATTCGGCCTGGCTCTACGTGACGCAGGTCAGCCCTCCGGCCACCGTGCAGCCGACGCCGCCGCCGAACGCACCTGGCGGCGAGTACTCAGCCGTCGCCACCGGCTCGTGCAGCGCCGTGAATCCGACAGGTGGAAACCTGCCGCTGCAGGTCACCATCCGGTTCAACCTGATCCTGATCACCCCAGTGGTCGCGCAGGCCACCGCGAATCGCATCCTGATCACCGCAGCGGCGATCTACAGGACGGAGTACTGAGGGTGAGGACGCGGGGAAAAAGGCAGCGCGGCCAGGCGATCGTCCTGATCGCGATCGCCCTCGCCGTGGTGGTCGGCATGGCCGCGCTCGCCATCGACGGATCGCGCGCCTATGCGCTGCGCCGGGACCTACAGGCGGCAGTCGATGCGGCGGCGCTGGCCGCATCTGACAGCCTGCAGCAGACCGGCAGCTACGTCACCGCAGAGCAGGCGGCGACCGCGATCTTCGCCACGAACCTCCGCCTCTACACGAGCCCATCCTGCTCGCCGGGTTACGGAACGCCTGGTGCGTCGCCCCTGACGGTGACGTGCACCTACTCGGACGGCACGGTGCTGACGCTGGTCGTATCGGCTCTGGGGCCCCAGGGCAGCCAGTTCGCCATGACGGCAAAGCAGTACCTGCCGATCATGTTCGGGCGCGTCCTGACCAACGGCAACACGCCCCAACTCTCCGCCACCGGCTCGGGTGGCGTGAACAACCTCTTGTTCGCCCCAACCGTCGCGGCGCTTAGCCAGGCTGGATGCGGCGGAGTTTCCGGGTCGGCAATCTCGACCACGACCGGCGGGACTCTGACCATCGTCGGCGACATGGTGTCCAATGGAGCGATCTCCATCGCAGGCTCCACCCCCACCCTGGTGGCGGGCGATGTCTACGCGCGTTGTCAGTCGCCTGTCCCCAACCTCACGAACATGTGCTACCCGAGCGGCAACCCGACCCCATGCACGTATCCCGACGTGGCCGGCGTGACGCGCACCGGCTACAACATCGTCGACCCCAACTATCCACCGCCTCCGCTTGGCGGCCTTTCGTATGGCAGGCCCGACAAGACAGTCGCCATGTCGTCGGGGATCTACTCTGTGGATCCGCTTTTTGGCGCCAACCGTTGCTATTTTCTCGCCGGCGGTGTCTACCAGTGGCAAGGTGGATACACGAACAACGGCAGCATCGTCTCCAACGAGCTGAGGCCGCCGGATGAACCCGTGTACAACAACAACACCGTGCTTGCCGGGCACCAGTTCTGGACCGTGGACGGCGCAAAATGCGCCGGCTCGGCCCGGGTGACGTCGATCGCAGGCCTCAAGGACATCCCTAACGGCGCCTGGACCTTCGTGCTGACATCGACACGAACGGAGATCTACAACGGGCTCACGTACGTTAGGGAGAGCGCTCCCTCAGTCTGCTACTCGGTGCTCGTGAACGGCGCCGGCAGAAACGTCTTGGTGGAGGTGAGCAACGTGCCAGGCGCCACCGCCTACAACATCTATGCGAATCCCAACGGCTCGTGCAGCGGTCCGTTCGGGCTGGCCGGCGCGCTTCCGGTGGTGGGCACTCCGCAGAACGACGCCACCACTGGTTGCCCGGTGTACTCCGGCACCGGATGCAGCTTGGGAAACGAGTCACTCGCCCTCGATGGGACCTACCTCGGTTCGCCGTTCGCCCCAAACCTCTTCGCACCACCGGGCGCGATCGGCTCTTATCCACCCTCGAGCGAGGCGGCTCCATTGAGGAGCAACCTGCCAAACGAAAATGCGGACCGGGCGGCGCCCCCTGCCGGGGACCGCGCCAACGAGAATCAATGCGACACCCTCGCGGGCGCGCCCACGACTTGCAAGCCGGGGTTGATCACGCCCGGAGCGGTTGCGTACTACCTTCCCAGTGGCGGCTGTCTCAACGACACCAGCCTCGGCGACAACTATGTCTTCAGCGGCTACCAGTTCAACTGGATTGTCGTTTACGAACCCGGCGCGACCAACCCGCCCGCGAACAGGTGCGCCAACATGATGGGGGCGGCCACCGATTCGGCGTTCATCGGACTCATCTACACACCGACGGCGGACATCACCGTTTCAAAGGCGTCGGCATTCAGAACTGACGAGTTCGGCGGGATGATCGCGAACACGCTCACTTTCAGCGGCCAGCTGCCGACCATCATCGGAGAC
>DATCPI010000004.1:0-5443 GCA_036570165.1 Candidatus Dormiibacterota bacterium | reverse complement strand
CGGGGCACGCGGGCATGCTTCCCCCCGCTGCCCTTCTTCGACGTTTCAGCGTCGATGGTGGCGGCGGTCGCCGCCCCCGCGGCCATGCGCACGAGAAGGCCCTGGTCCTCGGCCTCCTCCAGCAGGTAGATGCTGGCGAAGTTGAAGTCGAACTCAGGCACCTCGGCGTCCGTCAGGCGGCCGACGACCGCGTCGATGACGTCGTGGCGGCTCGAGCCCGGCTGCAGCATGGCGCTGGTCATGTCCCCGAGCGCGCCCAGGAGGCGGTTGCTGTTCTCGAGCTCGGCGATCAGGCGCTGGCCCGCCAGCGCGCCGCCGATCAGCTCGGCGCCCGCCTTGAGCATCATGTCCGTCGGCGGCGCACGGCGGACCGTCGCGAGCCTGTCGCGGCTCAGCACCACGAGATAGCCGTGGGGCTCATCGACGCTGCCCAGGGCATACGTGGCGATCGGGTGCAGGTCTGCCTCTGACGTCGCCGCCCCCAGCGTCCTGCCGATCGCGGCTTCCCACGTCACGGACGGGTCGGGCCGCTCGATGCGCACCGGCGCGCCGACGCGAAGGTGTGCCGTCACCAGGTCGAGGCTGGTTCGCTGTGGGCCGAGCTGGTAGATCGCCGCGCCGTCCAGGTTGCTCGCCATCAGCAGGTCGGCCAGGGCGATGGAAAGGAGCCGGCGCAGCTCCTTGCCGTCGGTTCTCGCGTCGCCCACCGGGGTGGTCAGCAGTGAGGTCAGGCGCGCGAGCCCCTCGAGAGCTGTGCGCTCCGCGCCCGCCAGCACGTCCTGGACGGCGACGGCCGCGGCAGCCGCCCGCACCTCGAGCTCTTTCAGCCTGGAGTCGTCTGGCGCTTGGTCGCGGGAGCGGTAGTTGAGGTAGACGAGCCCGAGCATCCGGTCTCCCACAAGCAGCGGCAGGCCGATGGTCGACTGCACCTGGTAGCGGCGGATGAACGTGCTGTCGATTTCGGCCGGCGCGTCTCTGGCCACGAGCCGCTGCCGCGTGACGGTGAGCCAGACCGTCGACCCGTACTGATGGATGCCGAGCTCGTCGGGCACCTTTCCCTGCTCCGCGTCCGCCAGGTATCGCGCGAGCTGCTCGCGCATGTCCGCCAAGGAGTCGAGAAGGCTCTCCTGCGGCTGCCCGGTGGCAAAGGGTGCGTAGTAGGTGTGGGTGGCCTCCTCGTAGAGGAAGATGGACACGATTTCCGCGCCGGACGCGTGCTGCATGTCGGCGACGACGCCGCGGAGCACTGTCGAGAGACCAGAGTTGGCCTCAACCTGCTGGCGCATCACATCCCCCGCCGATCATATTCCTTGGGCTGCACCCCTCCCCCTTCAGGGGGAGGGTAGGGAGGGGGTGGGTGGAGCTGCTTCCTACCCCGGGAGGAAGGCCCGACTCCTCGCCACCGCCCCCAGCCACGACGCGCTCGGTTTCGGATGCCGGGAGAACGTCTGCCGGTCGACCGCGACCAGGCCGAACGTCGGCGCGTAGCCGAACGCCCACTCGAAGTTGTCCAGCAAAGACCAGTAGACGTAGCTGCGCACGTCAATACCGTCGCGAAGGCACGCCTGCACCTCGCGAAGGGCCGCGTGGATGAACGCCATGCGCCTCTCGTCATGCGCGGTGGCGATCCCGCTTTCCGTGACGAGGATCGGCAAGCCGGGGCAGGTCCTCGCCGCCCGCCGGATCGCGGCACCCACCGCCTGGGGGTAGTCCTCGTATCCCATCTGCGTCGTCACGTCCGTCTCGATCGTCTCTCGTGTCGTGTCGCTCCAGTCGTGACCCGGACTCCGCGGCCCATCGGGTCCATATCGAAACCGGGTGTAGGTCTGGACGCCCACGAAGTCGTCCTTGCGGGCCACCTCGAGGAACCAGTCGTTGACGCGCGATTCCACCTCCAGCGACGAGCTCCCGACCTGCGCGCCATCCTCGTACTGAAGGTCGGGCATGGCGAGCGTGATACCCACCGGGATCCTGTATCGGGCCCGGATCGCCGCCGCACCCTTTTTATGGGCCTCGAGCAGGTTGTCGATCGCCTGCTGCGCGCCGTCCCGGTCGTCCTCGTGGCCCGGAGGATTGATCCCCAGGAGGTAGCCGCTCGAGCCCAGGCCCGCCGGTTCGTTGATGGTGCACGCGATCCCGATCAGGTCGCCCAGCGCCGCGGCCGCCCGGTCGCAGTAGCGCTCGAAGAGGGCCGGAAACCGATCCGACGCGAAGCCACCTGAATCCTGCAGCCACTTCGGAAGCGTGAAGTGATGAAACGTGACCATCGGCATCACCCGGTGCTCGTGGCAGGTCTCGAGCACGCGCCGGTAGTGGTCGAGCGCCGCTCGCGAGAACTCTCCCTCCGCCGGCTCGATGCGCGCCCACTCGATGCTGAACCGAAACGCGTTCAGTCCAAAGCTGGCGAGCATCGCGATGTCGTCGCGGAAACGGTGGTAGAAGTCGCACGCGTCGCCGGACGGCTCGTGGACCGGGGTCGACTGGAGATGCTCCCACCACCACCAGTCGCTGTTGGTGTTGCCGCCCTCGACCTGGTGGGCCGACACCGCGGCGCCAAAGAGGAAGCTTTCTGGAAACCGCATGGTGTCACTCATCCGGCGGAGTGTTCCATAGACCGGGTCCTCCGCGCACGCCCCTAAATTTCCTTCTTGACAGCAGGCCACGGGCAGCCTACCATCGCGGCTAAACCGCTTTACTAAAGCGGTTTATTTCGAGGGTGGGAACGCGAATGACCTGGTTTCCATGGGGGCTCGGCCAGGGTGTCTCGGGTCACGATCGCTGACGTGGCGAGCGCGGCCGGCGTCTCGAAGACCGCCGTCTCCTTTGCGTTCAACAATCCCGAAAGGCTCGGCCAGGCCACGCTCGAGCGCGTCCTGGGCGTCGCCCACGACCTCGGCTACGCGCCGCACCCCGCTGCCAGGGCGCTATCGATGCGGCGGAGCGGCACCATCGGCGTGCTCATCCCTCAGCGCCTTTCCATCGTCTTCGCCAACCCTTTCCTCAGCGAGCTCATCCAGGGACTCGGGGAGCTGTGCGAGGAGCACGACCTCACGATGCTGCTCGTCCCGCCCCTCGACGGCTCGCTCGAAGGCGCGATCCGCCAGGCGTCCGTCGACGGCTTCATCAGTCTCGGCCTCAGCGCCGACGACCGCGCGCTGGAGATGCTGGACCGCCTCGGCATTCCTACCGTGGCGGTGGACTCGGAGTCATCGCCCAACCGCCCGGCCGTGAACGTCGACGACGAGTCAGGCGCCCGGTCCGCCGCGCAGCACCTGCTGGACCTCGGACATCGGGATGTCGCGATCATCGTGCTGCCGCCAACGCGAGCGCAGGTCGGCCACACCCCGGCCGCGTCGAGACGCCTGGCCGGATACCGCGCCGCGCTCGATCGTGCCGGCGCGCCTGAGCCGCACACCGTTATCGCCGGCGCGACCAGGGCGGCCGGAGCCCGTGCCTTCGAGAGCCTGCCCAGGGGCAAGCGCAAGCCGACCGGGGTCCTCGCGATGAGCGACATGGTGGCGATCGGCCTGATGGCGGCGGCGCAGTCGGCCGGCCTCAAGGTCCCCGACGACCTGTCCGTCGTCGGTTACGACGACCTGCCGATGGCCGCCTGGACCACTCCGCCGCTCACCACGGTCCGGCAGCCGATCATCGAGAAAGGTCGCCTCGCGGCTCGATTGTTGATCCAGCGGATGAAGGGTAAGGCGGTGCAATCCCCTCCACCACTCGGCACCAGCCTCGTGGTGCGCGGCTCCACGTCGCCCCCGCTTGGGGGTTCAAGGAGGTGATCGGCGGCAGCTCGTAAGTCGGGACGTCAGATTCGAGGATTTACGGAAAAAAGGGAAGGAACATAGAATGTGTGACCGGGTAACTGAGCAGTCAGCCCAGCATCGATGGGGGTGTTAGAGATGCATTCGGTTTGGTTCAAGCGGAGTCTGCTTCTTTCGTTGGTGGCCATGTTCACCGTCGTCGCCTGCGGCGGCGGCGGGACCCAGAACGCCGGGACCGTGAAGGTCATGGCGCAGTGGACCGGAGACGAGCAAGCCTCGTTCTTTGCCGTGATGAAGCCGTTCACGGACTCGACGGGGATCAAGATCGAGTACGAGGCCAGCCGTGACCAGGACGCGCTCCTGACCACGCGCGTGGCCGCGGGCAACCCGCCGGACCTCGCCGCGGCGCCGAGCCCGACCCTGCTCACCAACTTCGCGAAGCAGGGCAAGGTCATCGCCCTCAACAGCATCGTGGACGTGACCAAGCTGAAGGCCGAGAACTCGCAGACCTGGATCGACCTCGGCATGCCGACAGGCGACGGCAAGCTCTACCAGATCTACTCATGGGTCTCGCTGAAGGGACTCATCTGGTACAACCCGAAGAACTTCCAGGCCAAGAGCTACTCCATACCAACGACCTGGGATGGGCTCACCGGCCTGCAAAGCACCATCAAGCAAGGCGGCACCACGCCGTGGTGCATCGGTCTGGAGAGCGGCGCCGCGTCCGGCTGGCCGGGCAGCGACTGGGTGAAGGAGATCGTCCTCAGCCAGGCCGGGCCGACCGTCTACGACAACTGGTGGCAGGGCAAGCAGAAGTGGACCTCACCTGAGATCAAGCAGGCCTGGCAGTCGTGGGGCACGATCCTCGGGCCCGGTGACAGCAACGTCTACGGCGGCGCCAAGTCGATGGCATCGACCAGCTTCACCGATGCCGGCACGCCCATGTTCCAGACCCCGCCCAAGTGCTACATGCACAACCAGGCTTCGTTCATCACGAGCTTCTTCAAGAGCGCCAACCCATCGGTGGTGGCCGGAACCGACTACAACTTCTTCCCGCTGCCCGACATCACCGCTTCGTACGCCGGCGCACACGTGGTCGCGGGCGACGCATGGTCGATGTTCCACGACACACCTCAGGCTCGGAAGATGATCCAGTACCTGACCACCCCGGCCGCCCAGGAGATCTGGGTCAAGCGCGGTGGCAAGATCTCGCCCAACAACAAGGTCAGCCTGGACAGCTACCCCGACCAGCTTTCGAAGTCGACAGCCCAGATCCTGGTCAACACCAAGGTCGGCAAGTACGACGCTGGCGACCTCATGCCCGCCGACATGAAGAACGCGTATTGGTCAGCGGTTCTGAAGTTCGCCGCCAACCAAAACCAGCTCGATACGATCCTCGCCGACCTGGATAAGGTCCAGGCCAAGGCGTATACATAACCGAATAGCAGCAAGACATGGACTTCAGCGTCCTGCTGACGGACCTGCCGACACTGGTCGCCGTGATCATCGGCGTACCAGCGGTGCTCGCCGCCTACATCATTGGCGGCGAGTACCTGGTCCGGCGGCTGCCTGACAAATGGCGCCCGTCGGTCCGGCCGTGGATCTGGGTCGCGCCGGCGCTTGCGCTGGTCGCGGGATTCCTCGTCATACCTTCAATAGGCACTGTCCTCACC
>DATCPI010000003.1:0-6966 GCA_036570165.1 Candidatus Dormiibacterota bacterium | reverse complement strand
CCGCCCTCCTCGAGTCTCGGGAGAGAGCGCGGGCGGCGAAGGACTACGTCACGTCGGATCGCCTGCGCGACGAGCTGGCCGCCCTTGGAGTCGAAGTCACGGACACCGCGGAAGGCCAAAAGTGGAAGGCGACCCGTAGAGAACCCTCGTAAAAACGAGAGGCCGAGCCTTGCGGCCCGGCCCCACGAGAGGAAGGTTTTTAGTCGATATCTACCAGGTCATCGACTGCGGCCCAGCTGAGACGACCCGACAGTTCCGGATGTCTCCGGCCGTGAGGGCTCGTTGCCCTGCCCGTGGCTCTTGGACTTGGACTTGTCCTTGTCTTTGTCTTTGTCTTTGGACTTGTCCTTGTCCTTGTCCTTGTTCGAGTCGCTGACCGCGTCGCCATGCTGGCGGGCGAACGAGCTGACGCACTGGCCGATGCCGTGCACGCCCAGGCGCGCAGCGCTGGCCTTGCAGTCAGCCACTTCTTCCTTCACCTGCTGGCCCCAGTTGGTCGGGTTGACGCTGCCGGTGAGCGCAACTTCGGTTGCCGCCACCGCAGCCGTCGCCGCCAACGCGGCGACCGCGAATCCGGTGACGATCTTCACGCCGAGCGCGGCCCCAGCGCCGCCCAAAAGTCTCTTCATTGTTCCTCCTGAAAGTGCCGTGGCTCGCCGAAACGGGATCGGGCCTACCGTCATCGGATCCACGATCCGATGCAGCTCGTCCTCTAGCTCCCGCTCGAAGTCGCTCATATCGAGAAGAACAAACGCCTGACTAGCCCGGATCAACCATTCTTTGTTCCCTCGTGTCCCTCAGCGCCACCTGCAGCTGCTTGCGCGCAGCCGTCAAACGAGAGGCGACGGTCTGATCGGGCACGCCCAGGGAGGCCGCGATCTCACGGTTGCTGTAGCCGTGGTAGTGGCGGAGGACCAGGGCGGCCGCCTGCTTGGTGGGAAGCTTCCGCAGCGCACGGATGAGATCCGATCGCTCGGCGAGCGCAGTTGGATCGGGCGTCGGCGACGGCCGGCCAAGGCGCCGGACCAGCTCTCCCGCCTGGCGAAGCCGAGCTCGCCGCCGATCTGAGACGGCGACATTAATCGCGATTCGATGCAGCCACGCTTCGACCGGCGCATCCGGCCGCCACGAGCTCCAGCTCCGGTAGGCGCGTTCAAAAGTGTCCTGGGCGCAATCCTCCGCCGCCGCCTTGTCTCCCAGCACCGTTATCAACGTGCCGAGGATCCTGCGGTACGTGTTCCGGTAGAGCCGCTCAAAGTCGGCCTCAGATCCGGGCTCGTATTGCTCGAGCGGGGCGCGATCGCTTGACTCCGAACGAATGTTCGACTACCCTCCCCTGGCGCCTATGTCCAGCTTTCCTTCATTCCAAACGGGGGACTTCCAAGGAGAAGTAACGCTAGACCACGTAATTCCCGAAGCCTCGGCGAATTTTGCCTCACTGCCCACTGATTTGCGTCCAGAGCTCGTCACAGCCCTCGCCGCGCGCGGCATTCACCGCCTTTACACGCACCAGGCCGACGCATACGAGGCAGTGCGCAAGGGACGGCACCTGGTCGTGGTCACGCCGACAGCGAGCGGAAAAACGCTGTGCTACAACCTCCCGGTTCTGCAGCGACTGCTCGAAAACCCGGAAAAGCGGGCCCTGTTTCTCTATCCGACCAAGGCGCTAGCGCAGGACCAGCTGGCAGAGCTGAGCGCGCTGAAACACGGCCTGCCGATCCAGCTCCGGGCCGATACCTACGACGGTGACACTCCACCGGGCCGGCGCACGGCAATCCGCGAGGGCGGGCATGTCGTGATGACCAACCCGGACATGCTCCATGCCGGACTCCTGCCGCATCACACCAGATGGCGACGCCTCTTCTCGAGCCTGGAGTTCGTGGTCATCGATGAGCTCCACATGTATCGCGGACTGTTCGGCAGCCAGGTCGCAAACGTCATCCGGCGGCTGAAACGGATCTGCGCGTTCTATGGCTCCAGCCCGACTTTCATCTGCGCGTCGGCGACCATCGCCAACCCGCTCGAGCTCGCGAAACGATTGCTCGAGGAAGAGAACGTCGAGCTGGTGGAGCGCAGTGGCGCTCCGCACGGTGAACGACGCCTCATCTTCTACAACCCGCCGCTCGTCAATCGCGAGATGGGCATCCGCCGCAGCTCGATGCTCGAGGCTCGGCGGATCGCGGCGCCCTGGATCCGCTCGGGCGTGCAGACCATCGTCTTCTGCCGCAGCCGGCTTCAGGTCGAGGTGATGCTGAGCTACCTGAGACAGGACCTCGCCCCGCGCCTGGACGCGCATCAGCGAGTGCGCGGCTACCGCGCCGGCTACCTACCCTTGCACCGGCGCGAGATCGAGGCCGGCCTGCGGCATGGACAGATCACCTGCGTCGTCAGCACCAACGCGCTCGAGCTCGGCATCGACATCGGGACCCTCCAGGCGGCGGTGCTGGTCGGGTATCCGGGGACGATAGCCTCGACCTGGCAGCAGCTTGGCAGAGCGGGTCGCCGGTCTGGTTCGGTCGGAGTCTTCGTGGCGTCGAGCTCTCCGCTAGACCAGTTCATCGTCCGCCATCCCGAGTATTTCCTGAGCACTGATCCGGAGGAAGGCTTGATCGACCCTGACAATCTCCTGCTGCTCGCAGGTCACCTGCAGGCCGGACTCTTCGAGCTGCCATTCGAAGAAGGGGAACGCCTGGGACGCGCAGATGTGAAAGAGCTTCTTCACCTTTTCGAGGACGACGGTTCCGCGACCCACTCCGCCGGCCGCTGGTTCTGGAGCCGGCAGGCCTTCCCCGCGGAAGAGGTGCACCTGCGCCGCATCCTGGCCGACAACGTCGTGATCATCGACACGTCGCACCCGCGTCCCCAGGTCATCGGCGAGATGGACCAGTTCACCGCACCGGTGCTGCTGCACGAAGAGGCGGTGTATCTCCACGAAGGCGCGCAGTTCCATGTCGACCGGCTGGACTGGGACGAAAAGAAGGCCTACGTCCGTCCGGTCGAGGTCGACTACTACACAGACGCGCTCGCCTCGGTGACGGTGCGGGTGCTCGACACGTTCGGCGGACCAGATGGGGAGGGAGTGTCACGCAGCCACGGCGAGGTGAAGATCACAAGCCTCGCGAGCATGTTCAAGAAGATCCGGTTTCACACGCACGAGAACATCGGGTCTGGCCCAATCCACCTTCCCGAACAAACGCTGCACACGACCGGCTACTGGATCACGGTCGATGAAGACCTGTGGCAATCGCTCGGTCGCGAAACTTTGGAAGCCGGCCTTCAGGGAATGGCCCATGCGCTGCGCCACGTGGCAAGCCTGCGACTGATGTGCGACCCGCGAGACCTGGGATCGGTCGCCGAAGTACGGTCGGTCATGACGCGGCTGCCGACCGTGACCGTATACGAGGTCTACCCGGGCGGCGTGGGTTTCTCCGCCCGCATGTACGAGCTGCACCGCGAGCTGCTCGACGATGCGGCGGCCCTGGTGCGCGAATGTCCATGCCTTGCCGGCTGTCCTTCCTGCATCGGCCCGCTGCATCTCGTGGAAGGAGCCAAGGAAGCATGCCTCCGACTGCTCTCCGCGAGCGCCTTACCCGTCTAGGGCTACCGCCCAAGCCGCGGACGCAGGCGTCTTCCGCGCTGCCGCGTGGATTCGAGGAGGTCTCGACTGCATTCGGCCCCGCGATCCTGCGGCGGGATGTGATTTCCCTGCCACCGATCGAACCGCACCCCGGGAACGTTGCGTACGTCGACACCGAGACCACCGGGCTCAGCGGTGGCTCGGGCACTTACGTTTTCGTCGCCGCGGTCGCCCGCCCCATCGATGGCGGCCTGCGGGTGGCCCAGGTGTTCCTTCCGCAACCAGGCATGGAGCCCGCCTTTCTGAACGCGCTCCGCGAAGAGCTCGAACCGGCCGACTCGATCGCCACGTTCAATGGAAGCTCGTTCGATTTGCCCGTGCTGCGCACACGATGGGTGATGGCCCGCATGCCGGGCGAGCTCACTTGCACTCCTCACGTCGACTTGCTGACGCTCGTGCGCGCGCTGTACCGCCACCGCCTCGAGACCTGCACGCTCCGCATGGTCGAGGAGCGAGTCCTGGGCTACGAGCGCGACGATCCCATCCCCAGCGCCCTGGTGCCGGACGCCTATTTCGATTATCTGCGCGCCGGATCGCTTGAATTCCTGGAGGCGGCGATCGAGCACAACCGGCTCGACGTGATCAGCCTGGTCCATCTGCACTCGAGGCTGCTGCTCCGACTCCAAGGCGGCGAAGCAGACATGGACGCCGCCGACTGGCTAGCACTCGGCCGCCATCGCCTCCGGCGCGGTGCCCGCGCAGACGGATGGCGGGCCTTGCGCAATGCGATCTCCTTTGCCAAAGGTGAAGCCTCGGCGACGGCCGGCCTCCTGATCTCCCGGCGCCTATTGCGCCGAGGTTCTATCGCAGCCGCCGACAGCCTGCTTGGTTGGTTGGAGGCGAGCGTCACCGAGGACATGCGCTTGTCGATCGCGCGGGCGCGCCTTCTCGAGTGGCGGCGGCGCGACCCAAAACAAGCCTTGAGCATCGTCGAGGCCGCGCAGCAGCGAATGCCCGATCAGGCGATGGACCTCGAGCACCGCCGGGCGCGTCTGCGGCGAAAGGTGGAGTCAGGCGGTAGCCGCAGCGGTCGCGGTCGCAGGAAGCGCGACGTCCGGGAGGTTCAGCTCGAAGCTGCCCTCGCGGACAGCCCTGCCTAGCCCCTCGACGATCGCCGGATCGAACTCCGAACCGGCTCCCGCCACGACCTTGTCAAGGGCTTCCTTCGACGTGGCACGTGCACCACCCACGCCCGGCCGTCAGCGCCTCGAACCTCTCGGTCACGGCCAGGATGCGGGCCAGAACCGGGATGTCCACTCCCGTCTTGCCGTCGGCCTGACCGACACCATCCCACCGATCGTGGTGGTTGCGCACCGCGGCCACCACGTCCTCCGGGAACTTCGCGCCGGCGACGATCTTGGCGCCCTCCTCCGCGTGGCCGGGCGCCTCGAGGTTCTGACCGTCCGCGGCCAGTGTCATATGCCCGACGTCATGTAGGAAGGCTGCGGTCTGAAGGTCCTCCAGCTGGTTCGGCTGCAGGCCGGATCGCCGGCCGACCGCGTCGGCGATCCACGCCACCCGGCTCGAGTGGCCTTGGGCGAGCGGGCTCCGGTGATCCACGGCGTGCGCTGCAGCCACCATCACCTGCGGGCCGGCTTCGGAGAGCATCGAGACCAGGTTGCCGTCGGCGAGCTCGAGCTCGGTCACCAGCTGTGGAAAGGTGCAGGCCCGGTCCTTGCCCTCGCGTTTGGCGAGATAGAGCGCCTGGTCGGCAGCCGCGATGAGCTCGCTGGCGGTGAAAGCGTCCTCCGGGTAGGACGCAACGCCGACGCTGAACGTCAGGTGCTGTCCGGGTGTCGTCGATACAGCCGCGGCGTGCACCGCATCGACGATGCGATAGGCAAGACGCTGGGCCCCGATGGCATTGGTGTCGGCGACCATCACCGCGAGCTCGTCGCCTCCATAGCGCGCTACCAGGTCCTGCGCGCGGGCGGCGGCCCGCACGATCCGGGTTCCCATCTGAAGGACGAGGTCCCCGTGCTGGTGACCCAGCTCATCGTTCACCGACTTGAAGTAGTCGAAGTCGATGAGGAGCAGCGACAGCGGCGTGTCCCGTCGGTCCGGCCGCGCAAATGCCGCGTCGAGCCGGCGGCGCAGCTCTCTGACATTCGCCACGCCGGTCAGGCCGTCCGTGGTCGCCTCCTGGCGACTGCGCTGGAAGCGCAACGCGTTGGCGAGCGGCACCGCCGAGCTGCCCGACAGGGCGTTCACGGTGAAGAGGTCCTGATTGGTGAACACGCCGTTCGCCTTGTTCAGGCAGACGATCGCCGTGACGTCGTCTCCAGACGCGATCGGGATCACCAGACCCTTGCGGTCCACGGCGAAGACCGCTTCGCCGGTGCCGGCTGCCTGAGAAAGCTGATGCTCGTCAATCGGCTCGTCCTCCGGGGCCGGAGTCGAGACGCCGCGGTTGGCGCTCGAGACGACGTTGAAGCCTTCGTGCGACGAGAAGATGAGCCGGCCCCGATCCGCGCTCGTCATCTGGACCGCGTTATCGATCAGCACATCAAACACGTCCTTGATGTCGGTGTTCGAGACGAGGCTCATGCTGACCTCGCGGAGAGAGTCCGCCTGGGCGGCCCGCTCTACCGCGGAGCGCCGTTCACGCTCGAGCTCGCGGGTCATGTAACCGGTGGTGAATGCCACGACGAGGAACAGGAACATCGTGCCGATGGTCGCGTTGGGGTCCATGGTGAAGTTGGCAGGCGTGAAGGTTCCGCCGATAAACAGGTAGATGGCCGACACGATCAGGGCGGAGATGAAGCTCGCCGTGGCGCCGAACCTCACGGCATTGGTGATGACGGCCAGGAACAGGGCGAGGAAGAATGGGCTGTTGAAACCGTCCGACAGGTAGACGAGCCCGGCGGCGAAAAGGATGTCGAGCGTCATCGTCGACAGGCTGAACTGCTTGCCGGGCTGGAAGCCACGCACCAGGAGGACGTTGACGACAACGTTCATGACCCCCCACGCGACCAGGATGACGTCGATCTCTACCTTGGCATTCGGGCCGGTGTGCGGGTTCACGTTGTTCAGCACGCCCAGCACGATCAGGAAGAGCCACCGGAAGACCACCGCGACGCGCTCGCCCACCCGACGGCGGTCCGCATCGAAGGTGGCGTCGATCGCCTGCGCGCGAACGTCCTGCGAGCGCCTCGATTGGGAGATGCCGGCTGGCACCTTTTTCATGATTTTTGGGTTATGCGACTGAAATCGGCCTAAACCGCGTTAGAGGCCTATAGATGCGCATCTTTGAGTCCGATCGGCTTCAATATGACCGCGATATGTGGAAAACGGGCATCCAACGCCCCGGAAGGTCTCAACGCGGACAA
>DATCPI010000002.1:0-13131 GCA_036570165.1 Candidatus Dormiibacterota bacterium | reverse complement strand
CTCACACACGACGACGACGTGCTCGAGGTTGGGGCCGGCGTTGGAACGCTCACGGTCGCGCTTGCTCCCAGATGCCGCCGGTTGGTCGCGGTCGAGCTGGACGGCCGGCTGATACCAGCGCTTCGCGAGTCGCTCACCGGTCACGAGAACGTCGAGGTGGTGCGGACCGACATCCTGCGGTTCAACATCCGCTCCGCATTCCCCAACGGAAACGAGATCGTCGCGGGCAACATCCCCTACAACCTCACCGGTGCATTGATCCGCAAGCTGCTTGACGATCCGCCGCGACCGCGCCGCTTGTCCCTGGTGGTGCAGAGGGAGGTAGCCGAACGCTGGACTGATCCCACCGGCGCCAGCCTCTCCACTGTCGCTGTGCAGGTATTCGCCGAGGCAAAGATTCTCCTGACGATCCCCGCGGCGGCCTTCACACCGCCGCCACGCGTCGACTCGGCGCTGGTGGGCCTCGACGTGCGCGAGCGCCCGGCGGTTGATGTCGATGACCTTCAATCCTTCTTCCGCTTCGTCGGGGCAGTCTTCCAGGGGCGCCGGAAGCAGCTCGGCGGAACGTTGGGCCGGATCAGTGGCACCGGCAGCACCGAAGCCCGGACGCGCCTTCGCGATCTTGGGATCGATCCGGAGCGGCGCCCGCAGACGCTCAGCCTGGGCGAGTGGGAGTCGCTTTATAAGGAGTTTCGGAGTCCCGGCGGCTAAGCTCTAGCGCCGCATGGAAGAGCCGATCCGTTTTCCGCTCGAGACTCCCGGCGCCGGGGGCTTTCGAGCGGTCATGCGACACACCGCGTTCAGGAACATCTGGTTCGCGCAGCTCGCCGCGCAGCTCGCGGACAAGTTCCTGCTCTTCTCGCTGATCATCCTCGCGTACAAGATCTCCGGCGGCAGCACGCCTGTGGCCATCACGCTGCTGACATACACGGTTCCCGCAGTTCTGTTCGCGCCACCCGCGGGCGTCATCGCTGATCGCTACGACCGCAAGCAAATCATGATGTGGTGCAACTTCGGCCGAGCCGCGGTAGTCGCTCTCATCCCGCTCGCGGCGCTGGTGCCCGGCCTGCGGGGCGAGTTCGGCCATCTGCTTTTGATCACACTCGTGTTTTCCGCCGTAGGCCAGCTCTTCGGGCCGGCAGAGGCTGCGGTGATACCGACGATCCTCCCGCGGTCGGCATTGATCACGGCCAACTCGATGGCGCTCTTGACCATGGTCCTGACGCTTGTTGTTGGCGGCGCGCTGGCACCGATCGTTTCGAGGTTCGATCTCTACGCGCCGTACTGGTGCGCGGTGGTGCTCCTGATCATCGGAGGAACCCTGATCTTCGCCTCTGACATTCCCCAACTGCAGCGAACGACTGAGCCTCCCGTGGCCGAGAGCCGCAACCGGTTTCACAACATGTGGATCGACCTCAAGGAGGGCATCGACGCGCTGCGTGCTTCGCGCGGGCTGCTGCTCGCTTTCGGCCAGGTGAGCATCGCGGTGCTGGTGCTCTTCATGCTCTTTGCGCTGGCGCCCGCGTATGTGAGCAGGGTCATCGGGATCGCCGCGCAGGACACGTACGTCATCCTCGGTCCGGCGACGGGAGGAGCGATCCTCAGCGCGGTTCTGCTCGGCCAGTTCGTGCGCAACATCGACCGCTCCCGGTTATTGGCAGGTTCGCTTTTAGCGAACGGTTTCACGATGCTGGGGCTCGCCGCGGTGCCGCAGGCGATGGCTCATTTCCCGGACCTGCAGGTGCACAACCGAATCACCGCCGCCGCCTTCAGCTTTCTCCTGGGCGTTGAGTTCGGGGCGATCATGATCCCCGCGATCACATACCTCATGGAGTCGACCAGTGACGAGATCCGCGGCCGGATCTTCGCGCTACTCTACATGGTGATCAACGGCGTGACGGCGGTTCCGGTGCTAGTCGCCGCCGCCCTCGCCGACACCATCGGCATCGCCCGCGTCATCGGAGGCCTCGGGGTCCTTCTGATCGGGGGTGGCGTGGCGATCATCGCAGCCGGGCAACGACCTGTACCCGCCGCCCCGCCACCGCCACCAAAATCAGGATGAGAATCAACAAGACCCCAATCCCGACAGCGCCAGAGTTCCCGACAATCGACCGGAGCGGGGCGAGGTTACTGCCGGCAAAGTAGCCTGCGCTGACGACCAGGGCAGCCCACGCCATGTTTCCGAGAGCGCTCAACAGCTGAAATCGCCAGAAGGGCATGCGGGCCATTCCCGCCAGCAGCGGGCACCACATGCGCAGCCCGGGGATGAATCGATACACAAGGACCGCTCGATCCCCGTGCCGGGCGAGGAACAGCTCGGCGCGGGCAAGGTGCTCAGGCCGGATGCGCAGGGTGCTTCCAAAGCGCTCGACGACCGGGCGGCCGCCACGCCTACCCGCGACGTATCCAAGGCTGGCGCCGAGATCCGCGCAGAGAAATCCGAGCACGACCATCCAGAGGAGGCCTCCGTGACCGATTCCTGTCCAAGCTGCCATCGCGAAGAGCAACGGGTCTCCGGGGAAGGGGATGCCCGTGCTCTCGATCACGACGCCGAGCGCGGCAGCCGGGTAGCCGATGAAATCGATCAGATCCGCCGCATTCAAAGCCACTCATATACTGGACGACCCCATGGCCGAGTACGGCGATCACGAGTCGAACGACGATCCGCTTCACGTGATGCGGCACTCGACCGCGCACCTGCTCGCCGCCGCGGTCACCGAGCTCTACCCTGACGCGAAGTACGGAATCGGCCCGCCGGTGCAGGACGGTTTCTATTACGACTTCGAGTTCAGCAAACCGGTCTCGGAGTCGGAGCTTGGCGCGATCGAGTCGCGTATGCGCCGCATCGTCCAGGAGGGCAGGCCGTTCGTCCACGAGACGCTGTCACGCGAGAACGCGGTCGAGGAGTTTCGCAAGGGGGGCCAGGACTACAAGCTCGAGCTGATCGCCGACAAGGTCGAGGGCGATGAGGTCAGCGTATACCGGATCGGCGACTTCCTCGACCTGTGCCGAGGTCCGCACGTGAACTCAACGCGCGACCTCAAGGCGTTCAAGCTGCTGCGCGTCGCGGGCGCGTACTGGCGCGGCGATGAAAAGAAACCGCAGCTCACGCGCATCTACGGCACGGCCTGGCCGACCCAGAAGCAGCTGGACGACTACATGAAGTTCCTGGAAGAGGCCGAGAAGCGCGACCACAAGAAGCTGGGAAAAGAGCTGAAGCTCTTTGCGCTGGACGAGCGGGTAGGGGTTGGCCAGGTCATCTGGCTGCCCGATGGCACGACCATTCGGCGAGAGCTGGAGCGTTGGATTGTCGACGAGGAGCTAAAGCGCGGATATCGCCACGTCGTCACGCCGCATGTGGCGAAGCTGGACCTCTACAAGCAGAGCGGCCACTGGCAGCTGTTCCACGAAACGATGTACCCCCCGATGCGGTTCGAGGACGGCGAAGAGCTGGAGCTCCGTCCGATGAACTGTCCGCATCACATCCTCGTGTACGCCCATGACCTGCACAGCTATCGGGACCTCCCGCTGCGGATTGCCGAGCTCGGACAGAATTATCGCCTCGAGAAATCTGGCGAGTTGATGGGCATGGTTCGGGTCCGCTCGTTCACTCTCAACGACGCGCACATCTTCTGCACGCCGGAGCAGGTGATCGCCGAAGTGCGCGGCGCGATCGAGCTAGCCAACTACTTCATGTCGGTCCTCGGAGTGACCGATTACTGGTACCGCCTATCTGTGCGCGACAACGTGAAAACGAAGTGGGCAGGCACCGATGAGGAATGGGAAAGCTCGGAGGCGATGCTGAAAGAAGCGCTCGAAAGCCTGAACCTGCCTTACAAGGTGGGCGTGGGGGAGGCTGCCTTTTACGGGCCGAAGATCGACTTCCAGGTTCGTGACGCGCAGCGCCGGGAGTTCACCAACAACACGGTGCAGGTGGACTACCAGCTGCCGAAGAAGTTCGAGCTGGAGTACGTGGCTGAGGATGGGTCACGGCAGCGCCCCGTCATGGTTCACCGTGGAGCATTCGGCGCCTTCGAGCGCATGACGGCGTACCTGATCGAGCACTACGCCGGGGCCTTCCCGACCTGGCTGCACCCGGTGCAGGTGATCGTCATCCCGATCACCGACGCACAGCTCGATTACGCGCGCCAGGTGGCTGACCGGCTGCGCTCGCTGAAGCTCAGGGTCGAGGTGGACGAACGTTCCGAACGCATGCAGCGAAAGATTCGCGACGGCCAGGCGCGCAAGGTGCCGTACATGGCGATCGTCGGAGCGCGCGAGGCGGAGACCGAAAGCGTCAACATTCGAGACCGTTCCGGGACGCAGGTCGACTCGTCGCTGGAGTCATTCGCGAGCATGGTCGCGACCGAGGTCGCCGAAAAGCGCCGCTGAGTTTCGTGGGATTCAGCCACTTCGACCGACTTGGTCGTATCCGGGGCCTTCAGGTCAAGGGGTCGTCGCAACACTCTGAAATTTAGGAGTGTTGGAAATGAGTCTTCCGCCAAGGCGTGACCTACAGCGAAAGTTCTGGTTGCTTCTCCGTGCTGGGCAGCTGCGAACTGAAGCTGCCGCCACCCTGGGTCTGCATTCGCACACAGGCGAGCGTTGGTTCAAGCAGGCTGGGGGCGTGGCACCCGCATACGTCCAAAACAAGCGATACCTGTCGTTAGAAGAGCGCGAGGAAATCTTCGTCGGCGTTCAGCGCGGCAGCTCAATGCGGCTCATCGCCAAGAGCCTCGGCCGAGCGCCGTCGACCATAATGCGCGAGCTGCGCCGGAACATGCGGCACCAGTACCGAACCCGCTCCCGACTTGAACGCCGGTCGGGCGGGCACCGAACCCGGCCCTGGGATTACCGACCGAGTCTTGCCCAGCGCCGAGCCGACTTCATGGCTGCCCGGCCCAAGCCGGCCAAGCTGGCGACCAACACAGAATTGCGAGATCTGGTTCAGGCCAAACTGTGGGAAAGGCTGAGCCCGAAGCAGATAGCTTGGGAGCTCCGGTCCGAGTTTCCCAACAACCCGGAGATGTGGGTGTCACCCGAGGCTATCTACCAGTCGATCTACGTTCAAGACAGAGGCGCTCTTCGCCGAGAGCTGGCGGTCTACCTGCGGACCGGCCGAGGGCTGCGAAAGCCCAGGCACAAGCGCGAAAGCCGAAATCGCATACCTGGCATGGTCAATATCAGCCAGCGACCGGCGGAGGTCGAGGACCGGGCAGTGCCCGGTCACTTGGAGGGCGACCTCATCATGGGCAAGAACGGCAAGTCAGCCATCGGCACCCTGGTCGAGCGAACGACTCGCTTCGTCATGCTCCTGCACCTGCCCAACGGACACGGGCCCCTCGAGGTCCAAGAGGCCATGATCGCGGCGACTCGGAAGTGGCCCCAGTTCATCTGGAAGTCGTTGACCTGGGACCAAGGCAGCGAGATGCGCAACCACCTTCAGATCACGATTGCGACTGGGATCCAGGTTTACTTCTGCGACCCTGCAAGCCCTTGGCAGCGAGGCTCCAACGAGAACACCAACGGCCTGCTCCGCCAATACTTCCCCAAGGGCACTGATCTCAGCGTGTACGACGCCGACCACCTCGACTTCGTCGCCGCGCAACTCAACCGCCGACCACGCCAAACCCTGGGCTGGATGCGCCCCGCAGAAGCTTTCGCTCGTTTACTCTCGACATCGTCGGATTCCGCAAGTGTTGCGACGACCAATTGAAATCACCGCCACCGGCATCGCCATTTCGACCGACTTGGTGGTATCCGGGTGCCCGAAAGCTAAAGCCCGCCCGGGATGCGTCCGGCGCAGTCCCCTTGAGCCGGGACCGGCGAGATCTTGCCTGTGACGATGTCGGCGACGCGTGGCTGGCGCTGCGTGTCACCGCCGGTAAGAAGATGGGAATTGTCGATCCATCCGCACGCAACGAGGGCCACTGTCGCTTTAGAAGGAAACAGGGTCGTGGTTGGGTCTGAGGTGCTGACGATTGCGACCAACTGGCCGTCTGGAGACAAGTAAGCCGGTGTGTTGCCCGCGATCCCGAACGAGCTGCCCGTGGCTCCCGTCCAGGTCAGCACGGTTGCCTGGGTGCTCGTCTCGCATACGGCGCCCGCTGGCGAAGGCGGTCCGGCGATCACGCAGGTCGAAGTACCGATCGTGAATCTGCGGATCGCCGTCCCAGGGTCAACGACGTGGAATTCCTGCGGCCCGCAGCAGAACGGTCCACCACTCTGGGGCATGCACGACGGCACCTTCGCGACAATCAGGTTATCCGTGCCGTGCCATCCGGTCGCCCAGAGCGTGTATGCGCCTGAGTCGTTGAAGGTGTCGAGGTGATGTCCACCTCCGTGGAGATCCTCGACGTACAGCTTCGTGGTTGCTCCATTCGCGGTGAAGTCGATGACGACCACCGCGATTCGCTGGTCGTCCGGACTGACGGCGAACGAGCTGCGTCGCGCAGGGCCGATCGGCACAGTGGTCGAACGGCCCGCGTCTCCATTGGACGCGATATACCGAATAACTCCCTGGGCGTCCATGTAGTAGGCGCGGGTGTTGCTGGTGCTGACGGGTATTGGCATAACACCGGCTGCCGCGTTGGCACACGTGACCGCGGCGGGACTGGTGGCCTGGGCGCTGGCGATCACCCTTCCCTCGATGCCCACGAGGCTCACCGTGTAGGTGCTCGCGTTCAATGGACTCACCAGGACGCCAAATGCTCCAGTCACGGGCGCCGGGCTGCCTGAAGGAGGGCTCGCCGAAGGTGAGGCAGTGGCCACCGGTGACGGCGATCTGGCGGCTCCTAGACCTGGCACGCTGCAGGCGGCGGACAGCACCGCCGCGACCACGACGAGTGCTGCACCACGCAATGGCGTTTCCATCAGCAAGGGCAACGCCACTTTGCGCAGCGGGTTACGTTTCCGGTACGATCCTGCACCTGAAGCAGGGCACCGACCCTCACCCCCAGGGCTACGCTCGAAGGGGTCGCGGTTAAGGCGGATGGCTTCAGGCTATCCGTTTTGTTTTATTCAGTCGAATTGGAGGAATAGCAGAACCCTGAATTTGCTCGAGGTAGCGTCTCATCTCGTTTAAAGAGCTAAGGATCAACGATCAGATCCGCAGCTCGGAAGTGCGACTGATCGATGACCAGAACAACCAGTTGGGAGTGCTCTCTCTCGACGCCGCTCTGCGCATCGCAAGCGAGAAAGGACTCGACCTCGTAGAGGTGGCGCCGCAAGCGAGCCCGCCGGTCTGCCGTCTGATGGATTACGGACGCTACAAGTTCGAGACCATCAAGAAGGAAAAGGACCAGCGCCGTAAGCAGAACGTCACCAAGCTGAAGGAGATGAAGCTGCGACCCAAGGTCGCCGAGCACGATTTCCAGACCAAGTTCAAAGGTTTGAAGCAGTTCCTAGAAGCAGGAGAAAAGGTGAAGGTGACGATCATGTTCAGGGGACGCGAGATGGTCCACCAGGACATCGGGCGAAGGATTCTCGACCGGGTCGCGGCGGACGCAACCCCGTTCGCCGTGGTCGAACGCCAACCTCTGCTCGAGGGCAAGAACCTGTTCATGATCCTCGCGCCGAGCCGCCAGGGCGCCGTCAAGGAGACCGCCACCAGTGCCTAAGCTCAAGACGCGGAAGGGAATCGCCAAGCGGGTCCGCGTGACCGGTACCGGCAAGCTCATGCGCGCCAGCTCGTTCAAAAGCCACCTGCTAGAGCACAAGTCGCAGAAGCGCAAGCGCAACTACGAGAACAAGCAGGCTGTCTCCAAGTCGGACCGTAAGACAGTCCGCCGGGCTTTGGGAATCTAGATGGCTCGAGTCAAGCGAGGCGTACCTGCCCACCGCCGCCACAAGGCGATCCTCGATCGCGCCAAGGGTTTCCGCCTCTCCAAGAAGCTGCTGTTCCGCCCCGCCAACGAGGCGGTCCTGCACGCGCTCGCCTACGCCTTCCGCGATCGGAGGCGCCGGAAGCGCGAGATGCGTGCGCTCTGGATCACGCGCATCAACGCCGCCTCGCGCCAGTCGGGGCTGCCTTACAACAAGCTCATGCACGGCCTTCGCCAGGCCGGAGTGGAGATCGACCGCAAAGTGCTGGCTGACCTGGCCGTGCGCGACAGCGGTTCCTTTGCCCGGCTGGTCGAGGTTGCCAAAAAAGCCCTCTGACCAGCAGCTGATCTCAAGCCCGGAAAACGAGATCGTCCGCCGCTTGCGGCATCTCGCCCAACGGCGCGAGCCAGGCTTTGTCCTCCTGGAGGGTCCGCGCGTGCTCGCCGAAGCCGAAGCGGCCGGCCTCGAGTTTGAGCTGGTGGCCGTGCGCGAGGGTGAGGAATTCACCGCCCGATCCGGCCGGCACGTGACTCTCAGCCGCGGGGTCTTTCGCGCAGTCAGCCAGACCGTCACGCCGCAAGGCGTCATCGCGATCGCCAGAGTCGACGAGCCGGATGCCAGAGTGGCGGTCGCGGCAGCTCGCACGCGGCGCTGGCCGCTGGTGGTGCTGGACGGGGTGCAAGACCCGGGCAACGTCGGCGCGATCTGCCGCACGGCTGCGGCCGCCGGCGCTCCCGCGCTCGCAGTGCTCGAGGGCTCGGCGGATCCATACGGGGCGAAAGCGGTGCGCGCGTCGGCGGGAAATGTGTTCCGGCTCACAGTTGCGCGTGCCACCTGGAAGGACCTGGTGGGACTTGACGGCTACGGCGCCGCAGCTTCTGGCGGAGAACCCCTCGCCGATGCGCGAGTGGAGAAAGCGGGCATGATCGTGCTCGGCAGTGAGGCACATGGACTCTCTCGATCCGACCTCAAGCTCGTCACCGTTCACCTCAGCGAAGGGGTGGAGTCGCTGAACGTCGCCGCGGCGGCAGCGCTGATCCTCTTCGAAGTCAAGCGAAGATTGGCCGCATGAGCGATCCATCTGCGCTGAGCAGCGAAGCGCTCGCCGCGATCGCGAAAGCGCAGACGGAGGCCGAGCTCGAGGCGATCGCGCTGGAGTACCTGGGCCGCAAGAGCGGCCGCATCAGCAGCCTTCTGGCCGGGATCGGAAAGCTGGAGCCGGCCGGGAGGGCAAAGCTGGGCCAGGCCGCCAACGAGGCGAAGAATGCGATCGAAGCCGGGCTTGCAGCGCGCAAGGCCGAGGTGAAGGCCGCGAGCCT
Source organism: Candidatus Dormiibacterota bacterium (assembly GCA_036570165.1). GTDB lineage: Bacteria > Chloroflexota > Dormibacteria > Dormibacterales > Dormibacteraceae > Palsa-870. The sequence continues at coordinate 3,988 of DATCPI010000002.1, read as the reverse complement.
GGCCGACATCGCCGAGACCGAGGCGATTGACATCACGTTCCCCGGACCTCCGCTCGGTCGCGGGCACATTCACGTGCTCACCGAGGTGCGCCGGCAGATCGAGACGGTGCTGGAGAGCCTGGGTTACCAGGTCGAGCTCGGCCCCGAGGTGGAGACCGAGTGGTACAACTTCGAGGCCCTCAACATCTCGGCCGGCCATCCCGCGCGCGAGAACTGGGACTCCTTTTACTTCACCCCAGAGCTGCTCCTGCGCGCGCACACATCGCCGGTGCAGATCCGCGCGATGCAGCGGATCAAGGAGCCGCCGATCTACATCATCACGCCGGGCCGCTGCTACCGCCGGGACGCGCCCGAGGCGACGCGCCTGCCGTACTTCAGCCAGGTCGAAGGGCTGGCGGTCGACAAGGCCCTGACCGTGGGCGACATGAAAGGCACGCTGCTCTACATGATCCAGTCCCTCTACGGCAGCGAGCGCAAGGTGCGCGTGCGCCCGAGCTACTTTCCGTTCACGGAGCCGAGCTTCGAGTTCGACGTGACGTGCGGCATCTGCAACGGGATGGGCTGCAAGAGCTGCCGGCACAAGGGCTGGCTCGAGGTCGGAGGCTGCGGGATGGTCCACCCACAGGTGCTGCGCAACGGCGGCATCGACCCGACGAAATGGAACGGCTACGCCTGGGGATTCGGCATCGAGCGCATGGCGATGCTCAAGCACGACGTCGACGACATCCGCCTGTTCTACGAATCCGACCTGCGCTTCCTGGAGCAGTTTTAGCGCCGGTGAAGCGCTTGATGAAACCCGCCGTAGCTGATCTGAAACGGACGACTGTCGCGCTGGTGACAGTGACCTGGACCGGGGGACCCGATCCAGGAGCGCTTCAGCGGCTTCGGTCCGAAATCCGCACCCCATCACCGCGATTTCGGACCGGAAAAGGTAGGGACACTTAAGAGATGCGCATCTCTTACGAATGGCTTGGCGACTTCGTCGATCTCACCGACGTGGCACCCAAAGAGGCCGCCGCCGTCCTGACCCGCCTCGGCATCGAGATCGAAGCGCTGACGCTGATCGATCTTTCCCAGATCTTGATCGGGAAGATCGTCGAGCAGATCCCGCATCCGAAATCGAACAAGCCGCTGTGGGTGCATCAGGTCGACATCGGCGAGGGCCGCGTCCAGCAGATCATCGCCGGGGCGCCGAACGCTGTCGTGGGGTCGCTGGTCCCGGTCGCGCTGCCCGGGACGACCGTGCCCAACGGCAATCTCGTGAAAGACATGACCATCGCGGGCTACAAGGCCGCGGGGATGCTCTGCTCCGCATCGGAGCTGCTGCTCGGCGACGACCACTCCGGCATCCTGATCCTGGACAGCGGGACCCCCGGCGACCCGCTCACGACCGTGATCCCAAACCAGGCGATCCTGGAAGCCGAGGTCACGTCCAACCGCCCCGACTGCATGGGACACCTTGGCGTGGCACGTGAGCTGGCCGCGGGCCTCGACCGACCCCTGAAGCGCGACTTCATGCCTTCGTTCACAGGTACCGCGAATCCGCCGGGTCGCGAGCTGGTCAAGGTCGCCATCGACGATCCCGACCTGTGCAGCAGGTACATCGGCTGCGTGGTCAAAGGCGTGAAGGTCGGTCCGAGCCCGGACTGGCTTCAGCGCCGGCTCCGGGCGTGCGGCGTTCGACCGATCAACAACATCGTCGACATCACGAACTACGTGCTGCTCGAATACGCGCAGCCGCTGCATGCCTTTGACCTCACCAAGCTGGCGGGCCCAGAGATTCGCGTCCGCCGCGCACACGACGGAGAAAATCTTCTCTGCCTGGACGGAATCGAGCGACGGCTTACCCCGGACATGCTGGTGATCGCGGATGCGCAGGGGCCGGTCGCCATCGCGGGCGTCATCGGTGGGGAGGAAACCGCAGTCATTGCCGGGACCACCGAGATCCTTCTCGAAGCTGCCACGTTCAGCGGACCGAGCATTCGTCAGACAGCGCGGACGTTTGGACTTCGCACGGAGGCGTCCGCACGCTTCGAGCGCGGCCTGCCGCCCGAGCTGGCGCTGGCGGGAGCGCGTCGCGCGGCGGCGCTCATCGCCGAGCTGGCGGGAGGCACTGTGCACCGTGAGTGGCCAGACGTGTATCCCAGCCCGCAGGAGCCGGTTCGAATCAGGCTGCAGCCCTGGCTCGTTGACGAGGTGCTCGGCATCCACGTGCCGCTCGAGGAGTCGGAAACCATCCTCATCCGGCTCGGGTTCCACGTCAAAGTACTCGGCGACGGCGAATGGGACGTTTTGCCTCCGGTCTTTCGCCTGGACGTGACGATTCCCGAGGACCTCGTCGAGGAGGTGGGCCGCGTGTGGGGCTACGATCGGGTCCCACCGACCCTGCCCGGCCGACGCCACGACACCTGGAAGCCGCTTGTCCCGAGCATCGACCGCCGCCTCGACGCGACACGCGAGGTGCTTGCCGGGGCCGGCTTCACCGAGACGTGGAACCCGGCTCTGGTCTCGGGTCGGAAGCTCGAAGCGCTTCGGATCGCCGCCTACGCCATGCGCGTGTCGAACGCATTGAGCGATGACATGGATACGCTGCGCACATGGCTCTTGCCATCGCTGGTCGACGTCGTCGCCTTGAATCGCGACCGTGGGAGGGAGGACGTCCTCGTTTACGAGATCGCTTCTGCGTATCTGGCGAAGGTGGGGGAGAAGAACAGCCAACCCGAGGAGCCGCTTCGCCTCGCCGCCGTCGCGACCGCGGGTAACACCGCCGAGTCGGGATTGCAGGCCTTCTACAGGCTGAAGTCCGTGCTGGCGGGCTGCGTCGATGCCCTTTCAGCGCCGGCGTTGACATATCAACGCGGAGCCGCCGAGCTGTTCCATCCCGGCCGGTGTGCCGCCGTGACACTCGACGGACGCCAGCTCGGCCATCTGGGCGAGCTGCACCCCACCGTCGGCGCGACGCTCAAGGCCGAAGGCCGATTGGTGGCCTTCGAGATCGACGTCGAGCCGGTGCTCGCCGCCTCGCACATCCCCCGCTCCCAGCCGCTGCCGAGGTACCCGGCAGTCGAGCGAGACCTTGCGGTTGTGGTGGAGGAGCACGTCGCGGCCAGCTCGTTGCTGGCGGCGATACAGGAGTCTGCAGGCGAGCTTCTTGTGATGGCGCGAGCCTTCGACGAATACCATGGCTCCCAGGTTCCGGAGGGACACAAGAGCATCGCATTCACCTTGACTTTCCGAAGCCCCGAGCGCACCCTGACGGACGCTGAAGTGGACAAAGTGATGACAGAGATCAGATCGGCACTGGAAAAACGTCACCGCGCGAGGTTTCGATAGCAGTGACCTGGCTCGATCTGCTCGTGATCGTGATCCTGGTCGCATACGGCGTCGGGGGCTTCTTCTCCGGCGCGCTTCGGCGACTGCTCGGGTTCGTCGCGCTGTACGCCGGAATCTTCGCCGCGACCAACATGGGTTTGCAGGCGGGCGGCATCCTGCAGCAGTCATCCAACTTTGACACGCCGGAAGCACGCATCTATGGGTTCTTCGGGATTCTGTTTGCGGTCCTCCTGATCGTCGAAGTTGGGACGCAGATCGCGCACAACCAGATCCAGATCCCGGCCCTTTCCTTGAACCGCAGTATCGGTGTGATCGTCGGCTTGATCACTGGCATAGTGCTGTCGGTTGTCTTGGTGTATGAGCTCGGGAACGCGTCCAAGCCGTTCCATGAATCTCAGCTGGATATAAAGCAGCTGCAGATCCGTGATGCCTACCAGGGATCCCATGTCGTGGCTCCAGTTGTCAGAGCGATCCAGAAGCCGATCATCACGCTGCTCCAGCCGGCGCTGCCAAGCGATCCGCAGATTTACTTCAGTCGCGATCCAGTCATCCAGTAGGGACACCACTTGAGCGGGGAGTTCTTCCAGCGCCTGCAAGAGCGGGCGGTTCAGATCCATATCGCGGATCATCTGCACGCTCGGTTGGGGCGTGGCGA
>DATCPI010000001.1:0-19138 GCA_036570165.1 Candidatus Dormiibacterota bacterium | reverse complement strand
GAAGGAATCACTTCTCCTCGTCTCGTACAGCGTTCGCGCCGACGTGACTCCTCGGACCTCAACACAGGTTCCGGAGGTGTTCGTTCGGTGTGAGGTCGATTCCAAACCCTGCCAGCCCAACGGTAACGACATCGTCTTTCTACTTCCAGAGTTCTGCTGTGATGCACGGACGTTCACCTGGGTGTTTCACAAAGCACCAAAGGGCAAGCACACGGTCACGATCCTCTGGGGGATGGGGAACCCTACCGCCGCGCATTTCACGCTGCGGTCGATGGTCGTTCAGGCCGCGACGCTATAGCCGCGGGCTGGGCGGGCCGACTGAGGGCGGCGTTCGCAGACACTCAAACCGGGTGGTGCGTGTTTCAGGGAAAAGCGGGGAGGAGAGGATTCGAACCTCCGAGGGAGCTTTACACCCCCTACCCGCTTAGCAGGCGGGTGCTTTCGGCCACTCAGCCACCTCCCCGGGGAGTCAGCGCGTCGTCGCTCGATTCTATCGGTCGGGACCGCTCTCCATACTTAGCTCCCGATGGAGGCTCCAGGCGGACCAGGCGCGCCACCCATGTGGGGTCCCGGTCGCAAAATGGCGTTTGGAGCGGCGCCCGGTTCGAAGAGCAAGCTCTGGTACACGATCGCGGACGGGTCGCTCAGCGAAGTCTTCTTTCCGTTCCTCGATCGGGTTGCACTTCACGAGCTTCGTTTTTTAGCTTCCGCGGGCGGCTCGCCACCGGTTGACGACGCAGCCGACGGACAGCACCGCATCAGCTGGATCAGCCCCGGCGTCCCGGGTTTCATGGTCGACACCACCCATCACGAATATCGACTGACCAAGGAGATTTTCTCCGACCCCGAAGAGAACGCACTTCTCATCGCGGTCACGTTCACGCCCGAGCTTCCCGATGTGCGCCTGTACATGCAGGCCACCGCACACTGGCAGCCTGGGACCGAGGGCAACTACGGCCAGGTCCTGGACACGCATCCCCCGGCTCTCCTCATCCGTCAGCAGGACGTGTGGATCTGCATCGTCGGCCCATTCAGTCGCGCGACGGCGGGCTACTTCCGCAGCTCCGACGTCCACGTCGACCTCAGCGACGGGGACGGCCGCCTGACTTACTCCTACGAACGCGCGGGGCCCGGCAACGTGTCGGTGGGCGCGGAGATCGGGATTCGCGCCGGCTCGTTTCAGCTCGCGGTCGGATTCGCTCACACGCGTGCCGACGCCGAGGAGGTCGCGCGGGAGGCGCTGCAAAAGGGCGCTAACAACATCCGTCAGGCATTCGAACGCGCGTGGCGGTCCCAACCCGACATGCCCAAGGCTCTCGCGATGGTCAGCGGTGATGAAGGAAACCTCGCCCGTGCATCGCTTAGCGTGCTGCGCTGCCTGGAGGACAAATCGCACGCGGGTGCCTTCGTCGCGGCCCCATGCGCGCCGTGGGGTGAGACCAATCACGACGGCAACCACGTCTACCACCTGGTCTGGCCTCGCGACCTGTGTCGCATCGCAACCGCTCTGCTCGACTCGGGTGACAGCGCGGCAGCACTGCGCGCATTCCGCCACCTGCAAGCGCGCCAGCGACCGGATGGAGGTTGGTATCAGAACTGGTTTCTCGACGGCACGCCCCACTGGACCTCGACCGAGCTCGATCAGGTGGCGCTGCCGATCCTCCTAGCGTGGCGTCTGGGCGTGGCCAACTGCCTCGATCACGATCCGTATCCGGTCATGGTCCGGCCCGCCGCTCAGTTCATCATCCGCGAGGGACCACTCACGCAGGTCGACCGGTGGGAGGACCTCGGGGGATTGTCGCCTTCCACGCTCGCCGCCTGCATCGCCGCCCTCATCGTCGCTGCGGAATTTGCTCATGAAGCGGGCGAGCACGTCGCCGCGAGCCACCTGCGCGCTGTCGCGGACTACTGGAACGACCGCGTTGAGACGTGGTGCACGACTTCCGCCGGCCAGTACGTCCGCCTCTCCGGCGACCCTGATCGCCGGCCGACCGAAGGCGCTATCGCCCCTGAGTTCCTCGAGCTCGTTCGCTATGGGCTGCGCAGGCCGAAGGACGAGAAGATCCTCCGCAGCCTCAACGGAGTCGATACGTCGTTGAAGGTGAGCCTTCCGGCCGGACCCAGCTGGCGGCGCTACGTCGGAGACCGTTACGGCGAGCACGAGGACGGATCGCCTTGGGACGGCAGCGGGCGCGGACGTCCATGGCCGGTTTTGACTGGCGAGCGCGCGCGCCACTTTTTCTCGATGGGGCTTCCTGCGGCTGAGCTCGTGCGCACACTCGAAGGTTTCGCCGGCCAGGGTCTGATGCTTCCCGAGCAGGTTTGGGACGCGTCCGACATCCCCGAACGTGGTCTCCAGCTCGGCCGTCCGAACGGTTCGGCGACACCGCTTGGCTGGGCGCACGCCGAGTACCTCGAGCTTCTCGTCACCGTCGCTCTGGCGGGATTCCCCGACATCGTGATGCCCGCGCGGCGTCGCTATACCGAAGGTCCCGTGCAGGAACCCGCCTTCGTGTGGTCGCACAAGCACCAGATCACGCGTCTTGTGGCGGGCCGGCGCTTGCGCGTGCAGCTTCCGCGCCCGGGGGCGGTGCACTACACCTTCGACGAGTGGCAGACGTTCGCCGAGGTCGAAGCTGCCGACACGACGCTCGGGGTGTGGATCGCGGAAATCCCATGCAACAAGCTCCCGCCCGGCGCTCAGTTCTCCTGGACCGCGCACTACATGACGGGCTGGGAGGGGAAGAACTTCACGCTGAGCGTCGACTAGACGGCAGGACCTCTGCCGACTATCTATCTTTCTTCGGGCGGTTCCAGGTCGTCCAGCCGCAGCTCGCCGCCCGCTTCCTCGTCGAACTGGCTGTGCAGCTCGCCGCAGTCCGCGCACCGGTAGTACTCGCCGACGAAACCCTTGTGCCAGACCGCGTAGCTGACGACGCCGGGCTCCTCGACAAGGATCTCCTGCTCCAGCCGGTAGATCACCTGCTCCCAACCGCCGACCTCGATGTCGTCGTCGAGCACGACCAGGCAGTACGGGTGCGGTTCGCCCCAGACCACCGTCACCTCTCCGCGGCGCTCATCCTCCGCATTGACGATCGACCACGCCTCGGCCGCCTGTCCGCGTGTGCTGCGAACCAAACGAAGCTGGGCCCAGAACCGTTCGGCCGATTCGCGCTCCGCCTTGTCGTGCTCGGCCTGCGCCTCCTGGAACGCACTCCACATGCGCAGTAGGTGATTGCGAAAGCGGTGATAGGTCGGGAGCAGCTTGGGCTGCTGTTTCGGCGAGCCGATCAGCTGCTCGAAGGCGTGCTCGAACGCAGCTTCGACTCGCTCCTGGCGGTCCGCGACGTCAGGCTTCCATGCCTCGTCTTCGGAGAGCCGCATGCTTTCGTTGAGCACGACTTCGAAGTCGAGCCAGTCGTCGCCGAACTCGGGGACGAACACGCTCTCGACCAGGTCGGCCAGGCGGTGCTCCTCGAGCAGCGCAGGACTGACCTTCCCTCGCGCGTCAGGCCAGCCCTTCCAGCCCATGACGTTGTGAATCCAGTAGTCGAAGACCGTGACCGCGTACTGGAGGGCGGCGGGCGAGGTCCAGATCCCGGTCGGCCACGTCCGCTTACCCGTCCGGACCTTGTTGTACAAGGCGATGACCTGCTCTTCGTCTAGGTATTCAGTTTCCACGGCCTCCCCATATTAGAGACGCTGCCGAGAAGCCTTCGGCCGCGTCTCTATAGGAATAACCGCAACCGCACCCTGGGTATATTGACTTGCACGATGTCTGCAGCCCGGGGCTTCACCCCAGATCAAGTCGCCCGCTACGCCCGTCACCTCATCCTGCCCGAGGTGGGCGGCGCGGGCCAGCGCAAGCTGCTCGGCTCGAGCGTCCTGCTGCTGGGCGCCGGCGGCCTCGGCTCGCCCGCGGCGATGTACCTGGCGGCGGCTGGGGTGGGGAAGATCGGCATCGTCGATTTCGACCTCGTCGATGCCTCCAACCTCCAGCGCCAGCTGCTGCACGGCCACGACGACATCGGTCGGCCAAAGGTCGATTCGGCGGCCGAGACGCTCCACAACCTGAACCCGGACGTCGAGGTTGTCCCAATCAACGAGCACCTCAACTCCGAGACGGCGATGCGGATCTTCGCCCCCTACGACGTCATCGTCGATGGCACCGACAACTTTCCCACTCGCTACCTTGCCAACGACGCCGCCCACTTCCTGGCCAAGCCTCTGGTGCACGGAAGCATCTTCCGGTTCGAGGGCCGGCTCGCCCTGTTCGACTCCGCCAAGGGCACCGGCTGCTACCGCTGCCTGTTTCCTGAGCCGCCTCCGCCCGGGTCTGTGCAGAGCTGCGCGGAAGCGGGCGTCTTCGGAGTGCTGCCAGGGATCATCGGCAGCATGATGGCGTTCGAGACGATCAAGTACCTCTTGAACATCGGCCGGCCGATGATCGGCCGCTACCTCCTGTTCGAGGGCGAGGACATGAGCTTCCGCGAGCTGAAGCTGCGCCAGAACAAGGCTTGCCCGCTGTGCGGCGAGAACCCGACCGTCGACTCGCTCATCGACTACGAAGCCTGGTGCGGCACCCCGGCGATGGAGCCTTCGGAAGCCCGGGCCTCATAAAGGGGCCCCCGCTAATTGACCCCGCGAACTCCCAGGCTTCGCCTTGAGTTCGCGGGGACCCCTTTTCAAGGCGCAGCCTCTGATTTCGTGGAGATTAGCTAATCTCAGCGAATGATCCAGCTCGACCGCCTCGACGCCACCCGCCTCGACAAAGCCCGCGGCATCGTGCGCGATCTCGGCTCGGTGCTCGTCGCGTATTCCGGTGGGGTCGATTCCACCCTGCTGCTCAAGCTCGCCCTCGACGAGCTGGGCGATAGCGCCGTGGCGGCGCTCGCGAGCTCACCCGCATACCCGGAGTCGGAGCAGGAGGAGGCACGCGCGCTGGCCCGCTCTCTCGGCGCCCGCCTGGTCGAGCTATCAACCGACGAGGTCGAGCTCGACGCTTACGCGCGCAACAATCCGGACCGCTGCTTCCACTGCAAAGAGGAGCTCTTCGACAAGCTCGAGCCGGTCCAAAAAGAGCTCGGTCTCGGCCATCTCGCGTATGGCGCCACCGCCGATGACGCGGGAGACCACCGTCCCGGCCACGGCTCGGCGGTCCGCCGCGGTGTTCGCTTCCCGCTGCTCGAGGCGGGCATGGGCAAGCCCGAGATCCGCGCCGCTGCACGCCAGCTCGGCCTGCCTAACTGGAACAAGCCGTCGTTCGCGTGCCTTTCTTCGCGCATCCCACACGGCACCCCGGTCACGGTCGAGGCGCTCCGCAGGATCGAGGCGGCCGAGGCAGCAGTCAAAGCGCTCGGCTTCTCCCAGGTCCGTGTGCGGCATCACGGCGATGTGGCGCGGATCGAGGTCGATGGCGCGGAGATCGAGCAGCTCATCGCGCAGCGCGAGCGCGTCGTCGATGCGGTACGCAAGGCCGGCTACAAGTTCGTCTCAGTCGACCTCGAGGGCTACGCGACCGGCAGCCTCAACCGGACCTGGCAGCCCTCCAAGCAGCAGTAGCGAATCGTGGCTGAGCGCGGCGTTGTCCTCAGCCTGGACGAGGGCACGACCGGCGCGACAGTCGTAGTCGTCGGAGTCGACGGCGAGGTCCGGGCGAAGGGCTACAAAGAAATCACCCAGCACTATCCGCAGCCAGGCTGGGTCGAGCACGACGCCCTGGAAATCTGGTCGGCGGTGCAGCACGCCACTCAGGAGGCGCTTCATTCCGCCCGAGCCAAACCGAAAGACGTGCGGGCGGTCGGCATCACGAATCAGCGCGAGACGCTGGTCGTCTGGGACCGCCGGACGCTCGAGCCGCTGGCGCCCGCGATCGTCTGGCAGGACCGCCGGACCGCTGCGGTGTGCGACCGGCTGCGCGAAGCAGGTCACGAACCGCGCGTGCGCGAGGTCACCGGCCTCGTCCTCGATCCCTACTTCACCGCGACGAAGCTGGCCTGGACGATCGAGCACATCGACCGTGCGGCCGGCGCAGCGGTCGGCACTGTGGACAGCTGGCTCGTGGCCCGTCTGACAGCCGGTCGCGACCACGTCACCGACGCATCGAACGCATCGCGCACCTCGCTCTTCGACATCCAAAAAGGCGAGTGGAGCCAGGAGATGGCCGAGCTCTTCGGTGTGGGAACAGCAAACCTACCCCGCGTCGTGGATTCGTCGGGCGAGATCTCGGCGACCGACCCCGGCACGTTCGGAGGCATCGCGGCACCGATCAGCGGCATCGCCGGCGACCAGCAGGCCGCCCTCTTCGGCCAGGCCTGCACAACTTCCGGCATGGCGAAGAACACCTATGGGACCGGGTCGTTCGTGCTCATGCAGACGGGACCGGATCGCGTGGCGTCGAAGTCCGGCATGCTGACCACCGTCGCGTGGCGGCGTGCCGGCCGCTTGAGCTATGCGCTCGAGGGCGCGATCTTCATCACCGGAGCGGCGCTGCAGTGGTTGCGCGACGGTCTCGGCATCATCGCCAGCGCAAGCGAGGCGGGACCGATTGCTTCGTCCGTGCCGGACAGCGGCGGCGTGTTCATGGTGCCGGCATTCGTCGGCCTCGGCGCTCCGCACTGGGATGCGTACGCCCGCGGCACCATCGTCGGGCTCACGCGCGGAAGCGGCCGTGCCCAGCTGGTGAGGGCAGCCGTCGAGTCGATGGCCTATCAGACCCGCGACGTCGTCGAGGCGATGGAGCGCGACATGGGCACGCGCCTGCGCGAGCTGCGCGTCGACGGCGGGGCGGCCGTGATGGACGTGTTGTGCCAGTTCCAGGCCGACCTCCTCGGCATTCCCGTCCGCCGGCCGCGCCAGACGGAAACCACTGCGTTGGGCGCTGCTTTTCTCGCCGGCCTCGGCGCCCGATTGTGGAACGACGCCGACCTGAAGGGCCTGTGGAAGCTCGACAGGGATTTCGAGCCGACGATGTCGAGAGACCAGGCCGATTCCCTCCAGTCGCGGTGGCGCGAGGCTGTGGAGAGAAGTCGAGGCTGGGCGAAACCCAATCCGTGAAGACCCGATAATCAATGACCTTGAGCACCGAGACGCCATCCGGACGCCTGCGGCAGCCGATCCTCTATGCCGACCAGCTGTGGCGTCAGCAGCGCTTTTTCGCAGGCTTTCTGGTCGCAGTCGGGATCGTGATGACGGTAATTCTGGTCTACCAGGGCCAGATCGCAAAGAGCGCCAACGTGATCTGGCTCCTCTACATCCCGAGCGGTCTCCTGCTGGGAGGGGCATTCCTTCTCTACAAGCGGCGCAGCTACGTGGAGGCGCTGGAGGGAGGGGTGAAGGTTTCCACCCTGCGCTCGAGCGTGCTCATCGAATACGACAAGATCCGCGGCGTGAAGGTGCAGCCGCTCAAGGTCGCCTTCCAGGACCGTCGCAGCAGGATGGTCGCGCCGATGATGAAACCGCTCATTGAAAAGCCCGCGCTGTTCATTCGCGTGCGCGGGGCGGACGAGGAGCTCGAGGTCATCAAAAAGCGACTGGGCTCGCGGATGATGTACGAAGACACCATCGCCCTCCCGCTGAGCGACGCCGACGCTGTCGCGTGGGAGATCGGTTCGCGCTTGCCGTACCGCCTGGGACAGAACCAGGGTGGCAAGAAGCGCCACAAACGGCGGCGGTGAAAGGGCCAACCGCCTACCAGCTGGAACCAATCCAACTCACACAGGTCCCACGCGAGAGGAGCTATTTCGACCGCTGGGACCTGATCGCGCTGCTCGTGCTGACTGCGGTCGCGTTCGTCCTGCGCTTCTTCAGCCCGATCATGCCCGACTTCTTCGTCCATCCGTTCCAGGGCCCGGCGATCACCGACTGCGTGCAGAACACTCCGATCAACCCGCAGGGAGACCCGGGCACGCTCTGCGGTCTCACGTATCCGTTCAACCGCGGTTATCCCGACCAGAACAAGGTGCTGTCGCCACCGAACGGCCAGGTCTTCGACGAGATCTACTTCCCGGTTGACGCGCACACCGACTTCAAGAACACGCGGTGCACTCCCCACAGCATCTATTGCCCCTATTTCGACCCGGAGCCCCCGCTCGCAAAACTCTTCATCGGCGCCGGCATGTGGGGATACGGTTGGTACCGGGCCCACTTCCAGGGCGCCACGGGCGATTACATCGACCTTGGGTTCAACACCTTCGGGTGGCGCATCGCCGCGTGCATCTTCGGAACGCTGTGCATACCGATGATGTACCTGTTCGCGCGCCGACTGTGGCCGAACCGTCTGTTCGCGATCTCGGCCGCCACATTCGCCTGCTTCGACGGGATGTTCTTCATCCAGTCGAGGATCGGCATGATCGACATCTTCCCGGTCTTCTTCATCCTGCTGGCGTACTTCCTCTACCTTTTCCACATCCAGAGCCGCACCCAGAGGTCGTCACTGGTGTCACTCGTCGCGCTCGGAGTCGTGTTGGGGATCGGGATCGCATCGAAGTGGATCGTGCTCGCCGCGCTGGCGAGCATCGTCTTCCTGATGATCGTCAGAGCCATCCGCCACAACGTGGACGTCCACATCCGAGCGCCCGGCAATCCGTTCTGGTCGTGGGGGAGAGGAGAGGGATCCACGATCCCGGGGGGCGCCTGGTGGCCGACGTATCTGGTGATCGCGGTCGTGGCGCTGGTGGTGATCCCGGTCGCCATCTATGTCGCGTCGTGGTATCCGTTCTTCGCGCGCGGCCAGTTCCAGAACCTGGCGGATCTGATCGCGTACCAGAAAGCGTCCTTCGATTACCACGCTCATCTGAATGCGACGCACCCCTACGGGTCGCCGTGGTGGTCGTGGCCGCTTCTCGCGCGGCCGGTGCTTTACTACGCCGAGTACACGAACCTTGGCATCGACCACTGGACCGGCGAGGCCCTCATCTCGCGCATGTCGAATCTCGGCAACCCGTGGATATGGTGGACGAGCCTGCCCTGCGTTGCGTCGCTGCCGTACTTCATCGTCCGGTACCGAAGCTTTCCCGCCACGGTCATCCTGCTTGGATTCATCACGCAGTGGCTGCCGTGGTCGGAGATCAGCCGCGTGATTTTCATGTACCACATGTTCGGCGGGCTCATCTTCATGATCCTCGCCCTTGCTTTCGTGCTGACGCAGGTGGCGGAGCAGCTGCGACCGCAGGGGCGCCGGCTTCTCGTGTTCAACCATCTGTCGCTGGCGGTGGTGTTCTTCTTCTACTTCTACCCGGTGTGGACCGGGCTTCCCATCTCGGGTGCCGCGTACTTCCTTGGTCAGGACACTCCTCCGTGGGGCCCGAAGACCTGGCTCGTCAACTGCCGCACCGACCTGCGGCCTGACCAGCCGAACCTTTTCTGTTGGAACTAGCGCCGGCAATTTTCCTCGCGGCGTGCGTGGCGGCCGGGTACGGCCTCACGTATCTCATCGGCCTTGCCCTGTCGGTCGAGGAGCGAATCGCGTTCGGCGCTGTGATCGGCGCGACCGCCGTGGCCGGGACGAGCCTGTTGATCTCACTGGTGGTCAGGGACGTCACGGTGGTGACGGTCCTGCTGGCGTTGGGCATCGTGCTGCTCATCGCGGCCGCGTCCGTCGCCACGCACAAGAGTCAGGTACGTGCGGACCTCGCGGCTGCGCGGACACGATGGCTGGCGTCGCCTCGTGCGCCGGGCCATCCGTGGCCGGCGGCGGCGGTGCTGGTGGTTTGCGGCGCGTGGACCGTGTACTTCCTTCACCAAGCCTACGTGTACACGCCCGGTGGCCTGTTCGCCGGTTACGTGAACATCTGGGGCGACTGGGCGGCGCACCTGAGCTTCGCGGGGTCGTTCGCGTACGGCCACAACTTCCCGCCTGAGTATCCAATCGATCCAGGACATCGTCTCGGCTACCCGTTCATGAGCGATTTCTTCGCCGCAAACCTCGTTCCGCTCGGGGCGCGCCTCACGGATTCACTCGTGATGACGAGCGGCCTGCTTGGTCTTACGTTTCCCGCGGTGCTCTACCTGGCTGCCCAGCGGTTCGCTGGCGGCCGGGCCGCCGCGGTGATCGCGGTCTTCGTGTTCCTGCTGAGCGGCGGCCTCGGGTTCTACCAGCTGATCGCCTCCATCCAGCACGGTGGGCTCGGCGTCCTGCTGCACCTGCCCCGCGAGTACACGCTCAACCGCGACCTGAACTTCCAGTGGCTGAACCCGGTGCTGGCGTACCTCGTGCCGCAGCGTTCCACGTTGTTCGGATTCAGCCTCGCGCTCGTCCTGCTGGTCGTCCTCTGGCTCGCGGTGCGGAGCGATGCCAAAGGACAGCCGTTCCTGTTCTGCGGCGTGGTGGCCGGAATCCTGCCCCTGTACCACGTGCACGCATACGGCACCGTGGTCGTCCTTGCTCTGTTCTGGGCTCTGTTGTTCAGCCGGCGGGCCCAGTGGCTCGCGTTTTTCATCCCGGCGCTGTTGATCGGCATCCCGATCCTCTTATGGATGTGGCCGGCGGCCAACACGAGCGTGTGCGGGGACGGCCCGCATCTCGGTGGCTACTGCATCGAGCTCGGTTGGCTGTCGTCGTTGGATTGGCAGCGCGACGGCGTGATCTGGATCGGCCGGGACTTCGTGTGGTTCTGGATCAAGAACACCTCGGTGTTCATCCCGCTGCTCCTGACCGGGCACTTGCTGCGCCAGTGGATCCCGACCGGGTTTGTGAATTGGTTCACGCCGATGTGGCTGTGGTTCCTCGTGCCCAACGTCATCCTCCTGCAGCCGTGGGACTGGGACAACACGAAGTTCTTCATCTTCTGGGCCCTGCTGGGCAGCATCGTGGTGGGAGGCGTGCTGGCGCGAATGTTTCAGCGCGGGACGGGCATGGCGATCGCTGCCTCAGCGCTGCTGGTGCTGCTCGGACTGTCTGGCGCCCTGGATCTGGCGCGTGCGTCGGACTACAGCGTCAGCTCCGTTCAGTTCACCGACGCGGGGGGGCTGCAGGTGGCGGAATGGGTTCGCGGGCACACGAACGCAACCGCAGTGTTCGCAGTCGCCGACGAGCACAACAGCCCGATCCCGACACTGGCCGGAAGGCGTGCCCTCATCGGTTATCCCGGCTGGCTGTGGACGTACGGGCTGCCGGATTATGTGGCGAAGGGCGCGGACTTGAAGCGAATCCTCGATGGCGATCCTTCGGCCCCCGATCTCGTGCGCAAGTACGGGGTCGACTACGTGATGATCGGGCCGCAGGAGCTTCCGCGCGGCGCGAGCCGCGCGTTCTGGGACGAGCACGGCACGCTCGTCTACGACAAGGAGGGGTACGCGGTTTACCGGGTCGTGCGCTAAGTAGCGCGTCCGGGAATTAGCTGGTCAAGGCGCGGCCTCGGCGGCCGGTGCCAAGGAGCCGACGAGCACGCGAGGGGAACGCATCGCACAGATGCATGACCGAGCGCGCGCAGGAGGCGACGCAGGCATCAGCGAAGCCCGGCCGACTAGGCCGATGCATTGGCCAGCGGTTTCCCGGAGGCGCTACTACGGGGCGGGGAGGATCATCGGCGGGCGCTCAGACTTTTCAGCAGGCCGCGGCGCCGGCGGGTTGGTGCCCGTCTCGATCACCTGCTCGAGGTGCCGGGCGATCCGCTTCATCTCGCGGTCGGTGCGGTCGAGGCGGTTGACGATCTGCAGCAGGATCTCGTCCTGGTGCATGAGGTGGTTCATCAGCGCCTTGATCTCCTCTTCGGTCTTGACGTTGACCTCGTAGTCGTTCTGGGCGCGCAGGCGATCGCGGTCGGCCTGCCGGTTGAGCGCCATCAACACGACTGAGACCCAGATCGCCGCTTCGAGGGTGAGGATGAAGTTGAGGAAGAAGAACGGATAGCGGTCCCAGGGATGGATCAGGTTGAGGGCGTTGAGGCCGACCCACAGGACCATGATGCCGGCCTGGGCGAGGATGAAGACCCAGCTTCCCAGGAGGCGAGCGAAATCGTCGGCAATGCGATCGGCGAGAGTGAGGCGGCGCTCGACTTCACGGTTGAGGTCGCGGACCGGGGGGTGGTCGTGCTGGTGCTTGACCAGGTCACGGGCGATGTCTTCGATTTCTCTGCCGATCGACATGAATCCTTCCTTTGGGGCTGCTGCGTTCAGCGCCTTTCAGTGGCGCCGTATTGGTCCTGAGTGCATAGCTTGGCTCAAAAGACCCATGACTGGCTACAGAAAGTAAGGTTTGGGGGCTCTACGGGCTGGCCGTTCCAAGCTTGACCGCGCGCCACATCAGGAAAATAGGGATCCGCCGCCAGCGGTTTTCACTCGCGTCTTTCATCGATGGCTCAGCCGGCTCTCGCAATGTTTCGACAGCGAAACCCGCCGCCTGCATCGCGGCAAAGTAGTCCTCGAGCGGCGAAGCCCATCCCTTGAAGTGCATCCGTAAGCCATCTCGCTCAATCTCGATCTCGAACGGCCGTCTGCCTCCGAGATAGGAACCCTTGATGACAAAGGGGGCGTCTCCAGCGCGAGACTCGAAACTACCTGCGTCGGCGATCGGGTGCGTGATGCAGGCGCACAACTTGCCGCCCGCCTGGAGGACACGGGAGGCCTCGCGCAGGCTCCCTTGCATATCGTCGATGTCCATCAGCGAGTTGTAGAAGACCACGACGTCAAATGTCTTGTCCTGGAACGGAAGCGCGGCGGCTTCGGCCCTCAGGTACGAACTGTCTTTGTCGGCATCGTAGGCAAGCTTGATGAGAGTCGGGGAAGCATCGACGCCCGTGACCCGATGGCCGCGGGAGGTGAGATCTCGGCATACGCGTCCCTCGCCACAGCCGACTTCAAGGGTCTTTAGGCCGGGCGCGGGCACGAGGTCAAAGAATGTCGGGGCATATTTCCAGTAGGCGTCGAAGTCGGGACGCCGGGCCCATGCGGCCCAGTTGGTGGCTTCTTTCTCCCAATGGTCTTGTGACATGACCCCAAATCTTGGACTTAGCGGTAATCGTGGGATCGCTGGGTTGGTCTGGGCACGCCCTGGAGTGCCTCGATGTGGCTGGCAAGTACGGAATAGACGCCGTCCTGGCGCTGCATCACGCCGTCGATGACGAGGATCGGCTGGCGGTTGGCGACCTGGCGGTAGCGGTCGTAGACGTCGGGTTTGATCGTCACGTTGACCTGGCCGAACTCGTCCTCCAGCGTGAAGAAGCGGATCTTCTTGGCGGTCGAGGGCGCCTGGCGGGTGATGACGAGTCCGGCAACTCTGACCTGCTGGTGGTTTGGAATCGAAGGGAGCTTGTTGCTCTCGATCGCGCCGAGCTTCTGCAGGCGTTCGCGGCAGAAGTGGATGAGATGGTGGCCGGTGGAGAGGTCCGAGATCCGGTACTCGAGCTGGTTTTGGTCGAATTCGTCGATGGAGGGGAGGGCGGGGGCGGTGCCGTTGAGGTGGAGCTCGGATTGTTTTTCGATGCCGCGGCGCAGGCCGTGACCGTGCCATCTCTCCTGCCAGCCCCAAAGGAGCTCGCGGCGCGGCTGGCCGAGCGCGTCGAAGGCACCGACCATGACGAGGTTGCGGACCGCGCGAGGGCCGACGGGGGCGCCGCGAAGCCGGTGGAGGAAATCGTCGAAGGACGTGTAGGGGCGATGGGCGCGCTCGGCGACGATCGCCTGGCGGCCTTCCTCGCCGAGGTCACGCACGTAGTTGAAGCCGATCCGCATGGCGTGCGTGATGGTCTTAACAGGCTCGGTTGACATGCTGGATACGCTGAGATCGGTTGGCCGGCGGGGGAGGGGCGGCCTGGTGGAGGAGGGAGGGCCCTCGGAGAGGTGTGCCTTCGGGGAGGCGGGGGCCAGGGGTTCGGGCAGGCATCGCACGTCCGAGCGGTTGACGTCGACCGGCAGCACCGTGACGCCGTGGCGCTTCAGGTCCTCGACCAGAACGCTCGGGTGGTAAAAGCCCATCGGCTGGTTGTTGAGCAGGCCGCAGCCAAACTCGACCGGGTGGTTGAGCTTCAGCCACGCGGTCTCGTAAGAAGTCCGGGCGAACGCGGCAGCGTGTGAGCGGCAGAAGCCGTACACCGCGAAGCCCTGCACCGCGTTGAAGAGCTGGTCCGCGACCTCGCGAGGCACATCGTTGGAGAGACAGCCGCTGATGAAGTCCCCCTCCAGCGACGACATCTCGACTCGATTGAGATGGCGGGTCATCGCGCGCCTGAACCCATCCGCCTTGCTCGGCGCCATGCCCGCGACATACATCGCGATCTCGATGATCTGCTCCTGGTAAAGGATCACGCCCAGCGTGTCCTTGAGAATCGGCTCGAGCAGCGGGTGCGCGTAAGTGACCGGCTCGCGGCCCTGCTTGCGACGGATGTAGGGGTGGACTGCGTTGCCCTGGATCGGCCCCGGCCGGATGATCGCCACCTCGACCACGAGGTCATTGAAGCTCTGCGGGCTCGTGCGGGGGAGAGTCTGCATCTGCGCGCGTGACTCGATCTGGAAGACTCCGATCGTGTCCGCCTCGCTGCACATCTTTAAGACCGCCGGGTCGTTCAGCGGCAGCTGGTCGAGGTCGGGGCGCGCCCCGGTCTTGTCCTTGATCAGCTCCAGCGCTTCGGCTACCACGGACAGCGTGCGCAGGCCGAGCATGTCCATCTTGATCAGCCCGAGGTCCTCGACGTCGTCCTTGTTGAACTGGACGACGCGACGGCCTTCCATGGTCGCGGGCTCGACCGGCGCGATCTCGACCAGCGGCTCTCCGGTGACGAGCATGCCGCCGTTGTGGATCGAAAGGTGGCGTGGAAATTCGATGATCTCGCGGCACAGCTCCAGGAACTGCTGCCAGCTTTGCGGCCGCATCTCGGGCGGCGGCACCGCGTCGAGCATGGAGTCGGCGACGTCCTCGGTGAACCATCGGTCCACGCCCTTCGCCAGCCGGTCGAGCAGCTCGGCCGAGAAACCCAACGCCTTTCCCACCTGGCGGATCGCCATCCGCGGCTGGAAGGTAACGACGTTGCACACCATCCCGGTCCGCTCCCAACCGTACTTGTCGTAGACGTACTGGATCACCTGCTCACGGTGCTCCGTGGAGAAGTCGATGTCGATGTCCGGCGTGCTCGTCATCTCCTCGTGCAGGAAGCGCTCGAACAGCAGGTTGTGCTCGATGGGGTCGACCCTGGTGATGCCGAGCACGTAAGCGACGATCGAGTCGGCGGCGGACCCGCGTCCCTGGCCCGGGACTCCATGCTCGCGCGCGAACCGCATCAGGTCCCAGTTGATGAGGAGGAACTCGGCGAGCCCAGTCTTCTCGATCACCTCCAGCTCACGCTGCAAGCGGCGCGCGACCTCGGGCGTGATCGGGCGATAGCGGTCGCGCACGCCTTCGAAGCACAGCTTGTAGAGGAACGAGAAGGGCGTTTCGCCGTTGGGCACCGGGTAGCCGGGAAAGCGCACCTTGCGGAAATTGAGATCCACGTCGCATTGCTGCGCGATTTCCCACGGCGTGGCCAGCGCTTCGGCATGCCCCTTGAAGAGATGCTGCATATCCGCCCCGCCCTTCAGGTGGTGCTCGGAGTTGGGGAAGAGATGCTGCCGCGCCGTCTCTAGCGTGGCGCGATGGCGGATGGCGACCAGCACGTCATGCAGCCGCCGTCGCTCGGGGACGTGATAGTGCACCTCGTTGGTCGCGACAAGAGTTGCCCCGCATCGTTTCGCCATCGCCGCGCGGCCTTCGAGCACCCACTCGTCCTCAGGGCAAAGGTGATGGTGCAGCTCGCTGAAGACGTTCTCCCGGCCCAGCGCCTCCTGCAGCTGACGCAGCCGCCTCTCGTCGTCGGTCGCGCTGAGGTAGAAGAGATCGCCGCGGTGCTCAGCGACCTTCGCAATGGTCGCGCGCGCCTCACCCTTCGGTTGGTCCGCGTGCGCATAGCTCAGGAGCCGGCAGAGATTGGAGTAACCGTTAAGATCGCGCGCGATGATGACGACCTCTTCGCCTTCGACCTCCAAGGCGGTGCCGATGATCGGCTTCACGCCGAGCTTGCGACAGGCCTGCAGGAATCGCACCGCCCCGTAGACCCCGCCGCGGTCGGTGATCGCGAGCGCCGGCATCTCGAGCTCGGTCGCGCGCATCGCCAGCTCGGCGGGATGAGAGCCACCGTCCAGGAACGAGAAGTTGGAGTGGCAGTGCAGCTCGACATATGGGTTCACGACCGCTGTTGCAGACGTATTCTCCTGGCATGGCCAGGGTAGAAGAGCGATGCAACTTTTGCGGTAAGCGCCGGGACCAGGTCCGAAAGCTCGTCGCCGGCCCCGGCGTCTTTATCTGCGACCAGTGCGTCGAGCTGTGCAACGAGGTCCTTCACCAGGAGGGCCTGCCCGCACCAGAATCGCCTGTTCGCCAACCGAGCTCGCGCCGGCAGAGCCTTTCTGGCTGGTTCCGCAACCTCTTCCAGGTGCGCACCTACACTACGTAGCCTGGCAACAAAAATTGGGGATTGCCATCCCTTCGAAGCGCGCGCTACCGTTGGTGACGGCCCCGAAGGAAACGTGCGAGGGATTTGGCACCAGCCGCAAGGCAGGCGCCGGAACCAGCGAGGCGAGCCGACGGGGCCATTTCTTTTTCTGGCACACAGTCGCCCATCTGACTCCTCAGTCATAGACCCGCTCCACGAACCACTTGTCCTCGTGGAGGTCGTGGTAGAGCTCGCACAGAAGGTTGTTGTTGAGCAGCGCCTTCCAGTACTCGCGGACCACCGGCTGCTTCCACCACTCGGTCTCAACCTTCCAGCGAGCGATCGGATCGACCGACCCGCTGAAGGCGCCGGAGATGAAGGCCGGCGTGCCCCCGTCACTCAGTGTGACCTCGACCGCGGCGGGAGGCGACAGCAGGCGGGTCATGAGAATCCCCTATCTCCGAGATCTTGAGACGCCCTATGGGGGTTGTTTTCCCCGCGGGAGCCGGCACTCGTGGCATTCGATACCCGCATCACGCGAAGCGCTGCGCGGGGAGAGGGGAGGAGAGCAACGCGGGACGAGGTTTGTGCACCACCTCGTCGCCATGACGTTCCTGCAAGCGCTCGAGGGCGGCGGCCACTTCTTCTCCGTTTCCGTCCCCGCCCGCCCACAGCCGCAGCTGCCGCCGCCCCGCGCCTTCGAGCACAGGCAGCTCGATCCAAAGCTCGGTGATCGGAGCGTGCGGCTGCCACTCTTTGATCCACGAGCCGATGAGCCCGAACAGCTCGGCTGCGCTGCTCAGTGGATGGCGCACGACAGAGTCGCGCCGCTCCTGGGAACCATCTTCGAAAAAGAGGCGCACGCGGATGCTCTTGGCGCCCGCCCCTCGCAGGCCGAGCTCCTCGGCGAGGTCGCCGCACAGCGCGCGCGAAACGAACAGCAGCGCCTCGCGGTCCTCGACCGGTGGTTCGAACTGCCGGTGTGCGCTGGTGAAAAGAGGTGGGCGCCACGGCGTGAGCTCGTCGGGCTCGAGGCCTCGCGCGAGCAAAACCGCATGACGTCCAGCGCGGCCGAGCTGGCTCTCCAGCTCGCGCTGGCCCATCGCCGCCACGGCGCCCAGCGTGCGAAGACCGAGAAGGTCGAGGCGTTCCAGCTGCTCGGCGTCGAGCGGGAGCTCATGAGGAGAAAGCGGAGCGAGGAATGCGCTCGCCTTGGCGACCTGCACGAGGCGGCCGGGTCGCGCGCGCGCCGCCGCGAGCCGCGCGGAGAAAGGGCCGGGCGCCAGGCCGAGCCGCGGTTCGCGTCCGATCGCCGTCTTCAACCGGCGTCGAGTTTCGCGGATCGATTCGCCTGGCTTGGGGACGCCGCTCACGTCCAGCCACGCGATGCCTTCGACGCGGACCTCGACCGTCGGCGCGAGGTCGTACAGCGCGGAGGAGATCAGCTCTCGCAGGTGCGCAGCGGCTTCGGGATCCGGTAGAAGAAAGGTTGCTTGCGGGCAGAGATGCTCGGCCTGGCGCAGCGCCATCCCTGGCATCACACCAAATGGCATCGCCTCCTCGGAGAGAGCGACCACGTGCTCTTCCCAATGTCCGACCACGACGGGATTTCCGTACAGGTCCGGGCGCCGGGCGAGCTCGAGGTGGTTGCTCAGACCACAGCAGACGCGCACTCGAGCTCTTCCACTTGAAGTGATGAAACATCGGTGACGTGGACCTGGTGATCGAACAGCTGCCTCGCGCCCAGCGGGTAGCGGATCTCCAGCTCGGTTTCTCCAAGCGGAGGAGCCACGCGATTTTTCATGCAGCGGGCGGAGGCGCGAAGCCCGACGAGCTGCCCACGTTCCCAGATCCAATCGGTCCGAGAAAGACCGACGCTGAGGCTCGAGGCGTGGGCGAAGGCGCGTCCGGGTGCGTCCACCACACCCACCAGCACCGTGCCCGAACGGTTCGCCCCCGACTCCAGCGGTCCCAGCCAGTGCTCCGGGACCTCTCCCATTAAAAGGATGAAACCTGCCCCAGCCTTGGCCAGCGCGGCCATCGCCTCGCCGGCGATTTCAGGAGCTGGCGCGCGGACCACGGTCAGCGCGCTCAGCTCGGGATAGAAGGGAAGCAAGGCCCAGGGATCGAAACCTGAGTTGGTGTCGATCACCATCGCGTGAGCGAACTCGCGGGTCGCGCCCGCTAGCAGCAGAAGAGCGAGAGTGAACTTGCCGCACGTTCCGCTCCCGGTCAAAAGGGTGAGCCGGCCGCGCGGCAGCCCGCCGATCCCGGTCAGGCGGTCGATCGGAGTTCGGCTGGGCCAGGGCTGCGGGGGCGGCAGCTCCGCCGCCCTCGTCAGCGCCTGGCTGCCGAACCGGACCCAAATCGAGTTGATCGCAACATCAAGTGGCATTTCCTGCATCTTTGGCCGCCTCGGAAAAGAAGACGCAGGGGAGAAGTGGAGGCACACAGACCATAGCGAACAGATGTTCGCAAGTCAAGCTTTCCCTTCTATCTATGTGCCGCGTGAGGCGGGGGTCCTAGAGCTTTCGCGCTCGAATTTCGATAAAGGCAGGGAAGAGCGTTTCTAGATGGCCGTCGCTCCCAGGGTTGGCTTTGAGGTCGGGCTCACCTGGCGAGTATTCCCATAGGCCGTCGACGACCATTCCACCTTCGACGATGCCGTTGACCAGGGTCTGGACCGTATGTCCGAACTCAATGGTGGGCGCTATCACGCGGGTCCGCCCAAACTCCCA